>CAMMDQ010000008.1 GCA_946495675.1 uncultured Bacillota bacterium | reverse complement strand
TTAAGGTCCTTTTTTTATTGCCGACAGGCAAGGCGAGCAAAGCGAGCGGTGGAAGGCTACAAGGTTCTATTACAAAGAAGGTCTTTTCACAGTTTTGCTCCAAGAAACAACAAACTCGAGCTATTTGTATTGCCGATGATTAAAATTATTAAGTTTTAACTTAAAAAAACAGGTTTAAAACCTGTTTTTTTATTTTAGCTGAAATTGAAATAGATATAAACTGGAGCTCTGTCTGAGTAGCCACCATAATCAACCAACGATTGTATAAACTCAGCAAAGGTTGCATCCTTCTCAATTCCTGGAATAATAGATCCGCCTTCTTCAATAGAATATGAAATAGTGTAATCTGTTGATTCTCCGCTTGGCAAATATATCATAGCATCGTCAGAACCAATTAAGAAAGAATAAAGTGTTTGATTTAAATCATATTCTTCGTCTCTACCGAAAGTAATTCCATATTCTTCTTTTTGTTCAAGAGCTTGAAGTTCTCCGCCAGGAAGCATTACATTGATATTTGCATCTCTATCACCATTAGCCGCAGGCACAAAGATAAAGTTAAAAGTTGTATAGCCTTCAAGAGCAGTAAGATTTGCATCCCAAACAGCAGTCAGTTGTGCATGAGTTGAAGGATCCGCAAGAGTCTGTGCAATTTTTACAGAAAGTTTTTCTTGCAAATCGCTAACATAATCGATCACACCGCTAGAAACTGTATAGTTATAAAGTGTTCCTTCAAACTCAAAGCCTGCAAGTGTGTAATTGTCTCTTGTTTGATACTGTGCAAAACCGTTTTCAACATCGAATGTTATCTCCGATATTTCATTAGAATTTTTGTGGAATTTCACATCTGCAGTGTAAGAAATTGTTTCCTGTGCAAGATAAAGATTGTATTCTTCACCGATCACATAAGCAGGAACATCTGCAACTGCGTCTCCGACATTATTTTCCCAGCCAACAAAGGCATAGCCAGCTTCAACTGCCTCAGCAACTTTTTCATCATCTGCCCCACGCAAAGCATAGGCTTCGTATTCAGATTGATAAACTGTATCTTGTGCAATAAGTGTGTCTCCGTCATAATAGTTGATAGTTATAAATTCTTGATAAACAGGATTGAGAGTATAAGATCCGCTTACACTGAAAGTTGCTTGGGTGTAAATTGTATTATCAACTCGAACACCTTCTGGAGCTGATACTACTTGCCAGCCGGCAAAGTTTGCACCCGGCATCACTTCAAGTTCAGCACCATAAAGCAGTGTTTCAGCTGTGGCAACCGGAGTGCCTTCAGCATCAACATAAGAAACATCAAAAGTTTTTGCGTTTGCCCAAACTGTGATAGTTGCAGAATTTGCAACGGTAAATGAATAAGTTGCTTGCCCTTTTTCTGTAAGTGGCTGTGAGCTTTCGTTTACAGAAGAAGAATTGCCTGCATAAAAACCTTCAACGTCATAAGCATTGCCACTAAACGAAATTGTAACTTTGTCCCCTGCCTTTACGCCAACAGAAGAACCATCGCGTGCTCTATCATTAACTGAAATTGAAATCTCTTTTGAATATGAACCTACGGCCTCTTCATCCACCTTAAGTTCTACCGCTACAGTAAATGGTGCAGACATTGTCGCAGCCATTGCGATAGCCACAATAGCAACAGGAATCAGAGTCGCAAAAATGCAAATTGCTAAAATTTTCAATAATTTATTTGACATATTCCCTCCAATCTTGCTTTAATTATATCACAAACAAAATGATTTTTCAATAGCTATTTTTAAATTTTTTGCAATATTCTAAGTTTTTTATATACATATTATATGTAAAAGCAATAAAAAATAAATTGCGAATATAAAATTATATAATTTTTGCATGAATTTGTTGACATTTTGATTGCAATGTGCTATCATAACTAAGCAAAACAAATGGGGGATTAGCTCAGCTGGCTAGAGCGCTTGCCTTGCAAGCAAGAGGTCATCGGTTCGATTCCGATATTCTCCACCAAATTTTGAGCATCGTAACTTGATTATGGTGCTTTTTTATTGCGCATTTTAAACTAAAACCAATATTTTTTACAAAGAAAAAAGACTGTTTAAAACAGTCTTTTTACATTTCGTTTTGACCATAGATCGCATCTTCAACAGCTTGCAAAATCATATCTTTTGTTGCGTTTTGAGAAATATTGTTGTAAAGAATCTCTCCGCGGGTAACAAGTTGACCAGTTGAAGAGTATACCTGATATTCCACTGATGCACCTTCTCGCCCTGATAAAACATTTTCTATACCGTAGATGAATACTGTATCACCAAAACCGAAGCTTGTAGAGTAATCTTTGTAAGATTGCACGTTGCCTTGCTTGTTTTGAAGCATAGCAGAAATATCGTCGGCAGAAAGGCTTCCGTCTTGATAATATGCTGAAACTCCTGCAACTTCTCCTTCCGAAATGTATCTTTCTCCGTTATCCTTTTGGAAAACTATTTGCACGAGTGCAGAATCTCCGTCTTCTTGAGTACGAATGTCTGAAATATTAATCGCAAGTACCTGACTTTTTGTAAAAGCTTGCTGCCAGTCCTTCAAACTGTCTTGTGAAATGCCTTCTATAATAGCATTTGAAACATTAACATCTTTAAAGCCACCAACAGATTCTTCAATATCAGTTAGATCATTTATAATAGCATTGTATGCTGTTGTTGCTTGTGCGTAAAGTTGTTGTGCAGCACTCAATTCATTTGTTGCTAATGCATCTACATTATAGTCATTAAGATTAACAAGATTTTCGTTTGTTCCGTCTTGGTAAGATTTCAGGTCTTCCAAAGCCTTGTCGCCGCCCACTCTAGCGCTCCAATTTTCAGAATTACTTACAACACTATCTATCATGCCATTCACCTGAGTAATATAATCCGAAATATTTTTTCTTATAGAAGCAATATTTTTTTGTTGTTCTTCCTGTTGTGAATTTAATTCGTCTTGATATATAATTGCACCCGATTCTTTAGCTGCTTTGACACCATGATAAACTCCGCCTGCAATCAACACAGCAGCGATAAGTCCAGCAGACACTCCTGCCACAACTTTAACCACCTTATTTGCAGTGCTGCCTTTCTTGTGGTGGCTAGGTAATTGACTAAAAATATCTTTTGCTTTACCCAATTTCGCTTCAAGAGTATTCATATTGACATCATCTGAAAGCTTTTCTGTTTTTGCAAAGGCATTCTTTTTAAATGAAACATCAACTTTCGTTATAATTTCTGGCTGACGGTTTTCGCCATCATATAAATCAGAATTTCCAGTCAAGAAATTTATCGCATCAATCAACCCCTCACATTTTTGATCGCTAAGCAATGTTTCTCCCGCAGCTATTTCAGCAAGCAGATCCTTAACATCAGTAAAATTTTTATAGAGGGCTGGATAGATAGCATCCAATTCTGCAAGAACTTTTTTCGCTTCAGTAGTTTTCCAGTTATAATTATCTCTATATGCGTTGATCTGTCCTGCAATAGTGTCTCTACCTGCAGGGTCATCAATTTTTCCAAGTTTATTCAAAGCTTGGTTTACAACTGCAACTGATGGAGCGATCTCTTGAGCTGCTTTCGCTATTTTTAAATATTGAGCATTTTTTGATGTGATTTGTTTTTGCAATCCTTCAATTGTTGACAAATTCAAATCAAAACTTTCGCCCTCTATTTCAATAGCAAGATCAACACTTAAACTTTTCTTTATAGCAGATTTCTTACCATCATCAGCTAAACCAATTCCAAAAAATTCAATATAATCCAGCATCTCTTGTGGAAGATCTTCATCTGTTGTTGCCATAGACAAATGCTTTTCAACAATATCAAGATTTTTAAGAGCTGAATGAGAAATTAAGTCAATTTTATCCAGCAAAGAAGATAGCTCTTTGTTATCTCCAGCCAATTTTTCCATTTGTCTTACAAAAGTAGAGTAACTAAGCAATTGAGTCTTGAAAGAAGAAATATTACTTTCGCACTCCAAAACTTTACCCAGTTCTTTAGCTCTTTCAGCCACAGCCATAAATCCCTCCTTATTTTCACATATATTATATAGCAAAACAGCCTTTTTGTCAATATGCCTTTTTAAAAAAATGCAAATATTGTGTTCTAATACCTAATTTTATGCTAAAAAGTTTATTCATTTTCCACTTTTTCGTCTAAATATGTCGCCATCAGATCAGCAATGTGAAGTAAAAATGCTACGGGATATCGATAATAAACTTCAGCAACCGAATAAGATCCACCTTTAACACGCAAATCATACTCTCCCATATGCCAATTTATGGCAAGGGCTTCTTCGCGCGACAATTTGATAAAAGCTGAAATGATATAAACACTTTTTTCACCATGCCCGTAAGGCAAACCATCTTCCACCCTATAGTAAGGCTTTTGAGTCCAAACACCATCAATTTTCACATTTTTGACATCTTCTTTATATGTGTCAACCTTGCAAACATCATGGAGCAGGGCCATAATTGCAACACTTTCCGGGCTGATCTTTTCCTGCCAGTTTTCACCAAATTGTCCCTGAATAAGTTTGACAAATCGTTTGTAAACATTCACAGAATGTGCACATAAGCCACCCTTAAAACAGTTGTGTCTTCGACTGCTCGCAGGAGCTGTGAAAAAATCGCTTTTTTCAAGCCATTCCAAAAGTTTGTCGGCTCCTTCACGATCAACATTGTCGTAAAAAATTTCCAAAAATTCATCTCTTGCGTCCATTGTGCCCCCTATTTTATTGAAGAACTCAAGTTTAGAAGTTGATTAAATTGTTTTGTCGAACTCGCTTCAAGTTTTTTTAGATTTTTCAATATTTCAAGTGCTTGTTTTTGCTGCAAATTGTTTCCGCCGTTTTTTAAAACATCTTCTTTTAAAGTTTCATATTCCCCAATCTTATCTTTTGCAAGTTGTTCGCAATCAAGAATGTTGCTGCATGTGATGCGAAGCACATCCACACTTTCTTGATCATCATTTTTATCAAACATTTTCAAAATTTCAAAAGCAGTGTCTGTGTTTTCGGTTAAATTATCTTTCAAAATGTCAATTTCCTTAAAAATATCAACAAAATGCTCGTGATTTTTAATCCCTTCGATATCTTTTTCTTTATTTTTCATCTTTATTTCCTTTTTCAAGATCATTTTTAAGCAATTTTTGGCTTTCAAAATAAGGCTTAATATAATCCAGGCTTTTAAATCGTGATTTTATATAGCTTGTAGGAATGCTAACACCAAAAATTTTTCTATAACAATCATATTTTTTGTTTAGTTCTCTATTTAAACAAGTCAAATAATAGGCTCTGATAACTTTGTTCTTTGAGTCTTTTAACTTTTCAACAAGCTTTTCTGCTTTTATCACTTCGCCAAACTTAAAATCTTCGAATTTGCCGAGTCTATTGCCCATTTTTTTATTTATGGAATCGAAGCTCTGTTTGTTTTTCTCCACCAAATTATATACTAAATTTTCTCCAGAGATCAATTGATATTTGCCGCCAAAATACCACAGAGTTTGCGGCAATACAAATCCGTCCAGGACCACTGTTTGACTTATGTTATTTGTTGTAAATTTCATATATTCATTATACCATACTTGAGTATTTTTTTCAAGTAGAAAACTAGATAGAAAAATACGAAATTTGTATTTTATCAACTTTTACTTCAAAATAAAAACTACAAAAACACCCAATTTAAATAAAAAATAGGCAAATATGCCTATTAAAAATTTTTACTTGAATTTATTTTTCTAATCCTAAAAGATCTATTTCTTCTTTTGACAATTTGCTTTGCATGCATCTTCGCGATTTGAAAAAGATGCTAATTTAGACCAGCTTGCGCCGTCCCAAGTGTCATGACCTGCATATGCTGTATAAATTGTAATTTTCTTCATAATTTCCTCCTTCTTTTAATTACAAAAGCGTTATAACATAACTTATTTGTCACCCCCCAATTATTAATAAATTATTAAAATTTATAAGAAAACACAGACCCTTATGTCTGCCATAATAATATTCCAGCAGTGTTCATTAGAAAAAGTGTCAACTTTTTCGCAAGCCCACTCCTTCTTCGCAAGACTGGGGCTTATCTTCCCATTTCTCCCGGGAAGATTTGCACGGCAGTGCAAGCAAGGTTGAAAAACCTTGCAGAACACTGCTAAAGTGTTTATCAAATATAATTTTTATAACAAAAAACCAACCTCATGCGGTTGGTCTGATGGTATTCCAGCAGTGTTCTATCTTCCCGGGCCGTCGCCAGCCAAGTATTTTCGACGATGAAAAGCTTAACTTCTGTGTTCGGAATGTAAACAGGTGGATCCTTTTCTCTATCGCCACTGGAAATGGTATAACTTCAAGTTTTCACTTGGAATTACTAAACTTTACTTTTTTATTATATCAAATTGGCATATGAAAGTCAATAAAATATAATCAAATTCAAGGTTTTAAATAAAACCCTGACAACTACATAACAGAAACTTGATGCTAAGTGTCCGTGATTAAGCCCTCGAACTATTAGTATCGGTCAGCTGAACACATTACTGTGCTTACACCTCCGACCTATCAACGTTGTAGTCTACAACGGTTCTTACTAACTTAAGTTATGGGATATCTAATCTTGTGGTGGGCTTCACGCTTAGATGCTTTCAGCATTTATCCCTTCCATACATCGCTACC
>CAMMDQ010000007.1 GCA_946495675.1 uncultured Bacillota bacterium | reverse complement strand
TAAACTTGGAGAATTCTCTCCAACAAGAACTTATAAGGGACACACTAAAAAGTCGTCAGTTGCAAAGAAAGGCAAATAAGAGGTGAAAAATGGCTACAAGAATTAGACAAAAAGCGCAAAAACGCGCAGAAAACAAAGACAAAAGACCTTTTGCTGTTGCAAAATATATCAGAATCAGTCCTTCAAAAGTTAGGATTGTTCTTGACCTTATTCGTGGCAAAAAGGCTGAAACTGCTGTTGCAATCCTTGAAAACATGCCTGACAAAGCAGCTGAAGAGAGCTTGAATGTTCTTAAAAGCGCAATTGCAAACGCAGAAAACAATCAAGGAAAAAATATTGATAGCTTGGTTGTTGCAGAAGCTTACGCAACAAACGGGCCATTGCTTAAGCGTATTGCATACAGAGCAAGAGGAAGGGCAGACAGAATTCTCAAGAAAACTTCGCACATCACAATTGTGTTAGATGAAGTGGTAGGAGGCTAAAATGGGACAAAAAGTTAGTCCAATAGGACTTAGAGTTGGCATCAATAAAGATTGGAATTCAACTTGGTATGCAGACAAGAAAACTTTTGCTGCAAACCTTAAAGAAGACCAAGAAGTCAAAAACTTCATCACAAAGAAGTATAAGGCTTGCTCAATTTCAAAGGTTACTATTGAAAGAACTGAGAGCAAACTTGTTATCAATATTTTCACTGCAAAACCCGGTATGATTATCGGGACAAAAGGTGCAGGAATTGAAAACATCAAGAAGGAAATCGCAAAACTTATCAGACCAGTAAAACTTTTGGTTGTTAATGTTAAAGAAATCAAAAAACCTGATCTTGATGCTCAGCTTGTTGCAGAATCAATCGCCTCTCAAATTGAGAAACGTGTTGCTGCAAAAAGAGCATTAAAACTAGCTATTGAAAGAGTTATGAAAGCAGGTGCTAAGGGATGTAAAGTTCAAGTTAGCGGCGTGCTTGCAAAAGCAAACGAAAAAGCTCAAACTGAAAAACAATTCAGAGGTTCTGTTCCACTTCATACTCTTAGAGCAGACATTGACTATGGCGAAACTGCCGCTTACACTATGATTGGAAAAATCGGTGTAAAGTGCTGGATCTATAAGGGCGAAATCCTTGGAAAACCTGGTCAAAAAGGAGGAGCTAACAATGTTAATGCCTAAAAGAGTTAAAAGAAGAAAAGTTTTCAGAGGCAGAATGACAGGCAAGGCAACAAGAGGCAACACTCTTGCATATGGCAGCTATGGAATGGTTGCTTGCGAGCCATGCTGGATCAAGTCAAATCAAATTGAAGCTGCTCGTATTGCCATGACAAGATACATTCGTCGTGGTGGTAAGGTTTGGATTAAAATTTTCCCAGACAAGCCAGTAACAAAAAAGCCTGCTGAAACTCGTATGGGTTCTGGTAAAGGTTCACCTGAATTTTGGGTTGCTGTTGTAAAACCTGGTCGAGTTCTTTTCGAAATCGAAGGGGTGAGCGAAGCAACTGCAAAAGAAGCACTCAGACTTGCTGGACACAAACTTCCTTGCAAAGTAAAATTTGTGAAGAAAGAAGAAGATAAAGGTGGTGTGAAAGATGAAAATTAATGAAATTAAAACTTTGACGGTTAGTGAGTTAAACGCAAAGCTTAAAGAGCTTAACAGCGAATTATTTAATCTTCGTTTCTCTCATGCTACTAGATCTCTTGCAAACCCAATGGCAATTCATAATATCAAAAAAGATATTGCAAGAGTAAAAACCGTTATAAGAGAAAAGGAAATTGCCGAGGGAGGTAACAATGGAAACAATTAGAAATGAAAGAATGACTAGACAAGGCGTGGTTGTGAGTGCTGGCAAAATGGACAAGACAATCGTTGTTGAAGTTGTTTCAAGAGTTAAAAGCCCAATTTACAAAAAAGTCGTAAAGAAAAGCAAAAAGTTCAAGGCTCATGACGAGCTTAATCAATGCAGAGTTGGTGATACCGTAAAAATTATGGAAACAAGACCACTGAGCAAAGATAAGCACTTCAGAGTTGTTGAAATTGTTGAAAAAGCTAAGTAGGAGGGAAGAGTTATGATTCAACCACAAACAAGACTTAAAGTTGCCGACAACACTGGCGCAAAAGAAATTATGTGCATCAGAGTTTTAGGTGGCTCTTTCAGAAGAAGTGGAAACATCGGCGATGTTATTGTTGCGTCAGTAAAAAAAGCTATTCCTGGCGGAACAGTAAAGAAAGGAGATGTTGTCAAAGCTGTTATCGTTCGCTCTTCAAAAGGCCTTCGCAGAACAGATGGCTCTCACATTAGATTTGATGAAAATGCTGCAGTCATCATCGACAATCAAAAACAACCTAGAGGAACTCGTGTGTTTGGACCAATTGCTAGGGAGCTGCGTGATAGAGGATACATGAAAATTATCTCTCTTGCACCAGATGTTATTTAAAAGGAGTTGCTGCTATGAAGATGAACATTAAAAAAGGCGATACAGTTTATGTTATCACCGGAAAAGATAAAGGTAAATCTGGCAAAGTTAGTGCAGTTTACTCTGATAAAAACAAAGTTTTGATTGAAAATGTTAATATTGTTACCAAACATCAAAAGCCAAAGTCTCAACAAGACAAAGGCGGAATCGTGAAAAAACCAGCACCGATTGACGGTTCAAATGTTATGGTTGTCTGCCCAGTTTGCGGAAAAGCAACAAGAATTGCGCACAAAGAGATTGATGGCAAAAAGGCTAGAATTTGCAAAAAATGCGGAGCAAGCCTTGATAAAGAGTTTGTAAAACAAACAAAAAAAGAAGCAAAAAAATCTATCGCAAAAGCGAAAGAAGAAAAATCTGCAGAAAAAACTGTTGAAGCAAAAAAGACAGAAAAAACTGCAGAGAAAAAACCAGCAGCAAAAAAAGCTGCACCAAAAAAGTCGACAACTGCAAAGGAAAGCAAGTAGGAGTTTAAAATATGGAAAAACAAGAAAACAGAATTTTAGCTAAGTATAAAAAAGAAGTTGTTCCAGCTCTTATCAAAGAATTTGGCTATAAAAATGTCAACCAAGTTCCAAAACTTGAGAAGATTGTTCTCAACATGGGTCTTGGCGACGTTAAGGGAAATTCAAAAAGCTTCAATATCGCAGTTGACGAACTTGCTGTGATTTCTGGCCAAAAGCCAATCGTTACAACAGCAAAAAAATCAATTTCAAACTTCTCACTTAGAGAAGGTCAAAAAATTGGTGCAAAAGTCACACTCAGAGGAGAAAGAATGTATGAGTTCTTTGACAGACTCACAGCAATCGCTCTTCCAAGAGTGAGAGACTTTAGAGGAATTTCTGACAAATCATTTGATGGAAAAGGAAACTACTCTATGGGAATTAAGGAACAACTTATTTTCCAAGAAATTGTATATGAAAAAGTCGAAAAAATCAGAGGTTTTGATATTACTTTTGTTACTACTGCAAAAACTGACAAAGAAGCAAAAGCACTCTTGAAGGCACTTGGACTGCCTTTTGCAAAATAGGAGAATGATATGGCAAGAAAAGCATTAGTTGAAAAACAAAAAAGAACACCAAAATACAAAACCCGCGCCTATACTCGCTGCTCACTCTGCGGCAGACCACATGCGGTGCTTAAGAAATATGGCATTTGCAGAATTTGTTTCAGAGAACTTGCAAACAAGGGTGAAATCCCTGGCGTGAAAAAGTCAAGTTGGTAAGAAGGAGGAATGAAATGTTAGTTACAGATCCAATTGCAGATATGCTCACAAGAATTCGCAATGCGCTTTCAGCAAAACACGAAACAGTAAGCGTTCCTGCTTCAAATGAAAAACTTGCTATTGCAAAAATTCTTTTGCAAGAAGGTTACATTTCTTCTTTTGAAGAAGTTAAAGATGGCAACAAAAGAAATATCCAAATTGTTCTCAAATACGACGAGTTTGGCGACAGTGTTATTCAAGGTCTCAAAAGAATTTCTAAGCCAGGTCTTCGAATCTATGCCCAAAAGGAAAAACTTCCAAAGGTTATCAGCGGTCTTGGAATTGCAATAATTTCAACAAACAAAGGAATTGTTACTGACAAAACTGCTAGAGAGCTTGGTGTAGGTGGCGAAGTTCTTGCTTATGTATGGTAAGGAGGAAGTTATGTCAAGAATAGGTAAAAAGGTTATTGTTATGCCTGCTGGCGTAACTGCTAAATTTGAAAACGATGTTCTTACTGTAAATGGGCCTAAAGGCACTTTGAGTCAAGAAATCAGCAAAACAATTGCAGTGAAAATTGATGGACAAAATCTTTCTTTTGAAATTGCAAAACAAACTGCTGATGCAAATGCAAAACATGGACTTTACAGAGCTCTTACACACAACATGGTTGTTGGAGTGAGCGAAGGCTTTAAAAAAGGCTTGCAAATCTCGGGAGTAGGTTATAAAGCATCTGTAAGCGGAAACAAACTTGTGATGAACCTTGGTTTCTCACATCCAGTTGAAGTTGTTGTTCCTTCAGATTTGCAAGTTACAACTCCATCTGTTACAGAAATTGTTGTCAGCGGAATTGACAAACAAAAAGTTGGACAATTTGCGTCTAATATCAGAGATATAAGACCTGTTGAGCCATACCACGGCTACGGAGTCAGATATTCTGACGAAGTGGTTATCAGAAAAGTCGGAAAAACTGCCGGAAAAGGTAAGAAATAGGAGCTAAAGTATGATTAAGAAAATAGATAAAAATCAAGAAAGACTTAATCGTCATAAAAGAGTGCGAAGAAAACTGAGCGGAACTAAGGCAAGACCAAGACTTTGCGTTTATCGTTCTCTCAGCCAAATCTATGCTCAAATCATTGATGACGAAAATCAAAAGACTCTTGTTTCTGCTTCAACTCTTGAAAAAGAAATCAAACAACTTTGCCAAGGCAAATCTAAGAGCGAACAAGCAAAAATTGTTGGGCAAGAAATTGCAAAACGTGCTCTTAAGAAAAAAATCAACGAAGTTGTTTTTGACAGAGGCGGTTACATCTATATTGGTCGCGTTCAGGCTTTGGCTGATGGAGCTAGAGAAGCTGGACTTAAGTTTTAGGAGGAAATTATGGCAGAAAATGAAGTAATCACAGCGCAAAACACAGAAGAAGTTTCTTCTAAAAGCAAAAAACCAGCTCAAAAACCAAGACAAGACCGCAGAGACAGAGCTCCAAGAAGAGAGCAAAGCGACATCGACAAAAAAGTTGTATGCGTGAGAAGAGTTCAAAAAGTTGTAAAAGGCGGACGAACTCTTAGATTCTCAGCTTTGGTGGTTGTTGGCGACCGAAAAGGCAAAGTTGGAATTGGAATCGGCAAAAGCAAAGAAGTGAGTGGTGCTATTGAAAAGGCAACCACTATTGCTAAGAAAAATATGAAACTTGTTCCTATTGTTGAATCAACTATTCCACACGAAACAATCGGAAAATTCTCATCAACAAAGATTTTGTTGATGCCAGCTCCAGCCGGAACAGGAGTTATTGCTGGCGGTTCAGCTCGTGCAGTTATTGAACTTGCAGGAATCAACAATATCGTTACAAAGCGTCATGGTTCTTCCAACAGCATAAATGTTGTTAAGGCAACTTTTGAAGGACTTATGGGGCTTAAAACAAAAGAAGAAATTGCAAGAAGACGCGGCAAAAGCGTTGAAGAAATTTAAAAGGGGGAATTTATGGCTCAAGCAAAACAAAAAATGCTTAAAGTTACTTGGATCAAAAGCGCTATTGGCTACAACAAAAAGCAAGCTTTGATCGTTGAAGCTTTGGGATTTAAAAAACTCAATCAAACAAGACTTCTCCCTGACAATGATGCCATAAGAGGCAGTCTCCACCACATAGCACACCTCGTTAAAGTGGAAGAAGTTAAGTAGGAGGACTATTTATGCAACTTGAAAATTTAAAACCTGCCAAAGGTGCAACAACTAAAAAAGTTAGAGTTGGCCGAGGAATTGGCAGCGGTATTGGCAAAACTAGCGGAAAAGGACACAAAGGTCAAAACGCACGCAGTGGTGGCGGGGTTAGACCAGGATTTGAGGGTGGAAACATTCCAATGATCAGAAAAGTTCCTATTCGTGGATTTAACAACAAAAACTTCAGAAAGGGTTATGCTTGCATCAATGTTGGCGACCTTGAAGCTTTTGAACCTAATGCAGTTATCACTGAAGAACTGCTTTATGAAACAAGATTTATTGGCAAGCGTGCTCCATATGGACTTAAAGTTCTTGGAGATGGCACTCTTACAAAACCTCTTACAATCAAGGCTAATAAAGTTACAAAACAAGCGAGAGAAAAAATCGAAAAAGTTGGCGGTAAAATTGAGGAGTTATAATGTTTAAAACAATAGTCGAAGCATTTAAAGTAAAAGATATAAGAAAGAAGATTCTTATCACTCTTCTTTTACTTTTCATCTACAGAATAGGTTGCTGGATTCCTTGCGTTGGTTTCAGCACAAGCATTGTCGACACTTCTGGCTCAAGTTTTGGTTTCTTTGAACTGATGAACATGGTCAGCGGTGGTGCATTGTCAAATTGTTCTATCCTTGCCCTTGGTGTTTCTCCATACATCACGGCATCGATTGTTATTCAGCTGCTTACAGTTGCTATTCCTGCTCTTGAGCGGGCGGCAAAGAGCGGCGAAGACGGAAGAAGAAAAATAAACCTATACACAAGAATTGCAGCATTAGTTTTGGCTATTGCACAAGCTATCGGAATTGTAGTTGCGTATTCGGGCAACCTTGATCAAAACCTTGGCGGATTTCCAACATGGCTTATCGGAGCCGGTGTGGTTATCACCTTGGTTGCTGGTGCAATGTTTACAGTTTGGATTGGGGAAAGAATTACCGACCTTGGAATTGGCAACGGAACAAGTCTTTTGATCTTCGTTGGTATCCTTTCAAGTGCAATGACTGCTCTTAGCCAAGCTGTTCAACTTACAATTTCGGACATCAATTATATTTGGTATATTGTGCTTTTCGTGGTTGCAGTTATCGCAATCTTTGCTCTTATCGTGTTTATTGATGGTGGCGAGCGAAGAGTGAATGTTCAGTATGCCAAACAAATCAAGGGAAGAAGAATGTATGGCGGACAAAGCAACTACATTCCAATCAAAGTTAATGCCACAGGTGTTATGCCTATTATCTTTGCTAATGCACTTTTGACATTCCCTCAACTCATCATTTCAATTTTCTGGCCAGACGTAACGTGGTATAGCGACTGGCTGGGAACAAACTCTTGGCTATACATTGTGCTGACAGCTCTGCTCATCTTGCTCTTTGCTTTCTTTTACTCAAAAATCACTTTCGATCCAAATGATATCAGCAAAAGAATTCAACAGCAAGGCGGATTTATCCCTGGTATTCGGGCTGGGAAACCAACGGCTGAGTATCTTGGTAAAATTTCAGGCAGAATCACACTCTTTGGTGCCATTTTCTTGGCTGTTATTGCACTTGTTCCATCCCTTGCTTTTAAAGCGATCGGTGGGGCAACAACTGCATCAATTCTTATTAACGCCTTCAGCACAACTGGACTGATGATTGTTGTTTCGGTGGCTCTCGAACTTGAAAAACAACTCTCAGCACAAATGTTTATGAGAAATCATAAGGGCTTTTTAAATTAGCATTTCCAGTGGGGGAAACCCCACTGTAAAAGCATAGTGACTTTAGGGTTTGCTTTAGCAAATCAAAAGTTGCAAAATTTTGGAGGTTTTTAGTGAAACTTGTTTTACTGGGCGCTGCTGGCAGCGGCAAAGGAACTCTTGCAAAAAGCATTGTAAAAGATTTCAACATCCCACAACTTTCAACAGGAGACCTTTTGCGAGAAGTTGCAAAAAGCGGCTCTGACCTTGGAAAGGAAGTGGGGCAGTATCAACAAAAAGGTGTTTTGGTGCCAGATGAAGTCACTTTCAAAGTCTTGAAAGAAAGGCTGGCAAAAGATGACTGCAAAAATGGATTTATCTTAGACGGATATCCAAGAACTCTAAACCAAGCAAAACTGCTTGAAACGATTGTTGATATTGACGCGGTCATTTCAATCGAACTTGAGTTTGACGAAATTGTAAAACGGCTTGTTTCACGAAGAAATTGCCCAAATTGTGGAGAAATCGACAACACAGAGCACGAAGGCTACACTGGAAATTGTCGCAAATGCAAAACTCCACTGTTTCAGCGTGATGACGATAAACCTGAAGCAATCAAAACTCGTCTGGAAGTTTATAAACAGAATATCACACCACTTATAAACTTCTACGGTGATAAGGTTTTCAAAATTTCATCGGCAAATTCGCCGAGCGAAACTTACAAACCTGTAAAACTTTTTTTAGAGAGGCTGCAAAATGAATAATTTGACGCCTGCAGAGATGGTTCTGATGCGAAAGGCTGGTCAAATCACACGGGACGCACTTAATTACTGTGAAACCCTTGTAAAACCTGGCATTTCCACAAAAGAACTTGACAATCTGGCAAAAAAGTTTATAATTGAAAGTGGTGCAATTCCTTCCTTCTTGGGTTATGAAGGATATCCTGCTTCAATCTGCACATCAGTCAATGATATGGTGGTGCACGGGATTCCGAGCGAAGATGTCATTTTAAAAGAAGGAGATATAATCAGCATTGACCTTGGAGTTATCTACAAGGGGTATAACGGAGATGCGGCAAGGACTTTTCCTGTTGGCAAAATCTCTGCAGAAAAACAGAGGCTGATTGATGTTACAAAACAGTGCTTTTTTGAAGGAATCAAAAACCTTAAAGTTGGGCACAGGCTGGGTGAAATGTCGCATGCTATTCAAGTTTATGCAGAAAGCAATGGATATTCCGTGGTAAGAGAATTGGTGGGACATGGTATTGGCAAAAAGATGCATGAACCGCCTGAAGTTCCAAACTATGGCAAAGTTACTGATGGCCCACTGGTTACTGAAAATGCATGTCTTGCAATTGAGCCCATGATAAACATGGGAAGAAAAGAGATTTGGTTGCTTGAAGATGGATGGGGAGTTATCACAAGAGATGGCAAACCATCAGCACATTATGAAAACACTGTGCATGTAACAAAAGACGGAATTGAAATCTTGACTTTGTAAAGGAAAAACTATGGAAAGGGGAAATGTTGTTCTGGCAACCGCCGGAAAAGAAAAAAATCAAATTTTTGTGGTTTTAAAACTTGACAAAGACAGAGCATGGTTAGTCGACGGCAAAAGACTAAAAAAAAATAACCCGAAAAAAAAGAATTTTAAGCATTTGAAAATGTTTACAAATTCAAAAATGGATGCACAAATTTTGGACGATGATAATGAGCGAGTCAATTGTGCAATCAGAAAATTTTTAAAACAAATAAGGAGTGAGCATGTCTAAAGAAGAAGTAATTGAATTTGAAGGTGTGGTTGTGGAAGTTCTTCCAAACACAATGTTCAAAGTCAGACTGTCAAATGGTCATGAAATCACAACATATCTTTCAGGAAAACTTAGAAAAAACTATATTAAAATTCTGGAAGGTGATAAAGTTAAAGTCGAAATGAGCCCTTACGATTTATCAAAGGGCAGAATCACCTGGAGAGATAAGGGCTAAAAAGGAGACATTATGAAAGTTAGAGCATCTGTTAAGCCAATTTGTGATAAATGCAGAGTTATCAAGCGTGATGGAAAAGTTATGGTCATCTGCTCAAAATCTGCAAAACACAAACAGGTTCAAGGCTAAAAATTAAAATTGGAGGACGTATTAAATGGCAAGAATTGCTGGTGTAGATTTACCTAGAGAAAAAAGATTGGAACTAGGACTTACTTATATCTACGGAATTGGAAGAGTTACTTCCAACAAAATTTGTGAAGCAACAGGCATTAGTGCAGACATTCGTGTCAAAGATTTGACTGATGATCAAGTTGCTAAGCTTCGTAACTATATTGAACACAATGTGGTTGTTGAAGGTGAACTTCGTAAAAAAGTCGATATGGACATCAAAAAACTTGGCGAAATTGGTTGCTATCGTGGCATCAGACATCGCAAAGGATTGCCTGTTCGTGGTCAGAACACAAGAAACAACGCAAGAACCAGAAAAGGTCCAAAAAGAGTTGTTGCTGGAAGTTCTAAGAAAGGTAAGTAAGGAGAGATTTGAGTTATGGCTACTAAAAAAATGGTTAATAAAACTACAAAAACTAAAAAGAGAATTTCAAAAAATATCTCTCAAGGTCAAGTGCATATCAAGACCTCTTTTAACAACACTATCGTGACTTTCTCAGACTGCGATGGCAATGTTCTTTCTTGGTGCTCATCAGGCAAGCTTGGGCTTAAAGGATCAAAGAAAAGCACTCCTTTTGCTGCTCAATCTTGTGTTGAAGATGCTGCTAAGGTTGCAAAAGAACACGGCATCCAAAGTGTTGAAGTTTTCGTTAAAGGTCCAGGCAGTGGCAGAGAACTTGCAATTCGTTCAATCGCAAATTGCGACCTCAATGTTACTATGATTAAGGATGTTTCGCCAATCGCACATAACGGTTGCAGACCTCCTAAAACAAGAAGAATTTAAAAGGAGATAACAAAATGGCAAGAACTATTCAACCTGACTGCCGTCAGTGCAGACGCGAAGGGTGCAAGCTTTTCCTTAAGGGTGAGCGTTGCACAAGCAAAAAATGCGCTATGGAAAGAAGACCTGTTATCCCTGGTCAACATGGAAATTCAAAACGCAGAGTTGCTTTCTCAGAATACGGCACACAACTTCGTGAAAAACAAAAAGTTAAAAGGATGTATGGCATCTTAGAAAAGCAGTTTAGAGAATATTATGAAACTGCTGAAAGGATGAAAGGTGTTACAGGCGAAAATATGCTTTCTCTTATTGAACGCAGACTAGACAATGTTGTTTACAGAATGGGAATTGGAGCGAGCAGAAAACAATGTCGTCAAATTGTAAACCACGGACATATCACTGTTAATGGCAAACGCGTTGACATCGCATCATTCCTTGTAAAACAAGGGGACGTGATTGCAATCAAAGAAAACAAACAAGACATCGATGCTTTCAAAGCTTTGAGAGAAACGAAAATTGTTACACCAAAATGGTTGGAATTTGATCCAGCCACTCTCTCAGGAAAAATTATAGCACTTCCAAAGAGAGAAGATATCGACTCCGATATCAAAGAACAACTTATTATCGAATTGTATTCGAGATAATAACGGAGGGAATTTGTTTATGAAAATGGAAAGACCAAAAATAACTTGTGAAGAAACAGACAACGGCAGTTTTGCTAGATTTGTTGTTGAACCACTTGAAAAAGGCTACGGAATCACACTTGGCAATGCAATGAGAAGAACTCTTCTTTCAGCTCTGCCAGGTTCAGCCCCAATCGCAGTGCGTATTGCCGGCGTTGCTCATGAATTTTCAACAATCAGAGGGGTTACAGAAGATGTTGTTGACATCATCTTAAACCTTAAGACCATGGCTGTTAAATGCGAAAACAATAATGATGATTTCATCACGTATTTGCATCTTAGAAAATCTGGAGCAGGCGAAGTTACCGCAAAAGATTTTGAATCAAACAGCGAAGTCGAGATTTTGACTCCAGACATTCATATTTGCACGATGGACGAAGGCTCTGTGCTTGATATGGATGTTATGATTGGCAACGGCAGAGGATATACACCAAGCTCTGTCAACAAGGCAAAGTTCGACAATATTGATTTTATTGCAATGGATTCAATTTTCTCACCTGTAAAGACAGTAAATTTCAATGTTGAAAGCACTCGTGTAGGACAAAGCGTTAATTATGACAAACTGACTCTTGAAGTTGAAACAAATGGAACAACATCTGCAAGAGAAATTGTTGCACTTGCAGGCAAAATTGTGATGGAACATGTCAATTTGTTTGTTGAACTTTGTTCTCAACTTGCATCAAGCGAAATTCTTGTTTCAAGGGAAGAAGATAAGCAAGTTAAGATTATGGAACTTCCTATTGAAGAAATGGATCTTTCTGTTCGTTCATACAACTGCTTGAAGAGAGCAGGAATAAATACTGTCGAGGATTTGACTAAAAAATCAAGAGCCGATATGCTCAAAGTTAAAAACCTTGGCATCAAATCTATTGACGAAGTTATTGCAAAACTTGAAAGTTATGGACTTTCTCTTTGCAAGGACGAAGACTAATTTTCATAAAAGGAGAAAATTATGGCTAACGCTAAATTAAATAGACCAAGCAAAGAAAAGAATTCTCTTATTCGTGGACAAGTTTCAGACCTTTTGTGGCTGGGCAAAATTGAGACCACTCTTGCAAAAGCAAAGTCTGTAAGAAGCAAAGCTGAAAAGATATTGACTCTTGCTATCAACTCTTATGAGGATATCGCAAAAGTTGAAAAGCAAGTGAAAGATGAAAAGGGCGTAAAAGTGACAAAGGTTGTCTCAAATGACGGACCAAAGAAGTTGCATGCTCGCAGACAGATTATGTCTTACTTGTTTGACAGACAAGAACAAAGAAAGCCAAAAGAAGCTATTGAAGCTTACAAGGCCCGAACAAAAGACATCAATCACCCATTGCTAGAAAAAATCTTCAATGTTTATGCTCCAAAATATGCTGCAAGAGCAAAAGAAGTTGGTCAAGGCGGGGGCTACACTCGCATCATCAAACTTGGCACTCGCAGAGGGGATTGTGCTGAAATGGCAGTTATTGAACTTATTTAAAAAAACACTTCATTTGAAGTGCTTTTTTTTAATTGAAATTTTCTTCTTCCAATGTCTTAAGCGAGATGATCGCCTGCTTTATATCCTCTTTATAAGAAATTAATTTTATTAAAATTTGATGCAGACGTTTTATTTGAAAGGAACCAAGCAAAGAAGTTTTTAAATTTTTTGCAGATTTTTGCAGATTTAATGCAAGTTTATTTGCCTTTATTAAAGAGATTTCAACTACTTTCCAGTCCCATGAAGCATCGCTTGAAAGACAATATTTGTTGTTTTTAAATTCCTTAGATAAATATTCAAGTTCCTCTTTAATTTCATTTGTTTTCAACAAAAAATATTCCCTTTCAGTATTTTTTACCTTGTTCATTGAGATTCTCCTTATAAATATAATAATATAACTTTCAAAATTTGTCAACCCCCATTAAATCTTGACAAAACTGATTTTTTCTGATAATATGATATTTAAGGAATGAGAAAAATGGAAAATATAC
Organism: uncultured Bacillota bacterium; assembly: GCA_946495675.1. Lineage (GTDB taxonomy): Bacteria > Bacillota > Clostridia > Christensenellales > UBA1242 > Caccovivens. The sequence goes on along the minus strand of CAMMDQ010000007.1, from coordinate 7,680 downwards.
AAACAACTTTTTATGATGAAAAAGAAATGGCAAAGCTGGTGATCACACCTGCATCTGCAACTTATAAATTTTACAATTTTAACAAAAAATACTATGAAGTAGAGATCTTTAAAGATAATCAGTATGGCATGCAGGATTTTATGGAGTTTTTTAAAAGAGAAAATTATCCTATCCGCCTTATTGATAAAATAAACAAGTTGTCAAAAGATTTATTTTACTTAAATTTCAACTATGCTCAAGAAAATTTGCCAAAGTGCGTGGTGGATGACTCTGACAGAGAAGTTATTTTTAAAGAAATTCTTGCAGATGGATTATTCTATGAGCCAAATTTATCTGACGAAAGGATTTTAAAAATTGTGCAAGACCACAAACAATTTATGCAAAATAGCGAAAAAAAGAGAGAAGAAACAGCCAGAAATTTTATTTCACGAAATCCTGATTGCGTTCGAGATGAAATTGGCTTTCCAGTATATCGTCCACATACCGATAAATTTGAAAATTTTATGATTGTAAGAACTGAGAACAAAAAAATATTTACAAAAGATATTTCACATGAAATATGCATTCAAGGCGACGGTCAACCTTTGATTGCTTTGCGTAAGAATTTAAAAAGAGTGCAAGAAATTTTCTCAGAAGGTTATTGATATGAAAGCTGTTATTCAAAGAGTCTCTGATGCCACGCTTAAAGTTGATGGCGAAGTTGTTTCGCAAATTGGCAAAGGGTTCGTAGTTTATTTTGGCGTTGAAAAAGGCGATGATGAAATCGTTTGCAGCAAAATTTGCAAAAAAATTTCAACTTTACGCATTTTTGAAGATGAAAAGGGCAAGATGAATCTTGCTTTGCATGATGTAAGTGGGGAAATTCTGCTGGTCAGTCAGTTTACTTTGTTTGCAGATTGTTCCAGAGGAAACCGACCAAGTTTTTTCCAAGCTGAACAACCCGAAATAGCAAATAAAATTTATCAAAAAGCATGCAAATTGCTGCAAAATGAGGGAATAATTGTCAAAACAGGTGTATTTGGTGCGGATATGAAAATCTTGCAAAATAATGACGGACCAGTTACAATCATTTTAAATAGCAAGGAATTATAAAAAGAGTTTAACTAACTCTTTTTTTATTAAAAATCAATTTTTTAAGTGAAATTTTGAAGCTTTCTTTTCTTGCTAAAAATATTTTTTTGTGTTATATTTAATTGTAAGATTTTTAATCGTTTTTGAATGGAGAAGGTATGGTATTATTTGGAGATTATCACACACACACAAAATATTCTAGAAAAAATCATGGGAAAGGCACAGTGCTTGAAAACGCTTCAGTTGCCCAAGAAAAAGGATTAAAGCAAATTGCCATAACAGATCATGGTTTTGGGCACTGGATGTTTGGTGTTCGTCGCAGAGACATACCGCAGCTTAAGGATGATATTTTGAATGCAAAAGAAATCTCAGGTGTTGACATTTTGCTAGGTGTGGAGGCAAATTTGACTTCAGGCAATGGTGATGTGGATGTTGTCGAAAGTGATTTTGAATTTCTTGATATTCTCGCAATGGGATTTCACAAGCTGGTAAAAATGCAAACAACAAAAGATTTATTTTATATAAATTGGGCAAATGGTTTGTCAATTTTTTCGCCAAGTAAAGATCGTATTGCAAGAAATACAACAGCTTTTTTGAAAGCTCTTGACAAATATCCGATTGATTTTATAACTCATCTCAATTATGGCTATCCTACTGACACATTGGCAGTTGCAAGGATGGCTAAAGAAAAGGGGACGCTTATCGAGCTCAACGGCAAACGAATAAATTTCACAGATAAAGAGCTTGAAATTATGGCAGCAGAAGGGGTTAAATTTATTGTTAATTCTGATGCTCATAGCCCTGAAAAAGTGGGAGAAGTTAATCGAGCTATGAACTTGATTTTTAGGCTGGGGCTGCCTTTAAATCAAATTGTAAATATTGATAAATTGCCTAAATTTGAGAATAAACGGGGAATAAATTGAGCTTTGCAAAGGAAGTTAAAAAAGAGATTCTTGAGCATGACATACAAGACAGTCAGGAAGTTCTGGCTTTTATGTCAAGCCTTTTTCATGCCTGCGGCAATTTAAACCGCAACAGTGATGGACTGTCGGCAGAACTTGTTACTGATTCCAGAGATTTATTTTCATTTGTTGATAAATTAACGAAAAGACTTTATGGTGAAAATTTAAAATTAGGTCTTTCTGATGACCATATTATCAACAAAACTATTTATTATCGCATTTCTTTTCCTTCCAGCATTTCTCTCAATATTTTGACTGATTGCGGTGTGCTAGAAAGAAATAGAGAGGGGGTTGAAATCAATCAAAAACCAGATTCAAATCTGCTTTGCGACGATAACACCAAAATAGCCTATTTAAAGGGTGCTTTTATTGGCTGTGGGACTTCAAGCATAAAACTAAGTCAGCTTGGCTCTAAAATGCCGACCACAGGTTATCATGTTGAATTTCCATCAAAGCACCGGGAATTTTTGGAGAGTGTGCAAGAAATTTTGATGCATTCCAATATCATTGCAAAAATTGCCATGCGAAAAAACATTTATGTTTTATATATCAAAGACAGCGAGTCAATAAAAGATTTACTTGCGCTGCTCGGAGCTGTTTCAAGCGTGTTTGATTTGACCAATGAGATGGCGACAAGAGAGCTGCGCAACACCATCAATCGCCAAATCAACTGCATAAACGCAAATATTTCAAAAACCGTTGATGCGAGTTTGAAGCAGGTTGAGGCAATCAATCTTATCAACAAAAAAATAGGGCTTGACAGTTTGCCTGACGATTTGCAAGAAGTTGCAGTGCTCAGACTTGCAAATCAGCAAGAGAGTTTGGACGAATTGCTCAAACTTTCAACTTTAAAGCTGACAAAAAGCGGACTTAACCACAGATTTAGAAGGATTTTAAAGATAGCACAAATACTCAAAGGAGAATAAGATGAAAGAGTTTGTTCATTTGCATTTGCACACAGAATATTCCTTGCTTGACGGTCTTGCCAGAATAAACAAGCTTGTTGATATAATTAAAGAGCGAGGCACTCGGGCTGTTGCTATCACAGATCATGGCAATATGCATGGAGCAATCAAATTTTTTGAAGCTTGCATTACAAAAGGGATAAAGCCAATTCTTGGTCAAGAATTTTATATCACACACGACATGCACTCTCGCTCTAACAAAGCGGATACAGGGCATCTTATTTTGCTTGCAAAAAACAATGAAGGTTATCAAAATCTTTTAAAACTATCCAGTTTTGCATATATTGACGGGATGTATTACAAGCCACGAATTGATTATAAGCTTTTGAAAGAGCATTCAAAAGGTCTGATTTGTCTCTCTGCCTGTATAGCAGGGCATATTCCGCAATACATTCTTAAGAGACAATATGATGAAGCTGACAAATTGGCGCTTTGGTTTAAAGACCTTTTTGGCGACGATTTTTATCTTGAAATTCAAAATCATGGATTGGAAGAAGAGCGAGAAGTCTTGGTCAAATTGACTGAAATGAGCAAGCGTCTTGGCATCAAACTTGTTGCCACAAACGATGTGCACTATCTCAACAAAGAAGACAGCGAACTTCAGGATGTTTTGATGTGTGTGCAAATGGGGAAAACCATTGATGATCCTGACAGAATGAAATTTTCAACTGATGAGTTTTATCTTAAAACATACGAAGAGATGCAAGAGGCTCTTCCAGGGTATGAAGAAGCACTTGACCGCACAGTTGAAATTGCTGATAAATGCCATGTTTCCATTAGAACAAAATCGCTTAAAGAGGCAAAAGAAAAGGGGAACCAATTTGTGCCAGAAGAAGACACTTTGGATGCTTCTGACAATTTTATTCCACAGTATAAACCAGATAACGGGCAAACGCCTGTTGAATTTTTGCGTTCTTTGGCTGAAGAAGGTCTTAAAAGAAATTATAAAGAAATCACAAAAGAGCTTCGTGACAGGTTGGAAATGGAACTTTCGACCATTGAAAAACTTGGTTTTGTTGAATATTTCTTGGTTGTTTGGGACTATATCAACTTTGCAAGAAAAAATGATATTCCTGTTGGACCGGGGCGTGGTTCGGGTGCAGGCTCGCTAGTTGCCTACTGCAGCGGCATCACTCAAGTTGATCCGATGAGATATGAACTGTTCTTTGACCGCTTTATCAATCCAGAACGAGTTTCTATGCCTGACTTTGATGTTGACTTTTGCACAGACAGAAGAGGAGAGGTTATTGAATATGCCAAACGCCGATATGGGTTTGATCATGTTTCAAACATTGCCACTTACGGAAATATGCAAGCAAAAAACGCAATTCGAGATGTTTCTCGTGTTTTGCGCTATCCTCTTTCTGAAACAGATAAAATCACCAAAGAGATTCCGCTTAAGCCTGTAAAAAAACCACCAGTGCTAAAATACTATTTTGGCACAACGGGCAAAGAAGAAGATAAGCAATATATCATTCCAGAACTTCGCAGATTATATGAAGAAGATGAAATGGTCAAAAAAATTGTTGACATGGCAATCAAGCTTGAAGGTGTGCCACGCAATATTTCCATGCACGCCGCAGGAGTGTTGATCGCACCTGATCCTGTTTATGACCATGTCCCAATGGCAAAAAGTGGCAATGATGTTATCACTCAGTTTGATATGCTTGAACTTGAACACCTTGGACTTCTTAAAATGGACTTTTTGGGGCTTATCACTTTGACAGATATTCACAAAGCTTTAAAGTATATCAAAGAAAATCATGGCGTGGAAATTGATTTTGCAAAAATGGATTACAACGACCCTAAAGTTTTTGAACTTATAAGCTCGGGCAACACAGATTCGGTATTCCAACTTGATGGTTCCGGCATGAAAAAGTTTATGAAAGATCTTCAGCCAAGTTGTCTTGAAGATGTTATCGCAGGGATTTCACTTTATCGACCGGGACCTATGGATTTTATTCCAAGATTTATCGAAGGCAAAAGAAATCCTGAAAAAATTGTCTATGATGATCCATGCCTTGAACCTGTTTTGAAAAACACTTATGGCTGTATAGTTTATCAAGAGCAAGTCATGAAAATCTTTCAAGTTATGGCGGGATATAGTCTTGGTGGAGCTGACAATGTGCGAAGAATCATGGGTAAAAAACAGGTCGAGAAAATTCAATTTGAAAAAGAAAAGTTTTTGAATGGATATATTGATCCGACTGGACAAAAACCGCCAATTCCTGGGGCGATTGCTCTTGGGCATGACAAAGATGTTTCAATAAAAATCTTTGATCAAATGGCGAAATTTGCGGGCTATGCATTCAACAAATCGCATGCCGCAGCCTATGCATATGTGGCATACCAAACTGCATATCTCAAAACATACTATGAAGTGGAATTTTTGACCGCTGTTTTAAACAATCGTATTGCTTCAGCGGATAATGTTAAAAAGTTTACAAATTATGCTCGAAAAGAAGGTTTTGAAATTCTGGCACCTGATATCAACAAATCAAACACACTTTTCAAAACAGAAAACGGGAATATCAGATTTGGGCTTGGTGCACTTAAAAATGTTGGAACTGCAGTTACCGATTTTATCATGCAAGAGCGGGAGAAAAACGGAGAATTTAAAAGCTTTGAAGATTTTATTTCTCGATGTGCTTGTGCTGAGTCTGGCATAAACAAACGCACCTTGGAAGCTTTAATCTTGAGTGGTGCATTTGCTTCATTTGGCAGATATCGATCTCAACTAATCGATGTTTATCCGCTTATCATGGAAAGAACGATTGCTGACAAAAAGAAAAAAGCAACAGGGCAATTTTCTATTTTTGATACTTTTGAAGAAGAAAGCGCGGTGGTCAACAGCGTTGAATACCCAAACATAAAAGAATACAACAAAGAGACTTTGCTTAAAAACGAAAAGGCCTATGCAGGCATCTATCTTTCCGGTCATCCACTTGATGACTATATTGAAAAATATGATTCCTTCACCTTCACTTCAGATATGTTTGACAATCTTGTTCAAGAAGGAGAAGAAAACTTTGAGCAGGAAGAATTTGGTGATGAGATAAATTCTTTTGATTCAGACGACAATATAAAAGATGGACAACAGGTGGTTTGTGGCGGACAGATTGTTGAAATCAGTAAAAAACTTACCAAGTCCGGCAATATGTGCTTTCTGCAAATAGAAGATATTTATGGGACTTTTGAAGTGATTGTGTTTGCAAAAGCCTATAATAAATATAAAGATCTGCTGGTTGAAGATGGACTTGTAACTATTAAGGGCAAAGTTTCACTACGGCCGGGCAGCAATCCAGTCATTTTGGCAGAAGGTGTAAGTTCGTGGCAAAAGAAAGAAGATGAAGTCATTCATTCAGAGAAAAAACTATATTTGCGTTTTGACACAAAAGATCCTGACATTTATGCAAAAGTCAAAGCCATTGTGTCGAGTTATCCTGGCGATAGTCAAATTGTTGTCAAATGCAATTCAAGCGGCTCAGCCTTTGCCTTCTCAAGCAAAGTTGACATCAACAATTATTTAATAAACGAACTTATTGGACTTTTAGGAGAAGCCAATGTTGTTCTCAAGTGAGGTTAAATGAAACTTTTAGTTATCGCAAGTGGGGGTGATGCCCCTGGCATGAACAGACTTATTTATCAGCTTGGCAAGCGTTATGGCAAAAATCTTTATGCTTGCAAGGCTGGTTTTTTAGGGCTTATCAACAACTGGATTTATCCAATTTCAAATTTTGACATAAAAACTTTTAAAAATCAAGCTGGTGTCGTGATAAAATCATCAAGATGTCCCAAATTTATCACTGAGGAAGGTTTCAAAAAGGGATTGAAAAATGCTAAAAAATTTGATTTTGTGATTATTTTGGGTGGAAATGGCTCGGCAAAAGGTGCTAGACGGCTGGCTGAAAATGGGGTTAAAACAATTTTTGTGCCGGCAACCATTGACAACGATGTTGAAGGTAGCGATTATAGCCTTGGCTTTCACACCGCAGTCAAAGCTTGCTGTGATGCTGTTTATAGTATTATGCCAAGCATGGAAGCTTTCAACAGAAGTTGTGTTTTTCAAGTTATGGGCAGGCGATGCGATAAAATTGCACAAAATGTTGCCAGCGTGGTCAACGCAGATGTGCTTGTGGCTGATGAAAACGATCTGGATTTTACCAAAACTGCAAAAATTTTAAATGCAAATTTCAAGCAAGAAAGGTCGTCAATCATCATAATTCGAGAGAATATTTTGCCACTTGAAAAATTTGCGGCTAGTGTGAAAACACTTGCAAAAGATGTGGAATTAAAAACCTTTATTGTTGGGCATCTTCAAAGGGGAAGCCATCCAACCAAAGTGGAATTAAGAAAAGCCGATCAGATTGCAAAAAGAATTTTTAAAGCAACTAAATTACATTTGCCAGCCGCAACCATTTATTTTCAAAATGGCAAATGTCAATTTAAGTTGTAAATTGCATATTAGTAAGAATATTTTTCTGTTATTTTTGTCAAATTCCTTGACAAATTCCTACGCTTGTGCTAAACTTTCCTAGTCTAAAGTGTGCAGGTGTAGTTCAGTGGTAGAACCCCAGCCTTCCAAGCTGGTCGCGAGGGTCCGATTCCCTTCACCTGCTCCATTCTGTGCTTCCATAGCTCAGCTGGATAGAGCAATGCCCTTCTAAGGCAGAGGTCGAAGG
>CAMMDQ010000006.1 GCA_946495675.1 uncultured Bacillota bacterium | reverse complement strand
GTCTTAGTTCAGTTGGCAGAACGCCAGATTGTGGCTCTGGAGGTCAAGGGTTCGATCCCCTTCGATCACCCCAGATATATACTTTTGGTCATGGTGGGGTGTCGCCAAGTGGTAAGGCATTGGATTCTGATTCCAACATTGCGTAGGTTCGAATCCTACCACCCCAGCCATAATAGGGGACATGAAGAAGAAAATATCATTGGGGTGTCGCCAAGTGGTAAGGCACAAGATTTTGATTCTTGCATTCGTAGGTTCAAATCCTGCCACCCCTGCCATCAATTTATCAAAAGGACCATGGTCTACTAGCTCAGTCGGTAGAGCACTTGACTTTTAATCAAGGGGTCCCGGGTTCGAGCCCCGGGTAGGCCACCAAAAAAACCGCGCAAGCGGCTTTTTTTGTTATCCCGGGGCTCTGCAAAGTTTTTTCAAACTTTGCGCAAACTCTGTTTGCAGAACCCGGGCCCTGTCCCGGTCGGAGCCTGAGCCTAGCGAAGCGAGAGTGGCTCGGCCATTCGCTTCCAATCACACGTGCTTGTTCGCTCATAACGCGCCCCGGGCAACACCACCAAAAAAACCGCGCAAGCGGCTTTTTTTGTTATTCCGGGGCTCTGCAAAGTTTTTTCAAACTTTGCGCAAACGCTGTTTGCCAAACCCGAGGACAAGTCCCGGTCGGAGCGGGTCAGGGGAGTATGCGTGCTCGGCCATTCGCTTCCAATCACGTGTGATTGTTCGCTCATAACGCGCCCCAAGTATGCCACCAAAAAAAGACCGTTTCGGTCTTTTTTATTGACCAGGGCTAGCAAAGATTTGGATTGCTGTACTTAAAGACAATAATAATACGTTTATAATATAAAATAAAAATAAAATTAATGCAATAACTGCAATTATTTTATTTGATTTCTTTTTATATATAACAAGAGAAACGCCTGCAAAGACGCAACCAATAAAACTAAATGCTAAAAATGAAAATATAATAATTTGCGAGATAACCATACTAAACTCCTCATATGAAAATAATTAACAATAGAAAAAAGATTATTGCAGGAACGGAAACAAACACCAAAGCCAAAATACTAAAAATTCCACTTTCTTTTTCCTCTGCATTTTCTTCAACAACTGGTTTGCAATATTCGTTTTTTGCTCCACAATTTGCACAAACATGTTCATGTTCTTTTAATTCTGTTCCACATTTTTCACAAAACATTTTTTATCCTCCTAAATCCGAATCTGCCAGTGTCAACATCAAAATTCCAGCAATTGTATTGCAACATATCAGGCAAGCTACCCCTATGCCAGAAAGATCTTTTGCCCTTTTCGCTTTTTTGATTGCCTCTAAAACAAAGGCGCCTACAATTGTTGGAATGAAAAAGGCAAAAACTCCAAAAATCATACTTATAATGGTCAAAATATTGATAGCTGTTATTTTGCCGCTGGGCTCACGTCTGTTTGTAATTTCAGAATTTGCTTTGTTGAAACCGCAGTTTGGACAAAACCTGGCTTCGTCTGGCAGCTCTTTTCCACAATTTCTGCAAAACATAATCCCTCCTTTATCTTTATTATATACGAGAAATTCTCGTAAGTCAACAAAAAAACGAAATTTATTCGTATAATAATGTTGTGAAAATAGGGCAAACAATAAGAGATCTTCGCAAAGAAAAGGGTTTATCGCAGGAAGAACTTGCGAAACTTTTGTTCTTAAGCCAAGACACGATATCTCTTTGGGAGCGGGGAAAAAGTTTGCCGGATATTGTTGCAGTTGTAAAATTGACAAAAATTTTTAATGTCACAAGTGATTATCTTTTAGGGATTGAAAAATAATGCCAAAGTAAGTTTTGCTATCATTTCTGATTGCTTTGTTGAACTTATGAAAACGAAGACAATACAAAAAAAATAAATAATATCACTTGTTTAGGAAAGAAAAATTATTGCGAAGAAACAAAGTTTGTGATATAATAACAGTGCTTGCGGATATGGCGGTTCGGGGCCCCCAAAAGCTCGGTATAGAGTTTTGGGGTGATCAGTGGCTCGGGTTTCCCTGAAAATTGTCAGATTTTTAGGGTGATTAGACGCGCTGGGTTTAAAAATCCAGCAAAAACAAAGTTTTTAGTCTGACATTCCGCCAAGAAAAGTAATTTATATGTGCGGATATGGCGGAATGGCAGACGCGCTGGATTTAGGTTCCAGTCCGAAAGGGTGCAGGTTCAACTCCTGTTATCCGCACCACTAAGATTTTAAATAAGGATTGTTAAACAGGAGTTGAACCTGCAAGGTTCTCGGGTTCCCTGAAAATCGACAGATTTTTAGGGTGTGGGCTTCTGTTATCCGCAGCACTAAGATTATAAATAAAGATTATATCTGCATCACTAAGATTTTTATATAAAATATATAACCCACACCAAAAAATTACAAAAGTTTATCAATATAAATTGAATTTTGACCAAAATTATTCTTTAAATATTGACTTTATTTTATTGGTAGATTTTTGGTTAAATTTATTTGTCAGTATTTTTGTTTTGTGCTAAAATATTTGCTGAAAAAGGGGAGTTAAAATGGCAAAAGCCACAAAAGAAAAGTCAGCAAAACCTGAGAAAAATATACATGAAGGGCATAGAGAACGATTGTTTACTCATGCTTATGATGTTGGGCTTGATCATTTGCAGCAGATTCAAGCACTTGAAACGATATTGTGTTTTGTTTTTCCTAGAGGTGATGTCAATCCGTTGTCGCACAGATTGCTCGACCACTTCGGCTCTCTTTCCGCAGTTTTGGAAGCCGATGTCAATGATATTGCTCGCGTGAAAGGTATGGGTGAACTCTCTGCAAAAAAGTTGCACTTGCTCACGCAAATCAATTTAGTTTATGCTCTTGATAAAATGAAAGTTTGTCCAATATTTGACAGCTTTACCGATATTTATGATTATGTTGAAAATCTTTTGAGATTTAAGACGGTTGAAGAACTTTACTTTATAGCGGTTGGCGCAAACAAAAAGTGTGTCAACACAAAGCTGTTTGCTCGTGGCTCTATAAACATGGTTGGCATTTCTATGAGTGATTTGATGATGTATCTTGCATCAACAAAAGCTCATGCTCTTATTATCGTTCACAATCATCCAAACGGAAATTGCAAACCATCAGTGCAAGATGAAAAAGCTTTTCAGACTCTGAAGTCGATGACCAGCATGGCAAACTGCCAACTTTTAGATTCACTCATTGTTGGCACTGACGGACTTTACAGCATGGAGAACAAAGCTATCGCAAGAGTATATCTAGATGAAGTGAAACCTCTTGACAACTTGGCTTATGCAGGAGACAAAACGCAGTGGCTGGCAGAGCTCAAAAATGAAATTGTTGGATTAAATGATTGAAATGATAAAACTGGAAAGAAAGGAAGCAAAAAAAGTCAGCAAAAAGATTATTAAATAGTTTAAAAGTGGAGAAATCAACTTAGATTTACTTTCACTTTTTTTGTTGTCTTCAAAAATATTATTTGATTTTGGCAGTGTGCAGACGCAGAAAACATTGTCATCATCATACCTTAGCGAGACCAAATCTTGCTGCTCTAGGTTATACATTATCTTGTCAAGTTGCTGCTGTGAGACTTTGTATTTTGTGGGCAGCAAGGAAATTAAATCATTTTTCTCAATGATTTTGTAAGAGCCATCTTTGCATTCATTAATTAAATATTTCAAGATCAAACTTGAAGGAAAATCTAGCATAGTTGATTTATTGCAAAAAAAGTTTGTTTTATTCAGATAATGTCGTGTTGTTTTCAAAATGATTATTTTCATATTTTATTGTCAATAAAATTTGATATGTCTCAAAGGCGCGAAAAATTGGTCTTAACATATCTATGCAAGGTGTGTGCAAACAAAAAAGCACATCTTGTTTCGCCTTACGATATTGCAAAAGCATTGTGTCCCAAATTGGTTTTAACCGTTTCTGAGATTGACGAGATAATGGCCCGTCTGTCGCTTGAAAATTATCTTGATTTTGTTGCATCAGAAGGAAAAAATGGTTATTATTATTGTGTAACATTAAAAAGCAAAGGCAAAACTTTTTTGTCTGATCAAAAGAAACAAAAGCGAGCAATGGGAATGCTTATATTGCGGAGCATATTTCTTGCGACAGTAAGTTTTGTGTTTGGATTGATTTTAAAAGCGATTTTCAAAAGTTAAAGGAGCAAAATGGAATTTAAGCTAGAATCAAAATACAGTCCAGCAGGAGATCAACCTAAAGCTATTGAAAAGATTGCTCAAGGTTTTGAAGAGGGGCTTAAAAATCAAGTCCTTCTTGGCGTAACTGGCAGTGGAAAAACTTTTACTATGGCAAACATTATTTCAAGACTAAAAAAGCCAACTCTTGTTATTGCGCACAACAAAACTTTGGCAGCACAGCTTTGCAATGAGTTTCGAGAGTTTTTTCCTCATAACCGTGTGGAATATTTTGTGTCGTATTATGATTATTATCAGCCAGAAGCTTATATTGTTTCAACAGATACTTACATAGAAAAAGATATGGCTATAAATGACGAAATCGACAAACTCAGAGCTAGCGCAACGGCGTCTATACTTGAGCGAGACGATGTGATCATCGTGGCATCTGTCTCCTGCATTTATGGTCTTGGCAATCCAGAAGAATATTATAATTTGCATATTGCACTGCGACAAGGGGACACGATTGATCGAGATCAGCTTATCTCAAAGCTTATTGACATTCAATATACTCGTTCTGACATCGATTTCAAACGTTCAACTTTTCGTGTTAAAGGTGATGTTGTTGACATTTTCCCAGCATCTCAATCTTCTCTTGCTATAAGGGTTCAATTTTTTGGAGATGAGATTGAAAAAATTTATGATTTTGATCCCACAACAGGAAATCTTATCAATCAGCTGAAAATGGTTGCAATTTATCCTGCCACACATTATGCAGTTGGCCGAGCAAAAATGGAAAATGCTCTAACACAAATTGAAGAAGACAGGTTGAAGGCGATTGAGAATTTTCAAAAAGAAAACAAGCCGTTGGAAGCTGAGCGAATTGGTCAAAGAGTGGCCTATGACGAAGAAATGATGCGCGAAGTTGGCTATTGCAGCGGTATAGAAAATTATTCTCGATATTTTGATGGCAGAAAACCAGGCGAAGCGCCTTATACTTTAATCGACTATTTTCCAAAGGGTTTTTTGACCATTATTGATGAAAGCCACATGACGCTGCCACAGATAAGAGCCATGTATAATGGCGATAGGGCGAGAAAACAATCTTTAGTCGAATACGGCTTTCGCTTGGAGGCAGCAAAAGACAACAGACCTTTAACTTTTGATGAATTTTCAAAAAAACTGGGGCAAACACTGTTTGTTTCTGCCACTCCTGCAAAGTATGAGCTGGAAAATGCAGATCAAATAGTTGAGCAAGTTATCAGACCTACCGGTTTGCTAGACCCTAAAATTGAAATTAAACCAATCAAAAATCAGATTGAAGAGCTTATGGAGCAAATAAAGATTACAATTTCTCATAATGCTCGCGTGCTGGTTACCACTTTGACAAAAAAGATGGCTGAAAGCTTGACCACTTATTTGCAGGAACATAATTTTAAAACCAAATATATGCACTCAGAAATCGACACTATGGAAAGAGTGGAGATTGTCAATGGTTTGAGAAGTGGTGAGTTTGATGTGCTGGTCGGGATTAATCTTTTGAGAGAAGGTCTTGATATGCCTGAAGTCGAACTTGTTTGCATTCTTGATGCCGACAAAGAAGGCTTTTTGAGAAGTGAAGGGGCTCTTATTCAAACTATTGGCCGAGCTGCCAGAAATGCAAACGGGCGAGTGATCATGTTTGCCGACACAATCACAGACTCAATGAAAAGGGCTATTGATATCACAGAAAAAAGAAGAAAAGAGCAAGAAGAATACAACAAACAACACAATATAACACCGAAAACAATCATAAAATCCATCACAAACAGCCTTGAAATAAGCAAAAAAGTTGAAAATGAGCGACTTAAGAAGGAAGAAATTCCAAAAGAGATTGAAAAATTGACGGCGATGATGAAAATCGCCTCCAATTCATTGGATTTTGAAAGAGCTTTGGTTTTGAGAGATCAAATTCAAAAGCTTAGAAAAAGATTGGATAAAGAAAGAAGATAATGCAACAATTTTGCTTGAAAAAGGCAAATTTGTGTTATAATAAAGCCATGGAAAACAAGATTATAATCAAAGGTGCAAAAGAAAACAATTTAAAAAATATTGATTTGGAAATTCCAAAAAACAAACTTATAGTATTCACAGGTGTCAGCGGTTCAGGCAAAACAAGCCTCGCTTTTGGCACCATTTTTGCGGAAGGTCAACGCCGTTACATTGAAAGTTTGTCTTCATATGCTCGTCAGTTTTTAGGGCAAGCACAAAAACCTGATGTTGAATCTATTGACGGGCTTTCTCCGGCAATCTCAATTGATCAAAAGACCACAAACCACAATCCACGTTCAACGGTTGGCACTGTTACTGAAATATATGATTATCTCAGGCTTTTGTTTGCTCGAGTTGGAGTTCCTTATTGTCCAAATTGTCACAAGGCGATTTCACAACAAACCACCGACCAAATTGTTGACAGTGTTTTGGCAATGCCGCTTGGTAGCAAAATCACAGTTCTTGCTCCTATTGCTCGTGGGCAAAAGGGGACATTTGCAAAAAACTTTGAAAGTTTGAAAAAGTCGGGTTATGCAAGAGTGCAAGTTGACGGTGCAATCTATTCACTTGACGAAGAAATTGTGCTTGACAAAAATATCAAACATAACATAAATGCTGTGATTGACAGAATCGTTTTAAAAGAAGGTGTTACATCAAGACTAAATGACAGCATCGAAACTGCGGTAAAACTTGGACAAGGGCTGGTTATAATTGAAAAAGATGGAGAGCCAAACTTGTTTAGCACAAACTATGCCTGCCCAGATTGCGGTTGGACTCTTGAAGAGGTCACGCCGAGATTGTTTTCTTTCAATGCTCCCTTTGGCGCATGTTCTTCATGTGCTGGACTTGGCCTGATCAGCGATGTGGATGAGGGATTGGTGCTTAAAAACAGCGACCTTTCAATAGCTGACGGGGCTTTCAATTTGACCGGTTGGAGATATGAGGAAGGCAGCATGGCAAAACGCTTTTTTGATGCTCTGTCAAAAAAATACGACATTGATTTAAACTCTCCAGTCAAAAAAATACCAAGAAAAAAGCTAGATATTTTGCTTTACGGCAATGACGGCGAAAAACTTGACCTGTTTGGCAATGAAGCAAGAAATAAAACTTATGAGCACTTTAATGGCAAAAAGGCACTTGCTTTTGAAGGAATAATCAACAACTTGAAAAGAAGACTTGTTGAAAGCAAAAGTGAATTTGTCAGATTTGAAATAGGAAAATTTGTCAGAGAAATCACCTGTCCAACCTGTCATGGAAAGCGTTTAAACCAGCAAGCGTTGTCTTTGAAAATAAAGGGCAAAGATATTTCGCAGGTTTGCGACATGACCGTTGAAGAATTGATTGAATATTTTGCGGACTTTTCACTAAGTCAAGAAAAACAAGAAATTGCAGAAAGCATTTTGAAAGAGATAAGGGCAAGGCTGAAATTTTTGAGTGATGTGGGGCTGGACTATCTGACTCTTTCTCGCTCAGCCGAAACTCTGTCAGGGGGTGAAGCTCAACGAATAAGGTTGGCAACGCAAATTGGAAGCGGACTTTCAGGTGTTTTATATATTTTGGATGAGCCAAGCATTGGACTGCATCAGCGAGATAATGACCGCCTTATCGGCACACTAAAACATCTTCGAGATCTTGGAAATACTTTGATTGTGGTTGAGCATGATGAAGACACTATCAGAACAGCAGATTGGCTGGTTGATGTGGGGCCTTTCGCAGGTGTGCATGGCGGACAAATTGTGGGCAATGGAACAGTTGAAGATATCATAAAAACTTCAAATTCAATCACGGCAAAGTTTTTGCGTGGCGAAGAAAAGATTGAAGTGCCTTCAAAAAGAAGGTTGCCAAAAGGCTTTTTGAAAATTAAAGGTGCAAAAGAAAATAATCTTAAAAATATTGATGTCCAAATTCCACTAGGTGTTTTTGCCTGTGTCACCGGGGTTTCGGGAAGTGGAAAATCAAGTTTAATAAATGAAATTTTGTTCCCATATCTTTCAAACAATCTTAACAATTCTCGTCTAGAAAATGGCAAGTTTGATAAAATTGAAAATATAAGCGCTCTTGACAAAGTTATTTCAATTGATCAATCTCCAATTGGCAGAACCCCACGATCTAATCCTGCCACCTATGTTGGAATGTTTTCTGCCATTCGAGACCTTTTTGCAAGCACGCCGGAAGCAAAAGCTAGAGGCTATAAAGCTGGAAGATTTAGTTTTAATGTCAAAGGCGGAAGATGTGATGCTTGTGAGGGGGCTGGAATAAAAGAAATTGAGATGTATTTCCTGCCAGATATAGCAGTAACTTGTGAAGCTTGCAAGGGGAAAAGGTATAATCGAGAGACTTTGGAAGTTCATTATAAAGGCAAAAACATAAACGATGTGCTTGAAATGACGGTTGAAGAAGCCTTAAAGTTTTTTGAAAATATTCCTGCGATCAAAAGCAAAGTTCAAGCCCTCTATGATGTTGGTCTTGGATATGTCAAACTGGGGCAGAGTGCAACCGAACTTTCTGGTGGCGAAGCTCAAAGAGTTAAGCTTGCAAGCGAACTTTCAAAAAAATCAACAGGCAAAACAATCTATCTTTTGGATGAGCCAACAACTGGGCTTCATATGTATGATGTGAAAAAGCTTATTGCCATTTTGAATAGGCTTGTTGAAAATGGTAATAGTGTGGTTGTGATAGAGCACAACCTTGATGTTATCAAATCGGCTGACTATATCATAGACTTAGGACCGGAAGGTGGCAATCGTGGCGGAGAGATTGTTGCAACAGGCACGCCTGAAGAGATTGCAAAAGTCGAAAAATCATACACTGGTAAATATTTGAAAAAATTGTTGAAACAATAAAAAAACTGCAATGCATGCAGTTTTTTTATTGTAAAATTATGCTTTTAGACAAAACGGTCAATTCTTATTCCATCTAGGATCTTTGCTTAAAACCACCTTGCCTTTTTTAAGTGATTTTTGCACATCAATTGTTCTTTGATTTGAAGATCCTTTAAAAGCAAGATCAAGGCTTTTTAAACTTTGCACAAATTTTCCGTCAATCAATATGTCAAGTTGCGATAATAGTTCTTTTCCACCTCGAACTTTTTCATTTAAAAGCTCTTCAAACAAAAATCCTGTGTATGAGGCAAGCTCAATTTTGTCTTCTTTAAGTTTTTTTGCCAGCGGAAGCAAAGTTTTTGCTTGCAAGAATGGCTCGCCACCAGAAAAAGTTACCCCACCAAGCAAGCCGTTTTCTTTGATTTTTTTATATAATTTATTGATTGAAATCTTTTTGCCGCCTTTGAGTGAGTGTGTTTGTGGATTGTGGCAGCCAGGGCAGTTGTGTGGACAGCCTTGAGTGAATATAGCAAATCGTAAACCGGGACCATCAACAATGCTGTCATTGACAATTCCTGAAATTCTCAGTCTTTTCATTTTTATCCTTTTAAATATTGTGTTTTACTCTGTCATGTTCTTCAGCTCGCTTTGCATTGTTAAATCTGTCAAGAGTTCCAACCAAGTAGCCAGTAATCCTTCTGATTCTTTCAAACGGATGATCTTCCTTTTCCGCTCTTCCGCAGTGAGGGCAATGGTCACCAATGATGCCGTTATAGCCGCAGTCAGGGTCTCTATCAATAGGGTGGTTGATTGCTCCATAGCCAATTCCTTTTTCTTTCATGCACCTGATGATTTTTTCAAAAGCATCAAGGTTGGCTGAGGTATCGCCGTCAAGCTCCACATAGGTGATATGACCACCATTGCATAGAGAATGGAAAGGCGCTTCAAGTTCAATTTTCTTTTCAGCGCTGATTGGGAAATAAACTGGAATGTGGAAGCTGTTTGTGTAGTAGTCCTTGTCGGTAACGCCCTTGATTTCTCCATATTTTTTCTTGTCAATTTTTACAAATCTGCCGGATAAACCTTCAGCTGGTGTTGCTATAAGTGTGAAGTTGAGTTTGTATTTTTGAGAAGTTTTGTCAGCATAATCACGCATAAACTTGACAATATCGTAGCCCATTTGCCAAACTTTTTTGCTTTGACCTTGGTGTTTGCCTGTCAACGCTATCAAAGCTTCTGCAAGTCCAATAAAGCCATATGTCAAAGATCCATGTTTTAAAACTTCGGCTACAGAGTCATACTTGCCAAGTTTTTCTGAGCCAATCCAAACTCCTTGTCCCATGAGGAAAGGGTAGTTATAAACATGCTTAGACTGCTGAATTTTAAAGCGATGCAAAAGTTGCTCGGTAACGAGATCCATCATTTTTTCAAGATCGGCATAAAACTTTTTGATGTCGCCTTTTGCTTCAATTGCAAGTCTTGGAAGATTTATGGAGGTGAAAGACAGATTGCCTCTTCCGTAGACAATTTCTTGAGTAGGGTCGTAAACATTCCCAATCACTCTTGTTCTGCATCCCATATAAGCAATTTCTGTTTCTGGATGTCCTTTTTTGTAGTATTGCAAATTGAAAGGTGCGTCAATAAAGCTAAAGTTTGGGAACATCCTTTTAGCACTGCACTGAATTGCGAGCTTAAAAAGATCGTAATTTGGATCGCCAGGGTTATAGTTTACACCTTCTTTAACTTTGAAAATAGATATAGGGAAGATTGCAGTTTCGCCATTTCCAAGGCCTTCTTCGGTTGCTCTTAAAATGTTTTTTGTGACCATTCTTCCTTCAGGAGTGGTATCAGTGCCAAAGTTAATCGACGAAAATGGCACTTGTGCTCCAGCCCGAGAGTGCATTGTGTTAAGGTTGTGAATCAAAGCCTCCATCGCCTGATGTGTTGCCTCGTCAGTCTCCGTCAAGCTTTCGGCTTGAGCATATTTTTTTACAGCCTTATATTCTTTTATGTCATCAAACAATTTTTCAGCCAATTTTTCTTCCTGTTTGTCGTAGGCTTTTGAGCCTGAAAGTGTTGGGAAAAGTGAAGTTTCATTTTCAATTCCTTTTAGTGCAAGAATAATTTCGCTTTCACTCTTTTTCCCACAGCCTTTTAGTGTATATGCCTTTGCAAAATTGATCCTATAAATTTTTTTGAATGTTTTTTTGATGCCTTCGGCTAGGCCGTAATCAAAGTTTGGAATACTTTGTCCGCCATGCTGGTCATTTTGATTTGCTTGAATTGCAATACAAACGAGAGACGCATATGTGCGTATGTCATTTGGCTCACGAATAAAGCCATGACCAGTCGAAAAACCACCCTTAAACAATTTTTCAATATCAATTTGGCAGCAAGTTTCAGTTAAAGCATAAAAATCAAAGTCGTGAATGTGAATGTCTCCACCTTGATAAGCCTTTGCTTCTTCTGTTGTCAACAAACTGTTTGTAAAATATGTTTTGGCACTTTCAGAGCCGAAACGCAGCATGATACCCATTGGAGTGTCGCCATCAATGTTTGCGTTTTCTCTTTTCAAATCAAATGATTTTGAGTCTGAGTTGTTGATTTTGTCAAGGGTTCTCATCAGATTTGAATTCATCTCTCTTACTCTGTTGCGGCTTTCACGATAAAGAATATAGGCCTTTGCAGCTTTTTCAAGTTTGCACTCCATAAGAGCTTTTTCGACTTGATCTTGAATTTCTTCAATGCTTGGAGCTTTCTGCCCAAACTTTTCATTTGAAGCTTTTTCTACCTTTTTTGCAACAACTTGAGCCTTTTTGACATTCTTTCCTCCTGTTGCAAGAATAGCTTTTTCAATGGCATGTTCAATTTTTTCAAGTTCAAATTCAACAACCCTGCCATCTCTTTTAACAATATTTTTTACCATTTTCGTCTTTGCCCCCTTTTTGTATAAGAATACAATATATTGAATAATTATATGACAAAAAATCAATATATTGTGGTCTAACAATTCCTATCATAATACCTTTGTTTTTTTATGTCAACAAAAATCATATAAATTTTTAAAAAATTTTTGACAAAAATCGACTATCATTATTTTTTGATAACATTGCTGCTTGTTTTCTAGCAAAGCTTATTGCCTTAAGTTGTAAAAATTTTTTTTATAAAATTGATATTTATCAAAATAGTTGTAAGTTTTTATAAAAAAATGTTAATATATAAGAAAGGTTAGGAGAGAAAATGAATAGCACAACAATCAATTTGATAATCAGTTTTGTTTTTGTTTTTATTTTAATCATCGGCTTCTTGCTCGGCTTTTGGCGGGGAGTGCGTCGCTCAGCCGTGAGTTTTGGCATTGGTGTTGCAGGTGTGATTGTGGCATTTTTCGTCACCCCACTTATCACAAATGCAGTCATGCAGATTTCAGTGCCATATGAGGATGGCTCTGTCGCGTTAAATCAATATCTTCTTGAAATGCTTTTGCAAGACCAGCAGATTGCGTCTTTGGTTGAAAACAATCCGGATTTGACCAGCTTGGTTGAAGCTTTGCCAGGTGCTATTGCAAATGTTGTGGTGTTTATCATAGCAACAATTCTTATAATGCTTGTTCTGTATATCATTTACAAAATTATTGCAGTCACTTGCTTAAAACGCAAAGAAGACCAAAAAATGTATCGCACTTGGGGTGGCGCTATAGGTCTTGTTAAAGCTTTTGTCATAACGCTATTTGTTTTTATGCCAGTTTCTTCTTTGGTTGGGCTGGTTGGGGAGATATCAGCTCAAAATGATATATATATTAAAAAAGAGATAAACAATAATGGACAAAATACACTTTCTGCTGCACAAGCAAATGAAGAGCAAGACCAACAAAATCAAGAAACTTCAAATGTTCTGTCGCAGTATATTCCAGCAGAGGCTATTGAGATAATTGATGCGGTCAACAATAATTTTCTTTTCAAAATGTGTGGTGCGGTTGGGCTTGACGATGCAATGTTTGACTATATGTCAAGCATAGATTTGAATGGTGAAAAACTCTATCTCAGACAGGAAATTGTTTCATATGTTGATGTTTATGATGTGGCAATGCAGATTTCACAAATTCCATCTTCAGACAAAACTTTTGCTCAGCTGGATTTTGATAAACTTGAAATTTATCTTGGCAATGTGCTTGACGGAACACTCTTTAAACAAATTTTCACAGAAACGATCGCACAGGTGATTGAAGATTATCAAAGCTATAGCGATCTTCTTGGGCAAGAGTTTGTTGAAGAGTATGGCGAACTTTTTGACAAGATTTCACAGTCATTGAATGAATTGCAAGAAAACGCAAGTGGAGTTTCTGAATATTTCACACAAGATATAAACAAATTGTTTGAAATTTTCAAAACACTTTCGCAAAATGGGGTGTTGGATCAAATCACATCTCTGACTGAAGCAAACGCAAAAGATATAGTTCAAATTTTGGCAAACAATACTTCAGCATTATCTTCATCAGTCAACTCACTGCTGCAAATGAATGTTTTGCATGATGGATTCGACTTTATCGTCAACACTGCCTTACCTCAACTGATTGAAGGAGTGGGCGAGGTTGTTTCTGACACAGCAGATTGGGCAGATGCTCAGTGGCAAGAGCTTTCAACTCAGCTGACAAATGCAATCACCGACCTTTCTGAAGTTTTAAAACAAGTTGATATTTCTGCAGTTCTTGAAGATCCGACAAGTCTTTTAAGCAAAGACGACACAACCAACATCGAAACAGCGCTTTCATCTCTTGGCAAATTTGTTGATGATGTGCTTGAAATTTCAGTTTTGCAAGACAGTGCGGGCAATTCAATTTTCAAAAATTTGATGGAACAAAACAACTTTGTCTTGCCAGAAAGTTCTGTAACAGACAATGACGGACAGCAGATCGTTTTGACAACTTATCAACAATATTTTGAATTTATGTCGCAAAGCCTTCAAGAAATCAAAAATAACGATTTGTATGGCTTGCTCACACAGTCTAGTGATGCCACACAGATCATCAAAGAGATTGCAAATTTGATTTCGCAAGAAGGCAATCAAGGCATGCTTCAAAATATCTTCTTGCCACTTGTTCAGGTTGAACCTACAAAAACACTGATAGCTGACGAGCTTGTTTCTTCTTTGCAATCAGACCTTATTGATTTGACTGGTATTGAAGGTTATGATGAGTGGAATAGCGAGCTTGGTTATTTCAGCCAGATCATCATTTTGCTCAATAAAACTAATGAAACGGGAACAAGCTATCTTGATTATGCAATAAACGGAGATGCACAAGCATTACTTGAAAATTTGGGTTCAAATATTTCAATCACCGATATTTTAACTCCAGTTTTGCGAGCTAAGTCAACGCAAGGGTTAAAAGAACAAATTGTAAGTGCTATTGAAGAGGTTTTAAAGAGCCTTTCAAATGCCGAGTTTACAATCAGTCTTGACAATATTACATTTGAAGAAAAAAATGCAGAAGATCAGACCAACGAAGTCTGCCTTATCTTTGAAGATTTGCTTAAATTTTACAAAGACTACACTTCTTCTGGTGGTGAAGACTTTAACTTCTCAAATATTGATAAAGAAGTGTTGGGGCAGCTTTTAGATCATATCAAGGAAAATGCTTATAGGACAGAGCTTTATGACTATAGTCAAGAAGGATTGTTCAGACCAGTTTTTGATAGTCTTTATAGACAACTTCTTGCAGAGTATCCGCTTGCCGAAGATGTGATTGGCGACAAAAATGTTTGGGAAATTTCCTTTGCAGATCTTATGGATGCTGTTGTTGAAATTGAAAATGCAGCAGAAGGCTCGTTTATCAATAGAGTAGGCGAAATCATCTCTTCTTCACAAGAAATTGATGTTTCAACCATAAACGATATCATTTCCTCAGTAACAGAAGAGGAAATAACAACTATTGAAACAGTGCTTGGGGTGCTTGATGACTTCCAGGTGCAAATTCCAGTTGTCGGCGACAGTGAAGAGATTATAGAGCAAAATAAACAAGAAATTCAAAATATTATCGACGAAAACAGTGTCTTGACGCAAGAGGCGAAAGACAAACTTAGCAGCATTTTGGGGCTCCTTTCAAATCAAGGTGCTTAAAACAGGAGAAAAAATGATGGAATTCAAACATGTTCCCGTGCTTTTGGATGAAGTGATTGACGGACTTGACATAAAAAAAGGTGGATGTTATGTGGATTGCACGATGGGTGGCGGCGGCCACTCAAGTGCAATTCTTTCTCATCTAGACGAAAGGGGAAGGTTGATTGGATTCGACAAAGATGATGACGCAATTTCTGTTTGCAAAGAAAGATTTAAAAACAATTCCAATGTTACAGTGATAAAATCAGATTTTAAAAATGCCCCGCAGCTTTTAAAAGAAATGCAACTTGCTGGGAAAATTGATGGCATTTTGATTGATTTGGGTGTGAGCTCTTACCAAATCGACAGTGCAGAGCGCGGGTTTAGCTTTTTGCGTAATGGCCCTCTTGATATGCGTATGGACAAATCGCAAAAACTTTCAGCGTATGAAGTTGTCAATTCTTATAGCGAAAAGCAACTGTTGCAAGTTCTGTATGAATATGGCGAAGAGGGTAATGCAAAAAACATCGTAAAAAATATTTTGAAGGCAAGAGAAATAAAGCCGATAGAAACCACATTTGAATTGAAAGAAATAATCGAAAAGTCTTTTCCCAAAAAAGCGATTTACGGAAAAGGCGGTGTTTCCAAACAAACTTTTCAAGCAATAAGAATTGAAGTCAACGGCGAGCTTGAAGGATTGAAAGAGTGCTTGCAAAATCTTATTGGGCTTTTACATAAGGGCGGCAGATTGGCAGTGATTTCTTTTCACAGTTTGGAAGATCGAATTGTGAAGAATGTTTTCAAACTCTCTTGCACAGACTGTATTTGCCCGCCAAAAACACCAGTTTGTATATGTGGACACAAAGCGGTGGCAAAACTGATCACCAAAAAGCCTATTATTGCAACAAGTAAAGAATTGCAAGAAAATTCTCGAAGCAGCAGTGCGAAATTGCGAATTATTGAAAAAATATAGTTTGGATTTTTTTAAAGAGTGCTATAATGCTTTAAAGGAGCGTATATTATGGAAGGAAAGGTGGTTCTGCTTAAAAAAACTGAAAAAGAAGCTGAAAAAATGATAGAAACAGCGGCAGAAAAAGCTGCGGATGAGCAACCAAAACAAGCATCTTCACAGCCTGCTCGAAATGAGCAAAAAATAAACGCTTTTTCAGCCAGTGCTTTTGAGCAAGAAGATGAAATTGTTGAGCCAATCGTTCTTGACAACGAAAGTTCTTCTCCAGTGCAGGACTTCTCTTCCACAGTTTTTACGCCCAACTATGATATGATGGAATCACTAAGTGAGCAGCAGCATGAAAAAATTTTTGGCCAGCAAGAGCAAGAGTCTGCAGTTGTGCAAGAAAGAAAGCGAAAATGGAGCATAAAAAGCATTGTTTTTGCACTATTATTTGCTATTTTTGGAATATGGGGAATTGTCAACGTTTCAACAATGGAGCAGCTTGGAAGCCAAATTGAAATAGCAACAGAAACATACAACATAAATCTTGCAAATTATTTGAAAAATCTGACTGCTCTTGACACCACCAATCAAGAAAATATGGAAAATCTTTTTGAGGTCATTCCATCCGACTCTATGCCGCCGACTTCAATTGGTGAAACTTCAAATTGGTTTGACAGATTCTGTAATTTCTTAGCGGGGCTATTCGGAGGTTAAATGAAACAGCCCTTCACATTATTTTCTTTTAGAAAAAGGATATTAGCATTGTTTATGGTAATATCCTTTATTTTTTGTGCTCTTGCCATCAGACTTTTTGTTTTGCAAATTATAAATGGGAAAGATCTTCAACTGCGTGCCACAGACCAGTGGACAAGAGATTTGAAAATAATAGCTCCAAGGGGGAATATCTATGATCGAACGGGAGCAACTCTTGCCGTAAGCTATACCACTTACAATCTGTTTGTGCGAGCAAGAGAGGTCAAAAGTGCCACCACTGTTGCAAATCATCTTAGCTCAATTTTAGGCATGGATTTTGACGAGATTTACAAAAAAGTTCAAACAAAAAATGTCAGTGAAGTGCTGATTAAACTTGGGCTTGAAAGCGAAGTTGCAGAAAAAATTTATCAGCAAAATTTGCCAGGTGTGTATTTGGCTGAAAATGTTTCAAGATATTATCCTAATGGGAATTTGGCAACTCAGCTTATAGGTTTCACATCAATTGATAATGTTGGGCAAACAGGTGTGGAAGCTTATTACAACGATATTCTTAAAGGGGTCGACGGCTATAGTTATGTTCAGAGCGATTTGCAAGGAAAAGAAATTGGCGGAAGTTTGCGTTATTATGTTCAAGCACAGGAAGGCGATGATTTAACCTTGTCGATTGACAGCAAAATGCAACTCATTCTTGAAAATGCACTTTCAACCATTATGACTGAGCAAAAAGCAAAAAATGCAAGCGGAATGATTTTGGAAGCTAAAACTGGACAGATACTTGCTATTTCTTCAAAGCCAAGCTTTGATCTTAACGAAGTGCCAAGAGACGACCTTGAAACTTTATTTGACCAATCCAAAATGAAGTTGGTAACAGATATATACGAGCCTGGTTCTACCTTCAAAATTTTGACGGTGGCGGCAGCTCTCGAAGAGGGGTTGACATCTCTTGAAGACACTTTTTATTGCCCAGGTTATCGTGTAATCGACGGCATTAGGATCAAGTGTTGGAAAACAATCGGGCACGGAAATCAGACTTTGCTTGAAGCATTTGGTAACAGCTGCAATTGCTGCTTTATGGACCTTGCTTTAAGGCTTGGGGTTGACAAATTTTATTCTTATATGCAAAAGTTTGGCATAGGCAGCAAAACAGGTGTTGATATTTCGGGCGAATCTAGCGGTATGCTTATGCCAAAGTCCTCAGTAAAAACAGTTGACTTGGCTCGTATGGGATTTGGGCATGCAATCGCAATGACACCTATGCAGCTTATGACTGCGGTTTGCTCGATTGTAAGCGGAAGCAAGATAACCCCGAGTGTTGTTTATAATTCTTCAGCTCAAAGCGGACAGCCATTACTAAGTCAAAGCACCACCTCGATGGTCAATCAACTCCTCGAATTTGCAGAAAACAAAACAGGAGCTTACACTTTTGTTGAGGGCTATAATGTCGGTGGAAAAACCGGAACCGCACAAAAATACAAAGAAAGTGGAGGCATTGACCAAGGAAAGTATATCTCAAGTTTTATAGGCACATACCCAGCAGATAACCCAAGATACGCCCTGTTTATTATGGTTGATGAACCTGGTGCGGGAGTATATTATGGCTCGCTTGTTGCGGCTCCTTACGGCAAGATGGTTTTTAAAGAGCTGTTTGAGTATCTTGGCGAAGAAAAACAAGATCCTACTGCAGTGGTGGAGCAGGTTGTAATGCCGCAGCTTGTCGATATGAGCCTTGGAGATGCACTTATAGAACTGAAAAAACTTGGCCTTGATTGCGAAATTGATGGCGATGGCGGTGTAGTGCTTGAGCAGCTTCCGCCTGCTGGAACAAGTTTGGCAAAAGGATCGACAATTCTTTTGCGAACATAACAAGAAAATGTTTTGAAATTGCTGCTAAATAGTTTAAAATATAATTATGGACTTAACTTGGCTTATTATCATTATAGTTATCGCTTTTCTTCTGTTTGTTTGTTTTGGTTTGGCAATAGCCAATTTTGCCCTTGACAAATTTTATGATGTTTTCAAAGAGATGGATAAAGTCTATGCCCAAACTGAACTGTCACCTTGGGATTATATCAGTATGCTTAATTCGGAACATTTTGATGACGAAATTGTTGTCAAAACCATCTCAAACATAGCAGAAGATGCCTACAGCAAAAAAACACTTTATCTTTCCGGTGCCACCCAAGGCTCCCACAGCATAGCTTCTTATGCAATCATCTCGCACGAAATGGGGCACGCGCTTCAAGATAAAAGGGGAAACAAACTCAAAACATTAAATTTTTTAAGACGATTTGGCAGAATCCTGGGACTATTTTTAATGCCATTATTCATAGCCGGAATAATTTTAATGGTGGGTTGGCCAAATCTTTTCTATGTGGGTGTAGGACTTCTTGCAGGCTGCGTGTTTATCTTACTTTTAGCACTTTTTATCAAGCTTCGCATGATTGCTATTGAAAAACAGGCTTCTGCTTTTGCGATTGATTTTTTGAAGGAAATTTTGGAAGAAGATCAAATAAAACTTTGCAAAAAATTGCTTGATGCGGCAAGGCTTTCATATTGGGCAGATTTTTTTAGAACACTGCTTGCTTGGACTTTTATGACAAAGAAAAATAAACTTTTCAGTTAAGGAGGGATTTATGGATTGGACTTATATTTTATATTACATTTCAGGATTTTTGATTTTGATTGCAATAATTGTTGCTCTTTTTGCACAGACTTCGGTGCATTCAGCATACAACAAATATTCAAAATTGCAATCTTCTCTTAATGTGACGGGCGGTCAGCTTGCAGAAAAACTTTGTGCAGAAAAAAATTTGCCACTGCGCATTAACACCATCGGTGGAAATTTAAGTGACAATTACAATTCAAAAGACAAAAGTTTGAATATATCTGCACAAAACTATTCATCAAATTCCATTGCAGCTTTGGCGATTGTTGCACACGAATTTGGGCATGCTTTGCAGGATGATGAAGAATATGCACCACTTAAAATTCGACAAATTGCTATAAAAGTTTCAAATGTCGCTTCCAGATTTTTACTGCCATTTTTGCTTATAAGCATTATCTTATCAATATTTGTGGGAATGGCTGGAAGCATAATGCTTGGTGTTGTTGTGATTGTTTATGCTCTTGCACTTATCGCAAATCTTGTAACACTGCCAGTTGAAATCAATGCATCAAACAGAGCCAAGGCAATTTTGAATGAAATGATAACTGATCCAGAAGAACAAAAAGCTGTCGCAAAAATGCTTAAATCTGCAGCCATGACTTATGTTGCCGCACTATTTGTTTCACTTGTATATTTTTTGAGATTCTTGAGTTTGTTTTTGATGGCTCGCCGAGATTAAGAAGATTAAAGCAAAACTTTTAAAAATTTTATAAAATACAAAAAAAAGAGCAATGTTTGCTCTTTTTTAAAAACTTTCTCTATGTGCGCAATCAAATTGCAAAGCTTTTTCATTCAATTTTTCCAAAGTGCGACTTAAAAGGCATTTATCAGTTTCTAGAAGAGTTATTCGATTGTTATATTCATTGAATGAGCCTTCCTTACTCTTTTTTGCAAAGCTGATAAGTTGATTTAGGTAAAATAAGTTTTCTTTTTCACATAATTTTGCTATAAGCTCTGTTAAATCTTTTGCACAAATTGCATGCGTGATATAGATAAATTTGAAAATTTCTTCTGCCGTGCCATTTTCCAGAATCACTTCCTTGAGCGGAATAAATTGATCATACGAAAGAATTTTCTTTTCATTGATAAAATTAAAAATATCGTTTATATCAACAGAAAAATCTTTTGCTTTGATTTTATCTTCTCGCCCAAGCATCTTTAAAACTTGTGTTATCTTTTTATTTTCCAGTTTTTTTTGTTTGTTTGTTGTGATTTTTTCCATATTTTTCTCTTTTAATTAAATTTGATTCGCTTTTCAACATATTCAACAAGCTCTGAAATTGGCAATCTGATTTGCTTCATACTATCTCGCTCTCTTATTGTTACCGTCTGGTTGTCAAGTGTTTCAAAATCTATTGTAATGCAAAATGGAGTTCCAATTTCATCCTGTCTGCGATAGCGCTTGCCAATGGAGCCTGCATCGTCATAATCGCACATAAACTCTTTTGATAACATTGCGTAAACTTCTTTAGCCTTTTCTGACAGATTTTTTTGCAGTGGCAAAACGGCAACTTTATATGGTGCAATAGCAGGGTGGAAATGCATTACAACTCTTGTTTCGCCGTTTTCCAAAGTTTCTTCGTCGTAGGCTTCACACAAAAGAGCAAGCGTGAGTCTGTCAGCGCCAATTGAATATTCAATCACATTTGGCACAAATTTTTCGTTTGTAAATGGGTCAAGATAGAGCATGCTTTTGCCGCTATATTCTTGATGACGTGAAAGGTCATAGTCGCTGCGGTTGTGAATACCATTAAGTTCGTTCCAGCCCATAGGGAAAAGGTATTGAATATCACAGGCTGCTCTTGCATAATGGGCAAGTTTATCGTGATCGTGAAAACGCAGATGCTCGCTGTCTATGCCAAGATCTAGCACATATTTAAAAGCCTTTTGTTTGAATTCATTATAATATTTTTCGTCATCGCCATCTTTGCAGAACCATTGATGCTCCATTTGCTCAAATTCTATTGTTCTGAAAATAAAGTTGCCAGGTGTGATTTCGTTTCTGAAGGCCTTTCCAATTTGAGCGATTCCAAAAGGAACTTTTGCTCGGCAAGATCGTTGAACATTCAAAAAGTTGACGAATTCTCCTTGAGCTGTTTCTGGTCGCAAATAAATTTTGTTTTGTCCCTCTTCGGTTACGCCGCGGGAAGTTTCAAACATAAGGTTGAACTGTCTGATAGGTGTCCAGTCAAAATTTCCGCATTTTGGGCAGCAAACCTTGTGTTCTTGAATATAAGACTGCATCTCTTCATTGGTCATTTTGTCAGGGTTCACTTTGCCTTTTGAATGTGCTTCGATGAGATTGTCTGCACGATGTCTTGTTTTGCATTTTTTGCAATCCATTTGAGGATCTGAGAATGAAGTGGTATGTCCGCTTGCTTCCCACACTCTGCTGTTCATCAAAATTGCGGCATCAAGCCCATAAGTGTTTGCCTCTTCTTGAACAAATCTTTTCCACCAAGTGCGTTTAATATTGTTTTTAAATTCAACTCCAACCGGTCCGTAGTCCCAAGTATTTCCCATTCCGCCATAAATCTCGCTGCCAGGGAAGATAAAACCACGATTTTTGCAAAGATTTACAATTTTGTCCATTGTTGCTTTAATTTCTTTCATGTTATCTCCTTTTTGCCATGGGGCAATAAAAAAGCCCCAAACGTTTTTCGTTTAGGGGCGACTTTCACCGCTGTTCCACCCTAATTTATGCAAAAAATGCACCTTCATTATTGCCTTTTTCGCTGGCAAGGCGTTTCGCTCAGGGTTTTCCACGCCCATCATCGCAAAAATTCTAATTCGAGTATATACCATTTTTTTTAAGTTGTCAAACATTTTTCTTGTTGAAAATTTTTTGTTGACCTTATTTATAAATAGTATTATATATTATATTATACAATAATTAACAATATAAAAGTGTGAACTGCTCAAAAAAGAGGCTTGACAAAGCTGCTGATTTATGATAAATTTTGACTATGAAAATCAAAATGATATATTGCGGATCTGAAACAAAAAAGAAAGCAGAATTAATAATGCGGGCAATTCAGAATTTGCCTTATAAATTTGAAGAAAATGGCAAGCTTTTTGCAAAAATTTATGAGAAAGTGCTGAATACCAAAAACGATTATCTTTGTTATCTTTTTGCTAAACAGTATTGTGTGATTTTGGAAAAATGGGAAGTTCGAGCGCTCGGCAGAGTGGTTGCTGAAGGCGAGGATTTAAAATTAAACATAGATTTTGCCAAAGAAGTGGATGGGGCAGATGTCGACTTGCATGAAAAGATAATTCTTGATTCGAAAAACAATGTTTTTATTGAAACTTTTATGCGAGAAGTTGAAGATGCCGATTATCAAATGTATTTTGATCACCTTTATCTTTACGGCAGTTTAACAGATAATTTTAATGCTTTGATATATTATGCAGCAGAAGATGTTGATTTTTCCAAAAATTTGCATCTTATTGCTGAAAAAGGTTCTATTGATTTCAATCTTATTGTTTGTGCATTTTACAGCTCTTATATGACTAAAGAAAATCAACAAGCTGTTTTAAAAAGAGGATCGGTATTTCAAAACATTGATATAATTAATTGCGAACCAAGCTCTTTGCTTGATCATGCCAAAATGGTTGCAAAACAGGGCAGTCTTCAGGATTCTTTTAAATTTGTTGAAGAAGCTGTAAATGTTTACGGGCCATATTTAGATGAAAATCAAATTGAACCTTGCACATCAAAAATTTTAGCTTCCAAAAACCTAGAGCTAATTTACAAAACTGCAAATATTCTGCAGCCTTACAATTTGGAAGAATACGCAAATGCAATTCGAGAGAGCAAAGATTTATTCTATAATTTTCTAGCTTGCGAAAATTGGCCTGATCCGACTGAACGAAAAAGCTTTGAAAAAATTGTGGCCTCTTATCCAATTCCGCAATTTAAAGGTATGTGTATTTTTATGCTAAAATTAGATCAAAATACGGTGAATAATTACGTTAGAGAATATTATCATCCAGAAGAAGATGACGGCGACGAACTTTCGTTTTAAATAAAGTTACTAAAAAAGACCGCTTAAAGCTGGTCTTTTTTAAATAAGAACTATATTGTCAGCTTTTTCAAAAACGCGATTGTCATGCGAAATGACAATGACTATTGCGTCTTTTTTCAACTTAGTCAAGACATTTAAAACTTTTTTTACATTTTTTTCGTCCAGGTCATTCGTAGGTTCATCCAAGATATATATGTTCGCTTTTTGAGATACACAACGAATAAAATTCAATCTCTTTTTTTCTCCGCCAGAAAGTTTATTTTTGAAATTTAAATCTTCTCTTGCAACAATCTTTTCCAAATTAAAAGTGCGAAGCAAATGTTTAACTGTTTGGTCGTAATCGTGATTAGGGTATAGAACATTATCCATAATGCTGCGATCTAATAGATTATTTTCTTGAAAGCAGATAGATATTTTGTCATTTTCAAAGAAAAGATTGTTGAGCTTATATTGATCGTTTACAACAATATAGCCATCAGTGCTTTCAAGAAGCCCGAGCATGGCTTTAATCATCGTCGTTTTCCCATGCCCACTTTCACCAATTATGCAATTTATTTTTCCCTTTTCAAAAACTGCATCGTATTGCATATGCATTTGACCTATATCAATTTTCATGTTTGTCACATGCAATTTGTTTATAACTAAGTCTTGAGGCAATTTTTCAATTGAAATTAAGTTTTTGCTCTCTGTCGGCAGTGATTGTTGGATTATGTCTTGTGGAGCCGCTTTTACTAAACTTATTCTGGAAATAGCGATGCCATAGCGTTGACATTGGCCTACGACTGCACCAAAGTTGTCTAAATATGAGAAGATGTTTAGTATATAAGGTATTATGATAATCAAAATTGAAAGAATCTGAACGCTGTTTAGGTTTTGGTTCAAAACAAGCCAAACAACCAGCAATGCAGAAACAAATTCAACGATATAGATAAAGAGCCAGTATAATGTGTAAACCAAAATTCTTTTTTTGTCAGTCTTAAAAAACTCTTGGTTTAGATTTTTCGAAATTCCGATTTCTGTTTTTCTGGATTTTAAAAATCCAATAAAAGACAAATTTTCAAGATTGTTTAGAACATGATTGTTTATTTGGCCGTTTATTTTTTCAAGCTTTTTATAAACCTTGCCATCAAGATAGACTCGAGTTTTCATGGCGCACACGAAAAGCAAGAGGGTAACGGAAATCACGGTTAGAGTCATCGGATTTAAACTTGCAATGTATGAGAATGCAAAAATTGCAGACAGCAAAGGGCAAATGATTTCCACCAAACCGCTTTCTATAAAAATGTCCACATTCTCGCTGGCGCTTTTTATGATGTAGCTTGCCTCTCCATTTGTCATTTTGATATCAAAGTTTTTTCGGTAGGTTAATACCAGCTTTAAAGCATAGACATTTGTCTTGGTTTTCATATTTGTTGCAAAAAGCCTGATTAAAACTCGAATGCCAGTTGAGCATATTTGCAATCCAAAATAAAGAGCAAAACAATATAAGCAAACTGAAAACAGGCTCATGTCTTCTGGGAAATAGAAGGATAAAATGCCGGCAGGCTCGCCAGCAATTTTAGAAACAATGCAGGCGGTTATAAGCGGTGCAACCAAGGCTGCCACTGCACGAATTATCGCCCCAAACAATAAAAAAATGAAAACAAAACGATCTTTGGTGCTGCCCACGATCCACAAAGTCTTTATAGCGGAAAATATGCCTTGCTTTTTCATTAGTCAATCCTTTTATTTATTTTTGTATATTATAACATATAATTGAAATTTGCTGCAAACAAATCCCATATTGATTGATTGCGATAGCTCATTTTTGCAGCATCTTTTAAATAAAAATGAATTTTTTTGCTCGTTGGAAAGATTTTTTGTGTGTAAAAATTTGCTTTAAATGGCAAAAAAATTAAACAAATTTAGTCAAATTTTCATTAAAACAGCAAACACACGGAAATGTGTTGGAACGAAATAAAAAAAATTCAAAAAAAATCAAAAATTTTTAAAATTTTTTTGAAAAAACTGTTGACATTCAAATTGGCTTTGTGATATTATACTCATGCTGACCCAAACGGAAGGGCTGATGCCTGGAGGGTGAGCATAGAACCTTGACAACTACATAACAGAGTTTTACAGAATGTAAAACGAGCAAATATTCAATTACGCTTGTTAATATAAGTTGTAATACGAATATCATTGCTATTTCAATTTACGTCGAGTAAATAGAAAACAAGAAGTTCGAATAAGAATTATTTCTTATAGCGAAAATGCTAAGAATCCAATTCATTGAAAAATGATTAAGCTACAAAGAGCATATAGGGGATGCCTTGGCACTAGGCGCCGAAGAAGGACGTGATAAGCTGCGATAAGCTACGGTGAGATGCAAATGATCTGCGACCCGTAGATTTCCGAATGTGGAAACACACTACAAGTCATGTTGTAGTATCATAACATGAATCCATAATGTTATGAGGGGAACCCGCTGAACTGAAACAACTAAGTAAGCGGAGGAAAAGAAAGTAAACAAACGATTGTGGGAGTAGTGGCGAGCGAAACTGCAAGAGCCCAAACCTAGCGAAGAAATTTGCTAGGGGTTTAGGACCGCGATGTGATAGAACTGCGTGATAGGTGAAGACTTCTGGAAAGGAGTGCGATACAGGGTAATAGCCCCGTAACCGAAATTGCAAAGTCGTCTAGCGGTATCCAGAGTAGCGCGGGACACGTGAAATCCTGTGTGAAGATGCGAGGACCATCTCGTAAGGCTAAATACGACCTAGTGACCGATAGCGAATAGTACCGTGAGGGAACGGTGAAAAGAACCCCGGGAGGGGAGTGAAAGAGAACCTGAAACTGTATGCTTACAAGCAGAGAAAGGCCGACGCACCATGAGGTGCTAGGTTGATCTCGTACCTTTTGTAGAATGGGCCGGCGAGTTACGGTATGTAGCAAGGTTAAGTGATTTAAATCACGGAGCCGAAGCGAAAGCGAGTCTGAAATGGGCGAATTAGTTGCATATCGTAGACCCGAAACCAGATGACCTAACCATGAGCAGGTTGAAGCGGTGGTAACACACCGTGGAGGACCGAACCCACGTCCGTTAAAATGTCCGGGGATGACTTGTGGTTAGAGGTGAAACGCCAATCGAATCTGGTTATAGCTGGTTCTCCTCGAAATAGCTTTAGGGCTAGCCTTTGCTTAAGATTGCTGGGGGTAGAGCACTGAATGGACTAGGGGCCTTCGCGGGTTACCGAATCCTATCAAACTTCGAATACCAGTCAATTGTTTGCAAGGAGTCAGACAGTGTGAGATAAGTTTCATTGTCGAAACGGAAACAGCCGAGATCTACAACTAAGGTCCCAAAGTAATGGTTAAGTGGAA
>CAMMDQ010000005.1 GCA_946495675.1 uncultured Bacillota bacterium | reverse complement strand
TTCACCTTTTTTCCTGTTTTTTTACCCCTTTCTACGACACTCCCTAACCCGTTGTGGAGCTAATGAGAAAAAATGATGATTTTTAAACATTTATAAAAAAAATAAAAATATTTTGAAATTTGCTATTGACTTTATAAGTATGGAACTTTATAATTTAGATATAATTGTTAACAAAGGAGAAGCAATGAGAAAGAAAAAAGATTTTTATTACTCAGCAATAAGATATTATCCAAACCCCCTTCCAAAAAAGGATACACCTGAAGATCAATATGCAATCATTATTAAAAATGCAATAGAATATTTTTCAAGCCTATCACAATTCCCGACAGCCGAGTTTATAGATCTGCCAAGACTTTTAAAGCAAATATTAAACATAAAAGAAACAACAAGTTGCTCATCTGCAATCAACAAATTGGCAGCCGCTCAAATGAATGAAGTTTTTATAGATATGAATCAATATTTTTTAAAACACAAAGACAGAATGATAGAAGGAACATTTATAAAATCTGAAGATGAATACAATCAAATTGCACATCGTTTGCAGGTTATTTTGAACAATATGGAGGAAAATCAAAAATGAAAGAAAATAAATATTTTGACTCAAACAGAGATAAGATGTTAAACAATTTGGCGAACAACGCTTTACACGGAAAATATAAAAACAAATTTAGAAGGCGAGAAGTTGAAGGAAACTACTCCTTTGAAAAATATAGCGAAACATTACCCGATGGCAAAGTAAAATATGTTTCAAGAAGAATAAGAAACACTCCATCTCAATATCAAACAAAATATCCGACAATAATAGAATCAGTTTCTATAGTAGATCCAAGCGAAAACAAATTCGCCTTTAAAACTCTAACATTAGAAAATCGTTTAACACAAGCATTCCAACATATAATAAATAATGTTTTGGACGATTCTTTAGCAAAAACAGATAAAATAGTAAAAATTAAGCAGTTAAATCATCATGCTAAACACCATAAACAATTCTACCAAATTATTGCATCTTATATAATCGAAAATCAATTACAAGAAGATATTAAAAAAGTTTTCGACTTCATGCTAGAAAACAGAGAAGAAATTTTAAGCAATAAATATTTTTCACACGACGACTATCAATCAGTTTTGAACGTTATGGACACAATCTCCGCTCTTGTGGACGATTCAAGTGAAAAATAAAGCACCAATCGGTGCTTTTTTTATTTTTCCTTTATGATTTCAAGGCATTTTTCAACAGTTTGTTCGAGTGTTAAATCTGTTGTATCTAATATGATTGAGTCTTTGGCTGGAACAAGCGGAGCAATTTTTCTGTGCGTGTCGTTATAGTCCCTTATCTGCAAATCTTGCAAAATTTGTTCTAAAGAAACTTTTTGTTTGTCTTTAATCTGACAATAGCGTCTTTCAGCTCGAGTTTTCTCAGATGCTGTTATAAAAAATTTGAAATTTGCCTTTGGAAGCACTACAGTGCCAATATCTCTGCCTTCTATCACGCAATCATATTCTTTAGCGAATTTTCTCTGCACTGACAAAACTTTGTTTCTGATTGAAATATATGGTGCCAGTTCTGATGTCAAAACAGATATTTCTTCCTGCCTTATCCTATTCACATAATCCTTGCCGTTGACAAAAACAATTTGATTCTCGCCTTTAAACTCAACCTTGACTTCCAGATCTTTGACAAACTCTTCAACCAAATCTCCGCTGACAAGATTCCCAAACTTTTCTTGATAAAAACAAGTTATAGAACGATAAATCGCCCCTGTGTCAAGGACTTTTAAATTCAACCTTTTTGCTAATGCATGCGCAAGTGTGCTTTTCCCGCTTCCAACATAACCATCTATTGCAATATTCAACATATTTTCTCCTTAAATGTACAAAAATATTAGAAGGCAAAGCTTTTCTAATTTTCAAAAAGTGCAAGATATATTTCTTTAATCGTATTTATGGACATTTGAACTTTTTTTGCAAACATGTCAGCGATTTTTTCATCTTCTGCCCCCAAAAGTCCGCCAACATTGACGCTGAGAGAATTTAGGGCTTTGATGAGCTCCATATTGTTTGGATAATCGTAATCTAAGCAGTCTGAACTGTCTGATTTAAATTCTTCTTCAAATTCTTCAAAAGTGTCTTTGATCAAAGTTTTTATAAGTTGCTGGCCCTTTTGACTTGCATTTTGGCATGTTTGCACATCACCATCTTCAAGGGCAATTTGGCTTTTTATAAAATTTTCACATGCTGAAGCCGATGTTTGCAAAAGTTCTGAAATTAAACCTAAATTTTTCATATTTTATCCCCTTTATTTTTTCTTTCTTTTGCCACTTGCAAAGAAGATTGACAACAATGATGCTGCAGCAAAACAAATAAGCCCATAGCCAACAGATAGCACCACTCCACCATCTCTTATTGTTTGAATAAAACCTTCAATATCAGTGCTCATCATCTCATTTGCAAAAAGCACATACATAATAACGCTTACAAGAGCAAAGACGAAAAACAAAATTGCAAAGACTCTTGTGCCAATAACCTTATCTTTACCAGCAGAAACCATAATCAAATTTATTATAGAAAACAAAACCATAAGCCCGCAAAAAACCATTGCAATGATGAGAAATATATTCCCCAAAAGCCAAAATGTATTTTGCCCATCTTCAAATGTCAGCAACCCGTAACCTGTTGTATTGCCAGCAAAATGCTCATTAAAAAAATCTTTTATGGCTGTTTGTAAATCATTGTTTCCACCATAAAAGGCAAGTGCTGGTTGGGTAAGCATCACAAATGCGCAAGCCCCCAACAAAATCGTTATCACACCAGACAACATAATCTTCTCCTCATGTGTATGATAACAAATTTTAAAGTTATATGTCAAACAAAAGATAAAAAAAGCAGACGCAAATATCTGCATTTTTTTGTCAAAATCTTGCATTATTCATACAACTGTTTTGCCTTGTTGAAAGCTGCCCAAGCCTTAGGCCAACCAACATAAAAAGCAATATGAGTGATTATTTCTGAAATTTCTTCTTTGCTTACGCCATTATTTTTGGCATTTTGAAGATGATGGTCAAGAGATGATATTAAACTAATTAAGACACTTCATCCTACTAATTTTTATCTTAACACTAAACATTTTGTTTGCAACCGTCAAAGTTCCCCTTCAAAAATATTTTTAAAACTGCTATTTCGATTTATAAGCTCATCAAACTTGCCCGAATCAGCAATGGTCCCGTTTTCGATAAAGAAAATTTTGTCTGCATTTTTGATTGTTGTCAATCGATGTGCAACCATAACGATGGTTTTATTTCCCTTATTTTCTTCAATGTGCTTTATAATTTTTTCTTGAGCAATATTGTCAAGAGAACTTGTGCTCTCGTCAAAAAGCATTATTTTGCTATCTTTTAGAAAAGAACGAGCGATACATAATCGTTGTTTTTGCCCACCTGACAAACTCACTCCATTTTCGCCAATCATGGTGTCAATGCCCTGTGGCATAAGATTGATGCATCCATCCCATAAATCCACACTTTTGAGTGCCTGAATAATTTCCTCTTCGGTTACATCCGGGTTGATAAGCCTCATATTATCTCGAATTGAAAGATTGAAAATATATGGAAATTGATTTAAATAGTTAATATTATTTCTCAAACAATCTTTCGTTAAAGAATTTATGTTTTTGCCATCAAGATAAATATTCCCCTGTTCTGGCTCATAAATTTTTGCTATCAAGCCTAACAAGGTTGATTTTCCACAACCGCTTTTACCCACAAAAGCCACAAATTGATTCTCTTTTATTTCAAGATCAACATTTTTAAGAATATTTTTCCCTTTAACATAATTAAAACTTAAATTCTTGAATGTTATATTTCCTTTAATCTTTTTTATGGTCTTATTACCGAATTTTTCTGTTGGATATTTTCTTTCATCCGTGATTTCAAACATACGATCTGTCAACACTTTGATTTCGCCATAGTCAAGCATTATATTGCTGTATTGCCATACAACATTTTGCAGTGCTTCACGATTTGTAAAAATGAATATAAAGTTTGCAAGAGCGATAGCTCCTTGATTAAGCAAAATCATACCAACATAAAGCAGAACTGCGATATAAACAACCGTCATCAAACTTCTTGCAAACCAAAGCGAAATGGATCTGAAATGTCTGCGTCGATAAATTTTTACTTTTTTATTGAACTTGCCAAAAGCTATTTCTTTAAGTCCTCGTTCCAAACCCTGACCTTTTATGTCCTTTTCACTTCGCACCACTTCATTGGTAAAAGAAACTGCTTCGTCATCAGCTTGTTTTTCCAGCCTGCGATATTTTTTGTTTGAACGAGCTCTGATAATTTCAAACAATGCGATAGCAACCAAAAAACCAACCGAAATCAACCCAACCCAAACATTTATAACAACTAAGATACACAAAGTCGCAAAATAGGAAATAGCATTTGCCGTTGTGGCTATCAATGTTTCCAATTTGCCAACAAGAAGGTCAGGGTCAGTCGCAATTCTTGAAACCAGTTCGCCAGATGATGACTTCGAAATTGCCAATGATTTTATTTTAAGCAAAGTTTCCATCAAATCTTTTTTAACATCCAGCATCAACCTATATTCTATCATAACGCCAACCATATAAAGTATATAATGAGCAGCGTAAGCTAAGACTAAAATGGAAAGAAGCAAAATAAGTTGTCGCCACGATTCATTTACCAGGTTTTCAGTTATTGAAGAAAGATATTCGGAAACTATTAAGCTTGCATAGATGGTTAATGCATAAAAAACAACATACATGAAAAGATAAAAAATAATTTTTCCTTTATGTTTCTTAAAATATTTTGATAAAGCTTTCATTTGTTCCCCTCAAGCAGTCTTAAAGTTTTTTATAAATTCTGTTTATTAAGATTTGTCATTTTAGTTCAAGCGGAAACCCGATCAAACTTGAATTACTTTATTTGTTTTTTGTTGTGCAAGATATTTTTCGCCTTCTTTGCTCAAAACGGCATAATCTTTTACCCCCATATATTTATTGTTCCAATATGGCACAGTTTGATCTGTGAGTGACATAGAATAAATAAGCAAAGTGTCATTAAATGTTTCGTCATCACGATTTAGATATTTTTCACAAATATCAAAAACAGATCGGTAAAGCGGCTGCGCGGAACCACTTTTGACGATTGATGTATAACACCTAAAATATTTAAAAGGCAACTCTTTGCAAATTTCAATTGTCTTAAGCAATATTTCCCTTCCATAGCCTTTTTGCCGCTCGTTTGGCAAAACTCCAAACCAGCTAAGCCAAATTGAATCTTTATCACATTTTTCGGTATAGGTGCCAGTTATGCCCACAGGCCTGTCACCCACATAAGCAATATAGTGATTAAACTCCTCCCTTCCCTCAAGAATAGCATTTCTCAAAAAAAGATAATCAGGTTCATATGAAAATATTTCTTTTTGTATGTCATAAGCAAGTTTTAAATTTTTTTGATCGACTTTTTCCAGTTTCATGATAACCTCAACAATGTTTTCTTTCAACTTTATTCGCTATAGCTGGATCAAATTTCCTAATTTATACCCTCTTAATCCAGCCAGTCACAAATTTTGTTTTTAAGATAAAGGTTTAATAGCCGCAAAATCATAGAATTGATTTTTTATGGTGTTTTAAATACTCTTCTCCCTTTTGACTTAAAGCATCATATTCCTTGATGCCTATGTATTTATTATTCCAATATGGCACCTTTTCATCAGTAAGCGACATGGAATAAATGGTATCATTTGGAGTTTTATCATTACGATTTAAATACTTTTCACAAATATCAAAAATGGATTTATAAAGCGGTTGTGCAGAAGCATTTTCTTCAATTGATGTATAACATCTAAAATATTTAAAAGGCAACTTTTTGCAAATTTCTATTGTCTCAAGCAACATTTCCTTTCCGTAGCCTTTTCGCCGCTCGTTTGGCAAAACTCCAAACCAACTAAGCCAAATTGAATCTTTATCACATTTTTCGGTATAGGTGCCAGTTATGCCCACAGGTCTATCGTCAACATAAGCAATATAATGATTAAATTCAATTCTGTCACTATTTACCGAACGCCTAATAAAAAGGAAATCAGGCTCTTCAGGAAATATTGTTTTCTGAATGTGGTAAGCAAGTTCCAAATTTTTTTGATCAACTTTTTCTAATTTCATAATAACCTCAAACTTTTTCTTATCGTTTTGTAAATTTAATTTCTTCTTTTTTTACCAAACCACAATTTTATAATTTACTATTTTGTTACAACCACTTCCGTCAAATAGTTTGGTTTGCTTGATTTGTTTTTATTTGTTCTTTCATAGTCTGTGTAAAGATACTCTTTATACTCTTTGCATCTTTCTATCTTAAAACCATGACTGATCAGAATTTCTTGTAACTGCTGCGTTGACAAAAATTGTCTAGTTCTTATGACTTCATATTTCCATTGTTCATAATACGTCGTCATATTCGTTTTTTCATTATAACTAATAATAAATTCAGGTTTTGTGAGCTCCCACTCTTTATTGTTTCTTGCAACAATAAAAAGCTTTCCTCCTGATTTTAAAACTCGATAAATTTCATTTAATGCTTTTTCAAGTTGTTGCTTGGTTAAATAGTGAAGAACCAATCTTGCATAAATAAAATCAAAGGTATTATCGCCATAGGGCATTTTTTTAGAGACATCTTCAATCTTCGTAACAATTCTTTCAGCCTCTTTAAAATTTTTCAATTGAGCATTTGAAAATTGTAAGCCTTTTTCATCAATAGTTGTTGCAACAATTTGAGCTTGGGGACATTTTCGAGCTATATTTAGCTCTGCGCTACCACCAGTGCTAATGCCTATAGACAAAATTTTTTTAGTATTTTTATCCAACAATTTTAATGCTCTTTTTTCACTTTTTGAACTTTTAAAAACTTTCTCCATAATTCTCTCCAAAAGACTTTCTTATCAGCTAATTTATGCATGAAGATAGGTTTTTGATTTTTGCTCGTTTTTGTGATTGACCAATTTTTGATCAAACCAATCAAGCAGCCTTATAGGAAAACATATCGTCAAATTTGTCCGCTGCAGGCTTGCCTTTACTGCCTTATCCTTTGGCATAACTTTCTATACACAATTCCTTTGCCTATGTTAGAGATGTTGTTTTCTATTTTTTTGCACAGATAGTTATGAGTAAAGAAGATTGAAAATCAAATATTTTTTTATTTAAATTCAAAAGTCTAAGTCTTTCCTCATATTGACGCTTTAACAAGTTTAGCAATTTATCTTTTGTTTTAGCACTCACCTTGCCTCTATTAGTTACAAAAATGGCATTGGATAGTTTGGTTTGGTAATTTTTTTCAATTTGACTTATAGCAACTTTTTTACTTGATTCAATATCTGGCATATAAAAAATTATTCTGTCATAGTTAAACTTTATCTTATTAAATCCATATTGATCCAATCTCTGCATTGTTATATCCGGATCTTCTAAATATCCTCCGACATTGGTATTTTTAGGATAACTAATTCCACTATAAACCTGATTGATCTCATCTTCCAAATACATAAATGGTTTATCGTTTTTCTTAACCATATCAACACGCATAATGATCAATTTTCCACCTTTTTTAAGAACCCTCTTTTGTTCTTTTATAAAGTCATCAAAAGGCAAATGTTCGATTAGTGTATGAGAAAAAACAATATCAAAACTATTATCTTCAAAAGGCAAATGTTTTACATCTGCAACCTGATAATGAACATCAATATTCAATTTTCTGCTCTCAGTTTTGGCAAATTTTATGTTGTTATCATCCAAATCGATGCCGTACACTTCGCAAGTTGGATAATAAGTTTTAATCATATTGGTAAAATGCCCACTTCCACACCCAACTTCCAAGACTTTTAAATCATTGCGAATTTGCAATAAGTTAAACCACAATTTTCTGTTGTTTTCATTAAATTTTTCTTTACGAGAAGTGTCTAATAACTCTGTTGATTGAACGGTTTTAGACCAAAAGTTGCTCATAAATTTTCTCCTTTTTGTTTTTGATTTTGCAAATTGAAAGGTTGTTAATTTCTCCGAATTAGTTTTATTATATCATAAAACTTTCAGTTTTGTATCTGTTTTTAACAAAAAAATAAAAAGCCTTTTCTAAAAAAGACCTTTAGTTAATATTTGGAGCTAACGGCGGGAATCGAACCCGCGAACGCGTCACACTACTTTCTTTTTCTGCAGTTTGCCCTGCGGTCAAACTTTTACCTTACGAAAGAGTGCTCCTTATCCCAAAAATGCTCGGCATTTTCAGGGACCCTTTATCAACAGGTCGCTGCAAACTTCATCATATAACAAAATTTTATTGTCTACCTGTTTTTATTGGAGCTAACGGCGGGAATCGAACCCGCGACCTGTTGATTACGAATCAACTGCTCTACCGACTGAGCCACGTTAGCATAAGGTGCACCGGCACCATTTTTTTTCTTTTTTCTAATTCACTTCAAAGTCTTAAAAATCGTTGGAGCCAGAAAATCTTTAATCGCATACTACCACCAGCCCTAGTAGTATGCATGACATAATAGAAACAAGATATTGATTTTATAAAATTTCTATGAGTTTAAATGAAGCCTTTTCTTCCTGTTCGTCTTTGTCAAGAACTTGCACTCTAACCTCTTGGTCAAGTTTGACAATTTCATAAATTTGGCGGTTGTTTGCTTCAGTTGCATTTTTTATATGAAGCAATCCGCTTGCTCCGTTTTCTAGTTTTATTATTGCACCAAACTTTAAGATCTTGGCGACCACTCCTTTATAAATCTCTCCCACCTTCAGCTGTTTGATTGCTGCAAGTTTTGGGCTATCCTCAAGCGCTTTTAATGAAAGTGCAACTTTTTTGTTAATTCTGTCGACCTCAATTACTTTGAAATTGAGCTCTTGTCCGATCTTGATCACTTCTTCTGGTGAAGATATATGTTTGTAAGAAATATTTGAAATATGCAAGAAGCAATCGATACCACCAACTTCAACAAAAGCGCCATAAGGCATGATCTTTTTTATTTTTCCTTTCACAATTTTGTTGATAAAAATTGAATTCCAAAACAGCTCTTCATTAGTTTTTTGAATTTGCTCTTCCAAAAGCTTTATGCTGGCAACAATTTTCTTCGCTTGCTTATCTATTTCGGTGACAACCGCTTCAAAT
Source organism: uncultured Bacillota bacterium (assembly GCA_946495675.1). Lineage (GTDB taxonomy): Bacteria > Bacillota > Clostridia > Christensenellales > UBA1242 > Caccovivens. The sequence continues at coordinate 21,048 of CAMMDQ010000005.1, read as the reverse complement.
TGCCTTCCAACACATCTGCGCTTATCGTGAAATTTGGTTGATATTTCATTGTTTGGAACAAAAATCTCATATTCCCCCATTTTTGAAATAACACCATCATCACTATACGAAGATGGTACAAATGAAAATGTGCTGCCAAGCTTTAATCTTGAAGCATTTTGAGTTTGCAAAATTTGGTTGTCTGCTAGGTCTTTTGAAACTTCAATCATGCCTTCTTCATTTTTTGAGTTTGTTATCACAACTTTAAAACGATCGCCAATTAAAATATTATCAAAATCTTGAGCCTCTTCTTTGGGCAAAAATGCATCATTTTTACCACCTATGTTAAAGATTGCCCCATCATTTCTTTTGATAAGAACAACCCCATCGAACATCTGACCTTTTTTGTAAGAAGTGAAAGTCTTTTCTATTGCATCTAGACTAAATTTTTCATCATTATTAACTTGTTTGTCATCCATAAATTAATCCTTAAATAATTCCTTTGAGAAAATATTAACAAATTATTTCTTTTTTGTCAAAGCATTCAACTGGCTTTCTCGAAGTTCGTTCATTTTTGCAGCCACAATATCACTAGCTTGAGTTAAAGTTTCGTTGTCAAGCTTTTTACCATAAAACTCTTCAAGCAAAAAAGGTTGACCAATAACAACTTTATTTTTTCTCCAAAATCTTGGTTGCTTTGCAATAAACATTGGGACTATTGGCACTTTCGCCTTGATTGCAAACATAGAAACGCCATGCTTGACTTGACCAAGTTGCATATCGTCATTGTGATTTCTTGTGCCTTCTGGGAAAATCACAAGTTTTTTGCCATTTTTTAAAACTCTCATACAATTTTTGATGGCACCAACATCAGTGGATTGGCGATCAATTTCAATTGCCCCAACACTTTTCAAAAAAGATCCGAAAAGTTTGTTTTTGAAAAGTTCCTTCTTGGCAAGATAAAATTTCTTTTCCCATGTATGCACTGCCAAAAGCACAGCATCAAGATTTGAAGTGTGATTGCTTGCAATGATGCATGGACCTTTTGGTATGTTTTCTTTGCCTATAAATTTGGTCGGATAGCTCAAACGAATTGGCACAGTCAATAAAATTTGCACAAAATGAAACATATATACTCCTTTTAATTTAAGTTTACAGCACATGAATAAGCTGTGGCAAATGCCGAAGTTAAATTATATCCTCCAGTCAAGCAATCGACTGCTAAAACTTCGCCAATAAAATACAACCCCTTTTGCAATTTGCTCTCCATCGTCTTTGGATTTATTTGGTCAAGCTCAACCCCGCCTGAAGTAACAATACCACTCTCTAAAGGGTATAGTCTTTTGAAATTCAAAGTAAAATTTTTGATAAGAGCAATAAAATCTTTTCGCTCATTTGATGTAAACTCGTTTACTTTTTGGTGAGAATCTATTTTCAACCTTTGCAAAAGCACTTCACCGACCGACCTTGGCAGATAGAGACTGACAAAATTTGCCATGGTTTTGTTTGAAGTGTTTTGAATATCTTTTAGCACTCTTTTTTCAAGAATTTCTTTTGTCAATGCCGGTTTAAAATCAATAGCAAGTTCGATATTTTCCGCTCGGTTTATAAAACTTGACATAGTCAGTGCAATCGGTCCTGAAATCCCCCTGTTTGTGAAAAGCATTTCTCCAAAAAAAGACAATTTCTTGCCGTCTGCGATGGCATTTAAACTTACATTTTTTAATGTCACTCCTTGAAGTTGTTTTATAAATTTGTCACCAAGTTCAATTGGCACAAGAGCGGGTTTTATAGGCATAATTTTATGTCCAAAGGCTTTTGCAAACTTATATCCATCGCCGCTACTGCCAGTTGAAGAATAAGTTTGTCCGCCAGTTGCAACAATCACTCTATCAAAATAATATACTGCTTTTGAAGTCAAAATTTTAAAAAGATTTTCCGAGACTACAAAGCAAAAATCAAGCACTTCTTCATTAAGCTTGATTTGGCATTTGCCGCCAAATTTTTGTAAAATCTTGATCACATCGCTCGATTTATCGCTTATTGGAAAGACCCGCCCTCCTCGCTCTGTTTTTGTTTTTAAACCAAGTTGCTCAAAAAAATCTATTATATTTTGTGGACTAAGTTGATGAATGCTTGAAAACATAAACTTGTTTCCATTGACTGTGTTGGACAAAAACTGTTCTTGAGAGCAATTATTTGTCAAGTTGCATCGTCCCTTTCCAGTTATATATAATTTCTTACCACATTTTTCGTTTTTGTCGAATATGGTGACTTCATGCCTCTGCGAAAGAATTCCCCCTGCAAACAAGCCAGAGGCTCCCGCCCCAATTATAGCAATTTTCATTCTGACCTCACAAGGCTGTCAAGTTCTTGGGTTGTCAAATCACGGAAATCTCCTCGTTTAACACCACCAAGTTTTACATTTCCAATTCGAACCCTTTTAAGCAGTTTGATTGTTTTTCCAATAGCCTCAAACATTCTTCTGATCTGTCTGTTCATCCCTTCGTCAATAACTACTGAAAGCTTGGTAAATTTTCCATCAGTGGAGAGAAATTCAACTTTGGCAGATGGCATACGCTCGCCGTCAATCACAACGCCCTTTCTTAATACTGCCAGTTCGCTTTCTTTGATTTGACCTTCAATGGTGACATGATATTCCTTGTCGACTGAATATCTTGGATGGGCAACTTTATTTGCAAAATCGCCGTCATTGGTCAAGATTATCAATCCTTCAGTGTCATAATCCAGCCTGCCAATAGAAAACAATCTCTCCCCTTGAGGCAGAAGGTCATAAATGGTTTTTCTGCCCTTTTCATCTTTTGCGGTGCATGCATATCCCTTAGGTTTGTTGAGCTTTATATACACAAAAGAAGAAGGAAGCAAAATTTGTCTTCCTTCATAGAAAACTTTGTCTTTTTTCTCTTTTATGATTGTGCCAAGCTCATTTACAACCTTACCGTTGACAGATATCAAACCCTCTTGTATAAGCTGATCACATTTTCTTCTTGATGCTACTCCCGCTGATGCTAAAAATTTGTTTAATCTCATAACCTTTTACCACTGGGCAAGAACATCATATAACTTTTGCCACAGCGAATTTCTCCTTACGCAATCTATTGTAAATATTTTTTCGGAGAAATGCAAGTTTTTATTAAGATAAATTTCAACCTTTCCAACTTCCTGCCCTTTTTCTACCGGTGCTTCAATAAAATCATCTATCTGATAACGAATTTCGATACTTGTCATTTCATCATCTCTTAGCGGATAATAGCAATGCCCCATAGTTGTAAGCCCCACTTTGTCAGTTCTGCCATTTTCAACAGCAATAAACTCGGGTAATCTGTAAAAACTTGTCAAATCATATAACTTATACTGAGCAAATGCCTGCTCCATGAAACTTGAGCATTCTTCAAACATAGGGCCGCAATTCAGCACAACGCACACCACATTCATCCCATCTCGCTCAGCACTTGAAACAAGACATCTTCCTGCATCATCGGTGAACCCAGTTTTGACTCCATTGCAGCCGTCAAAGCTATTCAAAAGTTTGTTTTTGTTTTTCAGATATCTAGTTTTGCCGTCAGTATTTGTGATTTTTGTGTTTTTTGTTGAAACAATTTCTTTGAATGTATCATTTTGCATTGCATAACTCGTGATAAGTGCAAGATCATAAGCCGTTGTATAGTGTGATTTTGAATCTAAACCATGGGTATTGTCAAAGTGTGAATTTGTTGCACCAATTTTTTTTGCAGTTTTGTTCATAAGTTCAACAAATTTATTTAAACTGCCACAGACATGTTCACCAATTGCAACAGAGGCATCGTTACCTGAAATAAGCATCAGTCCATAAAGCAGCTGTCTTGTTGAAAATTTTTCGCCCTTGCGTAAATACAGGCTAGTGCCAGGCACTCCGACAGCTTTCGGGCTTATCTCAAAAATTTGATCGAGATCATCACAATTTTCAATAGCGGTTATGGCTGTCATAATTTTTGTTGTTGAAGCCATTGCCAGCTTGGAATCCATATTTTTGCTTTGCAAAACCCTTTTGGATGAACTTTCCATAACGCACATAGCTTTTGCTGATGAATAATCGGCAGCTGAAGCTTTGGGAGTCATTGAAAAAAGCAGCCCACCAAAAATGGCTGTAAAAACAAACAAGAATACAAAAACTAAACATGTAAGCCTAATCATCTTCATAATCGCTACCTGAATTCTCTCCATTTTTATTCATTTTGTTTAAAAGGCTGTTGAATAAATTTAGCACAGTTTGATAAAGTGTTTTGTTCTCAACATTGACAAAACTTATCTCTCCATCACTTTCAACCAAAAAACCAACTGGCGCAACACTCATACCACCACTTGACCCACCTGCCATGGGAAAATGTCTTGCAACACGTCTTGCTGATAAATCAGCATATTCGCCACCACCCACAACATAGCCAACACTGACTTTTGAAATTGGGATGATTGTTTTTCCATTTTCCGTTACCACTGCATCACCAATCACAGTGCTTGAATCCACAATGGTCTTTATCTTCTCCATTGCACTGTCAATAAGATTGTTGATTGACTTATCTTCTTCAAACTTCATTTACTCCCCCTTAGCTGAAACAGCCTGCTCAAATTTTTGTTTTGCAATTCTATTAGTTATAATGAGCGAAACAACAAAAGAATATACGGCATCAAACAAAGAAAGTGAAATGTTTGATTTAAAGGCAAACTCAAGCACTTGCCTGTTGTAAGAGACAGTGTCATATACAGCCATAGATGCCGTGGGTCTGCTGTTTTTTAAACTGGTAAAAAATATCAGCATAAAAAGGTTTATAGCTCCTGCCAGCATTGCGGAGGCAAAAGCATCTTGCACGCCAACATTATAAAAAAGGAAAAGTTCTTTCAATCTGGTTTTGCCTTTTATTTGATTTGCGAGCACTTTCGTAAAGATCACTTCTTTGCTGTCAAATTCAATTTCTGTTGAAGAGGATGTTTTGTCATCTTGCAACAAAATTTTGCCATTTTTAAGCCAAAATTGTTGATGCATCAGCTTTTTTTTAAATAAAAAGACTGCAAAAGCACCATTTTTTTTCAGCAAATTGCAAGAGAATTTTAATTTTATTTTTAACGGCAACATGAAGATAACAATTACGGCAAAAGGAATAAATAGATAATAATTCATCTTAGCACCTCCGCCAAAGCTTTGGAAATTATGTAAGAGATGTTCTCCACATTTTCTTTGATATCTTTAGGTGCAAGCAAAAGCTGATTATCAAAGCCAAAAGATTTTGCATCAATCATAAAAGGCACCCCGATTGAGAAGCAGGGAACTCCTATGGTTTGCTTACAAATTTTGTTGTTTGAATGATTTATTGCACTGCCCGGTGTCATACCGGTCGTGGTAAGCTGCAGCGAACATCCTAGTCTTGAAAGTGAATTTGTGCAAAGCGAATCTATCACAAGCACAAATTTTATTGAAAGTTTGTCAACCAGCGCTTTGACAATATCAAAAGTTTCAATTCCTGTTTGGTATTGCACATTTGGGCATATCTTTTTGACTTTTGTATCAAAAAAAAACTGACTGTTGCAAACCTGCACACCCAACCTATCTGCCCATATTTCTGGGTTGCCAAGCCCTACAAGCAAAGTTTTTGATTTGTCAATTTTGCTCTTTTTTAACAAAAATAAAAGTCTTTTTTGTAGCAGCTGACTGACATAATCAAAACATTCTTTATCAAGATAAGGCAAAATCGGAGCATTGATGATATAGTAGTCGCCTTTATCAAACCCTGTTTCACGACTCTGTTTGTCATCATATACATGCAAAGAAAGCAAATCAATATCGTATCTTTTTGCTTTTACTTTTTTATATCCAAGTTTTTGAAATTCATATGAACATTCGTCAATAAGGTCAATCATAGAAATTATTTTGTTAGTTTTTAAAAAAAATATTTATTTTTACTTGATTTTCCAAAAAGTTTATGCTACACTTATATAGACATTTTAAAGGAGAAAATCATGCCAAACATTAAATCAGCAGAAAAAAGAGTTAAAATCATTGAAAAGAAAACACTTCAAAACAAATCTGTAAAATCAAAAATTTCAACCTACGCAAAAAAATTCAAAGTTGCTGTTGCAAATAAAGACATCGCTGCCAGCGAAGCTGCTTTCAAAGATGTTGTGTCTTTGCTTGACAAAGCTGCTTGCGATAATGTTATCCACAAAAACAGTGCTGACAGAAAAAAAGCTCACTACGCAAAAATGCTTGATGATCTTAAAGCAGCAAAATAACTGATGAACATGTGGCAAGTTGCCACTTTTTTTCTATCAAAAAAGCACGATCACTCGTGCTTTTTATTTATTTCAGTTTCCCCGATCAGTTTTACATAAACAGATTTGATGGCCTGCATGTGATTTAACAAGTTGCTTTCGTTGCATTTGGCAATGTTTTCTTCAAGCAGATCCAAATTTTCTTGGTAATTAATTGTGAATTTTTGAAATGTTTGATTAAGAAATTTTTTAAAGTCAAGATAAGTCTGGTACCAAATTTTAAAATTTACTGTTTCATTTTTAGTATGCAAATCAAAATATCCAACAGATATATTTGCTCCGCAAACTTTTTGACATAAAAAGCATAAATCTGTAAATGAAGAAGGGCCCGCATATTTATAGCCAAGATTGGTCTGCAAAAAATTTTCAAATTCAAAACTCCCAGAAAAACAAGTTTTAAATTCTTGCTCTCCAGGCTTGTCAAACTCTATAAAAAATTGATGTTTGTCATTGAGTCGGTCCAAAAATTCTTGCGGCATATTTCTTGAACATCTGATCCCTTTTTCTTCAGAAGAAACAACTAAAATGGAATGGCCTAAATCTTTGAAAAGCCAAAGCAACGCAATCCCTGCCCTGTCATCGCCACCAATACCAGTCAAACCATTTTTGGAAAATAAACACCATCTTTAAATCCAATATTCTGATTTACATCTTGTCCTTGCCAAACGGTGTCAGCATGTGCCACCAAGAGAAGTTTGTTTCTTCTGCTGCCTTCAATATAAACGAAAGGATGTCCTTTTTCTGAATAGCCCAGCTCAGCGTGGTCAAGCAAGCTGAATTCTTTTATAATTTGATCTGGACAATTTATTGGAATGTTTAAAAAATGTTCTAATACTTTTTGACATTGTTCGATCTCTTTCATACAATTTCTCCGCACTTCATTTTACAAAAAGCAAAGAAATTTGTCAAATAAAAAACTCAGCTTAATAGCTGAGAAATTTTAAACATATTCGCATTCGCAAGCAATCCATTCTGGCAATGTTTCAAACAATTCTTCAGAATTTTTTGGGTTTTGGCAATAAGTGCTCAGAAAATCCTCAAAATTGTCAAACAATCTTCTTCCCTTTCTAAGATCTTCTATTTCTTCACTCAACAGATATGTTCCTAAAATTTGAACAGATGAACTATCGTTCTTTGAATAGTGCTCAGAGATTTCTTTGCAAACAAATTTGGCAAGATTTTCATTTACAAAATAATACCCTTGACTTTTCAAGCCCTTTTTAGTTTCAAAACTGATTTCAACTTTAAATGCGTTTGTGTTATCCATTTCATCCCTCCTTTGTATATAACTATAATAAAATAAATTGTAAGATTTGTCAATAGCAAATCTTCAAAAAGTGCAAAGAAAATAAAAAATTCAAAATCCCTGCCTTCGCTACTTACGCTTATTAAATATCCATTCTCTTTTTCATACCCTTTTCTGCTTTAAGAACATATTATCATAGCTTTAAGGTCTTGTGAATAGCAAGTTTTCAAAACTAAAAAACTGCCGAGCCAACAACTCAGCAGTTTTAAGCCTCAAATCTTAATTACAATCCTAATACTTCAAATCAATAAGACCAAATTTACCATCCTTTCTTCTATAGAGAATATTGATTCTTCCGCTTTCTGCATTCAAGAAAGCAAAGAAATCATGTCCAAGCCTTTCAATTGCAAAACGAGCTTCATCAACAGGCATTGGATCAAGGTTGAAAGTTTTGGTTTTGTAAATTGCAGGGAGTTCTTCTGGAGTTTCTTCCAAAAATTCATATGGAAACTCTGGCAAGATTGCCTTGCTCTTTTTCTTGCCTTTTTTCTTATCATTATACCTTACAATCTGTTTTTCAAGTTTTGGAAGTGCATAATCAATGTTGCTATACATATTGTCACTTGCAACTTCACATCTAAACAGCAATCCTTTGCTTGAAATTGTTATTTCAAGTTTGTCTTGTTTTGCAACTTTGTAAAGCACCACTTTCGCAGCTGGGTCATCGTCAAAATATTTGTCAAGTTTTGCAAGTTTGTCTTCAATAATTGTTCTAATTCTTTTTGTAGCTTTATAGCCACCCCTTTCTAAGACTTCAATCTTCATATCATCCTCCTGATTACATTTTAACAAACTATCATTAAATTTCCAAATAAATTTCATAAAATAATTGAATGTTTCACTCTTTTTCATCGTCTTCGGAGGCAATAATTTTGGTTTGACTGCTCAAATAAGTTTCAAGGTTTGCAAAAGCATTGACCACATTTTGTTCAACCTTATCTCCTTTTTCACAAACTTTGAATTTTATAAAAGTCGTTTTTAAAGTGAAAGAAAAGTTGCCGTTTCCTATCCTCGCAGAAAAACTCACAGGCCCTTTCAGCAGACCTTTGATTTTTTCAAATCTTTGTTTGACCAGATCAATTTGTTCATCTGTTGGTTTGTATTCTTTTGTCCCAGTTATTTTCATATTTACCTTTATTCATTCTCAAAAGAAAGCAAATTGTCTTTCACATCAATCACTATTGTTCCTTCATTTTTGAGCTTGCCCATCAAGATCATTTCCGCAATGTTATCTTCGATTTCTTGTTGTATAAATCGTTTAAGAGGTCTTGCACCATACTCAGTGTTTGAACCCTTTGATACGACATAGTCAAGTGCCTCTTCAGTGATTTTGAGTGAAAGATTTTTTTCTTTCAAGCGTTTGTTTATGTTTGAAATTAAAATTTTTGCAATTTTGACAAGATCTTCGTGTGATAATGGTTGGAAAACGCAAATCACATCGATTCTGTTGATAAATTCAGGTTTAAATTTATGTTTTAATGCATCCATATAGATTTTGTTTGCATCAATTTCTTCGCTATCTTCTCCGCCAAATCCCAAGCTTCTTCGATGCTCACGAACTTCGTTTGCCCCCAAATTGCTTGTCATAATGATAATTGTGTTTTTGAATGATACTGTTCGCCCTTGACCATCGGTAAGTCTTCCATCATCAAGTATTTGTAATAGAGCATTAAAGATGTCTGGATGAGCCTTTTCTATCTCATCAAAAAGCACAACAGAATAAGGGTGTCTTCTGACAGCTTCAGTCAGTTGTCCACCTTCTTCAAATCCAACATATCCTGGAGGAGAGCCAATCAATTTTGACACTGAATGAGACTCCATATATTCACTCATATCAATTCGGACGATGTTGTTTTCATCATCAAACATAGCTTCAGCAATCGCTTTGCAAAGTTCGGTTTTTCCAACACCAGTTTGCCCCATAAACAAGAAGGAGCCGATAGGTCTTTTTGAATCTTGCAGACCAACTCTGGACCTTCTTATAGCTTTTGCCACCGCACTGACGGCTTCATTTTGTCCAACAACTCGTTTATGCAAAATGTCTTCAAGATGGAGAAGTCTGTCCTTTTCGCTTTCTGTGATTTTGGTCACTGGGATTCCCGTCCATTTTGCAACTACTGCAGCAATTTCATTTGCTCCTATAGATTTATTTACAGCTTTTTCACTTTTGCCAAAAAGTTTTTCGTTTTTCTTTTTGATATCATTTTCAAGATTAATGATTTCAGATTGCAATTTTGCGGCTTTTTCATAGTTTCTTTGCAAACTTGCTTCATCTCTGCTTGCTGAAAGTGATTTAAGTTTTTCTTCCAAACTTCGAATTTCTTGTGGCTTTACAGTATAATTCACCTTCGCTTTGCTGCTTGCTTCATCAATAAGGTCGATCGCTTTGTCAGGCAAGCTTCTGTCAGAGATATATCTATCTGACAACACCGCAGCAGCCTCAATAGCCTCATCAGTTATAGTGATTTTGTGGAACGCCTCGTAGCTATCTTTAAGACCTTTCAAAATTTGAATAGTCTGTTCAACTGAAGGCGGATTAACCATTATTGGTTGGAACCGACGCTCAAGAGCTTTGTCTTTTTCAATAAACTTTCTATATTCATCTGTGGTAGTTGCACCAATAGTTTGCATTTCTCCTCGAGCAAGATAAGGCTTTAACATATCAGCAGGCGATGTCTCCCCTTTCTCGCTTCCAGCTTGAGCAAGCGTGTGAATTTCATCAATAAAAACTATAATATTTTTGCTAGCAATGATTGTTTCAATGGCATCTTTCAGTTTTTCTTCCATACTTCCACGATATTTTGTGCCTGCCATCAGCCCCCCAATTTCCAAAGAATAAATCACTTTATCTTTTAAAATTTCTGGAACATCACCTGAAACGATAGCTTGTGCCAATCCTTCAACAACCGCAGTTTTTCCAACACCTGCTTCACCAATAAGAACAGGATTGTTTTTGGTTTTTCGGCACAAAATTTCAACAACTCGCTGAATTTCTTCTTCCCTGCCAATCACTGGATCAAGTTTATGCTCTTTGGCTTTTAAGGTGATGTCAGTGCCCATATCAAGTAATTTTTCTGGCAAAGTGCTGCCCGATTGTTTGTTTGATGATTTTTGTCCATCCTTATCTTCTGCTGAAGGAGAAGTGTTTGCCTGCAAAGCCCTTATAACTTTGCCACGCATTGCTTCGATGTCAACATTAAAAGGCCCTTGCAAAATTCTGTAAGCTACTGAGCCGCTTGAAGAAAGCAAAGCAAGCAAAAGATGCTCTGTGCCAAGAAAAGAATGATTCATTTGAAGAGCAATCTCTTGTGCAATTCGAAACAAATCTTTTGTGCGTGGTGTAAGTTCAACTTCTGTGCTGAAAAGAATGTCTCCGTCGGCATTTTGCTCAAAAAAATCAAACATTGTGCTTTCGGAAATACCTTCTTCAGCCAATATTTCACTTGCTAGAGTGCCTTCAACGGCTGTCAATCCATAAAGAATATGTTCGCTGCCCACAAGATTGGACCCGAATCTTAAGGCAATTTTGCTGGCATTTTTTATTACTTTTTCAATATTATCTGAAAACGAAGATGATTGATAATTCATGTATTCCTCCTTTGAACGAGATTTTTTATCTCTCTAGAAATATACTCACTCCTTACAATGTTTTCCTTTTTATTTTCAAAAAAATCAAAAATTTCTTTTAAATTTGAACTTGCCCCCTCATAAAACAACTTCATAAATTTTTCATCATCCTTGATAGTCAAAAAACCAAGAGCTGCGCCAAACTTGACAGAAGAAAGAAGTGAGAGCATTTCATCTTCTTCAAGGCAATAGCAATTTGTTAAAATTCCAAAGCTGCGCAGGCACTCATCTTTGATTTTGTCATATTCTTCACTGAGAATTTGCTCTCTTGCCAACTTTTCTTTTTCTATGACATCATAAATAAACTGACTGACTTTATCAATGATTTCATCTTCAGAATAGCCCAAAGAACCTTGATTTGAAATTTGATATAAACTGCCTTTTGCCCCGCTGCCTTCCCCATAATAGCCACGCACTGTCAGCATGTTTTCTTTGGCCAAATGATATATAAGACCAATGCTGTTTTGCCTTTCTAGAGCAGGCAGAAAAAGCATAACTGAAGCTCGCATTGCCGTGCCTAGATTTGAAGGAGAGGCTGTGATAAATCCTAAATCATTATCAAAAGCGATTGGCAAACTTGCACAAATTTCTTGATCAATCTTATTAAGTCTGCGATATGGTTTGTAAAGATTAAAACCATTTTCAATGCATTGTTCTCTGATATGATCTTCTTCATTGATCATCACTATTATTTTTTGATCTTCACTTATTGCAAGAGAAGATATGTCTTTGTTTTCAATAAGTTCTCTGCTGATAAGATGCCTCTCAAACATAGCATTGCATTCATTCAGCGAACAATCACTCAGTTTTATGTGTGAAAAAACCTCAAACTTTTCTAGCGTTTTGATGACCGCATTGGTGATGTAGCTTGCATCAATTTCGCTGTCAAGCTTGGTGTAAAACTTAAGCCCATCAACATTTCTTGCGAGACGAATTCTGGAAGAAATGGCAATGTTGTCAAATTCTTCCATCTTCCCCTCCAATTTTTTTGCCCTTGTGTTTTTTGTCGCCATAAAGGTCATGCACAAGTTCTTTCAGCTGATCAATTTCTTGATAGCACCTTGCACATCCGACAAACCCGGTTTGTTTGATTTCATTAAAAGTGGTGTTACAATATGGGCATTTGTTCATATATTCTCCTGCAATTAGTCTTTATCAATACCTTTCATTGTCAAAGCAATTCTTTTCTTTTGCAGGTCAACTGACAAAACTTTAACATCCACACGCTGTCCAACTTTAAGCACTTCAGAAGGGTGCTTTATGTAAGCATCAGAAATTTGACTTATGTGAACAAGTCCATCTTGATGAACTCCAATATCCACAAAAGCACCAAAGTCAATAACATTTCGCACAACTCCAGAAAGCACCATTCCTTCTTTTAGATCTTCCATTGAAAGAACATCGCTTCTTAGAACTGGTTTTGGCATGCTTTCACGAATGTCTCTGCCAGGTTTGAGAAGTTCTTTGACAATATCATCAAGTGTTGGCAAACCCACTTCGCATTCTTTTGCAACCTTTTCTTCTCCTTTAAGTTTGATAAGATTTGGCAAAGTGGAAATATTCCCATTTTTGACATCTTCTTCAGTCAAATCAAATATTTTTAGCAATTTTCTGGTTGCCTGATAACTTTCTGGGTGAACAGCTGTATTATCCAAAATCTCGTCGCCACCAACAACACGCAAAAAGCCTGCACATTGTTCGTAAGCCTTTGGACCAAGCTTTGGCACTGACAAAAGTTGTTCTCGGTTTGTGATTCCCTTAATCTTCGCCCTATAAGCCACAATATTTTTTGCAATAGACATATTAAGCCCTGAAACATAAGACAAAAGGCTTGGGCTTGCAGTGTTAAGGTCAACTCCAACACTGTTGACGCAGTCTTCAACAACGCCGGTCAACACCTCGGTCAATCTGTTTTGAGGCATATCGTGTTGGTATTGCCCCACACCGATAGATTTGACATCAATTTTGATAAGTTCGGCAAGTGGATCTTGCAGTCTTCTTGCGATTGAAACAGCCGACCTTAGCGAAACGTCGTAGTCTGGAAATTCTTCGGCGCCAAGCTTGCTTGCTGAATAAACTGAAGCCCCCGCCTCGCTTACCACTGCATAACTTACTGGTCTTGAAACATGTTTTATGAGTTCGGCAACAAAAATTTCAGCTTCTTTTGATGCTGTGCCGTTGCCAATTGAAATTACATCAACTTTGTATTTTTCAATCAAAGTTTTCAGCTTTTCAATAGACTCTTCTGTTTTTGATTGTGGCGGCGTTGGATAAATCACTGTAGTTGCAAGCACATTTCCGTTTTTGTCGATCACAGCAATTTTGCAACCTGTTCGATAGGCTGGATCAAGCCCTAAAATAATGTTGTTTTTAAGTGGGGCTTCCATAAGCAAAGGCTTAAGATTGACCTCAAACATTTTGATAGCCTGCTCGTTTGCTCGATCAGTTAAGTTCGCTCTTGCTTCACGCTCAAGAGAAGGAAAGAGCAGCCTTTCGTAACTGTCTTCAATCACTTCTTCCATCACCTTGTCTGTGTCAGGATTGTTTTTCTTGTAATATTTTGTGATCACTTCAAACATAAGCTCTGGATTGATGACAATGTCAACTTTAAGGCATTTCTCCTTTTCGCCACGATTAATTGCTAAAATTCTATGGCTTGGAATAGATTTAATCTCTTGTTTAAAGTTTGCATATGTCTCGTATGTATAACTATTTTCATTTTCAAGCAGTTGACATTCAATCATTGCTTTGTTTTCGATAAGTGAGCGAAGCTCTTTTCGAAGTTGTGCGTCATCAGAAATGCGTTCTGCAACAATATCCTTTGCACCTGAGATTGCCTCTTCAACTGTTGGCACTTCTTCGGTGATAAATTTTTCGGCCTCTGTTGCCAGCACCAAACTTTTGCTTTGCATAAGCAGCACGTCAGCAAGAGGGTCAAGACCTTTGGCGATTGCAACTGATGCCCTTGTTTTGCGTTTTGGCTTGTAAGGCCTGTAAATATCTTCAACTTCGGTCAAAGTTTTTGCGCTTTGCAAAGCCGCGGCAAGCTCGTCCGTCCATTTGCCCTGCTCGGTGATTGCTTTTTCAACTTTGGCTTTTTCGTCGTTAAGATTTCTCAGATATTTCAGTCTGTCGGCAAAAGCTCTGATCGTTTGGTCATCACAAGTGCCATGCATTTCCTTTCGATAACGGGCTATGAAAGGGATGGTGCAACCTTCATCAAGAAGGCTGATAAGGTTTTGGCTATACTCCTGTTTTATTCCAAATTCCTGTGCTAGTGTTAACGCTAAATCCATAAAATTTTCTCCTTAAAATTTTCTTTTTTCAATGTAGAATAAATCTTCAAAATAAAAGACTTTACAAACTATATTTTAAATTATTTCGTCCTTTCGAGCAAGCAATTTATGATAATTTTGTTCAGTTTTCTCAAAATTTTCAACATGGCAAGTTGTCTTCGACTTTAAAATTTTTATTGCTGTTTGCTCATCTTCAACATCACAGGCAAAAGGAAGAATGTTTAAATATTTTTGGACTGCAACCGCATTTTGTAAACTAAGCAAATTGTTTGTGCAAAGTCTTAAAAAATCAGCTTGCTTTTGAAGGTCAATATCGCGTTCATCACAGCTTGCAAGATGACAAATTCTGCTTTCATAAAGTTTGAAGTTGATAAACCCCGCCCCCTTTTCAGCGTCAGTAATTGGGCTAAAAATATACTCTACATCATAATTGTCAAACAAACTTAAAGCATCTTTGTCAAGATAGTTGCAGCCCAAAAGAAAACACTTTCGATCAAGCAGACCAAAGTCTTCAAGCACCCTTTCAGGACTTTTGCAGTAACGATTTTCAATAAGTCCCAGCATCTGCAAATTTTGCCCGAAATTTATAATTAAAGGCAAATCAAACTTTGATGAAAAATTTACAATTTCGCTTAAAAAGTTCTCATTCATATCTTCCAATTTATCAAGAAAAACAAGCAAACCATCATCAACAAGCAAAGAACTTGGCATTGAAAAAACTTTCTCAGCCTTGATAATGCTTTTTATCTTTATATCATACTTTGTTGCAAATTTGCTTAAATCCAGCATAAAGTCATTCAAAATCCACAGTTCTTTGATGCCACCTTGGCAATTTTTTGCAATAACAAATTCATAAAGACTTTCAAGATCTCTTTTGTCCCACAAACCGACATTCTCTCTTTGCTCTAAGGGCAGAAAAGAGAATGGATTACAAAAACAATTTCTAAAATTCGATCGCATATCTGTCATAAAATCCCTTCTTAAAGGCAATTATACACTAAAAGGGAGATGAAAAGCAAATGAAAGAGCGGGTTATTTTACATTCAGATGTCAACAACTTTTTTGCTTCTGTCGAGTGTGCGACCAAACCTGAGCTTAGAGATAAACCTGTTGCTGTCACAGGTAATCCTGAGAAAAGAACAGGAATAATTCTTGCCAAAAATGAGATAGCAAAAAAATATGGTGTGAAAACTGGTCAAGTCATTGGAGAAGCAAAAGCGCTTTGTCCTGAACTTGTATGCCTAGGGCCTCATTACGACTTGTATGAAGAAATCTCACTTAGATTGCATCAATTATATCTTTCATACACCAATTTTGTCGAGCCTCTTGGTCTTGACGAATGCTGGCTTGATGTCAGCGACAGCTTGAAATATTTGAAGAAAACCGGTCGGCAAATTGCTGACGAAATCAGGCAAAAAGTCAAACAAGAATTTGGTTTTACAGTCTCTGTTGGTGTGTCATTTTCAAAAATATTTGCCAAACTTGGCTCTGACCTAAAAAAGCCAGACTGCACCACAATCATTGACAAAAAAAATTATGAAAAAATAACTTACGATTTGCCGCTAAACTCAATAATTGGGATTGGTAGAAGGCTTGAAAAAAAGTTCAACTCAATTTCAGTTTTTACAATTGGAGATTTTGTCAAACTTGAAGATGGTTACCTTCAACATTTGATGGGCGTCACAGGTATAAATTTAAAACAAGCTTTGCTTGGAGAAGAAAACTCACCGGTGGCTGATTATTACACTCTTCCTCCCCCAAAAAGCATTGGCAATGGGACCACAACAATCAAAGACATTGTAAAAAGACAAGATATAGAAAAAGTTGTCTTTTTTCTTGCAGAGAAAGTTTCTGCACGCATGATCAAGCACAAGGTTGTTGCAAATACTCTTTCACTTTCTATAAAAGACAACAAACTGAAAAAAATCCACAAATCAATGAAAATATCCCCCACAAATTCCGTCAAAGAACTTGCAAAAAACGCCATGAAAATTGCCGATCAGATCTGGAGATACGACTACCCTGTCAGAGCTGTCCGACTTAGAGCATCTTCACTTGCAAGTGCTGATGCTGTTCAGCTGTCTTTTTTTGATAATAAAAAGGATTATTCCAAAGCCCTTGAACACATAAACAAAAAGTATGGCAAAATTGAACTTGCTTCAAATATGAGCAAGTTTATAAACACCAGCAAACATGTTCAAGAGTGAATTTTGTCGAATTTAAAAATTTTTAAAAAACTTGTCTTTTTAAAAGAGAATTTAGTTTGAAAATTTTTCATATTGTATTATACTAGATTGTGAAAGTTTGTAAAAAACAAATTTTTATCTTAAAAAGAAAATAATCCGTTTGAGGAGTTGATATGAAATTTCAAATAATTGTTGACAGTTGCTCAGAACTTAAAAGCGACTATCTTAAAAATGAAAAAATCGGTTTTTCTGTTGTGCCGCTACTAATAAATGTAGGAGAAAAAGAGTTTGTGGATGACGACAAACTTGACTGCAAAGCAATGCTTGACGAGATGAAAAAGTCAAAGAAGTCTTCAAGTGCATGCCCTGCTCCACAAAGTTTTTTGGAGCTTTTTGACAATGCTGATTACACTTTTATTGTAACCATCACATCAAAACTTTCTGGTTGCTACAATTCAGCAATAGTTGCAAAGCAGTCTTATGCCAAGCCAGAAAATATCTGCGTGATCGACTCAAAAGCTGTTTCAGGAACTGAGATTTTGATTGTCGACGAACTTGTGAGACTTATTAATCAAGGCCTTTCTTTTGACGAAATACAAACTGCTATTACCAAATATCGTGATGAGCGAGATTTATATTTTATCTTGCAAAGATTTGACAATCTTGTAAACAACGGTCGCATGAGCCGAATTGCAGGTCTTATTGCAAGCACTTTGGTTATCAGACCAATATGTGTGGCAGACAATGGAGAGATAAAAATTGCCAAGAAGACAATAGGGATTAAAAATGCAATCTCAAAAATGGTTCAAATGATAAGTGAAAAGACAAAAGATATTGAAAATAAGCCCATCATAATATCTCACTGCTATGCTGATGAAGAAGTTGCAATGATCAAAGCTGAACTCGAAAAGAAATGCCATTTTAAAGAAGTAAGAGTGGTAGCAACAAAGGGATTGTGCTCATATTATGCACTTGAAAAAGGCGTTATCGTTTGTGTTTAATAAATGCAAAAAAAGCTGAGTTTATCAGCTTTTTTTAATCTTTGAAAATTTAATGCAATTATCAGGACTTCTTTTTCTTTTGCTTTAAAAGCACATATTTATTGGCATTTGTGCCGGCAATAGCTCCGTCCCCTACAGCAGTTGCAATTTGTCTTATGCTGCCATCTCGAACATCCCCGCACACAAACACCCCCGCAAGAGATGTTTCCATTTTGTCGTTTGATTTCACATAGCCGCCATCGGTGAGCTCAACAAAATCTTTTAAGATGAGAGTTTCTGGGGTCCTTCCTATTGCGACAAACACCCCATCAACTGCAATAGTTTTTATTTTCCCGTCCTGCTCATATTCCAGTCTTTCAAGTTTCTCTTCGCCCAAGATTCGAGTTGAAATGGCTGCTTTCAATATTTTAACATTTTTCTTGTCATCCAGCTCATCTTCTGCATAATTATGCAATTTGAGTTTGGCTTTTGTCAACACATAAACCTTCTTGCAAATGCTTGCAAGATAAACGGCATCTGAAAAAGCAGAATCGCCAGAGCCAACAACCGCCACGGTTTTTCCCTTAAAAAAATTACCATCGCAAAGTGCACAATAGCTCACACCATGACCTTTAAATTTCATTTCGCCATCAATGCCAAGCTCTCTTGAGTGGCAGCCCCCGGCGAGTATAACTGAAATCGCTTGATATGAAGCTGAGTTTGTTTTTATCTCAAAACCACCCTTAGATTTTTCCACAGAAACAACTTCATCCATTACAAATTCAACACCAAGTGATTTTGCGTGTTCTTCAAAATTTTGTGCAAGCATAGAGCCAGCAATTTTTTTAAAACCAGCATAGTTTTCTATTTCCCCTATCAGATTGAGCTGTCCGCCCGGTGCATATTTTTCAATGATAAGCACCTTTCGCCCTGCCCTTGCAGCATAGATGCCCGCCGCAATTCCAGCAGGTCCGCCACCTATGATAATGATTTCATATTTTAAATTTGTTTGAGTTTTCATATTATTATTATATCATAAAGGTCTTATTTTTAACAATCAAATTGCAACAAAAAATCAAAAGTGAATATATTGTAAGCAAACAAAAGTCTCCCTTGATTTTGACGACCTGACTTTTATTTTAAAGGATTTTTGATAAAGTCTTGATTTTTATTCTGTTTTATGATAACATAATTAGGGAGAGGTGAAAGTGTATTCAGTATTGAAGATAATCAAACTAAACAAAGTTCATGAATATTTCTTGCAAGATATAAAAACTAATAAGGAATATAGACTTATTCTAGAGTTTTATGGAATAGATTATCCAAAAGTAAATGATTTTCTTTTATTAAACGAAAATTTACTAAATCCAAATCATGAGCGTTACTGTCAGCCGTATGCTTTTGGGATTTTAGAGGCAAGCAACACTAAATTAGATAAAATAGATTTAGTAGGACTTATGACAAAAGATAAACAATATTTACTGCAAAGGAGGTATGGATAATATGGAAAATACAGATTTAAAATGGATAAAGAAACATTATGGCGAAAAATTTTCTCATTTATGTAGAGATCTTTTTCCTACCATACTAGAAACTGAAGGATTGCTTTCACGGTTGATTGGCGATCGCTTTGTACCAAGCAGAGAACTGTATGAAGATATAATTAGTCATGATTTAACCATTAATTTCAAAAATTATATTTATAGTTTAGCAAATAAAGTCACAGAAAGCTCTAAGGAAGTTAATCTTTCACCAGAAGAACTCATGGATAGAGCGGGTTATATCCTCTATCCTGAATGCAAAACCGAAAAGGATATTCAAAGTTTTAGGCATTATTATTATCGTGGTGAGCCAACACCGATTTACACAGGTGGAAAGCCAGAATATAGAAAAGGCGAAGAGCTTTACACATTCAATGGCGGCAGATTGGATTCTTGTCGCGTATGGTTTGCAGTAAAAAAGAATGTGGATGAGATAAAGCGCAAAGATTTTAAAAACCCCAGAAGAGAAGATGATTATGGAATAAGCGTTATAAGCATCCAATTTTCAAAAACAAACCCAAGCACCCTTTCTATAAAAAACAGATATAACCATGCAATAAACTGTGGCAATCCTGATGCCACATTCAGCAATAATTTGGACAACATAATTGAAGGATTGACACAAGCATTTGTAAATACTTATAATATAAATCTTTTAGATGATGAAGAAATAAGCTTTAAAATTCCAAATTATGTGCAAGCCGCAGATAACAAATTTTACAAATATAATTATGAAATTGGCGATATTTATTATTGTCCTAACAATACTATCATTGAACATGGGGAAGTCAAAATTTTAGATCAAAATAAATTTGTTCTTTTCGACCATTTTGTTTTAGATATTGAAAATAAGAAAATTTATGATTATATAAATCCTATAGAAGACGATGTTTCCCTTGACACAGAAGATGACGCTTACGAGGCTTTCCTTGACAGTGAAGACGATGTTTACCTTGACACAGAAGATGCCGCTTATGATGCTTTCCCTGACAGTGTTGGTGAAATTCAAACCATAAAACGCATCCCAACAACAGAGGGACTCATAGTCCAAATCACACCTTCACAGGGAGAGGTGATTGAAATATTCCTTAACAAACATAATTGTATTATCGGCTATTCGAATCCAAACGCTACCTATATTAATGATAAATTTTTGTATGAAAACAACACTCTAATCCAATTATCTTTGCCGAATGTTCAACAAATTGGTTACAGTTTTTTGTACTATAACAAAACTTTAAAACAAATTTCTTTACCTAACGTCCAAAAGATTGATGTCGGATTTTTGTTTTCGAACAAAACCTTAACAGATTTATCTTTACCTAGTGTTCAACTGATTGGGAATAATTTTTTGTGCAGTAACGAGACTTTAAAACAAATTTCTTTACCTAACGTCCAAAATATTGGAACCTGTTTTCTGTTTTTGAACAGATCATTAACCCAATTATCTTTACCTAGTGTTCAACTGATTGGGAATAATTTTTTGCAAAATAACGAAACTTTAAAACAAATTTCTTTACCTAACGTCCAAAAGATTGGGAATAATTTTTTGGACAAAAACAAAGCTTTAAAACAAATTTCTTTACCTAGTGTTCAAAAGATTGGGGACTATTTTTTGTCTGCGAACAGAACCTTAACAGATTTATCTTTACCTAGTGTTCAACAGATTGGTGTCGGATTTTTGCATAATAACGAAACTTTAAAACAAATATCTTTACCTAGTGTTCAACAGATTGGTGACGGATTTTTGTTTTCGAACAGAACCTTAACAGATTTATCTTTACCTAGTGTTCAACAGATTGGTGTCGG
>CAMMDQ010000004.1 GCA_946495675.1 uncultured Bacillota bacterium | reverse complement strand
TGTACAACAAATTGGTGACGGATTTTTGTTTTCGAACAAAACCTTAACAGATTTATCTTTACCTAGTGTTCAACAGATTGGGAATAATTTTTTGTCTTTGAACAGATCATTAATCCATTTATCTTTACCTAGTGTTCAACAGATTGGTAACAACTTTTTGTACTATAACGAAACTTTAAAACAAATATCTTTACCTAACATCCAACAAATTGGCTACTCATTCCTATATAACAATAGATCTTTGAGAAATCAAATAGTAGAAGAAATTAGAGATCATGATGCTGAGAAAATTTAGTGAATCAGAATTGATGGTTTTCATAAGATTGATTATTGCAAAAACGAACCATTGAGAGCTCAAACGGATATCATTGTAAATTAGTTTTAATAAAGAAAAAAGCAGGTAAAACCTGCTTTTTTTATCTCTTTGAGAATTGAGATGCTTTTCTTGCCTTTTTGAGACCATATTTTTTTCTTTCTTTCATTCTTGGGTCTCTTGTCAAAAGTCCTGCTTCTTTAAGTTCTTTTTTGAAATTTTCATTTGCTTTTACAAGTGCTCTTGCAAGACCGTGGCAAATTGCACCAGCTTGACCAGAAACGCCACCGCCAACAACGCGAACAATAATGTCATATTTGTCACCTGTACCGGTTATTTCAAATGGTTGTCTAGCAACTAAAAGCAAGGTGTCTCTTTGAAGATACTCACCCATTTCTCTTCCATTGACAGTGCATTTTCCTGTTCCTGGAAAGAGTCTTACTCTTGCAATAGATTTTTTTCTTCTTCCTGTAGCAATTATTTGATTGCTTTTAACTTTCTTTTCTGCCATTAGTTTCTAGCTCCTTTTAACTCAACCATTTCTGGTTTTTGTGCTTGATGATTATGTTCTCCGTCTTTATAAACATAAAGTCTTGTGATTTGCTTTCTGCCAAGAGAAGTTTTTGGAAGCATTCCTTTAACTGCTTTTTCAACTGCTTTTGGGCTGTTTTTTGCCATCAAAGTGCCATAATCAATTTCTTTAAGGCCGCCAACATAGCCAGTGTGCCATCTGAGTTTTTTATCCACAGTTTTTTTGCCAGTGAGCACGATTTTGTCAGAATTTAAAACAATAACGAAATCGCCATTATCAACATGTGGAGTATAAGAAGGCTTGTTTTTTCCTGTTAAAATGTCTGCAACTTGTGAAGCCACCCTGCCAAGCGGAATAGCTGTTGCATCAACAACGAACCATTTTCTTTCAACATCCGTTGGTTTAAGCATAAAAGTTTTCATTTGATTTCCTCCGAAAATTTAGTCTTTTCATACAGGCTCTTTTAGGCTGTGGGGCTAATACAGACAAAAAACGCCTTATTTGGTTAAGACGATTTTATTTTATATATTTTTATATATCTTGTCAAGCATTTTTTGCAGAAATTTAAAAATATTTGGCAGATCTTATTTTTGAGCTGCGCAATAGTTGTAAAGACCATGCTCATTAAGAAGTGCCTGTTTGTAATAGTCAAATTTATTGTTCAAAAATTCTTCAAGCTTTGGTGCCAGAAGTTGTTTGATTTGTTTAACATCCATTCCATAAGTTGAAGCTGTTTTTTCAATCACTGATTCTCGAAAAATTTGATTGTCAGATTTTAAAGCTAGTTTTGAATCGCTATAGGCAATTCCACTATTCCCTTGCAGCGGTGTTTCAACAAATTCTTCTATCTTCTGGGCAAGTTCAACCTTGTTTGAAAAAACTTCTTTTTGTTGCAAAGAAAAATAGTCGGCATATCTAGGCAAAACTTTCACAGTATCAAAAAACTGCTCTTTGACAGATTGTTCTTCTTCTTTGTTCAAAATAGCCAACAGTGAATAATGCATAAACAAACCATCTTCTTCAGAAAGAGGTTGATTTTCTTGATACTCTTCAAGAGAATAATCTTTTTTGAATTGCTTTACAAACTCTTCAACTAGTGTTCCGCTCATGGTTTCTCCTTAGGAAAGTGATTTTATTATACACCATTTTTCTGCATAAACCAAATGTTTTTTGCATATTTATACATAAAATTTGAAAAAATTACTTTTTTTGCGTAAAAATTATTGACAGTATTTATCAAATATATTATACTATAAACGGCAAAGGTAAAACCGATGCTTTAATCAAACTTTATGCATCTATTAGGATGTTTTATATACTTAAAAAAGAAACCTTTAGCCAAAGGTTTTTGAGAGTGGTGGTAATGACAAAGAAAAATGACAGCAACGAAGTTGTGTCGCAATCAAACGATCAAATTGACATGGCGGAAGTTGACTATTCAATATTTAACAAAAATTTTTTAAAGAATAGATATTTCAACATAATTGAAGCAAACAAAAAAGCTCCATTCTTTTATCTCACAACACAGTGGGTTTACAAAAAGAGAAAAGTCGTCGATGCCAAAGCGAGAAAACTTTCAAAACAATCTGTCAAGAAAAAACGTTCATTTAAACGAAGAGCGTTAAACAAATGCATCTTCGCTTTATGCGCCATCGTAACAGGTGTTGGTCTTGGCTCTTGGTACTACACAAATGTGCTATCTTCAAGTTTGGACTGGAACACCTATTTGCAGCAACTGAGTGAATATGAAAGCAGACAGAATGAAACACTTGACTCTGCATTCAAAAAAATTTTAAATGACAACTATTCTGAAACAGATATGTCAAACTTTGAAATCATTGCTAGCGAAAAAGGAATAACTCCTCAAGATTTGTCTTTAGCGGAAAATTATCAGCTGGCAAACTATAACTTTGAGAATGCAGACCAATATCTCATACAGGGCAACGGTCAAATAAAAACCATTGCAACTCAAAGTATTTACAGCGAAAAGAAATATGATGGAAACACCTACCAATCGATCAGCATAAGCAATGGTTTGATGAAAATTGCTGAAATTGCTCAAATGAACAAAAACCAGACTTCCGTCACCACAATAAAAGGTCAAATAACTTCAAACCAATCAGCCGATTGGAATGGAGAGCGAAACACCTACCTTCCGACAAATTACAAAAATTTGACAGGCGGACTGCCAAACACCAGCCAAAACTTCATCATTGCTGACCAAACCGTTTCAAACAGTTTGGACGGAGAGGTTGAAATTATTGAAAATGAAGATGGCAGCAAATACTATCAATTTACCATGGTGCTCGACCCAATTTATAGTGTTTTAAACTATATAAATCAGATAAAATATACCAGCAACCTATCCTCTTATCCAGAGTTTAGCTCTATCACACAAGTCGTTACCATAGATGAAAATTGGAATTTTGTTTCAATTTGCTCTACTGAAGTTTACTCAATCGTTGCCTTTGGAATGAAAAATTCATGCACTGGCACACTTGACAACTATTTCTACTTTGACCAAGATGTTTTAATCGAAGTTTTATAAGGAGCAGAAAATGAAAAGGATCTTAAGATACATATCTTACACACTCATGTATTTGATTATATCCATAGCTTCAGCTTATGGTGTAATTTTGATTTCTTGGAATGGCAATTCAAGCTCTTCACCTGCTGAAAGCACAGCTCAAATGCCAGAGCAAATTTCAAACATCGTGATGAACATTATGCAAAATTCTGCTTTAGATTTTGATTTGCAGGCAACAATTTCAACTGTAAACGAGCAAGAAGAAAGCTTGTCTTCACAAATTGTTGTAAGCGCAGATGCTCAATTAGATTTTTCAAAAGGTCTTGAAAATCTCGCTCTTGCAAGTGATATCAAAATCTCATCTAATGATCAAAATCTGTCTTTAGGGCTGACCTATCTTGGCCAAAATCTTTACATTGATGCTTTTAACAACAAATTCTATATAAGCACTAACAATTTTATAAACTCTCTTTCACAATTATTGCAAAACTTCGGCTTAGAACTGCCGATTTTAGACTTTGATTTAGGCTCACTAGATCTTAATCAGATTTTACCATTACTCTCAAATTTAAAAGAAACAGTTTTGGATGAAAGCAGAATGATTGAAATAGAGTTGCCAGAGATTGGAAACATCACTATTGAAACTGACCATAACTATAATTTAAAATCTTTGCAAATTCCTACCCTTTCTGTAGAGAATTACCAAATCGAGATCCACGGGAATTTTAACAAGGCCGATAACATGCAGGTAACAATAGACCCGGAAGGCTATAAAGACTTGACTGCTATGCTAGACTTGGCCAACAAATTTTTAAATTACAACAACAAAAATGATGTTATTGCCTTGGACGGAGCATTTTCTGTAACAAGCCCAGACTTATCTTTGAAAGAGCAAAGCCTTTCACTTTACATCGACAAAAATCAGAAGGCTGTTTCAGTAAATGTCGCAGACTTTTTGAATTTGACGCTAAAAGACAATAAAATTTATTTCAATATTTTCAATATTTACTTGCAATTTGATCTTACAAACTTGCCAGATTTGCTTGAGATGCTTCAAAACAACTTTAACATAGAATTGCCATCATTTGTAACCGACATTTTGAGCATGAATTTTGAAAACCTAGAGGATATACTGGGTAACTTGCCAAGCTTTAGCCTGTCCGATTTGGACTTGTCTATTATTGAAAAATTATACAAAACTGACAACTCATATGTCTTAATGCTCAAAAATATTGGCGAATTTGTTGTTGAATCAAACGATGAAATGTTAAGTTCAATATCTTTCACAAGTGATTTTGCAAGTGCAGATTTGGGCTTTAAAGAAAACGCAGTAATGCCTGAATTTGATGAAGAAAAATATCAGTATTCAGAGTTATCACAGTTGATACCATATATTGAAAGTTTTTCCACCTTGTTTTCTTCTAACGCTGTTGAAGGTTCCTTCAATTTAACTGTGGGCACGGCATCATTGCAAGGCCAAATCAAAATCATCAACACCCCTGCTCCAGAAATTTATATCAGCTTAAATGAAGGGCTAATCAAAGTTGCACTATATGACAGCAAAATTTTCGTGCAACTTGACACTGCCAAATTCTTGCTTGACACCTCTGATGGAAGTGCACAAAAAGTTATTGAAAGTTTGCAAATCTTCTTATCAGAATACTTTGGCATAAATTTATCTTCAAACAATTTGCTATACTTGTTGCTCTCTCAACTGCATGCCGATGTAAACGAAAGTTTGATAACAGACATCACAGCAAAAAGCAACTCACTTGATTTAGAATTTGCGAATAATTATTTGATGAAATTAAGTGAAACAGAAGATGGAATCAACCTTTTTATGACTGATTTTGTCGATTCCAAACTCTCTGTTAAAGTTGAGTTGCACTCTTCGCAAGACAGCTCCGCTTTGTTTGAAATTGACACAACCGACGCTGACAATGGATTTATTATCGGTCTTGGGCTTGCCGTTTTTGCAATTGTTATAGAGGCAAACAACAAACCTGTTTTAGAGCAAAACATGGAACTCTTTGGCCTTAATGCTCAACTATACTTTGAATTTAATGCTGACAAATCAATCAAAGTTGCCAGAATTGCCTTTACTCAAGGCGACCTGTCAATTTTGCTAGAAAAAAATGAAGAAAAAACTTTGATTTCCTTTATGGGTATTGAGATTTCTTCTGATCAAACAACTCCCCTTAAAGAAAAAGGTGAAGAAATTTTCAATCAACTTCCTTTGTAAAAATCAATAAATTTAAAATGCTGCGTAGTGATGCGGCATTTTTTATTTTAGTAGGGAATATATCCGATAGGTTTTATTCTTTGAGCGGCAAACTCAATAAAGAAAATATTTTGCAAATTTTCTTTTTTATATCTTACTTTTACTTGCCCATCCAATTCTAAAAAATTGCTGATTATTGGTTCAAGCTCTTTCTCTAAAATTTGGCAAATTCTTTGCGGGTCAAACATTTTGTCGCCTTCTAAAATGCAAGAAAGTCGATTTGAAATTCTATAATCCATAATCACACCCTCTTTTTCAAATTCCTTTTAAAATAGCCAAAAAGTCCACGATATTTGTAAGTGCAATCAAAAATCTTTTTCGAGCCATTATGTATATTCTCGCTGAGCAATGTAAAAGCTCTTGCACTTTCCAGAGAAGCACATTGTCCGCCAAGCGAACAACTTGAACCGATTGCATCGTCTTCTGGAATAATGCCCAAAAGAGGAATACCCAAAGCTTTTACAATGCTGTCAATATCCATAAGTTCTCCATTCAAAAGCATATCTCCCCGCATACGATTTATGACAAGCCCTTTGCTTGCAATATTATAATCATTAAGCAGCGCTATAACTTTGTCGGCATCCCGAATGGAAGAAAGATGAGGAGTAACAACAATAATGGCTTCATTTGCTGGAAAAACGGCACGATGAAACCCTGCTTCAACTCCGGCTGGGCAATCAATCAAAATGTAATCAAAGTTGTTGTCAAGCTGATCAACCACATTTTTGATGTGTTCTCCAAGAATTTTAACCTTGTTGTAGGCATGAGTTGAAGGCATAACATAAAGCGAAGAAATTTTTTTGTCTTGAACCAGCGCCTGTCTTGCCCTGCATTTGCCCATAATGACATCAGTTATGTCGAAAACAACTTGATTTTCGACCCCCATAACAACATCAAGATTATTGAGCCCTATATCGACATCCAAAAGCACAACACGAAAGCCAAGTTTTGCAAGGTTTTTGCCAAGATTTGCACAAACCGTTGTTTTTCCAACACCACCCTTCCCGCTTGTAAGAACGATTTTTCTTGCCATATTTTTACTCCTGCAAGTATTGTATATCAACAAGTTGGCTAGGGCAAACGAGATAATTTGATTTTTTGCAATCATTTTGTCAAATTTTGCATAAAAAAACATGCAATTTTTGCATGCTTAATTTAAAAATTTTCAATTATTTTATTTAAAAGCTCCGAGTCGTCGAGCAACTTTCCCGCACCCAAAATTGAAATGTTTTCTGCATCAGCAAGAATTTTAAAAGGATAGCGAAATTCTCGTTTAAGATAGTGGTCAAGCCCTGTAATATTGCTCATTCCGCCACAAAACAGCACCCCATTGTTTATTATATCTGTTGAAATCTCCGGTGCAAGTGAAGTGATGGTTACATCTGCAGATCTGATAATCTCATCATAAAATGGCTCAAGAATGGGCAACAAGTCGTTTGAAGTGATTATGTAAGATTTTGGCATTTTGCTTTCAACATCGATGCCTGTTACTTCCATATTCAAAGTATCATTTGAATAAAGAGAGCCAATTTCGACCTTCAAATTTTCACTTACTCCAACTCCTAGCACAATACCGTGATTGTATGCGATAGCATTGGTAATTGCAACATCAACTGCCTTGCCACCAAGCCCAAGTGTTGCTCCTTTGATGATGCTGTTCATGTTGATAACGGCAATATCTGTGTTGGCTCCGCCAATGTTTATCACCATGTTTGTTTTTGTCGAACTGATGTTTTTTCCCGCACCAACACATGAGCAAATCACTGTTGGCACCAAAGCTACTTCTCCAAAACCAACGGCATTGAGCAAATTTCGCAAATTAGTTTTTTCCTTCTCGTTTATTGCACAATTTACCAAAGCGATAATGTTTTCTTTTTTGCGTCGGATTGCTATTTTATTGAAAAAGTAGTCGATAAGCTCTTTTAAATATTCATAATTGCTCACTTGACCATTGATTATAGGACTAAAAATTTCTACATTTTCGCTAGTTTTTCCTATAAGTTTTTTTGCCTCTGCCCCAAGAGCTACAATTTCATAGCCACTGGCATTTGCTTTGGCAGCAACCAAGGTAGGCTCGCATAAAACAATGCCAAAATCTTTGACAAAAATTTTTGTGTAAGCCCCTCCAATTTCAATAGCAAACCTATACTTTTTCATACCATCTCCAATCAAATGATTTGCAAACTTTTCTTAAATACTTTTTTGTAAGTTGAAGCAACTTTCATGCCTTCCATAATTTCAAATTCAGCATTACCTTCAGTTATGGTCTTAACGATGATTGAATCTCCAAGAATATCGCAAACTATATCTGTTATTATCGGCTTGCGTGAAGCATTGAGCGCTCTTGCAAGACTTAAAATCACACCAAGCTTTCGCACAGCGTCCAAATCTTCATCGGTTAAAATATCCTTATACTTAAGCCATTCGCTCAGCGACAGATTGTCAAGGTCTTGGCAAAGGCAGATAAAGCTTGCAATAAGAAGCTCTTTATGCGATGCGCCACAGATGCCCGCATTTAAAATAACATCAAATCCGTTGCGTTCCATATTATCATAATTTATCACTTTTCCGCAATCATACAAAAAGGATGCAATACGCAATGGTTTAACATAAAATCTCGGCAGCTTGTGCATTACTTTCAGTTGCTTAAACAATATCATAGCCATTTGGTAAACATATTCATTAATTGAATTTTCATTTTTATTAAATTCATAGAAATTATCCAAAGAATTTGATAATAAATCACTGAATTGTGCCTGTGATGGAACTGTGGTATTTTGAATAACAAGACCATGACGCAAACTTGCCGTTGAAACTGCGATAGAGTTTGCACCACTAGCCAAATACAAAGCCTTGACAAAAGCAACAGCACAGATGACCTTGTCCGCTTCGATAAAATTGATGCCCTTAATCTTTCCGATTTTTTCAAGCTCAATACCACTGATAAATTGATATGTTTTTTCCATGATATCTCTTGAAACTTCAAAATTATTATCTATATCAAGAGAATATCTTGCAATCTTTTTTGCGATTTTGCCAAATGCAAGAAAAGCATTTCCGCAGCCAACAATATTGCTTTCACTATCAATTTCTTTTAAAATTTCGACAGAAGAAAGTTGTTTGCCAACAAAATCTTCAATTTGTGCAATAGTTCGATCATTGCCCTGTTCGTCCTTGCTGGCATTATCAATGCCAAAAGGTAAAATTTGACTTGACAGCATAGTTCTTCTGTTATACTTGACAATTCCTGTAAAATCACAACCGATATAGAAGAAGAAACCCTTTGAGTTGTCAATGGAATTTACGACAGAATTGTAGACAATTTTCAAAAATTCTTCATCAGACAAAATTTGAATTGTCATCGCTGTATTGTTATAGACCTCATCAATGAATCCCCTATAATTTCGAGCTTGCAACAAAATTTTTGAAGCCACTGCGACAATTTTTGTTACCTTGTAACTTTCAATAAGTTTTCTGTAAATTTTGATTACATTTAATAAGTCCGCTCTTGTTTTTGGTCTGATAAGCTCTTCTGTTAAAATTTCTTTTCCCAAATTAAATGGTTGATTTTTGTCAAGAATCATTTGGAATCGTCCATTGCTCACCTTATAGATGGACACTCTCAACATACTTTCGTTTAATTCTAAAATCGCTAATTTTTCCACTTTATCCTCACTTAATCAAGTTTTATAGCATCAACAGGACAGCTG
Source organism: uncultured Bacillota bacterium (assembly GCA_946495675.1). GTDB lineage: Bacteria > Bacillota > Clostridia > Christensenellales > UBA1242 > Caccovivens. The sequence goes on along the minus strand of CAMMDQ010000004.1, from coordinate 40,496 downwards.
GCTTGGCAGGCACCACAATGAATGCATTTTTTTCTGTCAATCTCAGCCTTGCCATCCTTACCAAAGCTGATTGCCCCCACAGGACAAATTGCCACACATGTCCTACAACCTATGCATTTTTCCTTGTTAACCATACAGTCCTCCGTTTGCTTGTATTTTAGCATATTTGGTCAAGAAAGTAAACTAAATTTTGTAATAAAAGTTATCTTTCTTTCGTTTTGTTTTTCTTGAAAATCTTAAAGATTTGCTCAAAAGAAAGAATAATCAAAAAAATACCAAAACAAACACGCAGAATTCTTGATGGTATGACATTTGCTGCAAATGCCCCCAGCAAAGAAAAAAACAAACCACTTAAAATGATATATATAATCCCTCTTGTTTTGATAAAACCATTTTTGTAATGAATGATCAATGAAAACAAAGCCATAATTAAAAAAGCTATCAAGTTTATGCCTTGGCTCATTTTTTGGTCTAAATCAACAAAAATTGTCAATAATGGGATGAGAATGGTGCCGCCTCCCATTCCCAAACCACCCAGTATTCCCGACAAAAAACCGAAAAGAATATAAATCAGCGTTGTCATATAATCATCCTTACTCCGCCAACTATCATGATGATTGCAAAGATTAATCTTATTGCCTTTGGCGGCATAAATTTCAACACATATGCTCCAACTATTCCACCAGAGACCGAACCTAGAGCGACAGTCAGCAATGGCAATGAAGAAATTGCATTGTTGAAAACATATATGCAAGCTGAGACAAAACTTAAAGGAAAGATAACCGAAATAGCTGTGGCATGAGATTCTTTGCTTGAAAGATGCAAAACTTTTTCAAGCAGCGGAACGCAAACCATTCCACCTCCACCACCAAAAAAACCATTTAACAGCCCGATCAAAGCCCCACTGCAAATCAAAATAAAAATCTGTTTTTTTTCAAGACTTTCAACATTGTCATTTGAACAATTATTGACATAGCTTCGCTGTTTCGATTTCATAAATTTATTATTGATATTTTTGCAAAAATTATTTGATTTGTGGCAATAAATATATTATAATATTCTAGTGATTTTGTATATAAACAATTTCAATTACAAAAAGGTGCAATTATGATCAGAAAAAAGACTAAAAAATCCAAACTTACTTTATCTCTTTCCGCTGCAGCAATGATTCCCCTTTCCATGACCTTGGGACTGGGAGCTTTTAAGTTTGCTAAAGCAGAGGATGAAACAACAAATTCTTATATCTCTTCATACAGAGTTGACATCTCTGACAACATCACAAACCCTTCTTTTGAAGACGGCTCAACACCATATGATGACGATGATGATGGCGCTGTTGGAAATTGGCAAGCCATCAATGCAGACAGCAATGCAAACGGAATGATTATTGATGTTGGCAGAGGCTCGTCAAGTGAAGGCGATGGGCAAAACTCCACTTTTTCACACTATCAAGAAGATTATTATTGCCTTGACAGAAATCCACTTGCTGAGCTTGGTGATGACAGCAGAATTTTAATGATAAATTCCAAGACACCAGATTCAACATCAAACAATAACTTAGCAAATAAAGGTTTTCGATCTTCAGAAATCACATTGAGTCCAAATTCTTATTACAGCTTTTCTTTTGCAGTAAAAACAGATTTGAATGGCGATGACTTTGTGTTTGCATCTGCCTATTTGACAGGCATCGTTGATGAAGAGGACAACTCTTTGAAAATTGGCTATGAACGTTTGACAAATTCTCAGTGGCAATCTTATCAAATCTTTGTTGCAACTGGTGATGAAGAGCAAACTGTCACCTTAGATTTTTATCTTGGGACAAATTCGGGCGAATATAGCAGTGGTGTCGTGTTCTTTGATGAAGTGTCGCTCACACAATATTCAGCAAATGCCTTCATGAGCTCTGCAATGATTGCTGGCTACTCAAGTGATAATTACAGCGATTTGACAAACCCAGAAACAAAATTTTTGGTTACCACTTTGTTGGATGCTGATGAAAATATTGTTGATGAAAGTTACAATTTTGATTTTGAAAATGAAATCACTTCTTCAAACACCATTTCACCTGCTTGGGATGTGAAGCAGTCACAAAGCGGTCACGCTCGCGTGATGAGATTGCAAGATCCAACCTCCAATTTTAAAACGCAAACAGGTTATGACTATATCGGAATGGATCTTTCTTATGACATTTTAGATGATAAACAAAACACTCAAGCTTTGGTTTTATACACTGACAAAAATGCAGATTCTGGTTATGTAAGCGTTCAGTCAAAAGCTATTGACATAAATCCTCATCAAATCTATAAAATTTCTGCATCTGTCAAAGTTGCATCAATTGAAAGCGGAAGATTTACTTTGGGGATTGCTGAGGTCGGCAAAACAGACGACGGCTATCAAGGAATATATGCATATTACCCTACTCTTGAAAACAGCAGCTATAGCTTGCAAAGCGGTCAAACATCAGGCATAACCAGCAACACAACAAACAACTTTACCAACAATTATCAAACTGTAGAGCTGTATGTTAAAGGTCATTCTCTTTACAAATCATCTTTTAATGTGGTGCTTTCATTAGGCGATTCAAGCACTGCAGCCAAAGGATGCGTGGTCGTTGACAACATAAAGATTACATCTGCAAGTTATGAAGAATACAACAATGCGTCAAATAAATACGAACTTTCTTCTTACACAACAGAAAATGAAAACAACTCTTATTTCAATTCAACTCAAGCCGCACAAAAAGGTTATCCTGTGGCAGCAGACAAATATACTAGTGAAATAGCTGATGAAAGATATAATACTGCAGGTGTGATTTACCTATACAATCAACAGATGTTTGAACAGATGTATTCTGATTATGATTGGGCAACTTTCTACCCTGGGAAGCCAGCATCTTCAGCTCAGACAAACAATGTTTATATGATGCACAACAGCTCATACTCCTATCAGTCATTGACCTCCCCAACTCTGACACTTGCAGCAAATTCTTACCAGAAAATTTCATTTGACTTTTACACTCAATCAAGAACATCGGCCAATTTGGCTAGCATATCAGTGGAAATTGTTGACGAAAATGGCATAGTTTTGTTTGAACAAGACGGAATTGAAAGTGCTGACCATTGGAGCAAATTTGAAGTTGTTTTCCATACAGCAGAAACAATAAGCAGCTCTGTTACAGTCAAGATTTCGTTTGGAACAGAAGAGAGCAGAGAAGTTGGCACAGTGTATATTGACAACCTGCTCTTAAGCACAAGTTCAAGCACTGAGTATCAGACAGCATCAAACAAAAATGATTTCTCTGATTATTATCTTTCGTTTGAAAGCGATAAGTTGACGGGAGATGCTTACACCTCATCAACAACAACAGCTTATCAGTTTTCAGTTGACCAAGCATTAGATGGTGGCAGCTTGACAGACTCTCAATATGCGGTTGGGGCTCTAGTAAATGGCAAAAACAATATTTACGCAGTAGAAAATGACAAAAACCTTTTGGTGATCACAACAAGAAGACCAAGCACCGCAACTTTGCGTTCAGTCTTTCCTATCACCCTTTCAAGCTCAACTTATTATAAACTGACTTTTGATCTTCAAACTTTCCTGCCTGACAAAGAAGAACTTGATGATGAAAAAGAATATAATTATGGAGTATCAATCAGCATTGATGGTTTTGAAGTGATAAGCAATTTAACTTCTGACAAACTTGATTCTTTCACAATTTATTTGAACAGTTCGTCAGCAGCAACAGCAGAAATTGTTTTCTCTTTAACTTCTGACAGCATGGAAACTCTTGGCACTGCAGTTCTTACAAACATTGATATTACAGAGTCTTCACAGATAGAATTTAATAGTGCAACAATTAATCCAGATTATCAAGAAAAAGTCTTCCAAAGCAACTATATTTCAAGCGATAGCGATGATAACACGGAAGATGATGGTTCTTCAGATTCTGGCGACACAACAACACCTTCAAATTCAGTTGATCCTTGGCTTTTGATTGGCTCAATCATTATGACTCTTGCAATCATAGTGGCTGTTGTGGCAGTGCTTCTTAAGAAAATCAAAATCAAGAGAAAACCAAAACTTGAGAAATCTGGTTATGATCGAAAAATCTCCATTGATTTGGATCTAGTCGCAAACGAGGCTAAACGCCGCAGAGATGAGCAATTAAACGATTTGTTCGAAAGCAAAAAATCGCTTCAAAATGAAAAGACAACTCTTGAAGAACAACACAAATTCTTCGTTCAAGAATCAAGAGCGGCAAATAAAGGGAAAATAACCAAAGAAATTGAAAAAGAATTTAAGTCTTACGCCTCTTCAATGAAAAAATTGGAAGAGAAACTTGCAATAATTGACGAACAAATAGCAGCAGTATCTTCCCCTGATCATTTGATTGAAATAGAAAAAGATGTCATGCAGGAAGAAGAATATAGACTCAAACAAGAACGCAAGTTGAACGCACAACAGCGAAAAGAAAATCAAAAAACTGATTTAGAACAAAAATAAATAAAAAAGACTTCAATCAGAAGTCTTTTTTTTATTCTTTATTCATCGTCATCATCAAGTTCATCATCTTCATCAAAGTCGTCATCTTCGTCAAAATCATCATAATCTTCGTCAAAATCGTCATCTGATTCAGAAGTTTCTTCTTCATCATCAAACGCTTCATCAAAGGAAAGATCTTCATCATCAAATGGAATGTCAGGCGAAATATCATCATCGTCAAGCAGTGATGATTTTGTAATGTCAGTAACTGAAGCCATTTCTCCCGTTTCATCTTCTGCTGTCATGATGTCTTCTTCGTCATCCCGAACCATATAATCTTCCCAATCAGTTGAAATCTCTCCGTCCTCGCTTTGATGTTCCTTCAAACAACTTGCACACATGATTTCGTCTGGTTGAATATAGTTTGTTTTGCAAATTGGGCAAAGCTCCAAATCTACATCGTCAATATAATCTCTTTTCGCTTCCATTTCAGCCTTGCAAACCGGGCAGAATTTGTCCTTTTTCTGAATATAATTGAGTTCACATCTAGGGCATCTGATATATACAGGTTTTTTCATGATTTTCTCCTTTCTTATTCTCCAACATTATACTAATATAATTTCAAAAAGTCTATTAATTTTACATATTTTTTCAACTTTTTATCAACTTTTTTTCTCGCTTTTCCAGGTCATCTTCCGCCTGACTTTTCCGCAGGTATAATGGAGCAATTTTGTCAACAGACACTGGGTTTTGAGCTTGTTTTTTTATTTGAGCAAGTTCAAGAAGTTCTTGCGGCATAAGCTTGACTTTATTTTCTGAAAGATTTTCGTCGTCAAGACTTACATAAAGATCTGGTTTAAGCTGTGAATTTTGCACAAGCATCTCATCCCCTATCTGTCTGCCTTCTTTTGAAAAACGGCAGGCAAAAATCTGTCCGCTTAAAGCATTGATAATGCAAACAAAATCCCGCTCAGGCTTAAAATGCTTGATATATGTATATGCCATAAACTCAAAAGAAGTTATTGGATAAACATTTGCCGTTTTATCTTGCCCCGCACACAATCCTTTTATAAGTGCCAATGCAATCCTCAGCCCAGTAAATGAACCTGGCCCGACAACTACTGCAAAACTGTCATTATCAGCAAGGCTAAGTTGATTTTTTGAAAGAAGAGTGTCGATTGAAGGCAAAAGTTTTTCGCTGTGGCCGCAATTTGCATCAATTTGGCAATAATCTTTTTTATCGTTGATCTCAATGGCAATAAGAGCAGTTTTAAATGCAGAACAAATAGCTATCATTTTCCGCCCCCAACAACAATCTCTCGAGTATTTTCATCAATCTTTGTGATTTCGACATTAATATGCGGACATGTTATAAGCCCCTCAACTTGTTCAGGCCATTCCACAACAACTATGCCATCAAGCGAATCAGCATCAAAATATTCATTAAATCCCATCTCAACAGCCTCTTCTTTACCTCCCAGCCTATACATATCAAAATGGTAAAGCGGCATTTTCCCATCATCATAAATATTTAAAAGAGTGAAAGTTGGACTGGTAACCATCATATTTGAGCCAAGACCTTTGGCAAGACCTTTGACAAAGTGGGTTTTCCCAGCCCCCAAATCTCCATGTAAAAGCAAAACCGCCCCTTTATTCAAAATTGAAGCAAATTTTTGTGCAAATTCTATTGTTTGATCGGCAGAATTTGTTTTTATCAAAAGTTTATTCATCATCATCTCCCTTGTAATATTGCTTTAATAGCTCCAGTTGTTTTTGAAATTTATAGATATAATAATTATAAATCAAAAGCAAAATTGAAGCTATAATCGCTCCTTCAAGCAGCCCTATCAAAACATCAGTCAAATAGTGAACGCCAAGCACAATTCTGGAAAAACCTACAAGAAGTGCAACTAAAACCGTTGCAATCAAGCCCAGTATTTTTGTCCCCTTTTTCAAGCTTGTTTGAAATAAATATGCGATCAAAAACACTGCCATTGCAGAAACGGCACAGCTATGCCCAGAAGGCATGCTATATCCACCTTCACCACCATAATTGACAATAAAATCAAAACTCTCAAAAGGTCTTGGACGGCACACAATATTTTTGATGGCAAAATTGATGGCTATTGCAAGAACAAAAGCAACCACCATAAGACATGCCATAATTTTTTTCTTTCTAAAAATTATAATAAAACTTATAAGCAGCCCTAACCAACTGCCCAGAAGCGTTATCACTTGAAAAACCGATATCCATCCATTTGAAAGTCCGGACTGCAAAAATTTGATAAATTCGACCTCAAAATCCATGCTATTATTGTAACAAATTATGATGAAAAATACAACTTAAAATAAACTATTGTTGACTTTAATACAAAAAAAATGAGCTTACAGCTCATCAATTTTTTTAGATATAGCGATTCCGTCTTCAACATCCAAAACCTCACTTTCAAAACTGGGTGAAGTTTCAAGAAGAGATAAATATTTTCGCATATTGTTGACCATGCTTCGACTTTTGTGAGGAATGGGCAAATTTGACCTTACAAGCCCATGCAAAAATACATCATCGGCAAAAACTGCACCATTTTTGTTTAATATCTTTGCAAGCAAAGGTAAATATCTATAATATTGCCCCTTTGGCCCATCCAAAAACACAAAATCAAATTGCTCTTTTGTGTTTACAAATTGTTTAAGAGCGGTCATTGCATCATCACAAACCAAATTTACTCGCTTTTCAAAACCATACCGAGCAAAATTTTCCTTTGCAATTTCCGCCCTTTGTCCATCTTTTTCTACAGTCGTCAAAACTGCATTTGAACAATTAAGCATCAAAAGTCCAGAGAACCCAATAGCTGTGCCAATTTCCAAAATTTTTTTTGGATTAAGCTTTTTCACTTGCTCACACAAAAGCTGTCTTGAAAGCGGTCTTATAATCGGAATAAAATTTTCCTGAGCATATTTTTCAATTTCTTCAAACATAATCTAATCCAAAGTTACAATAGCCAAAATCATAGGACGGCGTTTTGTGCGTTTAAAGATAAAATTGGAAATGTTGCGGCGGAGTGATTGTCTGATAACAGAAGGCTCAACGCCCCTTAAATCAGCTTCTTTTAGCGATGCAATTATGCATGCTTTTGCATCTTGAACAAAACTTTCTTGTTCATCTGCATAAACAACACCTCGAGTGATAATAAAAGGCTCAGAAGTGATTTCTCCTGCAACATTGTTGATGTTGACACATACCACACACAAACCTTCTTCAGAAAGTTGTTTACGCTCTCTCAAAACATTGCTATCCATATCCCCAATTCCAAACCCGTCAACTAGACGCTGGCCAGCCGTAACAAATCCAGATTGTTTGATTGAGTTTGGCCCAAGTTCAATTTGCATACCAATGCTTGGAAGAATGATATTTCTCTCTTCTTGGCCAAGAGCCATTGCAAGTTCTTTGTGCGTTTTTAAATGTCTGTATTCGCCATGAATAGGGATAAAATGCTTTGGCTTAACAAGGCTGTGGATGAGCTTAATTTCTTCTTGGCAAGCATGGCCAGAAGCATGGACATCTGCAAGTTCATCATAAATTACATCTGCACCAAGTTTGTAAAGTGCATTGATGACATTGTATACATTTTTTTCATTTCCTGGGATCGGAGAAGCCGAAAGGATAACAAGATCGTTCGGTTTAATTTTGAAGGTTTTAAACTCTCCAGCAGCCATACGAGTAAGAGCACTCATTGGTTCGCCTTGACTGCCCGTAGTCATAATAAGCACCTCTTTGTCATCCATCTTTTCAACTTTAGAAATATCTACAAAATTTTCTCGATTGAATGTCAACTCTCCAAGTTTTAAAGCTGTTTCGCTGACATTGACCATGCTGCGACCTGTGAAGGCAACTTTGCGTTTATATTTTTCTGCCAAATCTAAAATCTGTTGCATTCTGTGAATGTTTGATGCAAAAGTCGCAACGATAATGCGTTGATCGGAATGCTCTTTGATTATTTCTTCCAGGGCTCTACCAACTGCCCTTTCACTCATAGAATAGCCCTTTCGGCAAACATTTGTGCTTTCACAAAGCAACAAATTAACACCTTTTTTGCCAATTTCAGCAAATCGAGGCAAATCAGTCATTACTCCGTCAATAGGTTCATAGTCTATTTTGAAATCGCCTGTGTGAACAACCGTTCCCACCGGAGTGGTTATGCTCATCGCAAGAGAACCTGCGATGGAATGACTTACCTTGATAAATTCAACCACAAAAGAACCTATTTTAAGCACATTCTTAGGCTTGACAGCAATAGCTTTCATTTTTATATCTTTGTATTCTTTAAGTTTATTTTCCACTAAGGCAAGTGTCAATCTTGACCCATAAACTGGCACATTAAGATGTTTTAGCACAAAAGGCATTGCACCTATATGGTCTTCATGACCATGAGTGAGCAAAATTGCTTTAACCTTATCTTTGTTTGCAAGTAAATAGGTAATATCAGGAATGACGACATCAATACCAGGCAAATCATCGTCTGGGAATGTCATTCCAGCATCAACTATAATAATTTCATCATTGTATTCAAAGGCGGTCATATTTTTACCAATTTCGCCAACACCACCTAAGAAAGTTATTTTAAGTTTATTGTTATTCAATTTTATTCTCCTTTTAATTTGATTTGTCAAAGAAACTGTTCAAAAGATAATTTGAACAAGTTTTTTCATAAAAATTTTGTCAACTTTTGTTGATTATAAAATAAACTTTGCGTTTTCGATTTTGTCAACTTCTTCAAGTTTTTTTGGTGTCAAAATTGTGTCATAATCGGCATAAAATCTCATCCCTTGACTTGAAAAGAAAGCTGTCATTTCAAAAATATCGCTGAAAGGTAAAACAATAGGAAGAATGATGATCAGTGCATAAAGACCAAGAATAAGTGAAAGGACTATTGCCAGCAGACAAATAACAAACGCGGTTGAAAACACCCTTGCCCCTCGACGCAACATCGCCCGATTGCCAATAGCAAAAGCTTTGGCAACACCCACATCAAAAACCACCATTGCAGGAGCCCAGCCTGCATTGAAAGTTTGTTTGAAAGCAAACATAATTGCAGGAATTATTGCAAAAGCAAGAGGAAGAATATAGTCAAATATTTCATTTTGAATTCTTGATAAGCCATACATTGAAAGGAAAATCAATGCATTGAAAGGAATTGCATAAAGAGTTTTGACGGCAGCAAATTGTGTTGATTTGCCGAGAGTCCTCAAGAATGTGCCAGTAAAAGACTGTTTCTGCGCTGAAGACATAAAGCCGTAAAGCATTTCGTCAACCACATACTTGCCAACATTCATCAAAAATGGAAGAAGATAGAAAACAATTAGGCAGAAATAAATGCCAATCCAAACATTTTCAGCAAAAATGGTTGCAAAGAAACCAATCGCAGCATTGACAAGCCCGTGCAAAACATTGGAAACACTGTAGCCATAAAATGTGCCAGAAGCAAACATCCCTGACAAATTTGCTTCTTGCCATGCTGAAACAATGCTTTCAACAAAAAAACTATAAAAAATTGACAAAAGACCAAAGCAAAAAGCAAAACACAAGATGTGGTAAACAAGCAATTTCCACACCTTATCAAAATTTGCAAGCAAAAGTTTTGTAGAATTTTTAAACATCATTTTTTTGCACCAATTCTTTAGAGTTATTATACAATAAAGAAGCCTTTTATGCAAATAAAAATGCAACGTAAAATTACTTTATTTCAAGAATTTTGTATTTTACTGTTCCCGTTGGAAGCTTTATTGAAATCACATCCCCTTTCCTGTGCCCAATTAGTGCACTGCCCACAGGAGAATGATTGCTTATAATTCCTTTAGCAGGATTGCTTTCAGTTGTTCCTAAAATTTTGTATTCAAGTTCTTCATCAAATTCTTCGTCATAAAGCTTTACTGTCGATCCCACAGAAATCTCATCGCTTTTGACATCTTTTTTACTTATAATATGGCAAGACAAAAGAATATCTTCCATTTCTGCGATTTCAGCTTCAATCTGGGCTTGCATTTCTTTGGCTGCATCATATTCACTGTTTTCAGATAAATCTCCAAACTCTCTTGCCCTGACAATTTGCTCAGTAACTTGTTTTCTTTTTTCAGTTTTGTAATATTGAAGTTTTTCTTCGAGTTCCTTTTTCCCTTCTGGTGTCAAGTAGTGTTTTTCCATGTCCATCTCCTTTTAGTTTCAAAGCGTGTGAAGATTATTATACACAAATCAAAAAAATAGTCAACTTAATTTTAAATTTTTATTTTTGAATTTTTTTATAACGCTTGCAGATAATATATGCAAAGGAGAAAAAAATGTTTACCATTCTTGCTTTTATTTTATCCACAATCGGCTCGATAAATTGGTTGATGATTGGTCTGTTTCAATATGATTTTATAGCTGGAATTTTCGGTTTTCAAGCAAGCATATTATCTCGAGTTTTTTATATTCTATTCGGCATTTCATGCTTTGTCTTGGTATTCAAACTCATCAAAGGCAAAGGCTCGATTGCCGTCTTCTCAAGACGCAATAAACAAGATGTTGAAAAAAATATGGCAAAAATGCAATCAAAACTCAATATTGAGGCAAGTTCCGAATCTGCAAAACCAAAATCACAAACAGAACATGAGCAGGATTATTCAGACACACAAACCCATTATGACGGACAAGATGATGGATATGAAGACTTAGACACCCCGCAGCAAGATTTCAATCGGCACTATAGGAGATAAAATGCTTAGACATCTTTCACTTTTTGCAATTTTTGTAGTATTTTTAAGTTGCATGTTTTCAATTTTGTTTTTCAATCATTTATGATATTTTGCACCACTATTTATCATAAAACAGCGATAAATTTGCTCGAGTAACATGATTCTTGCCATGTTATGTGGGAAAGTTGCCCTGCCAAAAGAAATTTGGTTGGGCATTTTTTGCTTAACTTGTTTGCTGACACCATAAGATGAACCAATAACAAAACTAAGTTGACTGTTTTGTAAAGAAGAGTTAGAAATTTCCTTGGCCAGCTGTTCGCTTGAAAATTCTTTTCCTTCAATGGCAAGTAAATATACTTTACCCTTTACAGCCTTTAAAATTGCTTCCCCTTCAACTTCAAGGATCTTATCAACTTGTCCAAGTTCATTCTCCTCTTTAAGCTCAATAATATTTAGCGTGCAGAATCTAGATAATCTTTTTTTGTATTCTTCTTGAGCATCTTTCCAAAACTTTTCTTTTAAATTTCCCACGCAAACAAGATTTATCGTTAGCATCACAAAATCCCCCATATAAAAGTGAAAATCGTAACACCAGCAGTGATAATCAAAATGCCGGCATATAAAATTTTGTGCAATGCACTCATTTTTACATTTGGAGCAGACAACATTTTCTGTTCTAGATTGGACATCAATCCCATCTTTTGATTATGCTCCTTGTAAAGTTTGTCAAATTCCTCAAAAGAAATTGAGTCAGCAGAAGTTTCAACCTCACCATCATTTGCAGTAGATTCAAGCTCTTTTATATAATTTTCTTTTTGAACCTGTTTTATAAGAGTTTGTTGCAGCTTTGCCATGTTTTTGACGGTTGTTTCTCGAAATAACAGTTTGACAAGAGCAAAAAGTAAAAATGAAAGTGAGACCATAAAGATGACAATCAACAAAAATCCTAAAAAGAAATTGGTTTGAAGTGCTGCATTGAATCCACCAATAATTTTTTCAAACCCCAAATTGTTGAAAGCAGAATAAGATGCAAAAACCGAGAGAGCATTGTTCATAAAATGCACTATCATTGCAGGATATATTGAATCACAAATAAGAGCCAAATAACCAACCAAAAGGCCAATAAGTGTGGCATAGAAAAATTGATCAATATTCATATGCATAAGACCAAAAAGCAAGGCTGAAATGATAAGAGCTTTTTTCTCACCAAAACCAGAAAGGCCTTTTAAAAGAAGACCTCGATGTGCAGTTTCTTCACAAATACCTGGCAGCACAGCAGTTATCAAAATGTTGACAAGAAAAAGCCAGAAAGGATACGAATCTAAATAATTTGTCGTTGTTGATGAGCTATAGCCAAATAAAGACAAAATAGCGTTAAAAAAAGAAGCAATAAAAATGTTTAAGAAATAAACAATTATGCCAATACCAATCGAAATAAGCACTGCTTTAAAACTGATCTTTTTATAGCCAAAAAATTTTAGTGTGTCTTTAACTTTGTTTTTTTGAATAGCTGAAAACAACAAAACCGACATGCCAAAAAGAATAATCACTTGAATGACTATGTTAAAAATATAATTAAAACTATCCCCTAACCTATCAAAAATATCAAAAGCTGTCAGCATACGAATGATGGCAAAAACTACCACAATCAAAAAGTAGCAGACAAGCGAATTTGTTGTAACTTTGTTTTTTATAGACATAAAACTCCTAAACACATTTTCATAGGTATAATATTTATTTCAAAGATATAAAATGACTGTTTTATACAAAAGCAGCCACAAGATTGAAAAGGAAGATCAAACCAGCAAGAGCGATCGACACCCAAAGAAACAGCGAAATCTTGCCTGGAGTGCGTTCAACTTTTGATTTGCTTTGATGTTTGAAAAGAAATCTGTCAAACAAAAATACAATCACAAATGCCAGGGCAGCTAAAGCTATCGCAAGCAAAATGCTCCACCATTCAACCGGCATAATCATGGAAAAACCAGTTGTAGTCTGAAGATAAGAGATAAGCAAAACAAAGAAATTGTTGGCAAAATGAGCCAGCATGCTTGCAATAATTGATCCTGTTCGAAGATAAAGCCAACCAAGAATCAGCCCAAGCAAAAATGGATAGATAAATTGTTGAAGACTGTTATGCATTAAGGCAAACATTACTGCCGAAAGCACAATGCTGGCAATATCGCTGAATTTTGTGCGAAGTCCGCTTAACACCATCCCTCTAAAAATAATCTCCTCACAAATGGCTGGTGTAACTGCACTGACAAATACGAAAAGAACAAACATCCCAAAATTTGTGATAGAAAGCTCACTGATTGTGTAACCAAGAGTTGTCCAAAGTCTGTCAAACATTGAAATCAGTGGCTGCAAAGCAAATAAGGCTATTATTCCAATACCGATAGCTAACAAATAATTTTTCCAGCCCATTTTGAAATCAAAACGCACAGCTCTGTTGTCAATTTTATACATTTTGTTGTAAATGAGATATATTCCGAGCAATGTCAACGAAGAAGCAACTGAAGCAAGCACATTATACCAAACAGATCCGGTCGCTTCTTCAGCATCATAACCAATAGCCGCTGCAATGCCTGAATATATCATAGAAAACATAAGAATGATAAGCAGTGGAGCAAGCAGGCTTATAATAAATACCTTTCCGCTGTCATCGTCATTGTAAAAATTTCTTTTGTCAAAAATTTGTTTTTCTTTTTCCATTCTCTAATTATACACCACTAACAATAAAAAAACAACAAAACCGCTTTACTTTAACAATCTTTTTTATTAAAATAAAAGCATGATAGATTTTATAAAAGAGGCAATGAAACAGGCAAACAAAGCTCTTGAAAAAGATGAGGTGCCAATTGGTGCAGTGATTGTAAAAGATGGTAAAATCATCTCTCGCGGATATAATAAACGGGAAAAAAGTCAAAACGCTCTCAAACATGCCGAAGTGATCGCCATTGACAAGGCCTGCAAAAAATTAAAGTCATGGCGACTTGATGGTTGCCAGATTTATGTTACATTAGAGCCTTGCCCAATGTGTGCGGGAGCTATTGTAAACGCACGAATTGCAAAACTAATTTACGGCTGCAAAGAAAAATCATCAAATGAAAATTTGTGTGAAAAAATACTAAAAAGCAATCGTTTAAACCACCACACAGAAATGATTTTTGATCAAACACACCAAAAAGAAATAAGTCAAATTTTATCTACATTTTTTCAAGAAAAAAGGAAGAAAAACTGATTTCTTCCTTGTGTTATAACAATTTCATAAGTTCTTCTTCAAACTGCTGCTGAGTGATTTTACCTTCCCTGAGCATTTTCCGGAGAGCTTCAATCTTCATCTCTTTTTCACTTGGCACCCCTTCTGGAGTAATGTCCACAACATCTTTATCAGCTTGGTCTTGCATTTTTCTTTCCGGCATGATAAAAACAGAATCATTGAAATAGATTGAAATTATCATTAAGATTGTTGAAACCGAAAATAAGTTTAAACAAATTGAAATAATCAGCGAAGTTACAAAATAACGATATCTTTCCCTGAAATGTTTTCCGTTACCCCATAGAACATAAATCATCATGACTGCAACGGAAATCATAAAACCAAGAGTAATAAACTCAAAAATAAGATAAAATAATGCTGGACGAGCAGATACCGGGCTCATAAAATAACTGACTATATAAAAAATGTCATAGGCTATGCCGAGTATAACAAAAATTGTTGAAAAGATAAGAAGCCATTTTTTTGTTTTATTCATTTATGCACCTCTACCATTTTTAGTATAATGATAATTGTCAAAATAGTCAAATCATTTTGGAATTTTATACTTTTAGTATATACTATTTTCAAGAAAACAATTAGGAGAAATTTGATGAATATTGTAATAACTGGCTCTTCAAGCGGAATTGGAAAAGCCTTGAAAGATTTTTATAAATCTCAGGGGCACAATGTTGTCGGAATAAGCAGATCAAATGACGACTTTTTGTGCGATGTTTCAAAAAAACAGGAGCTAGAAGAAGTTTTTTCACAGATAAAAAAACAATTTGGCAAAATCGACATTCTTATCAACAATGCAGGTTTTGGTCTTTCAGGAGCAATCGAGCTGACGGAAGAAGAACAATTAAAACGAGAATTTGATGTCAATGTGATTGGTGCAACTTTTGTCATTCAACTGGCTATTCCTCTTATGTCCAAAAACGGAAAGATAATCAACATTTCTTCTGCTTGTGCTCTTTTCCCCCTGCCTTTTCGAGCATTCTACTGCTCAAGCAAAGCAGCAATCAGCATGCTAAGCGATTGTTTAAGAATGGAACTTTGCAAGACCAAAATTCAAGTTACTGCAATTTGCCCTTGCGACATAAAGACCGAATTTACCAAAAATCGTGTAAAAAACTTTGAAACAAATGAGCGTTATGGGAAATCAATCAAACTCTCCGCAGAAAAAATTGATAAGGCTCAAGACAAGCGTATGCCTTTGGATAAAGCCATTAAAATTTTAACCGGAATCATTGCAAAAAAACGCCTTAAACCTCAGTATGTGATGGGCATGCGTAACAAGCTGTTATACCAAGTGCAAAAATTCTTTCCAAAATCAGTTGTGCTAAAAGTTTTGACGAAAATGTTTTATAAAACAGAAAAAGAACATATTGACTAAATTTTTCAATACGCTGTCTTTTTAAACAAATTCTTTAATTTAAAAATAGAAATCTTTGCAAAAAACTCGGGATGATTTTCCCGAGCTTTTTAGTAAACGTCTTCTTGATTTGGAGTTTGAGAGGCTTTATCTTCAACTTCCACAACAACAGCTTCAGTTGTGAGCATCGTTGCAGAAACAGAGCATGCATTTTGAAGTGCTGATCGAGTTACTTTTGTTGGATCGACAATTCCTTTTTCAATCATATCACCATATTGGGCGTTCAATGCATCATAGCCATAAGCTTTTTTGTCAATGTTTTGCATGATGTTGTTGACAACTACTCCGCCGTCTATCCCAGCATTTGCAGCAATTTGTCTGATTGGCTCTTCAATAGCTCTAAGCACAATGCCGGCTCCAGTTTTTTCATCGCCTTCAAGAGTTGACATAAGCTCTTTGATTGAACTTGCAGTCTTAAGAAGTGCCACACCACCACCTGGAACAATACCTTCTTCAGTTGCAGCCTTTGTTGCAGCCAGGGCATCTTCAATACGCAATTTTTTCTCTTTCATTTCAACTTCAGTCGCAGAGCCAACTTTGATAACTGCCACACCGCCAGAGAGCTTCGCAAGTCGTTCATTCAGTTTTTCAAGCTCATATTCACTTGACTGTTCTTTGATTTGAGCCTTGATTTGTTTGATCCTGTCAGCAATTTTTTTGCTATCGCCTGCTCCTTCAACAATGGTTGTGCTGTCTTTGTCAACCTTAACTGTTTTTGCTCTACCAAGCAATTCAAGTTCAAGATTTTCAAAGTCATAACCGAGTTCAGAAGAAATAACGGTTCCACCAGTCAAAATTGCAATATCCTCAAGCATCATTTTCCTTTTTTCGCCAAAGGACGGAGCTTTTACAGCAACTGAGGTAAATGTGCCGCGCAGCTTGTTAAGCACAAGAGTTGTCAATGCTTCTCCCTCAACATCGTCAGCAATAATCAAAAGTTTGCCACCTTGTTTAACAATTTGCTCAAGCAGCGGCAAGATCTCTTGAATATTAGAGATTTTGCGGTCTGTAATCAAAATGTAAGGGTTGTCAAGTTCGCAAAGCATTTTTTCAGAATTTGTGCACATGTATGGCGAAAGATAGCCACGATCAAACTGCATTCCTTCAACAACAGAAAGTTCTGTTTTCATGGTTTGGCTTTCTTCAACTGTAATGACGCCATCCGCCCCAACTTTTTCCATCGCTTGAGCAATCAGCTGTCCAATTTCTTCATCGCCAGCCGAAATGGCAGCAACTTGTTTGATTGCTTTTGAGTTTTCAACCGGCTTTGAAATTTCTTTCAGTTTTTCTGTTGCCTTTTCACAAGCCTTGAAAATTCCCTTTTTAAGAATGATTGGATTTGCACCTGCAGCAAAATTTTTCATGCCTTCATGCACAATGGCTTGTGCAAGCACACAGGCTGTAGTCGTTCCATCCCCAGCAACATCGTTTGTTTTGATTGAAACTTCCTTGATAAGCTCTGCCCCCATGTTTTCAAAAGGGTCATCCAACATAATTTCTTTTGCGATTGTAACTCCATCATTTGTAATAAGTGGTGTGCCATATTTCTTGCCGAGCACAACGTTTCTGCCTTTCGGCCCCAATGTGATTTTGACAATATTGGCAAGTTTGTCAACACCCTTTTCAAGAGCTTTTCTCGCACTAGCTCCTTCCATAATCTTTTTTGCCATAGTCGCCCCCTATTCAATCACAGCCAAAATATCATTTTGGCGCACAATAACATATTTTTTATCTTCAACTGTTATCTCTGTTCCACTATATTTTGCATAAAGCACTTTATCACCCACTTTAACTTGCATGGTGACTTTTTTTCCGTCAATTTCGCCGCCTTCTCCAACAGCAACAACGCTTGCCATTTGAGACTTTTCTTGTGCGGCAGTTGGCAGGATTATGCCACCTTTTGTTTCAGTTTCGTTTTCCTTTGGCAGAAGCACAACTCTGTCAAATAAAGGTTTGATTTTCATATTTCTTTCTCCTTATTACATTTATATTATACGACACAAATCAAATTTTTCAAAATATTTTAAAGGCAAAAAAACCTTCATAGATTGATTAATTTGCTCATACATTAAAGTGATAAAACATATTTAGGAGCAAATCAACATTTTATGCCAAAAAATGCAAAAAAAATCAAAAAAAGTTTTCTTGCCATTGGGCTTAGTCTTTTTTTAGTTGCAATGCTCATTCTTGCAAACTACCTTTCAGCTCTTTTGATAAAAAGCACAGACAAATCCGCTACCACACTTTCTTCAAACTCTCTTAGCATTTATGTGATTTGTTTTGATCGCTCGCTCACTCAAGCAGGTGCTGAAAGTCTTGCAAGTGATTACCGCACCAAAGGAGCTGGAGGTTTTGTGCTAGAAAAAGATAATTATTTTTATGTTGCAAGCTCGGCATATTTAAATAGTGCTGATGCTGCTCTTGTGCAGGAAAGCATCAAACAAAACCATAATTTAGATTGCCTTTTAATCGACTACCAAGTTCCATCTTTTCAAATCACTTTGACAATTGACAGCGAAGAAAAAAAGGTTTTGCAAAAAGCTTTGAATGCTCATGAGAATGCTTATAAGCTTTTGTTTGATATTGCATTAAGCCTTGACACCAATGTTTACAACGAAATTTCTGCACGGCTTGCAATCAATTCAGCTTTTTCATCAATAAACACTGTTGTTGCTGATTATAAAATTTTGTTTGGAGATATTGAAAATGATAAACTTGAATTGCTCACACAATCACTGGAAAAGTTGACAGACACATTGCAGAGATTGTGCAGCGGAATAACAATCAGTTCGTCGCAAACAATGTCATCACTGATAAAGTATAGATATTTTGAAATTTTACATCAGGCAAAAATTTTAGCTGAAGAAATCGAAAATTAAAAAATGAGACAAAAAAATGCGTTACTAAACGCATTTTTATTATGCTTCAACTTTTACATCGTCAGATTGCTTCTCAATTTTAAAGTTATTGACAGAAATTTCATAAGCTGTGTGCTCAGAAGTTGTGCCGTCTTCGTGATTTTTAGTGTAGATTCTAGACTGTATTCTTCCTGTCAAATTTATTTTTGTTCCAACTTCTAAATCTTTAACAAAAACAGCATTTCTGCCCCAAATTATGCAAGGAATATAATCAGATTTTTTCTTATGAGGTCGATTCACTGCCAGCAAAATATCACAAATCTGTCTGCCAAATGGAGTGTCTCGATATGATGGTTTTTTGCATAAAAATCCGCTTAAGAATATTTTGTTAGTTTCCTTATCATTGATGTTTTCACTGCTCAAAATTTCTTTTGCAAAAAGTGTCAAAATCAAATGGCTTTTGCCATCTTCTTGAAAATTTCTGCTTCGAAATTCGCCGCATAAAGCAATTTTGTTGCCTTTTTTCATCTCGAATTTTTGGCTTTCGATAAGATTTTTTGAAATTGTAACTGGAATCTTATCAACCACTCCCGACAGCCTTGAAACATTGATTTTAAGTTCATAAAAAGTTTCTCCGTTGCTTTCAAAACTTTCAATCTTGTCGTCAGATATTTCTCCAAATATTTGTGCCCTGTTGCTTTCTAAGCTTAAAACTGTTGTGTTTTCCATAATTTCTCCTTTTAATTTGAGTGTTGCACTCCATTTCTGTCAATCGTATAATCTGAGTGATAGACTAAATCTCCGACAGATGTAACTTTGTATCCTTCATTTGTCAATCTTTCAAGCACCATCTTGACAGCATCAACAACATTGTCGGCGTTGTTGTGCATCAAAATAATTGAGCCGTTTTGCACCTTATCAATCACTCTTGTGGTGATATCTGTCGCAGACAAGCCTTTCCAATCAAGCGAATCAACATCCCATTGAATTGGAATAAGATTCCTTTGACTGCAAGCATTTATAAGGTCATTGTTATAAGAGCCGTATGGTGGTCTGAAAAGTGAAACCTCTTTGCCAGTGATTGCCTTGATTTTTTCAGTCGAAATATCAAGTTCTTTGGCAATATTTTCTTGACTGATCTTTGCCATATCTGGATGGGTGTTTGAATGAGTGCCTATTTCAAAGCCGGCTTCATCGATAGCTTTGACCATTTCAGGATACTTATCGACCCAAAATCCCACCAAGAAAAATGTTGCCCCAGCCTCATATTCTTCTAGCACTTCCATAATTTGCTGAGTTTTATCGGCTCCCCAAGCAGCATCAAAAGAAATAGCAACTTGTTTTTCTTGTGTATCTACACTATAAACAGGCACAAGTCTGGTGCTGTAACCAAACCATACCTGAGCCGCAGCACCACCCTCAAAGGATATTGCAAGAAGAACGGCTACCACCACCATTGCAAGAAAGATTTTGATTGTTCTCGATTTGATAACACAAAATGGCATACAAACCTCACTTTTAATAATAATTTTTTTCAAGATTTAAACAAATCAGAATTTTGCTGCTTATTGTTGAATAAAGCAAAAATTTGTCGAAAATCTATTCCTATTATATTTGCGAGATTTGTGTTTATTCCTATTGCTTAAAAATTTAAAGCCTTTTATCAAATCAAACATTCTTTTGTCTTGCTAGGTTTTTTCAACAAAATGTTTGATTTCTATGCCATTTTAGCAATTTTTAAAGAAAAAAGCAATTATTTTTTCAAAAAAGTTTCCAAAAAGCAACATATAAGCATTTAATTTAAAAAGCCGAGTATGAAAACTCGACTTTAAATTATAGCAAACTGTATTTGTTGATAGAGAAAAACTTTTTCTTAATAATTTCATTTCCTGTTGAATGTCTGTCGCTAAAAGGCAATTTTTTGGTTTCGAGGGGCAAAATTTTTAAGCCAAAGTCAACAGCCAGCACACAATTTCCTTGATCGGAACAAGCAAAATTCACAGAATGTGAAGGTTGCAAATTGATATATTTCAACCCTTTTCTATACCTTGAGCCAAGGCTAAACTGAGCTGTTTTGATTTTTTTGATAAAGCCTTTGTTTGAAACGACCACAACACTTTCAAAATCAAGCTGGCTTGCAAACACAACTTTATCTCCTTCATCAAGATTTATACCTTTCACGCCGGCAGAGATCCTTCCTTGAAGCGGAACTTCATCCGAAGAGAAACTGAGCGACATACCCAAAGATGAGAGCATCAAAATTGGTTTGTCTTTTTTGACAATTTCGGCATTAATGAGATTGTCGCCGTCATTTATTTTAACAACTTGATAAACTGATTTAGAAACCACCAAGTCGTTAATGCTTGATTTTTTAATCATGCCCTGCTCTGTCATAAACAAGACAGTCAAATCTTTTTGCATTGTCAAGATTTTGACTGGAATCTCATTTTGAGAAATATTTTTGTCTATCTGATTGAGCGAAAGGCCTTTATCACGCCATTTACACCCTTTTATGTCGCCAGCAAGCACTTTGAGGCAATTACCTTTGTTTGTCAAAATAAACAATAACTCATTTGATGGCACTT
Organism: uncultured Bacillota bacterium; assembly: GCA_946495675.1. Classification (GTDB taxonomy): domain Bacteria; phylum Bacillota; class Clostridia; order Christensenellales; family UBA1242; genus Caccovivens. The sequence continues at coordinate 19,148 of CAMMDQ010000004.1, read as the reverse complement.
TTAGCACCTGAGAATGAACATCTGTGATTGTTGAATTGTCCGACAAGGATTTTTGACTCATTGAATAATTTTTTGTTGAAAGTCTTTTGATGGTGTTGCCGCAAGAGAGAGCAACAATGACATCAGCAACATCACTTTCAGCTTTGTCAGAAGTTTCTACAACCGCAATTTCGCCATCTTTTAAAATTTTGGAGCGTCGTTTGTTTGCGTAGTTATGTTTTATTTCCAATATTTCTTTTTTAACCACATCAAACTGCGCCCTTTTAGAAGCCAAAATTCTTTCATACTCGCTTATCTTAGCTTTAAGCATTTTCAGCTCTTCTTCAAGCTTATTCACTTCCAAATTCACAAGTCTTGCAAGACGCATATCCAAAATTGCTTGCGCTTGTTTTTCGGACAAATTAAATCGTTCTCTAAGCTTTTGTTTTGCCTCGCTTGTTGTGGCTGATTTTTTGATAATTTTTATCACTTCATCAATATTTTTGATGGCAATGAGAAGACCTTCAACGATATGAGCTCGATCTTTTGCCATATTGAGATCATATTTCGTTCGTCTGACAATAATTTCTCGCTGATATTGAGCATAATAAGAAATTATCTCAAGCAGTCCCATAAGTTTTGGTTTTCCGCCAGCAATAGCAACCATATTGATGGCATAAGAAATTTGAAGGTTGGTTGACTTATAAAGATATTCCAAAATTTTCTTGACATTGGCATCTTTTTTAAGTTTGATTACCGCTCTCATACCACTTCGATCAGATTCATCCCGAATTTCACTGATTGCAGCAAGTTTATCTTTATTTTGCTCTTTAAGTTCTGCTATCTTTTGAAGCAACACCGCTTTGTTGACTTGATATGGCAATTCTGTTATCACAAGACTGGTTTTGTCGCCCTGCTTTTCAACTTCCACCTTCGCCCTAATCAAAATTTTGCCTTTCCCTGTTTGGTAGGCAGACTTGAGCCCTTCAGCAGTGTCGATAATATATCCGCCCGTAGGAAAGTCTGGGGCTTTGATGATTTTCATCATTTGTTCAAGTTTGATATTTGAATTGTCAATATAGGCTACAACGCCATCTATCACCTCTCCAAGATTGTGCGAAGGGATGTTTGTTGCCACTCCGACCGCAATTCCCGAAGCCCCATTGACAAGAAGGTTTGGAAATCGTCCAGGCATCATGTCGGGCTCTTTTAAGGTGTCATCAAAGTTCAAGCTCCATCTTACAGTGTCTTTTTCAAGATCTTTCATAAGCTCCATAGCAAGCGGAGTGAGTCTTGCTTCAGTATAACGCATAGCAGCAGGACTATCGCCGTCAATAGAGCCAAAGTTTCCGTGTCCGTCAACAAGTGGAGCCCGAAGCACATAATCTTGAGCCATACGGCACATTGCATCATAAACTGAGATGTCGCCATGTGGATGATATTTTCCAAGACAGTCTCCCACAATTCTTGCACTTTTTCGGTATGGTTTGTCGGGTGTGATGCCAAGTTCTAGCATTGAATACAAAATTCTGCGTTGCACGGGTTTAAGCCCATCTTCAACCCTAGGCAATGCTCTGTCCATAACCACACATTCAGTATAAGGTATCATAGAATCATGCAGAACTTCATCAATGCTTCTGTATATTATTCCCTTTTCACCATCGCCATCGTCAGAGCCGCTATTACTTGGCAATCCCCACTGATCAACTTCGCTTGGTTTTATATCCATTTTTTCTTGTTCAAAATTTTCCTGCATTTTATCCTCTTATCTCAAAAATTTATTATATCACATGGTCAATCAACCGCTGTTTTCGTGTTAACTTTGCTATAGTTTTTGTAAAATTCATCCTCTTTATCAAAATTTGCATGCTGATTGATATATTGCTTTCTTGCCTCAATGTCGTCGCCCATCAGTGTGGTAACCAGTCTTTCGGCTTCTGCCGCATCATCAATGCTGACTTTGATCAAGTTGCGTTTGTCTGGATCCATTGTCGTCTCCCAAAGCTGATCAGGATTCATTTCACCCAAACCTTTATATCTTTGCAAACTATAGTTGCGTCCCGCCCTTGCAATTGCTTGCGGCAATTCTGAGTCAGAATATACATACTCGGTGTAGTCTTTTTTATAAACTTTGTAAAGCGGAGGCAACCCGATGTAAACATGCCCATCATTAATAAGTTCACGCATATATCGGAAGAAGAAGGTCAGCAAAATTGCACGAATATGAGCACCATCTTGATCGGCATCTGAAAGAATGATGACTTTGTTATATCTCAAACTTGAAAGGTCGAAATCTTGACCTATGCCTGTGTTTAGCGCTGAAATGATAGTTCTGATTTCTTCATTTGCAAGCACTTGATCAATTCTTTTCTTTTCAGCATTCAAAGGTTTTCCGCGCAACGGCAAAATAGCCTGAAAACGTCTGTCTCGGCCCTGCTTTGCACTGCCCCCCGCAGAGTCACCTTCCACAATAAAAAGTTCGGATTTTTCTCTGTCTTTTGAAGTGGAAGCAGCAAGCTTCCCAACAAGGTTAAAGTTTTCGGCTGAATTTTTTGCCCTTGTCAACTCTTTGGCTTTTTTGGCAGCTTCACGCACCTTTGCAGCACCTTTTGCCTTGCTGACAATCACTTCTGCAACAGAAGAGTTTTTCTTGTCCGACAAAATAATTGAAAGTTCTTTGATTGTCAAACTTTCAACAAGTGTTTTCGCTTCAGGGTTGCCAAGTTTGGTTTTGGTTTGCCCTTCAAACTGAACATTATTCATTTTGACATTCAAAACAACGGTAATGCCTTCACGGAAATCTTCACCTAAAAGATTTGATTCTTTTTCTTTCAAAAAGTTATTGCTTCTTGCCCAATCATTCATAACTTTGGTAAAAGCACTTTTAAACCCTGTCTCATGAGTGCCACCTTCAATGGTGGGAATGTTGTTGACAAAAGAAAAACTGTTTTCGGTGTAAGAATCAGTGTAAATGAAAGCAACTTCCAAATCAAAATTTTTATCCTGCCCATGAAAGTAAATTGGTTTTGCAAAAAGCTTATTTTTGCCTTCAACAAGATAGCTCACAAAGTCGGCAATACCACCTTCATAATGATAAATTTCCCCCTCTCCTGTGCGCTCATCTTGCAGCACAATTTTCAGCCCCTTATTTAAAAAGGCAAGCTCTCTTGCACGATTGCAAACATTTTCAAAATTGAAAGTTATATTCCCAAACATTTCCTTGTCTGGTAAAAATGTGACTTTTGTGCCCTGTTTGTCAGTTTTTCCAACGCATTTCAAAGGCTCTTTTGCCACACCACTGTGCATCTTCCCATTTTCATCACGATATGAATGAAAACCAACAAAATATTCTTTTTTATCTTTATAAACCGTAACATTGCACCATGAAGAAAGAGCGTTGGTAACCGAGGCTCCCACACCATGCAAACCACCAGAAAACTTATAATTTGCATTATTAAATTTTCCACCCGCGTGCAACGTTGTATAAACCACTTCGACACCAGATTTGTGAAGAGTGGGATGTTTATCAACAGGAATTCCTCTTCCATTATCTTCGACAGTTGCAGAGCCATCTTTATTCAAGGTAATTCTGATTGTGTCGCCGTAGCCATTTGAAATTTCGTCAATTGCGTTATCAACAATTTCCCAAAGAAGATGATGAAAACCTTTCACTCCAGTTGTGCCAATATACATTCCTGGACGCAAACGGACAGCATCAAGCCCTTCAAGCACAACAATATCTTTTGAATCGTAGTTCTTTCCAGCCATTATTTCTCCTTAATACACCTTAAAATCTAGTTTTATTATATCACAAGCAAAATTTTTAAACAAATTTTTTGAAGATAAAAAATAGAATTGAAAACTAACTTTTTCTTTGCATTGCGATCATTTTCAAAAAAGTTTTATGCATAATTATGCATGCTAATGCATATTCTATCATCTTCTTTTCAAAAATAATTTTTATCTGATAGAGCATAATAAATTTAAATTTGCAAATTTTTCTAGCATAAAACATATATAAACACAAGCATATAAAAGGAGAATTTTATGAAAACAATGGTGTTGACAGGAGGCGGAACAGCGGGGCATATTTATCCTCTGATAGCTGTGAAAGAAAAAGTTGAAAACCAATATAATTTTGTCTATATTGGAGGCAACGGCATGGAAAAAGAGATTATATCGAAGGAAAAGAATATAGTCTTTCATCAAATTCCAACAGTGAAGCTTGCTCGCAGTCTTACCCCCAAAAATTTACTTATACCCTTCAAACTTTTCACCGCAATTAAAAAAGCAAAACAGCTGCTAAGGCAAATCAATCCGTCAGTAATTTTTTCAAAAGGAGGATTTGTTGCCATGCCTGTTGTGCTTGCTGCAAAAAGTTTGGGCTTGCCGGTTGTCAGTCATGAAAGTGACTTAAGCTTTGGACTTGCAAACAAAATCATTTTAAAAAATTGCTCGGTAATGTGCACCGCTTTTAAACAAACCGCAGAGGGAAAAAACAAATGCGTTTTTACTGGCCAGCCCATAAGGAAAAAAGTTTTAAGTGGAGATAAAAACAAAATCAAAAATATGTCACAATTTGATAAAAATTTGCCCTGCCTTCTTGTAGTAGGCGGTTCACTTGGAGCAAATTTCATAAATCAAAAAATTTGGACCAATCTTGAAGCCTTGACAAAAAAATTTAATGTGGTGCATATAGCAGGAAAACAAGCAAAGGACAACAAACACAACTTCAAAAATTATCTACAAGTTGATTATGCAGAAAATATTGGAGACTATTTGGCTTTTGCTGACATTGTATTGTCTCGAGCCGGATCAGGAGCAATCAATGAATTTTTAACTCTTCGAAAACCAATGCTGCTTATTCCTTTATCAAAAAAATGCTCTCGTGGAGACCAAATAGAAAATGCAAAACTATTTAAAGAGCAGGGACTGTGCGACATGTTGCAAGAAGAAGATTATGACAACAAGCTTTTGCTTATTAAACTTGAAAATTTGTTTAAAAATCGTGAAAAATACAAAAAAAATATGCAAAAAGTGCAACCTTTTGATGCTTGCGAAAAAATTATCGAACAAATAAAGAAAGTTGAAAAATAATTTAATTCAAAAATTTCGACAATATTTTTACTGATTTTTATCAAAAAAACTGCATTCGCAGTTTTTTAATTTAATTTTGGATAGCCCAAGCCTTCTAAATTTTTATTAAAACAAATTGGATGACAGCATGACAAAATAATATTTTTCACTTGATTTGGCGTCAAAGCAGGTCTTGCTTGCAAAAGAAGAGCGCACATTCCGGCGACCATTGGCGTTGCAACACTGGTGCCACTCAATTTGACATAATCGTTGTTGAGTCCGCAAGAGGTTATATCAACACTGGGTGCAATAAGATCAGGTTTAAATCTGTTAAATGAAGGACCTCGAGAAGAAAATGATGCAACTTCAAAAAACTTCTCATCAAAACTTTCTTCATCGTTGCGATTGTCATCAAATCCTCCAACCGTGATAATTCGATTTGACACACCAGGACTTTTTATCGTTTGAAATTCCGGCCCACTATTTCCTGCAGCAGCAACAACCACCACACCTTCTTTCCAAAGTGCTTCAGCACCACTCATAATTGGATCATTATACCCAAGCGGTTCAGAGCCAAAACTCATACAAACGATTTTTATATCAAATTTTTTATGATTGTCATAAATCCACTGCATAGCATTCAAAATCTTGTCGGCCCCTGCCTCGCCCTTGGAAGAAAGAGCTTTCAGTGAAACAATTTCACTCTGAGGGGCAACACCTGAATATTTGCCGCCCGAGAGCATGCCATTGCCAGAGCATACCCCACAAACAAAAGTGCCATGGCCATTGTCATCATAGCATGTTGACTTGTCGCTCACAAAATCTTTAAAGATTTTAATTCGATTTTTGCCGGCAATAAAATCGACATGCCTGCAAAGCCCAGTATCGATAAAAGCAACCGTAACGCCCTTGCCAGTAAGTGAAGCAGAATCAACATTCAAAATCTTTTTTGCCACATTCATCAGTGCAGAAGCTGTTGAAACTGAATAAATTTTACTTACTTGTGTCAGGTTGCTAAGAGAAGAAATCTCTTGTCCACTCAATCTTACTTGAAAAGATTTAATGAATAAATATTCATTTAGGATTTCAATTTTTCTATGTAAGAATATATTTTTTAATCTTTCAAAATCATAAGCTTTCACAATGCAATCAATCTTCTTTTGCCAGCCCAAAGCTTTTGCCACAGCCAGCAAAGAGGAGTCTATCTTTTGTCTGTTCATTTCAACCGTTCCATAATCCTTTTAATGTTTTCAAAATTTTCCTTCGGCAAACTTCCTTGCAAACTATTCACCATTTGCTCCAGTGCCGCATAGTCAAATGTTCCATTTGCTTTTTGCAAGTTGACTTGCTGCATAAGGCTTTCAAAAAGCTCGTTTTGAGATTTATCCTTATATTTTTCATAAGTCTGCTGCAAATCTTGCTCAGTTACCGCTTTTTTCTGTCTGTTGTCAAATTTAAATTCAGATAGTTTTGTCATAGTTTTCTCCCCTAGTTCAATATATGAAAAGGCATCTAAAAACTTTAACAATATTTTTTTCTAATGAATATATATAGTCATGAACAACAATTTGCTTGAGCTTTTTTCAATGCTCAGTTCAGGTTTTGGTCAAAATAAAAACGACTCTACAACTAATGCTCCTATAAGACAAAATACTCAAGCTCAAAATTATAATGTGTATGGGCAAAGTTTTCCGGACGAAGCATATCAAAATGGACAAAACAACATGGAGGCAAACAATTTTTCAATGAATCCAAATATGCTTTCCATGCTTTTATCAATGCTAAACAAAAATGCCGATTTGTCATCTTTAAGCTCTGTTTTAACAAACAAAGCCTCCTCTTCTGAGGATGGACAAAAAAAATCACCGCCTCAAGACGATGATATAATCATTTAATTACAAGCTTTCAACAACGGATCCATTTTTAAAGTAAATCATTTTCTTTGCAAATTTCTGAGCTATTTCAGGCTTGGTTGTCGCCACAATAAGTGTGGTCTTTTTTGTTTTTAATTTTTTTATCAAATCACAAACCACATCCATTGTCGCATCGCTAAGCTTGTCAAAAATGTTATCGACCATAAGCAGATCAAGCTCTCTTAATGAAAGACGGATAAGTGAAAGCACATATTTTTCTTCTAGCGAAAGCTCCTTCACTTTTGTATCCTTTATTTTCTCAATAGCAAACTCAATAATAATGTTGTTGATTTTGTTTTCAATTTCGCTTTCAGTCAGTCCCCAATTTTTCAAAATATACTTAAAATTTTCATAAACGGACTTTTTCTCTAAAAACACAGGAGATGCAGGCACATATCCCGCTTGCAAGTCAGTTCTAAAATTTAGTTTTTCGAGTGGAATTTCACGGATATAAACTTGCCCTTTGCTTGGTTTTTCAAGTTTTGCAAGAATACGCAAAAGCGAAGTTTTTCCACTTTCATCTTCACCAACAAGAGCAACAGCCTCTCCATCTTCAATGTTGAGATTGATGTCATAAAGTGCGTAATATTCTCTTGTAAATTTTAAAAACAAATTTTTGATTTCAACCATAATTTCACCTACAAAACCATTTTACTATATTTTGTGAAAAAATAAAAGCAAAAACAAACCGTTTTTGCCTTAAATTTTATTGATAGTTACCTAATTTTGTTGTTTCGCCTTCACTTTCAACTTAAATACATCGCTGATGGGCATTGATTCCGTCAAAATGTATCCTGTGCCGGCGGAATTTTCAACAATATCACCAGCAACGACTCGGATGGAAATTGTATTATTTTGCTGTGAACTAAACAAATAATTGTGTGAAACAGCTTCCTTTGCTTTTACAAACTCTTCCTCTGCTTCGCTTGAGTTTGCTATTGCAATAAGATTTGTAAGAGAATACCATTGATCTGCCTCTTGAATAGTAAATGTCATTTTTTGACCATTATCTTCCCAAAAAACAATTTCACCATCTTTTTCAAAACGCAGTTGAACATCAACTCCAAGCTCTTCAATGCGGCTGTCACTGTTGAATGACACGCAAACTCCATAGTTGTCGCTGCCTGCAGCCGTGATTTCGCTTATATTTGCTCCACGCACCTTCAAGGTGTCTTCACAGGCAACAAGAAACAAGCTTAAATATAAAAAAAATGAGCATAACAAAAGTTTTTTCATATAAACTTTTTTGCCCATAAGACTAAAAGTTAAACATTAAATTTCAAATGCATTTTCAATTAAATTGATGCTTTCATCCAAAATTTCCACCACACAAAAGCAAACTTCAGCATTCGTCAAATGATTCTGCAGAAGAAAAAGCTGTCCAGTTCTTGCAATCTTCAACTGTTTTCTTCGATCAACCGCTTCACATGGCAAACCATAAGCTGCCGTTTGGCGCTGCTTGACTTCAACAAAACAAATGGTTTTCCCTTTTTGCGCAATAATATCAATTTCTCCAAGCTTGTTTTTGTAATTGGTCTCCAATATTTTATATTTTAGCTTTTTTAAAAAATTGACCGCCTGCGCCTCCGCCTTATCACCTTTGATTTTATTCAGTGTTTTCATCAGTCTAATGTTATTCTCCCAATCCTACCTTTGCGAAAATCATCAATCACAGCATTTGCTGCCCTTGACAAGTCAAGCTCGCCTTTCCCAAGCAAATAGCCTCGATTTTTTGCAATTTCTTCCAAATCTTTTACTCCTTTAAAACGATTTGCCAGCTCACTTGGATATTTTTCTTCCAGCATCTTTAAAAGTTCTGTTGCCAGTTCCAGCTCATCAAAAATTTGATTTTTGATGCTGCCAATAAGGCAAAGTTTTTTTGCAATTTCCTGATTTTCAAGATTTGGATAAAGTGTTCCTGGAGTATCGCAAAGTTCAATATTATCACCGATAGCCACCCATTGATTGAGCTTTGTCACACCAGGCTTGTTTCCAGTGATAGCTTTAGCCTTGCCGCACAAATTATTGACCAAAGTGCTTTTGCCAGAATTTGGCACTCCAACAACAAGAGCCCTTATTGTAGTTTTCAGCCCCTTTGCCTTAAATTTTTCAAATTTATCACGACACAAGTTGTTGATTTTTTGTTTAATGATTTTGCTTGATCCTGACATCGTGCTGTCAAGACAAACATAGTCAGAGTTTGGCTTTTTGAAACTCTTTGCCAAAAATTTCACTCTTTCTTGATCAGAAAGATCAAATTTGTTAAAAACAAACAAAATTTTTTTGCCTTCCGCAAGCTTATTTAATGATGGATTGATTGAAGAAATAGGTGCTCTTGAATCAAGCACATAGATGAGAGCATCAATATTTGCAAGAAGTTTTTTCATTTCTTGCAAAGCCTTTTTCATGTGCCCTGGAAACCAATTTATCTTCATCTTTTTCTCCTAAATAAATCTCTTTAAATCTTCTTTTAAAAAATCAACTATAAATTTTGCAAGAATTTGACTTACACTGGTAACATTTTGATCCCAAGCTTGACCATTACCATCGTCGGAAACAACTTTAAAAAGCACACTCTTAACTTTATTTTTATCAGCTGCATAAACCACTGCGGCCCCTTCCATATCGCACAAATCAGGGCTGAAATTCTTGCAAACATAATCTTTATTATTCTCATCAACAAAAGAATCTCCCGTCACAAGAAAAGCTTTTTTGACACTAAATTTTTTTGCCACAAAGTCAAGCAAGCTTCCGCTTAAATCAAAAGAACCTTTGTCAAGAAACCCTGGTTTAATATCCCAAAATGTGCAACGGCTGACCGCATAAATTGAAGAAATTTTTGTGCGTTTTTTAAGTCCACCGCAAGTTCCAAAATTGATGATAAGTTTAACATTAAATTTATCAATCAAAAGCTGTGTCAAAATGCTGGCGTTTATTCTTGTTGGCCCACACTTCACACAATAGAGCTTTTTGCCTGCATAAGAAAATATGTAAACGCAAAATTCTCCAAATTTTTTTGTTTTATATTTTGGAAACAGTTTTATAAATGCTACAAATTCTTCTTCGCAAGCAATCACAACCCCTATTCTCATTTTTTACTCCTATTTTTTTAATAAGTCTGGTCTTTTTTCTGCAGTCTCGTTGTATGCTTGCTGTTTTCTCCAAGAAGCAATTTCCTGATGATTGCCAGAGAGCAAAACCTGCGGCACAGCTTTCTTTTTAAAAACTGCTGGCCGTGTATACTGAGGATATTCCAGCCCGCCAGAAGCAAAACTTTCTTCGCTTAGGCTATCTTTGGCCAAAACGCCTTCAATTTGTCTTGAAATGCTGTCAATCATAACCATACTTGGAAGTTCTCCGCCTGTCAGCACGTAGTCTCCGATTGAAAACTGTTTTATATCAAAAAGTTCAAACAAGCGCTCGTCAACACCTTCATAGTGCCCGCAGATAAAAATTAAGTGCTTTTTTTTGGCAAGCTCTTGAGCGTCATGGTGGTCAAAAACCTTGCCTTTTGGCGAAGGAAAAATAAGAGTCGAATTTCGTTTTTTAACCGATTTTATCGCATCATACAGCGGCTGAATCATCATAAGCATTCCTGCTCCACCACCGAAAGGGTAGTCGTCACATTTTTTATGCTTATCTTTTGAAAAATCACGAATGTTTGTCAAATTGACTTCCACCAATTTTTTTTCTTGCGCTCTTTTCAAAATACTGCAGTCAAGATAGGAAAAAGCTTTTGGAAAAAGCGTTAAAATGTCAATTTTCATACGCATACCTCATCAAATTTCTGCTGATTAACAACCAAAGTCCCATTCCGAGCAATAAACACTTGGTCAAGATAAGGCACTTCCATCCTTCTGCCATCCTTTTCGATCACAAAAACATCGCTTGCACCATAGTTTACAACATCCAAAATTTGACCTACATAGTTTCCCTGCTCGTTGTAAAGAAGCATGCCTATAAGGTCTTCAACAAAAAATTCGTCATCCGCCTTTTCCTTTGCAAGCAAACTTTTATCCATCGTGATAATTTGATTTCGAAGTTCCTCTGCCTGATTGCGAGTTTCCACACCCTTAAATTTGATATACAAAAATCCTTGCCTTATTGTTGCATGGGAAATTTCAAATATTTCGCCACCGATAAGACAACTCTTCAGATTTTTAAAAACAGCAAGGAGATTGGTAAGAGCAAGCGCTTTGACTTCCCCTTTTATTCCTTGCGGTTTTAAGATTTTTGCAATTTCAATTTGTGACATTTATTCTCCAAATTTCACAAAAACTTTTTTATGCTCTCGTGAAGAAACTGATTTTACAAAAGTTCGGATTGCAGACGCAATCTTGCCATTTTTGCCGATAACTTTGCCCATATCATCAGGGTTGACTGAAACATGAATGGTTATTTCACCATTTTCGTTTTCTTCTTGAGTTACTGCTACAGCTTGTTCGTCATTTACCAGTTTTTTAACCAAAAATTCAACAAGTTCAACCATTTTCCTCTCCTTATTTTGTGATTATTCCGCTTTTTACAAGCAGTTGTTTTGCTGTGTCAGTTGGTGTAGCACCATTTTTAAGCCATTTCTGAGCCTTATCAGCATTGATTTTGATTTCTGCTGGGTCAGTAAGTGGATTGTAAGTTCCAAGAATATCAATAAATTTGCCATCTCTTGGAGCTCTTGAATCAGCAACAACAACTCTATAGAATGGAGATTTTTTGTCCCCAAGTCTTGTAAGTCTGATTTTTACTGCCATTTTGTCCTCCTTTAAAATTTATATATATAATTGCTTGATTTTGATCAAACAATGATATACCTTATCTCATAAAATTTTTAAATTTGCCATTTTTGAGCTGTTTCATCATCTCTTTGGATTGCTCAAATTGTTTTAGCAGCTGATTGACTTGTTGAACTGATGTTCCGCTGCCCTTTGCAATACGCTGCCTTCTGCTTGCTTTGATGATCTCTGGCATCAATCGCTCTTGCGGCGTCATCGACTGAATGATCGCCTTGTTGACCAAAATTTGATGTTCATCAATGTCAAGATTTTTAATTTTTCCGCCAATACCCGGGATCATCGAAAGCAAATCTTTGATATTTCCCATTTTCTTAACGCTTTCAATTTGCTTGAGATAGTCGTCAAAAGTAAACGAGTTTTCACGGAATTTCTTTTCTAGCGCCTTGGCTTCCTCTTCGCTGACCGCTTCTTGCGCCTTTTCAATCAGCGAAAGCACATCGCCCATGCCCAAAATTCTGCTTGCAATGCGATCAGGATAAAAAGGTTCAATATCACCAATTTTTTCACCAACACCAGTAAATTTGATTGGCTTTCCAGTGATGGCTTTGATTGAAAGCGCAGCTCCTCCTCGAGTGTCGCCATCAAGTTTTGTTAGAACCACACCAGTGATGTCTAGATCTTTGTTAAAGCTCTCGGCAACGGTGACTGCATCTTGTCCAGTCATGGCATCAACCACTAGCAAAATTTCAGTTGGGCTAACCTTTGCTTTGATGTTTTTGAGCTCGTCCATAAGTTCTTGGTTGATATGAAGCCTTCCAGCTGTGTCGATGATAACTGTGTCAAATCCCTGTTTCTTTGCATGCTCAACAGCTTGTTGAGCGGTTTTTACAGGATTTTGCACGCCCCGTTCAAAAACTTCGACACCAGCTTGCTTGCCAACAATTTGAAGTTGGTTTATGGCTGCAGGTCTGTATATATCACAAGCAACCAAAAGAGTCTTTTTACCGCTTTTTTTAAGATAAGCGCCAAGCTTGGCACACATGGTGGTTTTTCCCGCACCTTGAAGGCCGCACATCATGATAACAGTTGGCAAACTCGAAGAAACTTGAAGTTTTTGATTGTTTGAAGACATCAAATTTGTAAGCTCATCTTTCACAATTTTTATAACCTGTTGAGATGGTGTCAAACTTTTTAAAACCTGGTCTCCAACAGCTTTTTCAGAAACATTTTTGACAAAATCTTTTGCAACAAGATAGTTTACATCAGCTTCAAGTAAAGCCATGCGAACTTCTCTCATCGCTTCTTTGATTTCAAGTTCTGTCAGCCTACCACGATTTTTCAATTTTGAAAAAATGTGGTTAAACCGCTCAGACAGCGAGTTAAATAATGCCATCAATTATCCCCTTTTTTGTTTCGACTTTTTGTCTCTTTTAATTCTTTTTCAAGAGCTGCAATTCTTTGACCAAGCAAAAGTTTGTCTTCAATATCCTTCAGCTTTTTAAGCGATTTGTCAACGCAATCTTTGACTGCTTGCCTTGAAATGCCATGGTTCTGGGCAATCTCGCTGACAGTCAAATTTCCTGCCAGATAATCTTCCATCACACCCTGCTGCGCCAGACTGAGAAGCGGTTTATACAAATCAAACAGCTTCAGATAAAACACATTCTCTTCAACCTTCATAACCGCCCCTTTGTAAAGTAATTTTGCTTTACACGGTCATTGTAGCATAATGCCTGAAAAAAAGCAAGCATTTTTCGAAAATTTTTCATTTCCTGCTTGACGAATGAAATTAGGTGTGTTAAACTTTGTATGATTAAAGGGGAAGAAAATGACATTTAATGAGATCGTCAAAGAAAAACATGCTGAAGCTTTGAAAAAAGCAGAGAAACAAGCTCTTGACAACAAATGCAAAAAACTTATTGAAAACAGCTCAAACCAAAAATCTAAAAATTACGATTTTTTGTTTGACAATATCAAAAACCAAATTAACCGCAAAATTGGCAAAAATGTTTTTGATTGCAAAAATGGAATAATAAAAATCAATTCGAATTACAAAAAATATTTTTCTAAAGCACAAACAGAAAAATTTCTTGACAAACTTTCTCAAGGCTGCACTCATTTTAGTCAGTCTCATCTCACAGCTTATCTTATTTTAGCCGATGAAATGGCCAAAGAAATAATAAGCTTATTAAAAGAAAACGAAGAAAGTTGTGAAAGTTCTGAAGAAAAATAATTTTAAAAATCAATCAATTCTTCAATAACCAAATTGCTAACCCCGTAATAGTCGGGGTTTATTTTTATCACGCCGTTTTCTGCCTTGAGAACACCTTTTTCCAAAAACTCATTAAAATATGGATTTTTTTCAAGTATAACGCCATACTTTTTAAGTTGACTTAGCCTAAACCCCAAACAGCATCGCAACCCCAACATGACAATTTCTTCAGCAACTTGTTTATCATTTAACTTCTCGCTAAAAGCTTTTTTGCCAGCAAAATAATCGAAAAAATTTGAGGCATTTGCCCATCTTGATTCACCCACAAAAGAATGTGCTCCCAAACCAAAGCCGAGATAATTACCTCTACCCCAATAATTCAAGTTATGCAAGCACTCAAACCCCTTTTTCGCAAAATTTGAAATTTCGTATTGCTCAAAACCATTTCTTTTGAGAAAAACAACAAGCCTGTGATAAATTTTCACAACCTTATCATCATCGGGCAATTTTATTCTGCCACCTTCCACCATTGATTTTACAGGCGTGCCATCTTCAACTTGCAACATATAGCAAGAAAAATGAGTGGCATATTTTTTTAGAGCTTTTATCGCTTTTTTTAATTGAAAAACACTTTGATTTTCAAGACCAAGCAACAAATCACAATTTATATTTTTAAATCCCACTTTTTTTGCCACTCTCAAGGCTTTGAAAACTTGAATTTTATTATGCAACCTCCCCAACATTTTCAGCTGCTTATTTTCAAGTGATTGCACGCCAACTGATAGCCTGTTAATTCCCATACTAAAATATTCTTTCAACTTTTTTTCGTCCAAAGAATTGGGGTTGGCTTCAATAGTAATTTCAGCATCTTTCTCCACTTGAAATTTCTCTCTGATCGTCTTTAAAATTTTCTCAATAATAGAAGGACTGACCGCGCTTGGAGTGCCCCCACCTATAAAAATGCTGCCTATTCGAAATTCAAAAGTGCTGCTTTCAATTTCTTTTTGAAGGGCTTGGAAATATTTCTGCACTTGATCAAATTGGTTGTCAAAAGAAGCAAATGCACAATAACAGCATTTTTGCTCGCAAAAAGGTATATGAACATATATGCTGTTCATCACTTATCCTCGTCGTCAAGTTTTAAAATTGACATAAATGCCTCTGAAGGAATTTCAACAGAGCCTATTTTTCTCATACGTTTTTTCCCTTCTTTTTGCTTTTCAAGAAGTTTTCGTTTTCGGGTAATATCCCCTCCATAACATTTTGCCAGCACATCTTTTCGCATGGCAGAAACGGTCTCTCTGGCAATAATCTTGTTGCCTATGGCAGCTTGAATTGGCACTTCAAAAAGCTGTCTTGGAATAATTTTCTTCAATTTTTCCGTTAAGTTTCTGCCTCGAGAATAGGCTTTGTCTTTGTGCACGATAATGGAAAGGGCATCGCATTTTTCACCATTAAGCAAAATATCAACTTTCACAAGGTCGCTCTTTTCATAGCCCGCTATTTCATAGTCAAAACTTGCATAGCCCTTGGTGCGAGATTTTAGACTGTCAAAAAAATCATAAATAATTTCGCTAAGAGGAAGCGTATAGTCAACCCGCACCCTCTGCCTGTCAAGATAGACAAGCCCTTTATATACACCACGCTTATCTTGGCATAGTTCCATGATCGCCCCCACATATTGCGGCGGAGCAAAAATGCTCGCTTTTACAACTGGCTCTTCAATATATTCAATTTCAACAGGGTTTGGCAGCTGAGATGGATTTGACAGATTTAAAACTTCACCATTTGTTTTTTTCACTTTCAGCGTAACACCTGGTGCAGTGGTAATAATGTCAAGATTAAATTCTCTTTCAATTCTTTCAGAAATTATTTCAAGGTGCAAAAGCCCCAAAAAACCACATCGGAACCCAAAACCAAGGGCTTGCGAAACCTCTGGCTCAAATTGAAGTGAGGCATCATTAAGCTTCAGTTTCTCTAGCGCATCTTTAAGTTCTTGATATTTTGCCCCATCAACAGGGAAAATTCCACAAAAAACAACAGGCTGAACCTTTTTATATCCCGGCAAAGCCTGATTTGTTGGATCGAGAGCATTTGTGATTGTGTCTCCCACCGCAACATCTTGGATGGTTTTGATTGAACAGGCAACATATCCAACATCACCAGCACGCAAAACCTCTGTTATTTTCGGATTTGGCACAAAAATACCAACTTCTGTCACATCGTAAGTTTTTCCTGTTTGCATCATTTTGATTTTGTCGCCAGCTTTAACTTGTCCGTCAAATACCCGAATCAAACAAATGGCTCCTTTAAAATTGTCATAATAGCTATCGAATATAAGACATTTTAACTTGCCATTTTCATCTCCCTTTGGGCAAGGGAATTCTTTTACAATCATCTGCAAAACTTGGTCAATATTAGTTCCATCTTTAGCGGAGATGCAAGGAGCATGCATGGCAGGAATTCCAACCACATCTTCAATCTCCTTTTTAACCTCATCTGGTCTTGCAGAAGGCAAATCGATTTTGTTAAGAACAGGTAAAATTTCAAGATTGTTATCAATTGCAAGATAGGCATTTGCAAGGGTTTGTGCTTCAACGCCCTGCGATGCATCAACAATTAAAATTGCTCCCTCACAAGCAGCAAGAGAACGTGAAACTTCATAAGTGAAGTCAACATGACCCGGAGTATCAATCAGGTTGAGTTCATATTCTTCTCCTTCAAAATTATAGATCATTCTAGTTGGAGTAAGTTTGATTGTAATTCCCTTTTCCCTTTCAAGCTCCATGCTATCTAAAAGTTGGTTTTGCATATCTCGTTTGGCAAGCGTCCCGGTTTTTTCAATCAACCTGTCTGCCAATGTGCTTTTACCATGATCAATGTGAGCTATAATACAAAAATTTCTTATTCTTTCCTGTCTATTCATGGTTATGATTATATATGAAATTTAATTAAAAATCAAATCTTTAACTTGAAAAGCTTTAACTTTGACAGCTAAATTCTTTTAAATTAAACAATTTTAAGCAATAAAAAATTGAAGATTGCTCTTCAATTTTGTTTTTCCATTCTTGTCAAATCTTAGGCTCAAAATCTTCGAAAATAACATTGTCGCAATATTTTACCACTTTCAAATATTCATGCTGACTTTTCACAGTCCAGGCAATAAGAGGAAGTGCCCGATACTTTCTCACAAATCGATTTGGCAAATATTTTGCCTCATAAACAATAAAATCCGGCTTTGAAACATGTTTATTTAAAAGCATCCTTTTCAAAGCATAGCGTTGGAAAAACGGCATTTTTTCTTTTTTCAAATAACCAGCAAGTTGACCACGCAAAACACTTGGGGCATGTTTTTCAAAATACTGAAGAACATAAGGGTTGAAAGACTCAACAGCAAATTCGCCTTTGTAATCTTTCAAAAGATCTATGACTTTTTGCTCAAGTTGCCCCACCTTTCCTTTATTTTTTATTTCAATCAAAATTGGTGATCTACCATTTATAAAGTGCAAAACATCTTCAAAGGTTGGAATTTTTTCCTTAGAGCCTTTAAGTGTTAAGATTTCTAGATCTGACTTGTTCAAAAATTTTAAATACCCATCATTGTTTGTAAGCCTAGACAAACTTTCATCATGAAAAACCACCAATGTGCCATCAGCGATCATCTGCACATCCAGCTCAATGGCATAACCATTGTCAATAGCATTTTGAAATGCCGGTAAAGAATTCTCAGGAATATCCTTATCGTGAAGTCCGCGATGTGCAATAGGTTGGCAAACAAGCCAAGAATCAAAAATATCTTTCATAATCTTTCCTTTTTAAAGTTTTAAAAATTATAGCATATGTGCAAAAGAATTCAAACAAATTCAATTAATTTTATGCAAAAAAGAAAAAATTTAATCTTTCCAAGTCAAATAGACAACCTTTTTTATTCCATAAATTTTTTCGCTTTCGATGCTAAAAAGAGAAAAATCAAATTGCAAGTCTTTACTTTGCTCACAAACAATCATTCCACCCTTTTCAAGAATTTGATAGTCGAAAATTGCTTGAATGCAACTTTCGTATAGACCACTTTGGTAAGGCGGATCGAGCAAAATAACATCAAAAGTTTTTCCCACCCCCTTAAAATATTTTAAAGCATTAAGATAATCGCTTTTGATAACCTGCGCTTGGGCTCCCAATTTGACAAGATTTTGCTTGGTAAGAGCAACTGAGCGAAAATCTTTATCTACAAAAACAACTTCTTCCGCTCCACGACTGAGTGCTTCAATACCAAGGGCTCCCGTTCCGCAAAAAAGGTCAAGGACTTTAGCGCCTTGCAAAAGAAAAGCAATTTTGTTAAATATTGCTTGTTTCACCATATCGGCGGTTGGTCTTATATGCTCATATTTGTTTTGAATAAGCATTCTACCTTTAAATTTGCCAGCAGTAACTCTCATAGATTAATTATAAACCTTCAATAAAATTTTTCAAACAACTTTTTAAATTTTTCTTAGTCGAAAACACGCAACTTTAATTTTTCGTAAAATTTATATATTAAAATTGCTTAATAAAGGAGTGAAATATGAAAAAAACTTATTCAAGATTTACCCTTAGAACTTCAAAGGACCTATTGTCAAAAATGGAATATATATCAAATTATTACGGAAGAACAAAAAACAAAGAAATTGAACAACTTATCAAAAAACATGTCAAGGAGTTTGAAAATATATATGGCACAATAACAGATGAGAAGATTGAATAATTCTTTATTTTTTGTTGACAAAAATTTGTTTTGCATGTATAATAGCACATGTGCTCAAAAAAATGATTTACTAAAAATTTTTCTAGCTCTACACTCAACAAATCTGTGAAAGAAGAAATCAACGATATTTTATTTACCAAGGGACTGCTTATGGAGCGAAATTAAATCAAAGCATCCAAGGCTTCCTAAAAACTTAATATATTATGGACTGCTAGCTCAGTTGGTAGAGCATTCGACGCAGCGCCAAGGCCGCAGGGCCTGCGTATGGAGCCATGGGCGGAATTAAATCGAAGAGTCCAGGGCGAGAACCCTGGAACAAAAAATCAAACAAAGTATGGAGTGCTAGCTTAAGTTGGCAAGAGCATTCGACGCAGCGCCAAGGCCGCAAGGCCTGCGTATGGAGCCATAGGCGGAATTAAATCGAAGGGTCCAGGGCGAGAAACCTGGAACAAAAAATCAAACAAAGTATGGACTGCTAGCTCAGTTGGTAGAGCATT
>CAMMDQ010000003.1 GCA_946495675.1 uncultured Bacillota bacterium | reverse complement strand
TTTTTATTTAAATCACATGCATATAAAAAGTGGGAGTCGAACCCTTGGGTGAGACAGGGTCCCCTGAAAATCGTCAGATTTTTAGGGTAAGGCTTCCACCATCGGCACCAAAAAATTCTGCGTATAAAAAGCAGTTTTTTTATTTAAATCACATGCATATAAAAAGTGGGAGTCGAACCCTTGGGTGAGACGGGGTTCCCTGAAAATCGTCAGATTTTTAGGGTAAGGCCTCCACCATCGGTGCCACCAACAAATGTATATGAATTATAATATTAATTGTCAATGCACTTAAGCAATGATTAAAAGTTAATTAAAAAAGAACTCCAACTTCTCTTTTTGGTTTTGACAAAATAAGTTTTATGTTATTCTAATAATGGAGTTTAAGTATGAAAAACTTAGTTATTGTTCACGGAATTGGCGGAATTGAAAGAGAAATGTATTTTCAGCATTTAAAATCTTTTTGTGAAAACCTAGGGCTTAAAGCTTTTATGCCCTCGCTTGGAAGTTATCGTAACGGCGCAACCTATGAATTGTGGAAAAAATATTTTGATGAAAACATCGCCTCCCACATAAACAGCGATACTATTTTTGTTGGGCAATCTGTTGGAACAAATTTCGCAATAAAATATTTGGTGGAAAGAAATTTAAATCCAGCAGTATACATCTCTATGGCTGGTCCGTATGATATTCTGAAATTTAGGACTGACGCACCCGAAAGCACACGCAATTTTGCCCCATATGCAAAAACATTTAAACCATCACAAAATGAATTTGATAATTTTAAAGCAAAACCATTCGCAAAATATTCTCTGTTTTGCGACAATGACACATTTTTTGAACAAAGCAACTTAGAAAATTATTCGGAAGCAATAGGTTCAAATGCAATTTTAGTAAAAGGCAAAATGCACTTTGGTTTTGAAGAAGTTCCGGAACTAGAAAATTTAATCGAAAAACTTGTAAATAAAACCTCACGCAAGTTAATTCAATGCGCTCGAAATTATAAAGATTTCAGTGCAAAAACCACAATTTATGCAATCAAAAAAAGCGGGATTTGACGGAGTTTTTATACAGTGGTATAATAAAGATTGGGATTTTAATCAACAACAGCAAGTGGATTATTGCAGGCAGTTAGGACTTGATATTGAATTCGCTCACCTTGCTTATAAAGGGATTGATGAAATATGGGCAGACAATCCAAATGGAGAATTGCTTGTTGAAAATTATTTAAAAGATCTGGATGAAATAAAACGTAATAATATTTCAATGGTAGTAATGCATTTAACAGACAAATTCATTGCCCCTGCTCCAAACAAAATCGGAATAGAACGAATACAAAAAATTGTTGATTATGCTGAAAAATTAGATATCAAAATTGCTTTCGAAAATACAAAAATATTTGGTTATCTTGAATATGTTTTCGACCATATTAAAAACAAAAATATTGGTATTTGCTATGACTCTGGGCATTGCCATTGCCATTTCAACGATAAGTTCAACTGGAACAAATTTAAAAATAAAATCTTGGCAGTTCATTTGCATGACAACGACCAATCTAGTGATTTACATTTACTGCCGTTTGATGGAACAATTGATTGGGATAAGCTGCTTAAAAATTTGAAAAATGCAAATTATCAAGGTCCAGTTACACTTGAAAGTTGTTATATCGATCACTACTTAGATCGAAGTTTAGAAGATTTTTATAAAGACAGCTATGAGCTTGCTAAAAAAATTGACAAAAAATTAAAATAACAAATTCCTATCTCTATATTCCCCATTTATAGAGATTTTTTATTTAAAAAAAAGGTTTTGAAACAGAAATTTAAAGCTAAAATGAATGTTTACTTTTTGCAAGGTCATCATTTTTATCTCTAATCACCTTTTGCCTAATTCAGCAAGATTACATTATTAATCTTGTCTTTTTGCAGCTAAAAGATTTTGAAAAGCCTTTATTTTGTGTTATACTCTTTGCAGGTTAAAATTTTGGTGCATAATGGAAATAAAAAAAGATTATAAATTAAACGATTTGATTGATATTTTTAATGAAAACAACCAAGGGTTTGTATTTGACAAAAGCAGTATTACTAGCAATGAATTTATCAGGTATGTTTATGTTGAAAATGAAGAACCTTTAGGCTATTTAGTTCTTTACCCAAAAAGCGATTTTGCCATTAAGGAAAATTATGATGTAAAAGTTTCCATCCCTGAAAATTCTATATATATTTGGCATATCATCACAAAGAAAGGTCATGAAAGAAAAGGCGTAGCAAAAACACTGATTAATTTTTTAAAAAATGAATATAAACATTTTAACATTTATTCAATCGTGGATGAAAACAACTCGCCATCAAATCATCTGCATAAATCTTTAGGATTTTTACCAGTTGATAAATTCAAAAAAGCATACAAAGACACCCTTGAGACCTACACTTTAGTAAAATTCCAAAATTAAGCCATCCTAGGCAAAACTTTCAAATTTTAGGCTAGTCACCTTCCTCACCGTTAGGCAAATTCTCAAGATCATTTTCGCTGGTCTTTACTAAAAGCTTGCCCTCTGAAACTTTATATTTTGTGAACCTGATTATCATTAGAGCCCCCAGCAACAACACAGCTTCAACAACCTGCCCAATATCCGTGCAGAATGGAGACATGATCACAACAGAAAGCAAAACGCGGACGGCTTTGGTTGACAAACTTATAATTGTATTCAAAACAGGTGAATATTCAAGTTGCGTGAACACCGCCAATATATCTGAAATTGGTGTTGTAAGAAAATCGAAGACTTGAAATGCCATATATATTAAAACCAAAGGCAAAGAAGCATTAAATAGAAAGATCAATGCAAAGGTCATAACAAAACTGCTTGCGATAACTATCAAAGTAAAAAAATAACTGTTTTTTAACTCTTGTCTGTAGTTATATCTGTTTTTTGATATATCAACTTTTGCCACAGTAGATATTGCACCCAAGCAGTCCCATTGAGCATCAGTGCAAAGCGTAACCAAATTTAAAGCAATCAAATATTCTTCCCCTGTCGAGAAAACATTTTGAAAACCGAAAAGATAAATAAGCATCATAAAAATAGAAGACACAATGCTAGCCGACTCATATTTAAAATTTTTAAAGAATGAAAAATCTATTTTAAATTTTTCAAATTGCCAAATATAAAGTGCCAAAACATAAATGAATAAAATTGCAAGCGTGATAATAAAAGCAAGCAATGTGTTTTCTATTAATAATGTCAAAACCACAACCACAACAAAATTCAGAATATTAAATGCAAACAAATGTATATTTGCAATTTTATCCTTATCTTCAAAAAATAATTTTTCAATTATAAAAGAAAACATTGTTTGTATAAAAAGTTGAACTATAGCATAAATAACATAAATTCGATACAACTCTTCATCTTGACCGAAAAAAGAAATATAATTATCCACAAAAATAAGGGGAATCGCAAAAATAATTGCAGAAAAAATTGTTCCCCAAAAAATACCATTCCAAGTTGCATTTGACTGCTGTTCTTTATGTTTTCTTATGTTGGCACTTGAGGCAAAAAACGACTTTAAAATCATCCATACAAATTGCATCGCATAAGTCAGTGAATATACATTTGAAATTCTGCTGTCGCCTAAAGTATAAGATAAAACTATCCATGATAAAATTGGTATTAAAGAGTATATAAACAACCCGCTTCCGATTCTAAAAAGTCTTTTCATTAATTCTCCAAGTTTTTTGTTGCAAATTTTTAATATTCAGGCATATCCTTTAAAATTTTTTTACTTGCCCTTTCTCTTGCTTCAAAAGCTTTTACTCCGGCATCTCGGTCGCCCCATTTTTTTACTGGGCTATCAGTCAGCGATTTTGAGTAAATATACCTGCAAGGAACTTTGTCATCTTTATCATAGATTTCGCAAATTTGTGAAACTTCTCGGTAAAGACTTTGAGCAGTTGGATTTTCTTTAAAATTGCTTATTATACGGAAATTTTTATACCCATCTTCTTTAGCCTTTTCAATAAGTTTTTTCAGCACCCTTTTCCCAAAACCTTGACGGATATATTTAGGCAAGATACCGCCAACACCAAGCCAAACATCATCAGGATATCCCTCAAGTTCATATGTTCCAGTTAAACCAATTATATGATCACCATCATAAATAAAATAATAAGGGTTCTTAGAATTGATTGCGTGTTTATAATCGAGATAAACGCAATGCCGCTTATCAATTCTTTCTTGCAATTTTACTGCATTTAAAATTGTTTTGTTGGTGATAGGAATGAATCTCAAATTATGTTTAATTGACCTTTCTCGTTCTTCTTTAAACTTACGATATTCATTTAGCGAACTATCCAAATCTTGGACAATTTCAAACACTTCGGGCCAGCAAGAAGCATGTTCATTTAAAACATTTTTATATTTTAAGTTGTAAGGTGCAGCAATTATTATTGTTCGTATTCCTTGGCTGTTAACCTGTGAGATAAACTTTGGGTTATCATCAATAAGCAAATCTGCTCTTATTTCTGCGCATTTCAATCCCTTTTCAATGCAGTTTACAATAAGAGAAGTATAATTAATTTTATATTTTTTCAGCCATTTGCTGGTATGCCCATAAGCATCGCCCAACCAATAAAAATCTTCACGAGAAGTCAAAATATAAATTTCATGTCCTTCTGCCATCAGCTTATCTATCGTTTCTTTAACAAAAGGTTTTGGATATATCAATTTTTTGTTGATGATAAATCTTCTGTTTTCAAGATAAAACTCTTTCTTTTCTTCTTCCGAAAAATTGAAAATCTCTGGTGCCGCATGAAAAATTTGATAATAAAATTTTTTATCCTGAGGATGCTTTTCTTTATTATACATCCAGGCACAAGCAAAATCCCACTCAAGGGTATTGCAAATACAATCATCCATATCAATTGCAATTCTCATCTTTTTCTCCTGTACTGCCTTATTATATCAAAAATGAAGCCCTTTTAGCAATTAAAAAACAAAAAATCAAACCCTAAAGTTTGAAATTTTACGAAAAACTATAACCATTATGATACATCATAGACCTGTATTCCATATTCAGCCTTTCAGCAAGCGAACACACAACCTGTTTGACAGAAATTGTGTCAATGTTTGAATAACCAAAAAGATGGCTTAAATCACTTTCTGAAGACTCTCGTTTGCATATTTCACATACAGTTTTCAGTCTACGCTCAATTTGACTGACTGAAATATTGTAATTTTCTGCAAGAGCGGGATACAACATTTTGTTCATGTTGATTTTTTTAGAACTGTCGAAAACTAGCTGTAAAACAACATCTTTTAAAATCGGATAGCCTTTTGTGTTTGGCATTATTCTAATCTTTAAAAGCCATGAACTTAGTTTTTCTTCTACAAAAATCATTTTCTTTTGCTCGACTTCACTCATAACTATCTTACCTCCGAGCTTGAGTATAATACAATTCTTCAAAATATCCAAACATTTTTTACAATTTTTTACAAAATTTTAAATAATTTTTTATTATCATACAACTCTTGCCAAAATCAAACAATTTTTTCTTTAAATTGTTTGTTTTTTTTAGAGATATATTGTATTATTTATATTGTAACAAGGAGAGAGTTATGAAATTTAAAATAGTTGCAGATGCTTCATGTGATATTCCAGAAGAGTATCTGGAAAAATATGATATTTCAATTATTCCCATTGAAGTTGCTTTTGGTGAAGAAATCTATCCTGAAGGCTTAAGCAAAAAAGAATTTTATAATAAAATAGAAAACACCAACCTAATCCCTAAAACCGCAATGCCAAATGCATATAAATTTGAGCAATTTTATAAAGATTATGCCAACAAAGAGGATGTTTTTGTGTTTACCATTGTCATCTCAATGGAAATGAGCCAAACCAAAATTCAAGCGCAAATGGCTGCCGATTCTTTGGGCATGAAAAATGTTTTTATTGAAGAGAGCGGCTGCACAACAGTTGCACAAGGGGCAATCATTTGTGAACTATGCAAATTTATGGAAAAAGAGCAAAATATTGAAAAAATCATCAAAGAGTTTTACAGACTGAAAGAAAAATGCAAACTTTACGCCGCAATCAACGACCTTAAGTATCTTAAAAACAGCGGAAGATTATCTTCATCCTCTGCCGTTATCGGCTCTATGCTTAATGTTAAACCTATTGTCAGCATAGTTGATGGAAAAGTTGTCAATATCAAAAAATGCATGGGTGCAAACCAAGCAGACAGCTTTATGTTTGCACAAATCAAAGAACTTGACCCAGCCCACGATTTTTATTTCATTCATTCAGACAACATTCCAGCCATTGAGAAACTGAAAGAAAAGTATTTGCCAAAATTGCCACCGCAACAAAAAATAACAACTTGTGAAATTGGTTGCGTTGTAGGCTCCCATGTCGGGCCAAGATGTTACGGAATTGTTTATTTTGAAAAATAGTGCCTAGTGCACTTTTTTTGTTACCACTTTCAAATATAAGGAATATATATTATTGCCAGCATCCTGGCATCTGTGATAATTTTATCAATAGGTAGTGCTTTTTCAAATTTATTTTATTATTTTGGTAAAAACAGTTGATTTTTTATTAAAAATTTGATATATTATAGGAGCAAACCTTGAGGAGCACAACAGATGCTTGGCATGCAAGTTTGCGGGAGTGGCTCAGTGGTAGAGCGTTGCCTTGCCAAGGCAAATGTCGCGGGTTCGAATCCCGTCTTCCGCTCCAAATGGTACCATCGCCAAGCGGTAAGGCAAAGGTCTGCAAAACCTTTATTCCCCGGTTCAAATCCGGGTGGTACCTCCAAAAGCGACTTCTTTTAGAGGTCGCCGTTTTTATAAAGAGATTTTTGCAAAACATATTAATCAGCTCCTTTAGGCTTTCGACAAAAATGCAGAACACCTCCTGCATAAAAATAAATTCGATACCCTCCCCCCCCGTTGAATTTGCAGCCAAAGCCATCGTTTAAAAAACTTGTTAAAGATTTTGGGGCGGCAGTGGTGCGCCCCCGGAAATTTGCTAAAATTTTTGGGGTGATAGAAGCACAGACTTAAAGTCCTGTGCGTAAACGAAATTAATAACCTTGATTTCTACTGCCCTACAATTTAATATGCTGGTGTGGCGGAATGGCAGACGCACAGGACTTAAAATCCTGAGGTGGCAACACCGTGTGGGTTCGACTCCCACCACCAGCACCAGAGAAAATTTATCAAAGACAAACCTTTGTTAATTCAAGTTGGAAGTCAAACCTACGAGTGAGGCTTGCTGAATTGTAAAATTTTGGCAACTTCAACTTATCAAAAAATCTTTTTTAGAAACAGATTTGATTGTTTGATGCAAATCGAAGATTATTCTTAGCCGCATAACAACATATATCAGTAGGAGCGCACATGATAAAAAGTATTGTAATAACTGGAGCAAGCAGCGGACTTGGGAAAGAGCTTGCTAAAATAGCTTTAAAAAATAAATGCAAGGTTGTTAATGTCGCAAATGAAAAATGCGATTTGAAAGGTGTTGTCAATATTTTATGTGATTTAACTGATGAAAAACAAATTGACAAAGCTGCCAACGAAATTATTAAAAAATATTCAAAATTTGATGTCCTAGTAAATAATGCAGGCGTGGCTTCTGAACAAACACAAAATGCAATCAAATATAAAGAAATTGAAAGAGTGATGCGTGTGAACGCTTTTGCTCCAATATATCTCACCTCCAAACTACTTGATTTAATCAAAGCAAACGAAGCAGACATTGTTAATGTAGGTTCAACTGTCATCCTTGGTGGTTACAGCGAAATGTCTGTTTATGGAGCAAGCAAATGGGCAAATCGAGGGGTAAGCATCCATCAGCGATTGGAACTAATCAACACAAAATGCCGTGTAGTTCATTTCAATCCAAGTGCCATGGCGACTGATATTTGGGATAGAGTAAATGGAACTAAAGCCGAAGATTTGCGAAAACAAAAATGGGCAGATCCTGCAAATATAGCAGCATTTTTGTGGGATATCATAAATTTACCAAAAAGCCTTGAAGTTGTTGAAGTAAATGTTAAAATCAAAAAAAATTAACATCAACTCTTGTTTCGGTCTTATAATTTATTAATAAAACACTTATAAAAACACTTATAAATTTAAGAAATTCTTTTCTTAAATTTTTTATTTTGTGCTATACTTATCTAAGAGGTAAAAATGAATATAGGACTTGACATTGATAATGTAATATCAAATTTTGATCTTGCCGTTTTCAAAGCTTTTTTAAAAGAAGATAAGTTAAAAAGAAATAGAGGCATTATAAATAAAGAGGCTCTTCATATAAATGATGGAATGTTTGACTGGTCGCGTGATGAAGTGGTCAAGTTTTATGCAAACAACATGGAAACAATTGCTAAAGATTTGTTCTTAAGAAAAGATTGCAAAAAAGTAATGGATAGACTTTTGCAGGAAGGTCACAAACTCTTTCTCATCTCTCACAGAGTATACCCCGATTATAAACACCCTGAAGAGACCACAAAAGAATGGCTTAAAAAACGTAAAATCAAATATACGAAACTGATCATATCAAAAAATCGTGATAAAACGCCTGAATGCTTTGCAAACAAAATCGATGTTATGTTTGATGATGTTTGCAGCCAATGCAAAATTATGCGAAATAATGGCGTAAATTGCATTCTTATGCTCACAAAATATAATTGGAGAGAAAAAGAAAATTTACCATTTGTAAAAAGTTGGAAGGACTTATACAATAAAATTTGTCAGCTAAACAAACAGCTGAATAATTGCGGATGAAATATAAATTTTTTAAGAATCCCTCTACTCCATCAAATATTTAAACAGGATTAAAGACACTGCTGTTAAAAGGATGAAAACAAAAAGACCTAATTTAATTTAGGTCTTTTCTTCAATTTTTCTGCTTTCACTGCAGGTAAAATACAATACTTGATAATTTTGAGAAAGGATTTTTAAAATTTCGCTGACTAATTTGAACTTATTATCGTCTATATTGACAAATGTATCATCTAAAATAATTGGCGGTTTCTCTTGCTTATAAATGTTATCAAGCATACTAAATCGTTGACAAATTGCAATTAAATCTTGATAACCCTTGCTCAAAAATTCAGAACTTTTAAGACCTTGCCTTGTGAAAACTAGGGCATTAAATTGATGGTCAATTTTAACATCTTCTTTTGCAAAAGGTTTAAAAAGTTGAACAAATTTTTGGTTTAATGGAGCAACAAACCTTTGGCTGACATTCTCTCTGGCTGTTTTTAAAAAATCCATAGCCTGTTTCAAAATAGCAATTTTGTCTTCACCTGTTTTGTTTTGATCAAGCATCTGTTGATGATTTGACTGCAAAAGCTCCAACTCTTCTTTCTCTTTTTCAATTTCACTAAGCAAATTGTTGTAAGCAAATTGTCTCATCAAAACTTCTTGATCAAACCTATTTTTTTCTTGATACAACTCTCCGCTATCAATATTTGTAAATTCAGGCATCTCTTGCAGCTGGGATTTTAGCTGCCCCAGCTGATTTTCAAGCTGCAAAATATCGGCAGATTTTGTTTGTTTTTTCCTGTCAAACACAAAACACCCAAGGCCAGTGAGCAGCAAAACCACCGCCAACGGCAAGGCAACTGACAAAGACAAAATTGCAAATGCAGCAAGAAAAACAAAAATAAGCCCAAAAATGCCACAAACGATTGAGATAAACATTAGTGTAGAAAATTTAGGTCTACTCTGGGAGTCTAACTTTTCATGAAGCTGCAAAGTTTTTTCATTTAGCAAATTCTGCACTTGTTGCCTTTCTTTTGCAATTTTATAATTTTTTTCAAGCTGCTTTTCTGTTTCAGCAAATTTTTTCATAAATTCATCTTTTACAGCCATAGTTTCTTCAAACTGAGACAATAAGATTTTGGCTTTACTCTCTTTTCCCCCAATATCTTCTTCTAAACTTTCGATATTTTTTTCTATACTTTTGATTTGATGAGGTTTGATAAGATGAGAGACTGTTTCTTTGCGTTTCTTTTCAAGAATATTGATAGCCTGTTCAGTCTTTTCAACATCGTTTTTATATCTTTCAATACCCGCTAAATTTGAGACCACTTCGTCAGTTATAAAATTGTCAATACCTGACTGAGCAAAAAAAGCGGAAATTGAAAAGGAATCTTTACCAATCCCCAAGAGTTCTTCTCCAAGGTTTTGTGAAAATTTTTTGCTAATCGCATTTGTCTCAAGATCTAGCAACTGGAATTTGTCTTCTTCAGGGCTTTTGCCAAAAAAACGAAAAATCTGATATTCTTTTTCATTAACTTTAAATGTTAAACTGCCGCCATAATTGCCGCCCTGCCAAGGCTCAAATTTACTCCTTTCCGACTGAAAATCTTTTTTCCGTCCCTTGGCATCCATACCATAAAGCATCACCTTTATAAAAGCACAAAGAGTGCTTTTGCCCCAACCATTTTCATAAACAAATTGATTGATTTTATCGGCAAAAGAAATGTCAAAATTAGAAAACTTACCAAAATTTTCTATATGCAAACTTACTATTTTCATATCGACAAATCATCTCCTTGCAGCGCTTCAATCCCTATTCGCAAAATTTTGTTTTTATCTTCTTCTGAAAGGCTGGCCTCTTCAACCAATTTGATAAATTCAGCCTTAAAAGAAAGTGGCTCATTTTTGTATTTTTCTAAGTCAATTTTCATTTTTGTTTTATCAATAAATTCAAGATAAAATCCATCATAATCAGACTTCAACTTGTCAAAATTTATCTCTTGCCCTTCTTGATAATAACCACTAAAAACAACTCTTATTATGTTTTGTTTTTCATTTGCTAGCTGGTCTTGAAATTTTGACTGCAACACACCAATTTCAGCAATGTCTGTTATTGAAAAAATCAAAATTTTGAAATTTCTTTGTTGTAAGGGATGAAAATTTGGTCTAAAATCATCCTCAACCAAAATATATCCCTTTTGTCCACATTCGTCAAATCCATTGGCAAAAAGCGCTCCGCTGTAAGCAAGCACAGAGTGACCAATCTGCCCTTGCCAAAAGTTGTGCTCATGACCAAGTGCAATATAATCAAATTTTTGCGTTAGGATTTTTGAAAGATCAAGATAATCATTGTCAGTTTTATTTGATATTGAACCATGCAAAAGAAGAACATTTTTCTTGGTTGCGTCAAAATTTTGGTAAGTTTGACTAGCACACCAAAAATCAATATTTTCAGTACGAAAAACATTGTTTGTTTCGTTTAAAAGATAGAAATTTGTTGGCGCATCAACAAAATCGACCTTTTCGTCATGGTTGCCAGATACATAAAGAACTGGCTTTGCAAAAGTTTCCACTTCCTGCCAAAAGGATTTTTTTATTTTTGGGGAAACAAAATTTGAATGAAAAAGGTCACCGCATATCAAGGCAATGTCACATGGCTCAGAAAAAACTTTTGCAAGGACTTCAATATGTTCTTGCATCAAAATTTTTTGTTTTTCTGCAGGCAATTTTATATTTTTTGCCCCCAAATGCAAATCTGCCATGTGCAGAATTGATTTAATTATCATGTAAATATTATATCACAAATTAATTTCAAATCAAAATTATTTGTAAAAACCCACACAACAAAAAAAGAAGGCTTACAGCCTTCTCAAAGAAATTGCTCCATCAGTTGAAATGGAATTTTGTGCTCCGCCACCATTAACAAACAAAGGATTTGTAAAAATATCTTCATATCCTTCAGCTTGGATATTATTTCTCACCTGCCCCTGCGAATCGTAAAAACTTACTGTGAAACTGGCTTGCGGACTATAATTTAATGTAACACTTCCCGAAACAGAGCTCACAAAAAGCATATTTTGCATTTCTATATTTCCATCTATATTGATGTTTGCAGTTTCACTTACCAAATTGATATTGCCGGAAGTGTCGGCTAGCGAAACATTTATTGCTCCTTGTTTTGTTTCAAGCCAAGAGCCTGCAGCAAGTTTGTCAATGTTAATTTGCGAATTGTTTGAATTTATAAAAATTTCAGCCTGTGAAGCATCAGAAATTGTGATATTACTGTTGTTTGCAAAAGGCAAACTTATCACTCCTGTCACTTGACCAATTGTTAAATTTGCACCGTCCATTTTATTGACCAAATCATTGGCTTGCAAGTCACCCTTTAAATTTTGAATATCAATTATCGAGTTTGTAGTTCTCAAATCTATATCGCACGAAATGTTTGCAGCAGAGAAATTTCCACTTGCAAGATTGTAATTTATCCAAGCATACCCATTTTCTGTTATATTTGCAAATTCAAAATTTCCACTTTTGCCTGAAATGTTAAGAACAGCATTATTATCCAAAACTATATCTTTTGATGTGCGAAAAGTTCCATTTTCATTGTTTATTGAAAGTTGAGAAAAAGTGGTATCCAAAAATTGTCCAAAAAGTATTGTGCCGCTATCGGTATGCAAATTTACATTTCTAAAATTAAAGTAAGAATCCTCTTCATTTAAAAGAGCTTGTCCCCCACCTAAAACAATTGACCCGCCATCAGTGCTTACACTCAGCGAATTGGTCACATTTATTGTTTCATCTTTTGGTATCAAAATCCTTACATAACAATTGTTGTTGAAATATAAAAAGCCTTCAGCATTTGTAACATTTATACTCAAAAGAGCTCTTGAATTTTCTTGCACTGAGTATTCTACGCTATATGAAAATTGCGTGTTTTGTCCAGTCTGAGCAAAACCAGTTTGATAATTTTCAATTTCGATTGTTGTGTGCTCAATATTTTGGTCTCGCATAATTTCAAAATTTATCAAATTGCCGTCCACAACAATATCGGTGGCATTTGAAAGATTGATATATTCAACATTTTGCCCATCAGGCATCACTTCAACAACTCGATAATCACGCATCTGGGAAAAATACTTTAAGCCAAGCAAATTCATCCCTGGATTAAAGACCATGATGACCACTAGAATGAAAAAAATGGCGACAACAAAAAGTAGTAGCATCAAAACATAAAACAAAAAGCCTTTACGCACTTTATCGCCAGCCATAATTCCCCCCTTTATAAGATGATTATAACACAAAAAGATTGATTAATCAATAGTTTTCAGAAATCACTTTAATCAAGCACAGCCTTGATTCTTCTGATTCCACTTGACGATGATTCTTCTTTAATGATTTTGAAATGATGCAGCTCTTTGGTGTTTTCAGCATGTGGGCCACCGCAAATCTCTTTACTTACCTCACCAATGGAGTAAACTTTAACTTCCTCACCATATTTATTAGTAAAAGTTCCATGAGCTCCGCTTTCTTTGGCTTGCTCAAGACTCATAACTTGGCATGTTACAGGGATTTCTTTTTTGATGGCATCATTTACAAAATTTTCCACCGCTTTGATTTCTTCCGCCGTCATTTTATGATCAAGATTGAAATCAAAACGCAGGCGCTCTGGAGTTATATTCGAGCCCTTTTGGACGACATTTTTGCCATAAAAATGCTGCAATGCTGCCAAGAGCAAATGTGTTGCAGTATGCAAATGGGCAGATTGCTTTGAAGTATCAGCCAGCCCCCCTTTAAACATTCCTGCAGTTGCTTGACGAGACTTTTCCTGATGCTCTTTAAACATATTTTCAAAGCCTTCTCTATCAACTTGATAGCCACGCTCTTTTGCAAGCTCTTCTGTTAGTTCGAGAGGAAATCCAAAGGTGTCATAAAGTCGAAAAGCACTTTTGCCGCTGATAACATTTTCAACTTTTTCACCTGTTTTACTTGCAAACTCTTTATGTCTTTCAATGCCTGAAATCACTTTGTTAAACTCTTTGTGGCCTTCTTCGATTGCTTTAGAAAACTTTGCGACCTCTTTTAAAAGCTCATCTTTAATAAATTGTCTGTTCTGCTTTATATCTTGATAATCCTGTCCATATTCATCAACATAAATATCAACGATATCAGCAAAAAGATCGCTGTTAAAGCCAATATTTCTACTGCAATTAACGGCTCTTCTTATAAATCTGCGCAAAATATAGCCCTGCCCAACATTTGAAGGAACAACTCCCCTTGCATCCCCCAAGATGAAAGTTGAAGATCTCAAGTGATCGGTTATAATTCGATAAGACCTTGTTGCAGCCTCACCATCGTCATATTTTACTGTAGCATTTTGATTAATAAAATCAATCACTCTTTTAAGACAGCCACTGTCATAAACACTTTTTGCGCCATTTAAAATTGCAACCGTTCGCTCAAGTCCCATTCCTGTGTCAATATTTGGTCTTTCAAGCTTCTGCGCCCTTTCACCAGCCTTTTTGACAACATATTGCATAAACACATCATTCCAAATCTCAAGATATTTGCCGCAATCACAACTTGGAGAGCAATCTTTGCCACATTTTTCTTTTCCTGTGTCATAAAACATTTCGCTGTCAGGTCCGCAAGGTCCGACCCCACCGCCAAGAGCCCACCAGTTATCCTGACTTGTGAAAAAGATTTCTTTGATGCCACATTCTTTCCAAGCCTGGAAAGCTTCTTCATCTTTTGGTGCGACATCATTCCCTGCAAAAACAGTAACTGCCAATCGGTTTTTGTCAAGACCAAGATACTCAGGGCTTGTAAGAAATTCAAAACTGAGTTTTATCATCTCTTTTTTATCGCATTTGCCCAATGTCCAATTTCCAAGCATCTCAAAAAAGGTAAGGTGGCTGCCATCGCCAACCGAATCAATATCGCTTGTTCTGATGCATCGTTGCACATCATAGATTTTGTCGCCTGCTGGATGTTTTTCCCCCAACAGATATGGCACAAGCGGATGCATACCAGCAGTTGTAAAAAGCACAGTTGGATCATTCTCAGGAATGATTGAAAAACCTTCAATTTTTTTAAATCCATGCTTTTCAAAAAATTTAAACCATTTTTCTTTAAGTTGTCTGTCTGTAATCATAATTTTCCCTTTTTTCAACGAAGATTTTATCACATTGCCACCACTTTTGGCAAGTCAAATTTAATCATTTCATACTAAAATCTTATTAATATTGGACTTTTTTTAGGTATAGTCCTTGTGGCGGCATAGTCCTACCGCTTGTGGAGCGTTGCCCCTTCTCAAGAGCATTAAGAATTTTGTCTTTGCCCAGTTTACCCAAGCTATAATCCACCATAGAGCCAACTAAAATCCTGACCATATTCATAAGAAATCCGTTGCCAGTGATTTCAATCTCGATATTTTTTTTCTTTTTTGTTATCTCAATTGAATAAATTTTTCTTACAAAATTTGATGCACTTGTTTGACTGCTACAAAATCCTTTAAAATTATGTTCTCCAATAAATAACGATGCAATTTCTTCAAGTTTTTGTATGTCCAAATCTTTAATAAAAGCAACCCTATTTGCTAAAAAACAATTTTTCTCGCCAGTGCAAATTTTATAAAGGTAAGTTTTTGTTTTTGCATCGAATCTTGCATGAAAATCCGCATCTGTTTTTTTTGCAGACAAAATTTGAATGTCAGGCGGCAAAATTCGATTTAAAACAAGTTTGATTTTTGGAGTAGGACAGCTCTCTTCAATATCAAAGTGAGCCATCTGACCAAGTGCATGCACACCTGCATCAGTTCTGCCACTTGCAAAAACTTCAGCTTGAATTTTAAACGCATCCAAAATCGCTTTTTCAATTTCGCCCTGCACCGTTCTCAATCCTTCCTGCCGTTGCCACCCATGAAAATTTGTGCCGTCATAGGCAATTTTTAATAAGATTCTTTTCATGCTTTTATTATACAAAATTTAATCTTTCTCTGCAAGTTTTTTGACTTTGATTTACAACTTTTCATTTGACATTTTATCGAAAAAAAATATATACTAAAATCGAGGTTTATTAAATGAAAAAAATTCTTGATGGTGCCACAAGCACTGCACTTATAGCATACAAACTCAGTCAGATTATTCCTATCTATCCTATCACGCCTTCCTCTCCTATGGCAGAATTTGCAAGTGATCACAGTTCAAAGAAAATCAAAAATGTGTTTGGTCAAGATGTCAAAGTGATTGAAATGCAATCTGAAGGTGGCGTGAGCGGTTTGTTGCACGGAGCCGCTCTTGCTGGCAGCCTTAGCAGCACTTTTACCTCGTCACAAGGTCTGCTTTTGATGCTCCCAAATTTATATAAGCTTGCTGGCGAAAATTTGCCTGCGGTGATTCATGTTGGAGCAAGGGCTGTTGCATCTCATGCTCTTTCAATTTTTGGCGATCACAGCGATGTTATGGCTGTCCGCTCAAGTGGTGTTATCATGGTCGCAAGCGACAGCGTTCAAGCAAGTCATGACCTTGCACTTGCCTCCCACCTTTTAGCACTAAAATCTTCTTTGCCAGTACTCCATTTTATGGATGGATTTAGAACAACACATGAAATTCAAAAAATTGATATTTTTGAAGATGAAACCATAAAAAAATTGGCAGAAAAAGATGTGCAAAGATTTAAAAATCGCAATCGCAATCTTCAATTTGGCACAGCACAGAACCCTGACACATTTTTCCAAAACCGCATGGCAAGAGAAATCCTTTATCAAAATGTTGGCAGAAACTTGCAAGAAATTTTTGATCAAATCTTTGAGATATGCCACAGAAAATATAGGGCTTTCGAGTTTTATGGCAATAAAAATGCTGAACATATGATTGTTGCAATGGGTTCCTCTTGCAAAACCATTGAAGAATATATCGACAATCATCAAAATGAAAAAATTGGTTTGATCAAAGTTGTGCTATACCGACCATTTTTGAAGGAAGAATTTTTGAAATGTTTGCCAAAATCAGTCAAAGTAATTTCCGTGCTTGACAGAACAAAAGAAAGCGGAAGCCTTCCTCCACTAGCTTTAGATGTGATATCTTGTCTGCAAGAGCAAACCAACAAAATTGAAGTTTTGTCTGGTATTTATGGGCTTGGCGGAAAAGAATTTACTCCAAGATGCGTTAAAGCCGTTTATGAAAACATGAAAAGGGAGAAGAAAAATAATTTCTCTGTCGGCATAGAAGATGATGTGGCTTTTTCATCATTAAATCTTGCAAGTCCAAATCAGGAAGAAAAGAGTTTTAACATAAAAGTCTTTGGCCTAGGCTCTGATGGCTCAGTTTCTGCAAGCAAGTCAACCATAAAGATTCTTGGTGAAAACACAAACAAATATGTGCAGGCATATTTTGAATATGACTCTAAAAAATCAGGCAGTCTGACACAAAGTCATATAAGAATTTCACAAAATCAAATCAAGTCAAGTTATCTCTTAAACAGTGCGGACATAATCTCAATAAACAACTTTTCTTTTGTTCATCGCTACAACTGCTTAAAGGGAATAAAGAAACATGGAATTGTGCTTTTAAACACAATTTTCAGTGGCAAAGAACTCGACAAAGTGTTGCCTACGACTTTTGTAGAGCTGCTTAAAGAAAACGATTGCAAACTTTACACTATCAATGCACAAAAACTTGCAAAAGAGCACAACCTGGGAAATAAAATCAACATCATTATGCAGACAGCGCTCTTTGTCTGTGCAAATTTGCTGCCAAAAAATCAAATCTTAAAGGAAATTGAAAAAGAAATTGAAAAAAACTTTACCATTAAAGGTAAAGAAGTCGTTGAAAACAATATTTCTGCAGCAAAAAGTGTTTTTGGGAAGATAGAACTAGTTGATTATTCAAATTTTGACGGCAAGGATCAAAAATTTATAAAAAAAGGCAATGAGTTTTACAACAAAATCATGGCAAAACTTGAAAAACTTGAAGGCGACAGTTTGCCAGTAAGTGCATTTAACTGCGATGGCTCTGCACCACTTGATACCAGCAAATATGAAAAGCGTGGTATTGCTTTGAATCTTCCTCAATTTATCAAAGAAAACTGCATTCAATGTGGAATGTGCACAATTGCTTGCCCACATTCGGCTCTTTCCAGCCTTCTTGTTGCTGAAAAAGATGTGAAGGAAGAAGACCGCAAAGATTTTGCCAAAGCAATGGGTTTTGAAGATAAACTTTTCAAAATTCTGCTTTCTCCAGAAGATTGCACTGGCTGTGGGGTCTGTGCTCGCACTTGTCCTGCCATTAAAAAGGCTCTTATTCTTGTTCAAGCAGAAAAGTTGCTGGCAGAAAGCAAAAAAATGTATGAAAAATACAGCTGTTTGCCACAACAGACACAAAACAAATTTTCAACTGATTTTGCAAAAGGTTTACAATTTTCACCATCTCTCTTCAAGTTTCCCGCTGCCTGTGCCGGTTGCGGACAGACGGCATACATCAAAATTTTGACCATGATAAATGGTTCAAACATGATAATTGCAAATGCGACAGGCTGCTCATCAATTTATAGCGGCAGCTACGGCTCCTGCCCTTTTGGCACAGATGAAAATGGGCAAGGCATAACTTGGGCAAACAGTTTGTTTGAAGACAATGCTGAATTTGGTCTTGGCATTGCTCTTGCAGAAAAACAAAAAAATTCCAACAAAAAAGTTTGGATAATTGGCGGCGATGGCTGGGCCTATGATATTGGCTATGGCGGCTTGGATCATGTGCTTGCAAGCGGCGAAAATGTCAATATTTTGGTTTTAGACAACCAATCATACTCCAACACAGGCGGCCAAACGAGTAAAGCAACTCCAACTGGTGCAAGCATAAAATTCAGTGAACAGGGCAAAAGCACTCGCAAGAAAAATCTTGGCTTGATTGCTTTAAACTACAAAGATGTACATGTTGCTCAAATCGCTCTTGGCAAAGACATGGGGCAAACCATAAAAGCATTGAAAGAGGCACAAGCATACGACGGACCAAGTCTGGTGATTGCTTACTGTCCTTGTGTCAATCAGGGTTATGACTTATCTCGCTCTCTTGAAGAAGAGCGTCAAGCCGTAGACTGCGGTTTTTGGCCACTTTACACATACAGCCCTCAAACCAAAACACTTCAGTTGCAAAGTCAAATGAACGATGAAAAATATCAAGAATTTTTGCAAAATGAAAGGCGCTTCAGTTTGACTAAAGACAATCAAAAACAATATTTACTCGACAAACAGCAAGAGCAAGCAAAAGAAGAATTTGAAATTTTAAAACTTAAAAGTGAAAAAGATCAATAAAACATGCACATTTTGTGCATTTTTTTAGCAAAGATGCTCTTTATCAAGAAATTGATTGACAACCTTAATATATTTTTTCTTGTCTATATCATAGCTCTCTGTATGCTTTGCACCTTTAGCAATATATAAATATCTCCTTCTTTCATCCAGCGAATTGTAGATATTATACCCCATTTCTGTTGGAACAAAATCATCTTCACTGCCATGTATCACAAGCACTGGCAATGATGTCTTTTTTAGTTGTTTGATACAATCGGCCTCTTTCATATCATAGCCATTTTTGCGTTTTGCATATTTGACAAATATATTCAAAAACAGTTTCGTGTGAATTTTACTCTTTTGATAAATATAACAAACTTGCCTGTATGTGTTATCAAAACCGCAGTCTTCAATTATTCCAACAACATGGCAGTCAAGTTGTTGACTGCTGGCATTGCAAACAGCACTTGCCCCCATTGATTGACCAAAAAGCACAACATTATAGCAATGATTTTTTTGTGCGAGAAATTCGCTCCACTTCATCACATCAAGTCTGTCAAGCCAACCCATACCAACTGTGTCGCCTTCGCTTTTTCCATGAGCACGGTTGTCAACGGCAAGCACATCAAAACCTCGTTTTAAAAAAATATCAGCAAACTTTGCCATGTCAACATAGTTGCCACCATAACCATGAACAAGCAGCGCCACATTATTGCTTGAATTTGTATAATATTTCCCAAACAACTTTAAGCCATCAAAGGAGCAAACTTGCACATCCTTAAACCCATGCTTATCCCAAAAATTAATTTCGTCTTCTGTATTTTTTTTCTTCTCAATTTGTTTTTTAAGCTTGCTATTGCGGGAAAAAACAAATCTGTAAATTAGTCCATTAAAAAACAAATAAAAGAAAAGCACAACAAGAAGCAAAGCCATAACGGCAAGCAAAAACCATGCCAAAATTGTCATAAATACCTCAAGATATTCTTATGTGTGCACAAAAAAAAATATCACAAAGCATTTACAAAAAAAGAGTTAAATTTTAACTCTTTTATTCAACGATTGCTTTCACACTTTCTCCACTTTCTGCATCTTGATAAGTCAGCCAGTAACCAAATCCTTCTTGATTTTGACTGTCAAGTGGAAGCCAGGAAGGAAAACCTGAAAGTTCCCGTGGCGGCGAGTGCTGAAAGGTTCCCGGCACTCCATAACAAATGTATTTCACAGAGTCTTCATTCTTGATAAGTCCAAAAACATAATAATCATCTTTTTCAAGCTCTACCCTAACCCATTTTGAATTTGGGAAAATTTTTTCAAGATATTCTTCTTCTTTGTTTTCAGCAAAAAGCTTTTCTATCTGTGGTTTAAGCTCTTGATAAAAACTTTTATTTTCTTTTGGCTCTTCTTCCACCATTTGCTCTTGCCCCTCTCCCATTTGAGCCGAATAAAAATACTTCTTATACTTGCAATTTTGGCAGGCTTCACATTCAAATTCTCGGTCTATTGCCTGTTCAATTTCAGCTTTTTCTTCATCTTCAAAATCAACACCATATTCATCTAGCACCTGCTCAACTTGTTGAGTGTTTTGTGCGTTTTTGATGGCACCCACAACTTGGCTTAGTCCCTCAGTTTTGCCTTGACTTGAACCGAACAAAATTGGCTTTGTAAGGCCATTATAAACATTGACAACGGCACAGGAGAATTGGCTTTCAAAAATATTATCATCCACTAAAAAAGTGTAAAGCATACCACTTTGGTGGGTAAGTCCTGCCTTATAAACTCTTCCGCCAGAATAGATACCAAGAGTCAAAATCCCCTTTGGAAGAATTCCAAAATTATACAGCCTTACTCGTCCATTTAAATTTTGACTATCGCCTTCTATAGTCAAAACAGCTTTTTCTTTGCCCTCTTCCACACTATTTAAAACAAGACTTTTTCTGACAGA
Source organism: uncultured Bacillota bacterium (assembly GCA_946495675.1). GTDB lineage: Bacteria > Bacillota > Clostridia > Christensenellales > UBA1242 > Caccovivens. The sequence goes on along the minus strand of CAMMDQ010000003.1, from coordinate 148,674 downwards.
TATACTTGACATAAAAACACCCCTTAGCATTATTATTTTATTATAATGGCGCTAAGAGATGTTTGTAAAAAGCGATATAATTTTTAAATTTTTTGCATTTTTTTGTCAAAAAGCTTTATTTCCCTAATTTTTTTGCGATAGTTTTGGCAATAATTTTTGCATCAAAGCCAGCTGCTTTGTAAACCTCTTCTCCATCGCCACTGCCTTGATAATCCTTGACGCCAACAAAAAGTCCATCTTCGCCAATAAATTTATACCAAATATTATCATTTGATGCTTCTATCGCAACCTTTAAGCCCTTGCCAAGAACTTTGGCTTTGTAAAGAGCAGATTGTTTGTCAAACAGACTTGGAGAAGGCATAGAAACAACAGAGCAATCAAATTTTTTACTTAATTCTTGACAAACTTTAAGTGCTAAAGAGACTTCGCTTCCACTTGCAATCAAAGTTACTTTTGATTCCTTCTTGGCAGCTTTTAAAATATATCCCCCCATAAAAGTATCTTTGAATTTTCCATCAACAGTTTCCATATTGCTTTTTGAAAGTATTATTGCCTCTGGACCTTGATTTGTTATCGCATATTGATAACATGCAAGCAATTCATTTGCATCGCAAGGTCTGAAAACATTAAGATTTGGAATCATTCTGAGCTGACCAAGCTGCTCAATCGGCTGATGCGTTGCCCCATCCTGCCCAATTTGAATGCTGTCATGCGTGAAGAAATACAGAACATTAAGATTCATCATAGCACTCAGTCTGATTGCTGGAATCATGTAATTTGCAAAAGACAAAAATGTTGAAGCAAAAGGTATAAAATCTTCGTAAAGTGCAATTCCATTGCAAATACCAGCCATTGCATGCTCTCTAACGCCAAAGTGAATGTTTCTGCCTCGCCTGTTGGCTGATGAGAAATACCCTCCATTTTCAATAAAAGTTTTAGTGGAAGAAACCACATCCGCAGTTCCTCCTACCATTTGCAGATATTTTTCTGCAATTTCATTCAAAACAATCTTGTTTAGATCTCGACCAGAAAGGTTCTCCCACTTATAACTGTTTCGAACCAGTCGATCAAAATCAATCTTCTTACGATCAAAGTAGATGGTAAATTGACGATAAAGTTCTGGGTTGGAATTAGCATAAATGGCAAGTTCTTGATTCCACTTTTCATGCTCAAGTTTGCCCTTTCTTGCAGTTGCCATACACCAATCACGCACATCATTTGGCACAAAAAAGTTTTCACTCACACCAAGATTTTTATTGAAAGCTTTAAGTTCTTCTTCACTAAGCACAGCATTATGCACGGCAGATGTTCCTTCTTTTGTCGTGCCAATACCAATCGTTGTTTTAAAAATTATAATTGTTGGTTTATCTGATTTTTTTGCTTTTGAAATTGCTCGTGAACAAGAACTGAAACTGTTGCCATTTTTCACTTTGATAACATTCCAACCCATTGCTTTAAACTTTTTTGAAACATTTTCTTTATTTGAAAGAGCAACACTTCCTTCTATGGTAACATCATTTGAGTCATAAAGCAAAATAAGTTTATTTAGGTTCAAATTTCCAGCAAGAGAGCAGGCTTCTTGAGCCACGCCTTCCATCAAACAACCATCCCCTACCACACAATAGGTGAAATTGTTAATAATCGGAAAACCAACAGCATTAAATCTTTCAGCAAGCATTTCTTCAGCTATTGCCATACCGACTGCTGTTGCCACTCCCTGCCCGAGAGCTCCAGTTGTCGCTTCAACTCCATCAGTAACTTTGTATTCTGGATGCCCTGGCATTTTTGAGCCAAGCATGCGCATTTCTTTAAGGTCTTGCAAACTTACATCAAAACCAAAAAAATTTAAAAGGGTGTAATAAACAGGGCAAGCATGACCTGCAGAAAAGACCAATCTGTCACGATTGAGAAAATCAGTGTCAGAGACATCAAAATTATAGTGATTTTTAAATAGCGCCAACATAAAGCTGCTCATGCCTAGGCTTGCCCCAAGGTGCCCGCTCTTTGCATGAGTGATAGATTGTGCGGTTATTGACTTTAAATAATTTAAAGTTTTTTCTGAAATTTTCATAATAACTCTCCTAAAATTTCAATTAATTTTTTGCTTGCAAGTTTTTTATCTTTCTTTTGCATCACAATCGTTGCATGTGAATTTTTTTCTAAAAACTGGTTTCTTTCTTCAAATGCTATCCTGCTTTTTACATCTTCAACAAGTTCTTTGCCAAGTTTTAAATAACATATAACAGATTGACTAAAAAGCTTAAAATTTTGTTTAAACAGTTCAAAACCTATTGAAAGCACGCAGTCCATGTAACCAGCACATTCTTCTAAAGCACTTTTTTCTCTTTTTTTGAGATATGCAATTCCCACCCGCTGCAAGATTAAATCTCGCTCCTGCACCTGATATTGCACAATATCTTCACAGCGCGTATAATGCATTTGCAAACGCAAACCAAGCTCTTCGGCAACAACGGCATTGAACTTGTTGTCAAGACCGACCAATAAAATATTTGTGCAATTTTTAGGTGATTTCATAGAGATATATTAGCATAAAAACTTGATTTATCAAAGTTTTTATCACATATTTGCAAATTTCTCTCAAGTCTTGCTTTTAGGCAACTTTATGCCCCAAATCAATATAAGGAGAACACCCGCTACTAAAATTATCACAGTAAAATCAATACCTATTTCATTCAAATAGTTCACAGTTAAATATCCATCATCAACCGACAAAGCAAAACTGCCAACATCTTTTGTCATGATGATTTGCGCACCGGCCGCTTTTATCCTAGAGATAACATCATTGTTCGGCAGTTCATATTGATTGTCCATGCCAACACTAATACAAGCATAAGCGGGAGTGGTTGCAAGCAAAAACTCTTCGGTAGTTGCAGATTTTGAACCATGATGCGAAACTTTTAACACATCAACATCCAAGTCTTCACCGCTAGACAACAGCTCTCTTTCAACCAGAGCTTCACTATCACCAGTAAACAAAAAACTTTTCCCATCGCATTCTACTTTTATCACTGCACTATAATTGTTTGTGGCAGAATAACTCTCTTCTGTTGGCGACAGAAATTCAATTTGAGCACCACCTTCATTGAAAGAAATTCCGCTTTCACTGTAAATCATTTCAACTGAATTTTCAGTCAATGCTGAAATTGCATTTTCATAAGTTGCCGTCTGCGACACAGCAAAAGTTGAATTTGGATATTGTTTGCTTTCTGTTTGAGACAAAATTTTAGGACGAAAAGCCAGTTCAATCTCAAAATTTTCAACAATATCTCTTGTTCCTCCAACATGGTCGGCATCAGGATGTGTTAAAACCAAATAATCAATCACATAATGATTGCAAAGCGACATGAATTGTTCAACATAAGTTATCAACTCGTCGCTCTCATAGCTTTCGCCTGTGTCAATCAGCATAATTTTTTCATTTGGAAAACGAATTAATGTTGCATCTCCCTGCCCAACATCAATAAAATGCACTTCCATCTCACTTTCACTTGCTGAGGTTACGATAGACGGATAGCGAAAATAAACTGGCCCATCAAAAAGAAAAAAGATGAGCAAAAAAGCAATCACTACAAACAGTGTCAACAGTATTCTAGTCAAAATCTGTATCTGATTTTTCTTGACACTTTCCACCGCTTTTGAAATTTTTTGTTTCATTTGACAAACACTATATCATCTGGCAAAATTTTCTTCTTTTTGCAAGGTTTATTTCTAAAAAGTTCAAGAATTTTTGGCATGGCATCAATGGTTGCCTTATAGCCTTCTTCAATCATATCATCAAGCCCATCAGTGCTTGTTGATTTAAAACGCTTTGTTTCCGGTCCAATGACAACATCTGCATTGACATACCCGCGAATTGCATTACTTTTCATCAAAATTCTGATTGAACATGAAAGAACATCAAAAAGTTTGGTGCTATTTGTCCCATATAAGCGTGATTTGTTGACATCCACAGCCACCACATAATCGCATCCAAAATATTTTGGTATATCAGACGGAATGGTGTTTTGCAAACCTCCATCAGCTAGAATCATATCATTATATTCCACTGGTTGAAAAACTCCAGGCACTGCACAGCTTCCACAAACCGCACTTGCAAGATTGCCCTTTGCAAAACAAACTTCCTTTGCCGACTTTAAATCGACCGCAACAGCAGCAAAAGGGGTCTGACAATCTTCAATGTTTTTATCGCCTAAATTTGACTTAATCACATCGGCAAGCCCATCAAGTTTTGAGGTGGCAAAAGGTATAACGCTTTTTTTAATATCTTTCATCCGAACACTTTTTGCAATTTGGTAAAGTTGTTTAAAGTTATAGCCATTTGCATAAAAAGCACCGACCAAACTACCAGCACTAGTGCCTGCAATAAAATCAAATTTTAAACCAAATTGCTCAAAAGCTTTGATGGCCCCAAGGTGAGCAAAACCACGAGCACCTCCGCCACCAAAAGCAATCCCAATTTTTACCTTTCTTCTTCCAAAAAACATTGCCTTTCCTTTATAGTTATTATAGCACCTTTTAGTTAAAAATATCAAACAATCAAGTTGATATTTCTGCTTTTATGTGGTAAAATATATTTCAAAGGAGCAACATGAAAACCAAACTTATAAATCTCGCTCATGGCGGAAAAGTCCTTTACAGTCCCAGAAAAGAGAAAAAAGGGATTTCTTTCATTTTCCATTTCAATGCAGGATCTATAAATGATCCCGTTGGCAAAAATGGTCTTGCACATTTTGCAGAACACGCAATATTTTCATTCCGAACAAAAAATAGAACTAGAGATGAAAAAATGGAATTATTGCAAGATCTGCCTATAAATGGAAGCACATCTCTTTTTAATGTCCTTTTTTATGCCTCATGTGTAAAACAAGAATTAAAAAATTGTATTGAGTTCTTTATCGATTCATTCACCAACCTAATTTTTACAAAAGAAGATTTTAAAAAAGAACAACCCATTATTCTAGATGAAATAAAAACAAGAAAAAAGACCAATAAAAAGGAGGATGCATACAACACCTTACCAAAGATGCTTGTTGGGAAACATTCTCACGCATATAAAATTTCGTCAGCTGGCAATGAACAAACTTTTAAGAAAATAACGCTAAAAGATTTGAAATTTTTTATAAAAAACTATTTCACTCTGAACAATCTTGTTCTGACAATTTGTGGAAATGTGTCAAAAAAACAGTTGAAAGAAATAATTTCTGAGGTTGAAAAATTGCCTGTTTCAAATATTTCAGGCTTAAACAGATACGAGCTTGGAGATGTAAAAAAACCTTTTTTTAACTATACTCAAGCAGTTGAGAAAAAACAAGATTTGATAACCATAAGATATAAACTTTCTCCGCAGGAAAATTTGAAAAGTTCTGCAAAACAAATATATTTAAACTTGTTAGGACAATCATTCAAAAAAGAAGTTTTCAACTTTTTTAGGACGCAGAAAAATTATTGTTATTCGGCTTCTTCATGGGTTCAAATAGTATCAAATACCTCCTTTTTGAATATTTCAATTCCGACGCAAAGTGAAAATACTTCAAAAATACTAAATGATTTTCCTGAATTTTTGGCGTCTTTGAAAAAAGAAAATTTAAAAAAAGATGTTGATAACGAAAAACAAAGCATGATTAACACTACAAATTTTGATTATATTCCAGTTGATTTTTTTGCCACCAAGGTGACTAATTATTTCACAAAATATTCTGAAATTTTTGACGACACAACTGAAAATTTGGTGGAAAAAATTATTGATTCCATTCAGTTTGAAAAAATTTACAGCTCAATCAAAAACACACTAAAAACAAAGCCTTATCTCAGTCTTGTTGCAAATGACGAAAAATTTAAAGACTTTGACTATAAAAACTTTTGCAAAAAATTGAAAATCAATCTTGAATAAAGCAGTTAAGACTGCTTTTTTTAAATAAAAAACACTTTTTTGACAAAAAAAAGAATTTAAAAATATTTAAATATTAAAATAACTTGCAATTTTTACATTTTTCTGCTAATATATTTGTGCAAACTTCAAGGCCTCTTGGTCAAGCGGTCAAGACGCCGCCCTCTCACGGCGGAATCAGGGGTTCGATTCCCCTAGAGGCTACCAGAAAAATTAAGCGAAGAAACATCTTCGCTTTTTTGTTTTAGTTTAAGAAACAGAAGGGAATCGAACCCCTTGGGGTGAGCGGGTTCCCTAAAAATCGCCAGATTTTTAGGGTAGGGTTCCCCTAGAGGCTACCAAAAAAATCAAGCGAAGAAATATCTTCGTTTTTTTGTTTAATCTAATAAAAAAAGGAAATCGAACACCGTCACTCAGGGCTCCCAAAAGTCTTTTGATTTTTGGGAAGAGGAACAAACGAGCGAAGGGGCATAAGTTTTGTTAAAAACTATGAAGGAGCAAAGTTTGCGACGAGATTCCCCTAGAGGCTACCAGAAAAATTAAGCGAAGAAATATCTTCGTTTTTTTGTTTTAGTTTAAGAAACAGAAGGGAATCAAACCCCTTTTTATTCAAAAGTTTTCTGTTGAAAAGTCTGTTATTTTATTTCATTTAAAAGATTCAAAATTGCAAAACAAGGAGTAAAACCCAAATATGGAATGCATTGTATAATTGCGGAAACCATAGTCTCTTTTTTGTTCCCAACTTTTAAATTACCTTCAATATGCGATTTTGCAGGACCTGTTTGACAAAGCGCTGTCAATGCAACCAAAATAAGCAGCTCTCGAGTTTGTATATCCAGGCCTTTTCTGGTATAGAAATCTCCGAAACCAAACTCTGTCAAAAACTTTGGCACTTCCTGCATGTCGCTATAACGATTTTTAATCTCATCTCCATAAATTGGATATTGAATTTCAAGTCCTTTTTCGAATCGATTGTCATCAGTGGTTGTTCCCATGTTCTGCAATGGCAACTTGATGCCCTTTTGCTCAAAAACTTCGTTCATCGCACTGATAGCATTAAGAGCTCTTGGAAAGCCTATAAACGGAGCAAGTTGATAAATGCTTTCTCGAATCTCAACTGGTAACAATCCGATATTTAATCCCGCTCCAATATGAGCTTTAAGTTGAGGCAAACTTTGCAAAACTGAAAGCGCTGTTATGGTGACAAGTTCTCTTGTTCCCTCTTCCAAATTGCCTTCAGAAAAAATGTCGCAAAAAATAAACTTTCTTAAAATATCCATAAACTCTGGATCGTTTTCATTTTTTGGCAACTGACCAAATAATTGGTTATAAACTTCTTTGCTTTTTTCAAATCTATTCATTTTTCTCTCCTACACCAATTATAATAAAAAAGAATCATTCAAGCTAATTTATTTGCCTTTAATCCTTCAATTTAAAACAAAAAAACTAGGCCTATACCTAGCTTTTTTATTTTTAAGCGATAACGCCATTTTTGATTGCTTCATTCTCTTGTGGATCAACAAGCACCGGCATAACAGAACGATATTCTTTGATTCCTGTTCCAGCTGGAATAAGTTTTCCGATGATAACATTTTCCTTAAGTCCCATAAGTTTGTCAACCTTACCTTTGACTGCAGCATCGGTAAGAGTTCTTGAAGTCTCTTGGAAAGATGCAGCAGAAAGGAAACTTTCAGTTGAAAGAGAAGCTTTTGTGATACCAAGCAAAATTCTTTTAACAGTTGCAGGAACGCCGCCTTCTTGCAAAATGCGTTCATTTTCTTCATCACAACGATAAACATCAACAATCTCGCCTGGCAAAAGGCTTGTGTCGCCAGCAGACTCAACCTTAACTTTCTTGAGCATTTGTCTGATGATGATTTCAACGTGTTTATCATTAACAGCAACACCTTGGCCACGATAAGTTGCAATAACTTGGCTGAGAAGATAGTCTTCAAGACCTTTAACACCCTTCATTCTCAAAAGGTCAGAAGGATTGATTGCACCAGCAGTCAGTTGAGTGCCTGGCTCAACAGTTTCGCCATTCTTGACAAGCACAACTGCAGGTTTTTTGACTTCATAGTCGATGTCGCCTTCACGAGATGCGATTGTGAAATAGAAATATTTTGCATCTTGTTTGATAGTAACCTTTCCGGCAACTTCACTAAGCAAACTTTCACCTTTTGGTTTTCGTGCTTCGAAAATTTCTTCAACTCTTGGAAGACCTTGTGTAATATCAAGCGCAGAAGCAACACCGCCAGAGTGGAAAGTTCTCATTGTAAGCTGAGTTCCAGGTTCGCCAATTGATTGAGCAGCAATAATCCCAACAGCTTCACCAACCGTAACAAGATTTTTTCCACTCAAATCTCTGCCATAGCATTTTGCACAAACACCATGTTTGCATCTGCAAGTAAGATTTGATCTGATTTGAACTTTTTTGATGCCCGCTGCTGCAATCTCTTCAGCTTGCTTGAGAGAAATCATTTCGTTTGCTTCAACAATAACTTCGTTTGTGTTTGGATTTACAATTTGATCAACTGCGACTCTGCCATATATGCGTTCTGACAAAGATTCTTGAACGGATCCGTCAACCACAAGATCGCTGACCCAAACACCCTTGACTTTTTCACCAAGTTCAGCAAAGCAGTCTTCTGTTGTAACAACAACATCTTGAGAAATATCGACAAGTCTTCTTGTCAAATAACCTGAGTCCGCCGTTTTGAGTGCTGTATCAGTAAGACCCTTTCTGATACCACGAGCAGAAAGGAAATATTCTATTGGAGAAAGACCTTTTCTGAAAGAAGATTTGATAGGAATATCAATTTTTTCACCAGAAGCGGTTGTTTTGATTCCGACCATACCGCAGACAGAATTGATTTGCTCTTTTGAACCACGGGCTCCTGACAAGCACATAAGTTTGAAAGCATTTTGATCATCAAGGAAACTGAACACCTCTTTTTCAATTTGAGATTTTGCTTTTTCCCAAATGTCAATGTTTGCACGCAACTTTTCGTCATTTGTGATAAGTCCACGCCTAAGCAATTTTTCATTTTCAAGAGTTTCTGCTTCTGCCTCTTTAATGATTTCCTTCTTTGCAGGTGGCTCTTCAATGTCAAACGCATTCACAGTGATTGCGCTGAGTGTTGAATATTTATAACCCATGTCTTTGATTTTATCAACGAGTATTGAGCACTCTGTGGTTCCAAGTTTGTCATAAGCCTTAGCAAAAATCTTTGCAAGGTCTTTTTTATACATAATTCTGTTGAATTCAAGTTCGCAATAGTTTTCTTCCTTGCTTCTATCAACAAATCCAAGATTTTGTGGAATTTGCTCGTTAAAAAGCAACCTGCCCACAGAAGTGTCAACTATTTTTGAATATTCTTTGCCATCGACAGTCGCTTTAAGTCTAACTTTGATTGGAGCTTGAATATGAACATTGCCTGTTTGATAAGCCATGATAGCCTCTTCTTTTGATGAGAAGATTGATCCTTCTCCTTTTGCACCAGGCTTAAGCATTGTAAGATAAGCACATCCTAAAACAATGTCCTGAGAAGGAGTGATGATAGGTTCTCCGTCAGAAAGCTTCAAAAGGTTGTTTGAGGCAAGCATTAAAGTTCTAGCTTCAGCCCTTGCATCAAGTGAAAGAGGAACATGCACAGCCATCTGGTCTCCGTCGAAGTCAGCGTTGAAAGCTGAGCAGACAGAAGGATGCAATTTGATTGCCCTTCCTTCAACAAGCACTGGCTCGAATGCTTGAACAGAAAGTCTGTGAAGTGTTGGAGCACGGTTCAAGAACACTGGGTGATCCTTGATAACATCATCCAAAATGTCCCAAACAACTGGTTTTTCTTTATCAATCATGCGTTTTGCCGCTTTGATATTGTGAGATTTGTTGAGAGCAACAAGTTTGTGGATGATGAATGGTTTGAAAAGTTCAAGAGCCATTTCTTTTGGCAGACCGCATTGATACATTTTAAGTTCTGGGCCAACAACGATAACTGAACGGCCAGAATAATCAACACGCTTTCCAAGAAGATTCAAACGGAATCTTCCTTGTTTTCCACCAAGCATAGCTGTCAAAGATTTGAGATCACGCTGTTTTGAAGATTGAACAGCTTTGCCGCGTTTTCCGTTATCAATAAGGTTGTCAACCGCCTCTTGAAGCATACGCTTTTCATTTCTGATGATAACATCAGGAGCGCCTAGTTCGATAAGCTTTTTCAAGCGGTTGTTTCTGTTGATAACTCGTCTGTAAAGGTCGTTAAGGTCGCTAGTTGCATATCTTCCGCCATCCAGTGGAACCATTGGTCTAAGGTCTGGTGGAAGAACAGGAATCACGTCAAGAACCATCCATGTTGGGTTATTTCCGCTCTTGATGAAAGATTCGATAACGTCAAGCTTTTTCATAGCCTTGATTTTTCTTTGACCTTTAAGTGTGAGCAAAGATTGTTTAAGCGCTTTTGACTCTTTTTCAAGGTCAACTTCGCTAAGAAGTTTTTTGATCGCTTCAGCACCCATACCCACAACAAAGGCATCTGAGCCGTATTTTTCGCAAGCATCACGATATTCTTTATCAGAGATGACTTGTTTATAAACAAAATCTGTATTTTTAGGGTCTAGAACAACATAGCCAACATAATAAACAACTTGTTCAAGAGCCTTTGGAGTCATTTCAAGAATTGTGCCAATTTTTGATGGTATATTTCTGAAGAACCAAATATGTGTGCAAGGAGCAGCAAGTTCGATATGTCCCATTCTTTCACGGCGAACCTTTGCCCTTGTTACTTCAACGCCACACTTATCACAAATCACACCCTTATAGCGCACTCTTTTATATTTTCCACAATGACACTCCCAGTCTTTTCTAGGTCCAAAAATCTTTTCGCAAAAAAGACCGTCCTTTTCTGGCTTTTGAGTACGATAGTTGATTGTTTCTGGCTTGGTTACTTCACCATGAGACCATTCACGGATTTTCTCAGGTGAAGCAATGCCTATTTGTATGGAGTCAAAATTGTTAAGTTCAAACATAACTAATCCCCTTTTAATTATTCATCAAAGTCGCCGAAGTCATCAAATAAACCAAAGTTGTCGGCAGTGTCGTTTTTAGTGCTTTCTTCAAACACTTCTTGAAGTTCTTTTTCACTTTGTTCGCCCTCTTGTGGAAGAACATCGTCAAAGTCAAGAATCTCTTTATTGAGATCTTCTTCAGTTGCTTGAGCAAGAGTTGTTTGATCTTGTTCATCTTGGCTGAGCTCTGCAAGAGAAATCTCTTTGTTGCCATCAGTCAAAATCTTGACATCAAGTCCAAGAGCTTGCAATTCTTTGACAAGAACCTTGAATGATTCTGGAATGCCAGGTTCTGCAATAGGCAAGCCTTTGATGATTGATTCGTAAGTCTTAAGTCTTCCGTTGAGGTCGTCAGATTTTACAGTAAGCATTTCTTGAAGAACATGGCTTGCACCATAAGCTTCAAGAGCCCAAACTTCCATTTCACCAAATCTCTGACCCCCAAACAGAGCTTTACCACCAAGCGGCTGTTGCGTGATAAGAGCATATGGACCAATTGAACGAGCATGGATTTTAGAGTCAACCATGTGTTCAAGTTTAAGCATATATTTTGTTCCAACAGTTGACAGGTTGTCAAATGGTTCACCTGTTCTGCCATCATAAAGTTGAACTTTTGCGTCAGGTCTGAAATTGTTTTCAACCAAAAGCTCTCTGATATCTTCTGCAGTTGCACCATCAAATGCAGGTGTGGCAACTTTCATGCCAAGAGTGCCTGCAACAAGACCAAGGTGAACTTCCAAAATCTGTCCAATGTTAAGACGAGATGGAATACCAATAGGGTTGAGAACGATATCGAGTGGACGACCATTTGCCATATAAGGCATATCAGCTTCAGGAAGAACGATTGAAACAACACCTTTGTTTCCGTGTCTTCCAGCCATTTTGTCGCCGACAGAAATTTTACGCTTCTGAGCAACGGTAACTTTAACCATCATTGTTACGCCAGGTTCAAGCTCATCTTTATTCTTTTTCGAGAACACTTGGACATCAACAACAACACCGCCCTTGCCATGTTGAACACGCAGTGATGTGTCACGAACTTCTCTTGCCTTATCGCCAAAGATTGCACGCAACAGTCTTTCTTCTGGTGTCAGTTCTGTTTCGCCTTTTGGTGTAACTTTTCCAACAAGGATGTCGTTTGGATGCACTTCTGCACCAATTCTGATAATCCCATTTTCGTCAAGATCTTTAAGAGCATCTTCGCCAAGGTTTGGAATATCACGAGTTATGATCTCATCGCCAAGTTTTGTTGTTCTGCATTTGATTTCTTGATCAAACAATGTGATAGATGTGTAAACATCGTCTTTCACAAGTCTTTCGCTGATCAAGATAGCATCTTCAAAGTTTTGTCCTTCCCAGTTAAGGTAACCAACAAGCACATTTTTACCAACGGCAAGCTCGCCTTTATCGGTTGAGTAGCCGTCTGTCAGAATGTCGCCCTGTTTGACTTTTTCGCCCTTAACAACGCAAGGACGTTGATTGAAGCATATATCATCGTTTGCTTTGGCAAATTTTGAGAGTGTGTAGATGTCTTCATCACCCTTTTCAGTAAGCACTCTGATTTCGTCAGCTGAAACATAACTTACAGTGCCGTCGCGTTTTGCAAGAATAACATAGCCGCAGTCGCGAGCTGCTTTTGCTTCCATGCCAGTTCCAACAATAGGAGCCTCTGGTCTAAGAAGTGGAACAGCCTGTTTCTGCATGTTTGCAGCCATAAGTGCACGGTTTGTTTCGTCTCCGTTTACAAATGGAATAAGGCTTGTTGCAACTGAGATGACCTGCCTTGGAGAAACGTCAACATAGTCAACCATTGAAGCAGGCACTTCCAAAATGCTTGCGCCATGGCGGCAGTTGATACGTTTGTTTACAAAATGCCCTTCACTATCCAGTGGCTCAAGTGCTTGAGCGATATAGCTGTCATTTTCCACGTCGGCCATTTTGTATTCAATTTTATCTGTAACAATGCCTTTTTCTTTATCAACCACCCTGTAAGGCGTTTCAAGGAATCCATATTCATTGATTCTTGCATAAGTTGCAAGAGTGTTGATAAGACCAATTGATTGTCCTTCTGGAGTTTCAATCGGGCAGATTCTTCCATAGTGAGTATAGTGAATATCGCGGATTTCAGGATCGGCACGCTCTTTTTTGATACCGCCAGGGCCGATAGCAGAAACTCTGCGTTTTTGAGTGATGCCAGAAAGCGGATTCTTTTGATCCATGATTTGAGAAAGCTGTGATTGAGAGAAGAAATCTCTAAGCATTTTGTTGACGGCCTTAGGATTCATGATTTGTGAAGGAGTAACTTCAACAAAATCACGACCTTGCAAAGTTTCTTTGATGTTGGTTGAAAGTTTGAAAACACCATCTCGGAAAGCCTTTGCAGTCAGCTCACCAACTGTTGCAACACGCTTGTTTGAAAGGTGTTCAATCTTATCAAGAGTGCCAATACCTTCCAAAACATCAAGATAGCAAGAGATAGTTGCCAAAATGTCATCCATTGTCAAAGTTGTAATGATAAGATCTTTTGCTTGAGCTTTGATGGCTTCCATTCTCTTTTCTTTTGATTTGTTTTCTTTTAAAATTTTTGCAAGAACAGGATAGTAAACATCCTCATTCACACCAAGTTCTTCCTGCTTGCAAGGAAAAACTTCCTTCAAAGTAACACGATAGTTGCCACGCATAAGATGTTTTTTGTCAGCAAGTTGAACCCAAACTTCATTTACGCCAGCATTTTGCACTTTTGTTGCACTTTCTGTTGTAAACTCTTCTCCCTTTTTAACAAGCAACTCGCCATCAGCAATAATATCTTCAGCAGAAACAAGACCTGGCAATCTTTCTTTAAGAGCAAGTCGTTTGTTGAACTTATATCTTCCAACCCTTGTCAAATTGTAGTAAGCATCTGTGAAGAATGATGCATTGATAAAGTTTCTTGTATTTTCTGCAGAAGGAACATCGGAAGGTCTGGTTTTTCTTGAAAATTCAATAAGCGCTTCTTCTTGAGTTGTTTGAGGCTCTTTATCAAGAACATTTTTGATATAACGATTGTTGCCAAAAACTTTTAAAATCTCTTCGTTTGTAAAACCGAAACATTTAAGGAAAACGCCAAGAGAAAGTTTGTTCTTTCTCTCAAGCATGATCTTGAGCATTTCATTTGCACCCTGAACAACCTCGATCCAAGTCCCATGAACAGGAATCATCTGCGCTTTGAGAGATGAATTGTCGTCTTTTTCGCGTTTGAGATAAACACTTGGAGCTCTGACAATTTGATTGATCACAACCCTTTCAATGCCGTTGAAAACAAAAGAGCCTTGCTCTGTCATCATTGGCACATCGCCAAGGAAAACTTCTTGCTCAACAGCTTGTCCTGTTTCTTCAACAACAAATCTAGCCTTGATTTTGAGTGGCGAAGAGTAAGTCGTCCCACGGCGTTTGCATTCATTTATGTCATATTTTGGCTGTGCAAAAGGCAAAATTTCAGTGATATAGAGTTTTGCTTTTCCAGAATAGTCTGTGAGTGGAAAAAACTCATCAAGAACATTCTTGATGCCGTTTTCAAGAAAATCTTTATAAGAATTTTTTTGAATTTCAAGCAGTGGTGGAACTTCCACATACTCTTTGCATTGACCAAATGTATATCTATCAACTTTTCCAGATTTTACTTTTCTAAGATTAACTGACATTTTCTGCTCCTTAATTTTAAGAGTTGCAAAGGACGAAAAAAAGACATTATGACCGCAAAAAAGCCATAAAATGCCCTGTTTTCAGTTTAAAATTCACAAAATTTCTTCACAAGCGCTCTTATAGTTGAGAAAATTATAGCAAAACTCTTCCAAAATGTCAACTATTTTTTAAAAAATTTTTTATATATTTTGTTTTTAACAAAAAGAAAAAAGTTTAAACATAAATTTTTGGCTGTTTAAAGGTGAACAAAAAAGTTTAAAAAGTTATTAAAAATAATGAGCAGAAGATTTCTGCCCATTATTCAATTTCAAACAGCTGGTAAAGATCGCTTTCAAAATTCAAAATACGAAGCTCTGTATTGTTATTGCCTCCTTCATTAGATCCAGACCATAAATCTTTCACACTTTCTTCAAATATGCAATTATACAAAGGCTCTAATGTAATAACAGCACTTCCACCATCTGAAAAGTCACCATAAGAAGCCCGACCATAATTGTTTATGGCAACTCTAGAAGAAGGATCAAAATTTGACAAGAAAGTCACAAAATTTGAAATTATATTTGCTACCGAACTTCCTGTCGCGCCATAGTAATAGACATTAGTTGTAGCAGCCCCATTTGTTTGTCTATAGAAGGTTACTTCATCTTCCCCAAACAAATCAGACAAGGTCTGATAATCTTGCATAGCATTAAGATAATTTAGGGTTATGTTCATACTAGAAGAAGTATAGCAATTTTTCAGATCTATATTCATTGTCTCTTCGGCAATCAAACCACCAATGTTAAGGCTTGGCTGATTCAATGCATTTGAAATATTTGCAGTCAATCCTGCTTGGCAATAAGAATTTGAAATCTCTATATAAGGCACTGGATTTGAAGAAATAGCTCCAACGAGTCCACCCAAAGTGCCAACAGCTGTTTGCCCTTGCAGAGTTAGTGGTTGATCTTTGACTGCCACTTGATCTAAGTCAACAGGACCACGGACCTGACCAATCGCACCACCCAAAGTGATTCTTGCAGTGATTGCCCCGTCAACAACCGCCTGATTGATTCTTGAGTAAGTTGCAGAACCAGCACCTGCAATGCCGACAAGTCCGCCAACATTTTCAATGCTTGAATAGCTTGAGCCTGAAGCAGCATAAGCAACTGTGAAGGACTGATTCATAAGCACTTGATTGATTTGTCCGCCATTCAAAAGCCCAACAACACCGCCGACAGCAATTGGCAGTTGCCCCACAATAGAGAATGGAGCAAGGCTCTCGCTGCCGCTATAAACCACTGCTTCAGTCAGCGTTCCAGCAATCTCTCCAACAACAAGTCCGCCATAGCGATAAGCTTTGATGCAGTCGTTCACAGATGGAGTGACTTTAACATTGCTTACAATTGCATTTCTGCCAATTCCACCGATTGCAAGCCCTGCTCGATCGCCTCTGACTGAATTATTGTTTTCAACCACAATGTTTTGAGCAGTTCCAGAACCCAAATGACCAAAAGCTGCACCTGCATAAGAATATACCGAAGCATTCATATTTTCAACATAACTTTGGTCTTGATCTGGGTTGTAATAGGCTACAGCGTTTACATTTGAATAAATATTTTTGAAAACATAGTTGCCTTGCGCTCTTCCAACAACGCCTCCAACAAAATTTGATCCTTGAACGGTCAATGAATTTGTTGTGATAACTTCAACATTGTAAATCTGTCCGTTGTTGACATAGCCAACAAGACCGCCAACAGAAACTGTTCCTGCAAAGGTTACCGATGAAGGTCTGAGCACAAGATTTTTGATGACTCCCCCTCTTGAAGAGGAAACTCCAAGACCTGCAAACAACCCTGCATATTGCATCTGAGCATTTGATTGAAGCACAATGGATGAAATTTCCATTCCGTTTCCTTCAAAATTTCCGGTAAATACGGTTTGGTAAATTTGTGAGTTTGCTGCAGTTGAGTAATCAATGTCTGCAACAAGTCGATAGTTTGCGTTGTTTTCGTTTGATGATGGAGAGTTGTTTTCTAAAATCAAAGATTCCATCGTGCTTGCATTATAGATGACATATGGATTGTAAATTGAACCACGATAAGCCGTGCGTGTGGCGTCGGTTGAAATGTCATCTTCATAATTGTAAGTTGCGTCCCCCGTGCTTTCATCAATGTCAGCATCAACAAAATTTCTGACCGAAAGTGTGTCGATGTTGGCAGCTGAAAGCTCAAGCCTTTCTAATGGAAGAGCATTATAAGCTATCTGGTAAACCGTGTTGACTTGAACACCAATTCCATTTTCATTGTCTATCTCAGTTGATTGATTTGTCGGCTCAAATGAAATATAGTTTGCGTTTGTTTGCTCTTCTCCTGTGAAGAACCAAACGCCGCTTGTGCCAACATAGTTTGTGAATGCAAAGCTGTCAAATTTGCCACTGTTGATGTCGAAATCTCCACTGGCAATGCCTTCAACACCTTCAAAAACAATTGGGTTTAAGTCGATATTTATTCCTTCATCTGTCAGATAATAACAATTTTCAAAAGTGCCCACGCCACTGTTGTCAGCCTGATTCTCATTGTCTCCAACAGTTTCCTGTTCTTCTTCAAACGGAGTGTTTCTCATTGCAAAGCCAGCTGCAGCAATTGTGTTGTTTTGCAAAAGGCTTAGTGAGAAGCTGTTTTGTATGTTTCCAGTATTGACATAAACAAAACCAGCCATGTTTGCGCTGCCCTGAAGATTTATATCAGAGTAGCAATCTGAAATTTGCCCTTGATTTTCATAAACAAATCCAGCAGAGAAGTTTGGACCTGACAAATAGCTTTCTTGGTTTGTAGAATAAACCGAAGTTGAATCAATTCCGCCAGTAACAAGACTTGTGATAATTTGCCCGCTAGTTGAGTTGACATTGACAAGTCCAGCAACATGGAAGCCTTCGTCCACTTGGTTATCACTTGAACGCAAAATTCCTTCTCGATAAGAGCTTGCAGCGATTTTGCCAATATTATAGCCAACCACGCCGCCAATATTGAATGAACCATAGATATTTATTGAAGATGTGCAGTTTGTAACAAATCCGCTGTTTTCTCCAACAAGACCGCCAACATAAGCCGATTCAATGTCAGCTAAAGCACAGTTGACAGTGAAGATAGTGTTTGTTGGTGAGTAAACTTTGCAGTTTGTGATGCTGCCATAGTTTCGTCCAACAAGAAGTCCTGTTCTATGCTCGGCGCCCGTTGTTGCAAAAACAACGCCATAGTCAGCATTTCCCACATCATAAGAAGACAAAACTCTGACATTCACATTGCGAATAATGCTGCCCGAAGCCAAACTTGTGAACACTCCAAGCTCTAAAGACGATCCCATATCATATGTTCCATCCCAGATGATTGAGTGCCCATTGCCGTCAAGCGAAGCAAAAGTTGCAGCCTGTGGAGTGTAAACTTCAACAGAATCATCAACATTCTCCACATATTCCTGAGATGGCAAGATTATATCGTTAAGCAAGATATAGTGCCCGCCTTGGTGCATATCAAGGAAGTCTTGATAGTCAAATATAGGTATTGGCGACTCTTCACTGCTTGAAACAAACACTTCAAATCTCACTGTGGTGGTGATTGTTGTGGAGTTATCAGTTGTAGCAACCTGATAAACGCTGCCATTTCTTACAAAACCGCCTTCGTATTTGACATTATAAAGATTTGCATCTGCATCGTTGATTCGCAGCATAACGATAGCAAGATTGTTATATCGGAAATAATAATTTTCTCCGCTACCATTTACTGGCAAATCGTATTCATAACTTGCCTGCCCTGCATCAATGCCAGGAACAGATTGTCCAGGAATAATATTTGTGAAATATGACCAATTTCCATTAGCAGTAAGATCTCTGACAAAATTTTCAACCATTGTTACAACAGCTTGGTTTGTGTTGTCATATTCTATATAGTCAAATATATCAATGCTCAGTGCTCGGCTTGAACCAATAGGCATTGTGATCACACCGTCAACCATGCCTGAAATTATATCTTTGTTGCCATCCTCGTCATTTTGGTCTCCCAAAGAGCTGTCAACAACGTATTGCATAATGATAAGCGTGATTGTATGGCTTGCAGAAATCAAATCGTCTTCTCTGGTTGCTGAAACAGAAATCTTCATCTCTCCGGCATTAGTGCCAATGTCAGCACTTGTGATTTGAAGATAATACTCACCGTTTTCTTCAACAATAGTGCCATACTCAGAACCTGCAGTAACAATAGGCATTTCAATGTCTTGCTCATTGAACCCATAAGAGTCAATAAGCAGCCTATAACGAAGCCCGCGAGCAACATAATAAGTGTTTGTTCCTACTTCTGGTTCTTTGCCTTCGATTGAAATTGAAACATATTCTTCAAGACGAAGGGTCAAATCAATATACTGCTCTTGAATCACCCGTCCGTCATCATACACTCTTACAATAAATCGTGAAATATTGTTTTCAACAATTCCGGAATTGCCAATGTTATAAATAAAGTAAAGCACTCCATTGTAAGTTTGATATTCATTTTGATAAAGATTTAAAATTTCATCTTTGGTTACAAGAAACCCTCGCGCTGTTGCTGAGCCTGTGATCTTTGAAGATTCAAACAAGTTTTCATCTTCTTCGGGGCTTGTCTTTCTTCCAGCAAGAGCAAATGTTGCAACACCACTGCCATAGTTATAGTTTTCAGTTGCATTTTCAATAGTCAAATAATCAAAATCGCTATCATCTGGCAGCAAATTGACCGTCAAAAGCGAGTTGTTGCCAGGATATGTATAATCACTTTCCATACCAATTTCAGAAGTCATTTGATCTTGATTGTTGTAATTGTCAATCAAAATACTCTGCAATGGCAGGTTTTCAAAAATTATGTTGATGACTACATAATAATCCGAATTTGTTTTTGAAA
Source organism: uncultured Bacillota bacterium (assembly GCA_946495675.1). Lineage (GTDB taxonomy): Bacteria > Bacillota > Clostridia > Christensenellales > UBA1242 > Caccovivens. The sequence goes on along the minus strand of CAMMDQ010000003.1, from coordinate 129,117 downwards.
GAACCACAAGTTTGTATTCGCCATAAATGTTTTGATTAAATCTGTTTTGGTAAGCAGTGCTGTCTCTGTTGATTGAAACATTTAAAGGGAAATTGTAAGTTTTGACAATTTCTCCGCTGCTACTAGCTGGTGAGCCAGCACCAATCTCGACAACAAACAAATCCTCCATCGATTCATTTTCTACACTGGCACGATCATAGGTTGACTTAATCACTTGATTGTTGAAAGTTAAGTAATATTGAAGACCTTCCCCTTCAGCACCTCCAGTCGCAAGGTCAGCAGTTGAGCGCACAACAATTGTTTCATTGATTTGACTGCCAGACGAAATCACAACATCGTCATATCTGCTTGCGCCAATGCCAAGAGCCCCCCGTCTGTAATCAATTGTGCCATCTATACTATTTTCTCGCCCTTTGTTGACCTCTGCAACAAATTTGTTGTTTTGATTCTGTCCTTTTATGATTGGAACAATCTTGACATCATATTTTTGAGCCAAATTGCCGTTGTTGTTTGAAGTTATGACAATGGTTTGTCCGCTTACACTGACATCAAAATCTCCGCTTGGCTCACTTACTCCTCGCTCTGAAACATCAATCTCCGCGCTCATGTCAGTGTTTGGCGCCATGTTGAAATAGAAATTGTTTAAGTTGGCAAGCCCAGTTTGGTCGATATGCAACAATTGCGAGTCAAATGAATAATCTGGTCTGATATACAGCATTGCACTTTGGTTTGCATACATTGTGATGGTAAAATCATCAATCGGTTCTGCATTTGCAGAAGCAGTTGGATAGATTGTTGAAATCTCTGCGTCATTATTAAAGTAGTTGGTTATAAAGATATAAAAACTTACACCGTCATTTATATTCAAAATGCTGCTGCCTGAAACTTGCACCCAACCCGTGCCTTTCATTGTCATTCTGCCATTTTGATCGATTTCCAAAATATTGGTGTTGAGTGATCTAAGAGTGATTTCTCCTTTTATGTCTATAGGATAAAGCTCACTATCCATTGAAAGAGTGTTGAAATTTTGATTTAAAAGCTGTTGAATGTCTGCAAGCGAAGCTTCATCACTTTCAGATTGTGCAGAAATGGCATTAAAATAATATGCAAAGAAGGCATCAAGTTCAGTTTCTGTCGATGTCATTTGATTGTAAAAATTTTCAGTTATTGCAAGATCAGCTTCGGTGCCTTTTGTTGCAAATTTAATATTGTCAACAACCTGATTTTCACGGACAAGACAAACTTCACCATAATATAATGAAGAATCATCTTCAATAATGTTTAGCGGCTCATCTGCAACTTCATTATAATTTCTTCTTAGATATGAAATAAAGTGGTCTTTAGCATTTTCAAAAGTCGTTCCGTTATAGCCTTGAACCCCAAATGCAATTTCGCTGAAAGTTACATCCTCTAAAGTTGTGATGCCTTGACCAGAAATATTGGATTCTGTCAGATAGACAACCAGCATTGAAGAAGCCTCGCCTGTCTTGCCATCATCAACTGTTTGTGCATAAAGACTTGGAGCGATTGTAAGCCCAGTGCTGCTGTTTACAATTTCACCTGTAAACAAACCAGCATTTGTCATACCAGAAAGCGCTCTAACAAATGTTCTTGTAGTCAGACCAGCAAGAGGTTGAGTTGTTATTCCGTCAGCGATCTCAAGCTGACCGATAGCTCCGCCGACATAGTTGAGACCGCTGACCTGCCCGCCAACAACAACGCCTTTGCCAGCCGAGTAATTCTCTGCTGTATATGCCGCTGCTTCATTATAACCAATCACGCCATGTCCATTTTTATCTGAGACAACTTTGCCGGCAACCGCTCCAACATAACTCTGCGACCGACCGCCTTCTTGAGTCAAATTTGTGTTTATCAAAGCATAAGCAAGATAATTTGCATAACCCCCAAAGGGTTGTCCATCAATCTTCTTTATCTGCCCATCGCTATAACCTGCAATGCCACCTGCATAGACATTTACATAGCTATAATCAATGTTTAAGAAGTCATTTGAGAACAGCATATAGCTATAAAGGCGGTAATCTCGACTTTCAGAAAAATCTTGTGTGATTTCGCCATAATTTGCACCAACAAGACCACCAATATAGGCACTTGAAATTTCATCTTGAGCAACATCATTAATTGAAATTTGCGATTGATCAAGTCTGACAGAAATATTTTGAAGTCTGCCACGATTTTCGCCAGCAATCAAGCCAATATAAATATTTTGTTGATTTCCAATAGTTTGATCAATATTGATGCTGCCAACAAAAGTCAAGTTTTCAATGTATGCCCCTTCTACAATGCTGCTAAAGAGCCCACCGAAGTCACCACTTAAAGAGTTTATATTAACTCCGTTTATTATAGCGTAATCATTTGTGCCAACAATAGAACCTGAAAGCTTACCAAGTGGCATATCTATACCCTCAGCGCTGATGGTTGTTGTAACCTGATAGTGTGCTGCCAAGTTTTGCCCAATTGCCGCCAAATCTTCACTGCTGTCAATGGTAAATCTGTTTTCTTCTGTGCCGTTTGCATATGTGATTGGAATTGTGATCAATCTGTTTCTATTTTCTTCAATAAAGATCCCCGAGTCGTCATACCAATCTGCTGCTGCGATTGTAAGCGTTGCTTGAAAGGTTGAATTGGCAAAAAAATCTTCCCGCATTGCTGCCTGAACAAAGTCTTCATCTGCAGTCAAAGTTATGCTTACGATATTGCCATTATTTTCAGCTTGGACAATTTCGATTCCTTGATTATTTTCGCCAAAAAGTCTGTATGTTGTGCCGTTATAAACAACACTCGCCCCAGAAATTGACACCACAACATCCTTGTTTATTGCTGTGTTTTGAAGCACTCGCAAATTGATTTGATGCTGCATTTGCAAACTTGAAAATTCAAGCGAACTTATTGGAGAAAGTGAAGATAAGCTTTCAACTGCGTTGTAATTTAGCACATTAACATTGATTGTGAAGGATCTTCTTGGAGTGTCATATTGATCAATGCTGCCAACCAAACTAAATGAATTTTCACCTCCAGCATCTGCAGCCAGTGTCAACAACAACTCCTGCACATCAAATGTCGCAATGATTGCGCCCGTCAAACTGTTTGCGATTTGATAGATTGAACTTTCATTTTCTCTCAAATACATACTGTTGACAGTTTGACCATTGTAAAGCAGTCTGTAACCAGGAACGGTCCAAGCAATAAACTTGTTGCTGAAAGTTTCTGCCACATAAGAAGAATCTTGAGGATTTCTAAACAGAAAAGCTGGCGATTGCTCATTAAAACTGCTTACATCAATTTGCAGTTGAGCCTGCTTTCTTGTGACAGAGTTTGCATTGTTGTTATAAATATATACATACCTTGCGCTTGCCCCGTCTGGAGTCTGTTCGGTTTGATAAGATCCCTGCCCGTCACGGAGTTTGTTTACCGAAAAATTATCAATATATTCATAACTTATAACCGTGATGGTATATGTCAACTGATAATTGTCATCTATTACAAAATTTTCAACATTATAGCCTGTTATTGTGACAGTAATGATTGCAATTCCTGTGCTGTTTAAGTTGACTTCAAAATAAAACTCGTTTCTATTTGCAAAAGTTATGACTTGCCCATCTTGATCGACAGTCATCAAAAGTTGACGCATTGCAGTCGAGTTTTCATTTGCATTGGCAATGATTTCAAGGTCAAAATTATTGCGGTCCCCAATTGACTGAGTGTTGTTTCTTGCATAAACCAAAGCGCCATTTTCATCAAAATTAACAATGCTCATGTTGGCATTATGATTTGTTGTTTGAATGGAAAGACTGTTCAAACTTTCAACTACTCTGACTTGTAATGCGATAGAAAAACCATTTGGCAAAGTAATGGAATAAACTCCGTTTCCTGTTGCAGTTGGAATAAGATTAAAATTTAAATAATAGCGGCCATTTATTTCTTGATAAATCTGCTCAGCTTTTAGAAAATTCACAACATTTAAGCCCGAGATAAGTTGAACTGCAAAATCCCCAAAAGCAGCATCAGTGTAAATTTTGTCAGAAAAGTTGACTCCCTGAGCATCATTGTTGAGCGAAAGAGCAAAACCATTTTCGGCAAAGGAAGCAAAATCTTCGTCATATGAAATTGTTGTCGAGCCTTGCAAAATTTGATAATTGAATGTTGTGGTCAGACTGTCTTGATAAAGCAAATTGAAATTCAAAACAATTTCAATCTGTCCATTTGTCGTAGCTGCTGCATTGTCTCGACCTTTAAATTCAACAAAGCTGTTAAGGTTGTCAACAACAATGTCTCCACTGGTGTATTCTTGCCCTGCATATTTTACAATCAATCCATCGTCCTCTTGCAGACGGATTGTCAGATTATCAAATTGGCTATCAATAGGCAAAACATTGAAATAAAATCTTTGCCAACCAACATTGTTGCTTTCTATATAATGATTATAGAATGTGAATGTCTGGCTCGAAACAGGAGTGTTTGAAAAATCTGCCCCGCTTATCACAATGCTGTCTGGCTTGTTCTTTATTGAAATTGGCATGCTAAAGGTATAACTTACATTTTGATCATCCGAGCCATAAAAACCTTCGTAAAAGAAACTTACCTCAAAATTTATATCTTGTTCAACTTGAGTGTTTGCAGAGATTGTAAAAACAAAAACTGTTTGATCGGCACCAGTAACTCGCTCTTGGGTGACATTAAGCGAATTTGAGCTTGAAAAACGGCTTTGCAAAAGTTGGCTGGCACCATCTATGGTGATTTGCAATTTAACTCTTTTGAAGTCAACTTGCAGATCTCTTTGGTAATCGATGGTATAGTTTGGAACAAGCGTAATTTTTTCTTGGGAAAAGCCCTCAATAAAATAGCCTTCATCAGAAATTTCGCCATTGTTTGTGTTGAAGATCACATACTCATATTCTGAAGAAATTGCATTTTGATCAATGTCTTTTAAAACGACGAAATCTCTTTGCGTGTAAATTTCTTCTCCATTTGCATTTTGATAGTTTGCTACAAAGGCAAAATCGTCACCAAAACCAACCGAAAATGCTTGCTCAGGTATATAATACTGCCCATCTATGTTTTCAACAGGCAAAAAATTATATTTTGTATTTCCGCTTAAAGATAAGTCCGCATAGCCACTATCAAGGGTAAATTCATTCCCCTGTTTATCAGTAAAAATCAAATAACTAAGTTCTTCAGTTTCTCTCTGCACCGTTATCAGTTTCACTGATACAAAATTATTATAAAAATCGCGAACTTGCGTTCCATCAGAGCCTGAAACCAAGGTGGAAACATTGTTTAAACTTAAAGTGTAGCCATTGTTGATTCCATAAAAATAGAAGTCAACATCTCTTTCGCTTGTTTCATTTTCAAAAACAAAATCGTTTGCGCTCGGTTGTAAGAGCGATTGAGATGAAACATAAAGTGTGTTTTGACCTGGTCGTATGTAACTTGAATATTTGTTTACTTGAATGACAACATCACAACTTTTGTTGCCGTCCACTGTTGTAACTGTCATAGTTGTTGTGCCTGGATAAACAGCTGTTAATTGAACTGTGATGTGATTGCCATTTTGCGACACAACTTCTTCAGTTACCACACCTTCGGTTGAATATGAAAAAGACAATGCATTATCCATATCCTCAAGCATATTGTTGATTGTAAACACAATATCAGCTTCTCCACCCACATCAAGGCTAAGCGAAGAGACTGAGCTTGTCAAACTTACATTACTGTAATCTTTTGGTCCACATGAAGCAAAAAACAGGCTTGCCAGCAAAACTAACAAACTGCATATTAACAAGTTTATTTTTTTTGTTTTTGTCAAAGCAAAGCCTCCTTTTCAATTATTTTCTTTTCTCTTCATACATGTTTTCAACATATTCAAGAGACCTGATATGAACCATGGTTCTTGAAGTTGGAGAGGTTATAATAAATGCCTGTCCAAGTTGAGCGGTAACAATTGAGTTTTGTTCTTCCTTGTTGATACCACCAGAATTTTTGTAAAGATCTATAAGGTCGTTGACATCGCTAGGAGACAGCGAAAAGATGATCGAGTATTGACAAGCATTGATGATTGCCGTCGATTGTCTTTTTATCTCTTCAGAGCCAACAAAGTCATTGATGTTTTGCGTGATGACAATCTGCATTCCACCATACTTACGAATACGCTTTGCCATCGCCATCATAAAGTTGAGTGCAATTGGAAATTTTGTGTTGATGAAGGTGTGCGCTTCATCAACTGCTATAATGATTTTTCTGTTGGTATTGTGAAGAGTGTTATAGTCTTTATTGTTTATAATCTCGTTTTCAAGATATTTGAAAACCAAAAGCATTTGCGCATTGGTAAGCATATCGTTATTGCCAGCAATAAGTGATTGAAAATTGAAACATACAAAGTTTTCATTTGTTTCAATTGACGTAGGACCATTCCAAAGATTAGAGTTTCTTCCGCCTTTGGCAAATTTTCTGATATAGGCTTCAACTATTCGCAAATTCTTTGAATAAAATTCGTCTTTTGAAGCTTTAAGCTCCTTTTGAATAAGTCTGTAGAGATCATCAAAAATAGGATAATCTTCTGGTTTAAGTTTGGTAAGGTCGGTGTTTTCGTCAATGTTTTTCTCGTTATACATTTTCAAAATAAGTGAGTTTACAATTTCAAAGGCATCAGAAGAAATGCCTTCAAGCACTGTTCGGAAAAACTGCTCTAAGAATTGCAAATGCTGATTGAAAGAATCATCTTTTGCTTCAACTTTGAAATAATCTGATTTTGATGCATAATCATCTTCATCATCTGATTTATCAAGAGCTCTGATGACATGGAACGGATTTATAATACCCTGCAAAGATGAACCCACATCAATAAGTTTTCCCTTCAAGCTTTCTGTAAGTTTGTAATATTCTTTTTCTGGGTCGCAGATGAAAATTTTTGTGTTGTCGGCTGCAAAGTTTGCCAAAAGCATTTTGACTGCATAAGATTTTCCTGAACCCGATTTTCCAATAACCATCATGTTCGAGTTTACTCTTTGACTATCTCGCTGGAAGAAATCAACGAAAACAGGATACATATTGTCGCCGATGTAAATTCCATTGTCATCTTGAAGCTCACTAGAAACAAATGGAAAAACTCCTGCCAAAGTGTAAGTTGGAAAACCTCGCTGCAATTCTTCAAAATTATCTCTCATTGAAATATTAGAAGAGATGAATCCATCAATCTGTCTTGCGTAAAGTTCAGAGAATCTAAACCCCTCTTGCTTGAGCACCGCTTTGACATCTTTTCTGGCAGTGTCTTCACAAGTTATAAAAGTGTTTACATCAAAAAGTTGTTGATTGTTGTTCTTAAGCTGAGTCAAGAGATCTCTCAAGGTGTCAAGATGGGTGCTAAGTTCAATCTGCGTGCTGCTTTTGCCCGTTCTGTAAAGTTTTGACTCCATATCCATAATAGCTTTGTCAATTTTGCGCTCACTTTCGTATTTTGGAGCTTTTTTAAATTTCATAACAACTTTTGTTCTGTCAAGCAAGAAGAAGGAAGATCCCCAAGCATTACCCACTTGCAAAGGGTATTCATTTATAGCAAAAGTTCTGTAAAACTTGTCGTCAACACTATATTTTGCCGAACGGAATTTGATTTTGTTTGGTGTCGCCCAATTTATGTATTCGCTGTAAGGTATTGAATCAACTTCCCTTTCATCAAATTCACGATTGTAGTTGGCTTTTATAAAAACAGCAAGTTCGCTGCCAGTCAATCTTTTTGTTGAAACTGGCACAAGAGATGTTGCAAGCGCACTCGTCATCCCATTGACGGTGTTTTCGAGTGCTTCAATATCTTTGCCTAAAACCACAAGATAGAAATAATCTTTGTAAATTTTTTCTTTTCTGTTTCTGCTTTCAATAAATGCTAGCCTTTCTTGAAAAACAGGTTCTCTTGCATCAAGTTCTTCCTGCGTCATCTGTTTTTCATAAACTTGCTCAAGAAGTCTGTCAAACTTTTTGTTTTCGTTGTAAGCATAATTATCAAGCACCATAGCTTTATTAATTTTGACAATTTCACAAACTTGACTTTCTTCAAGCCTGCGAAGAGCATTGCCAAAACCAACATCAATAACATTGTTTTGATTGTATTCATTGAGCAGACCAAACAAAATTGGTTTAACCTCAAGAACCTGCGCATAATAATCTCCGAATGAGATGAAACGATCTTGATATATACTTTCAAAAGGAACGATATTTTTTATGTTTGGTTTATTGTTTTTTGGAAACTTCTCATAAAGCTTTTTTTGCATTGAATAACGAATTATATGCGTGTAAGTTATGTAAAGCCTATCGCTATCAGAAATTTTAAAGAAAAGCGAAATCCCAAAAATCGCCCAAACTATAGCCACCCAAATATGACCTTCAAAATTTGAAGTGATCAAAACAATCAAAATGGCAGCAGCAATAACTGCAAGCACCAAATCAATTGCGGTAAAACCTCGCATAAATTCAAGTTTAACTTTTGTTCTTCTTGGAATAATTCTTACCACTTCTACCTCGCTAATTTATTTTACTACAATTAGCGACAAAAATACAAACGATTAAACAAGATTTTACCTATTTTTCGCAAAAATATTTTTAATATAAAAATATATTTTTTTTGCCATTTTTTAAAACAAATTTTCAAATTGAAATTATTTGCTGAAAAAAAACAAAAAATTCATTTTGTTATGCTTTGTTGCACGATTTATTATTTTCTCAGTGATTTTTTCATCTTTTTTCCCAATTATTTCATTATTATATCCAAAAATGCTTTTCGTTAGCGTTTTCCCCAGAAGCTTTGATTTATTTGCAGTAACTTTTATTGGCAGAGAAGAAGAAAAATTTAATTGCTGATTTTGCAAATTGATTTGATTTAAAATTTCCACTTTTGGCGAAATTTTTGAAAAATTAATTAATTTTTTATTATTTTTTGCAATTTTTTTATTATTTTTTTTATTTTTTTTGAAAATAACAAAATCTTTTCCAATGCATTCAATATTTTTCTGCATAATTTCACACCTGTCAGTCAGCAATTTTTTTATTCTATTTTTCTCAAGTTCGCACTCTTCAACTCGACCAAGATTCACTCCATTTTCATCATAGACAAGCTTGCCAAGTGGGTTTGACAACTGATCTATTTCAAGATTTTGCATTGATGAAATTGAAGTAATAAAAATTTGTTCACCGCTAAGAGAGACAACATCACCAATGTCTAAAAACTTTTCAACTTCGCTTTCGCCATCACAAATAACAAAGCCCAAAAGCTCTGAACCATCCGCATAAAAAACTGGGCTTAAAATGTAGCCGACTTCTTCGCCTTCTGCAAGAGCAACAACTTTTTTTGAAATAATTTCACTTAACTTTTCCATGGTATAAATCTATTTTTCCTTTGACAAGATAATGCATGAAAGACAAAATTAGACAAAATATTTTCTTCCAATACTTGACAAAAACTTTTAAACAAATTATATTTTATGTGGAGAAAAAGATGAAAAAAGAAAAAAAAGACAACAAAAAAATTGACAAAAATATGACTATTAAACAACTTTTGGAGCTTGACGAAACCCTTGCCGATGTTTTAATGGGTTTTGGAATGTTTTGCGTGCTTTGTCATATTGCAGATGATGAAACAGTTGAGCAGGCCGCAATGGCTCATGGTATAGATGTTGATTTTCTACTTGAAAAGCTTAACGAGAACCTTTCGCAAAGCAAATAAAAAAACAGCAAATTTATTGCTGTTTTTTTAATTCAACAAAAGTTTTATTGCATCCAAAAGTTTATCAATGCCCGCTCCAGTTTTAGTTGAAACCAAAATTTGATGATTTTTTATTTCGACAGGCCCGGCAAGTTTGTCACTTTTGTTTAACACAACAATTCTATTTTTTGTGGCACCAAGCTCATCAAGAAGTTTGTTTGTTATATCAATATTGACTTCAAATTCTCGTTTGTCCCCATCTCGCTTTTGCAAGGAAACGTCCACCACATGAAGCAGAAGGTCTGCGTCTGCAGCTTCTTCCAAAGTTGAAGAAAAGGCGTCAACCAGTTGATGCGGCAGATCAGAGATAAAACCAACAGTATCGGTCAAAAGAGCATACTCGCCCTCTCCCAAAAAAAGTTTTCTGCTTGTTGTGTCAAGAGTGGCAAAGTATTTGTCATCTGCATAAATATTGTCTTTTGTCAGCAAATTTAGCAAAGAACTTTTGCCTGAGTTTGTATAGCCAACTAGGGCAATTTTTGGCAATCTTGACTCCAGCCTCTCCCGCCTTGAAATTTGCCTTTGGCTTTTGATTTTGGCAATTTGTTTTTTGAGTGAATCTATTTCTTTTTCAAGCACGCGTCTGTTTAATTCAAGTTTGCTCTCTCCCGGCCCCCGCATGCCCACACCAACACCACCAAAGCGTCCGCTTGAGCCTTGAAATTGTGAAAGCCTTGGCAGCAAATAAAGATCTTGTGCAAGTTTGACCTGCAATTTTGCCTCTCGACTTTGTGCTCCTTGAGCAAAAATGTCAATGATAAGCCCTACCCTGTCAATCACCTTGACTCCAAAAGCATCTTCAAGATTTTTGACTTGAGAGCCTGTGAGAGGATAATCAACAACTGCAACATCAATCACTTCTTTACAATTTTCAATATAATTTTTGATTTCTTCAACTTTGCCAGTTCCTATCACTGTTGAGCGGTTGAAATCCTTAACATTTTGATAAAAACTATCCACAACATTCAATCCCGCCGTTGTGGCCAATTTTTCGATTTCATCAGTTTTTCGCACTTTATTGTCTGATTTTTTTGAGCAAACAACAATAGTGATAGCATTCTCTTGGTTTTTCTCTTGCACAGTTTTCATAGTTTTATTATAACATTTTAGAGCAAACTATGCAACTTTATTTTATAAATTTACTCCTACAAGCTCACCTGTTTGAGCATTGATGACCACATCATATTTCACACCCTGTTCACAAACAAGTCTAAAACTCCAAAACAATTGGCTAAATGAGCCCCCTTCTTCATGCAATAATTTCAAATATCCTTCTCCACAAAAGCGTCCTTCATTGTAGCAAGCAGCAATTTGGTCGATAAGAGCAATTCTTGCCATTTCCAAAGCTTCATCGGCATTCACAACAAAATCACCTGTTATGTTTGTCAACTCAATTCTTTGTCCATCAACAACAATGACGATTGAATCATCACCTTTGACAGCATATCCAAGATCTCCCATATACACATGATTTACCGGATTTAACTCAAGACTAAAATTTTGACTTTGACCATTGATGATAATCTCAACCTGCAAAACCTCTTCCTCTCTGACATTATCAAATTTGATTTCAATAAGCGAAAAATCACATGTTGGACCATGTTTTCCATCAACTTTATAATCAATTTCTCGTTGACCAACACTCAAGCTTGCATTAACCCCTTGACCTTGACCCTGAAAATATACCGTTGTAATTTCACTCATATAATTTTTAAGATTAAAATCACTTCTTCCACAACCAACCAGCATAAGCGGAAGCAACAGCATCATGCCAACAGCAAAAAACTTTTTCATACAACCTCCATCGCTATAAATTATGTTTGAAAGTTTGCAAAAATGTGTTAAAATATTCTTACGAGGGAAAAATGAAAAACAACTTGAAGTTTTATCTAAACAAAGCGCTCAAAAATCATTTTGCGTTGGGGGCTTTCAATTTTACCAATTTGGAAAGTTTGCAGGCAATAATAAATGCCAGTGCAAAAACAAACAGCCCGGCTTTTATCTCAGTTACAGAAAGTTCTTTTAAATACATAGGTGAAGATTTTGTAATAAATCTTGCAAAAACTGCAAAAAAACTTAATCCCGCCCTATTTCTCCACCTTGATCATGGAAAAAGTTTTGAGATGTGCAAAAAAGCGGTTGATCTTGGATTTGACAGCGTAATGATTGATGGTAGCGCTCTGCCTTTTGCAGAGAATATTTGTCTTACAAAAAAAGTCACCGATTATGCTCATAAAAAAGGAATATTGGTTGAAGGCGAAATCGGTCAAATAAAGGGTATAGAAGATAATCTCGATATTTCAAAGACAAGTTATACAAATCCAGAGCAAGCCGCAGAATTTGTCAAAAACACAAAAGTTGACATGCTTGCGGTGGCAATAGGCACAAGCCACGGAGTTAATAAATTTGTAAAAGAACCTTCTTTACGATTAGATATTTTGCAACAGATTGAAAATTTGCTGCCACAAACGCCTTTGGTTTTGCATGGAGCTTCTACAGTCGATGAAGACCTTATTGAAACCTTTAAAAATTTTGGGGGCAAACTTGATAAAGCTAAGGGTGTCAGCGAAGAGCTGCTGATAAAAGCTGTCAAAGAGCATAATATTGTCAAAATAAACACTGATTCTGATATAAGACTTGCTTTTTCATCAGAGATTCGCAAGGTTTTAAGCGAAAACAAAAAAGAGTTTGATCCTCGAAATTATCTTGGAAAAGGAAGAGACAAGGCTGCACAGCTTTTATCTTTAAAAATGCAAAAAGTACTTTTCTCCGCTGGCAAAAAATAAAACAGCCTTTGATGGCTGTTTTTTATTCTTTCTCTTCGTCACTTTCATCATCATAGCATAATTGTTGTTCAAGCTTTTTGTTTAAGTTCTCAAGTAAATCCTGATATTTTTTTCTTGTCGCTTCACCGCCACGAATATGCTTTTCTCTAAAATGCTCGTCTAAAATTTTTTGCACTTTCAAATAAAGCACTTTATCAATTTTATAAAGCCTTTTTGAAACATCATTGTGCACTGTGCTTTTACTTAAAGAAAAAATTTTTGCAGTTTTTCTTATCGTGTCATGGGTGGAAAGAATATGATTTGCAAGCATTGTAACTCGATCAAGTTTTTCATTATTCATAGCTATGCCTCCATGGCATAACCTATGACCAAAACTTGAAAAATATGTCAAAAAATGACGAAAGCTCTCAAGTTTGAGAGCTTTTGATTAAATTTTTATAAATAAGTTGGCTGAATTTTAAGATTAAATCTTATTTTTTTGTATATTGTTCAATCAAATTGACAATTGAAGGTATGTCGCTAAGCTGTTTCAGTTGTTCATCAGGGATTGAAACATTAAATTCGTCTTCAAAAGTCATAAGCATTTCGACGATATCCAAAGAGTCTGCCCCCAAATCTTCTACAACATTTGCTGTATCAGAAATATCATCAGTTGAAATGCAAAGTTGTTCTGCAATTATCTGTTTTACTTTGTCGATTGTTTTCATAAATCCTCCAAGTGCATTATATCACAATTAAGCAAATATACAAAACAAAATAAGCAGAAAATCTGCTTATTTGTTTTGCAAATCAAGATAATTGTTTGGATCAACAGGCTCTTCATTCAGATATAGAGTAAAATGAAGGTGATCACCAAGATCGGATTCAAAGGTTGCAGTGCTGCTGATTGAGCCAATCTTTTCGCCAGAAGCAACTGAATCTCCTTCTTGCACTACAGGTTCTTCTGCCAAAGAACTATAGGTGCTTACAAAGCCGCCATCGTGAGTGATTTCAACCTTGTATCCGTTAAGTATATCGTAGCTTACATCTGTTACGGTTCCGTCAAGAACAGCAAACACATCAGCATTATCTGAAGTGAAATCAACAGAAAGATGAGCCTCCCATTGATTTAATGTCGTGTTTTCTTGAAGCTCTGTGGATGAAAAGTCTTTCACAATGCTTGCCTCGCTCATAGGCAATGAAAATTCAAGGCTTGGCGATGTTGTTGGAACGCTCCCTCTGCCTGCAAGAAGGCCAACTGTGATTGCAACAACAATCACAACAACTCCAACAGCAACATACATCCAGTAGTTTTTGAAAAACTCGACAAATTTGTTTTTCTTTGTGATTTCCATTTCTTACCTCCTGCCAAGTTTATTGCCAGAAGAAATTATTTTATACATAATTTTTCACTAGAATAACTTTTTGCTAAAAGCCCGTCAAAATGAGCGGAAATCCGACAATCACCTGATTTTCTTGCTCTGCAATCTGAACATTTATTTTTTTGCCTGACACATAACGAAAATCATTATATAAATTTGTGTAACCATAATAAATTTTCATACCTTCAACATCTTGCGATCTATAAATTTGACCTGATAAAGTTTGAATTATTTGCTCAGCATTCTCAGAAAAATACAAATTAAATCCTTTGATTTTGTCTGAATATTTTTGATAAAAACTTTCAATATCGCTGTAAACCTCGACTATATATTCATCACCATTTTGCACATAATCATAACCTTCAACCTGCTGCTTTAGCACAAAACTTGCTCTCACTGCTGAAGAAAACGGCAGCGATGGAGAAAAATCGAAATAACAAAATACAAACAGCAATATCGATAAAAATAAAAAAGCAACCAAATTTTTCATAAAAAAATGATTGCCTATTTAAAAATCTATAATAAACTTTTTTTGCAGAATTTTGTTATAAAACTGTCATTAAAGTGAACATAACAATGGCAACAACAAAACAAAGCACTGCTAGTGCTGAAAATAAAATTTTTCTGCCCTTTTCTCTTGTATCTCGTTTATCTTCTGTGCCGATAGTTTGCTTTTCAGTGTTATACTCTGGTTTTTTAAAATTTGGTGGCGGTGGTGGTGGAACAAATGGCATGCTAAACTCCTTTGAAAATATTATAATTGAATATTTTAAATTTTGTCAAACATTTTCACCCGCTTGGCTGCCCCAAATTGTTTGAACATCAAGATTGCTGTCTAGGGTTTCAAATACAAAAGTCAAAATATATTTTTTCCAGCTTACAGGTTGAAAATCTTGACTTCCAAGAATAACATGCGAGCACAAACTCACCTTCTCGTTTGGCTGAATCAGGTCGTTGTAATAAAAATATCCATCATCATTTTTGACCCAATTACTATTTTCAACTATATCAACATCCAAAATTTGATTTTGTGAAGAATAAACAAAAACCTTGGCTCTTAAATACAAAGAGGCTTCACCATCCATATTTTTGACAGCAACAACTTGAGGTAATCTTTCATCTGGCAAAAATCCACCTGAAAAATTTAAAGATGCACTGGTTGATTGATTTTTTTGCAAACCACACTCGATACTCTGTCCCAAAATCAAATCAGTTGTATAGGTATTTTCTGTTGTGAAAAAAAAGCCGCTTTTGCCAAGATAAACACTTAGGACCAAAAGCAAAACAAGCCCGATACATGCAAAAAGCCAACCAAAATTTGATTTGTCGATTTTCATACAAATATTTTGGTCGGCTCAAAACGATTTTATTCACTAACTAAACAACAAGTTACACCTTTTTTCTTCTACGAGAACGGGCTAATCTGAAATTGTCAATTTGAATCTGCTTAAATTGGTTGCTTTCTTCAATCAAATTTTGACGGCAAACATTCCAACGATACTTTCTGTTGCCATAGCTGACATCGTAGGATAGAATTATAATGCCTTGCAATAGATAAATGTAGTATGAGAAGAAACGCCATCCAAGCAACACCCACACAAGAATATTGTTTTGCCCAACAATAGAGCCAAAGGCTGCAGCAAATGAAATTTCATTCATGCCTGAACCACCAGGCAACGGGAAGAAGGATGAGGCCATATCTACCAAATTACACATTACAAAAACAGGTATAAACATGGAGCCGTCAATCCCACCATTGAAAAAGTAAATGATAAAAAATGGGATTGAATAATGGAAAACCATCCTAAGCAAGCTCATTCCAACAAGAAACAGAAAATCTTTTGGACTTTTTGCATATTGCTGCATAACATCTTGGAAATCACTGATATATTTAGTGATTTTTTCATACTGCTTGTCATAATTTTTGATTATTTTCATTTTGTAAAGTAGTTTTAAAACTTTAACAACCAATTTTTTCCCAACAGTTTTGCAAATGCACAAAAAGACAGTAACCACAAGCACAACTGAACCTAAAACAAACCCAATTATACTTGTTGTCATAACAAAAACATTCATATTCATAACAGCAAAGCTGTAAATAAGGCATATCACACTAAGAATAAACCATGCGATTTGTCCAAAGATATACTTTCCAAATGGAATCGACAATGAAGTATGCATTGGCAATCCATGCGATTTGGAATAGGCAATTTGAAAAGGCTGCCCACCTGTTGACATCGGTGTAACATTGTCATAATATCTGCCGATATAAGTCAATTTGAAAGAAAAACCAAGAGCCCATTTGTTTGTCGAAATTTTCATCAGATAGCCCATTGTCAAGGTTTCTGCAAACAGCAATCCACAGTATAAAGCTATCACAACCAAAAGAGCAGTCCAATCAAATCTTAATCCTGAAAGAGGTGCAAATTCTTCTTGTGTCAGTTGGTAAGTCAAAATTCCTGCAACAATAGCAATGTTGATGAAGAAAAAAATCAAATTTTTCAGCTTGCTTTTTTTGCTGCTTTTTTTCGAAACAGACTTCTCAGCTTCTGCGAGTTTTTCTTTTTGTTCCTGCTCGCTCATAGGTTTTGCAAAAGCACTTTCTGCTTTAAGTCTGAGCTGTTGAAAACCAAGTTTTCTTTTAATCACACTAAGGAAATTTTCTTTTGTTTGATTTTCCTTTTTTTTGAGCAAACTTTTATTATTAAAAACCAGTTTGGACCTACCCACCGGATAAAAAACTTTACCTTTAAAATGTGATAAATCATTTTCATCAGCAATGCCAGCCGCCTCTTCTTCCAAATTTTGAGCGACTTTGTCTACAGCTGTTCCGTCAATCGAAAGCTGCAATGCTTTTTTTTCATTTTGCTGATTGTCAGAGTTTTGCATAGACCTAGTTTAACAAATAAAAATGTTCTTGTCAACTTAACAAGAACATTTTATAACTTATGTTTGATTTAATTAAAACAAATCAGAATAGCGATCAACAAAATGTGTTATAGCATATTCATTACGCAGCTCTTCTATATCTAATGATTGCAAATTTGCAGCATCATCTTGATAAATTTCATCATATAGCACATCAAAATATGTTTTGTCAACAAGTGGATTTACTCTTGTGTGATAAAGTGTGTAAATCGCGCTGTCTGGGTCATTTTCGTCACCTTGAGAGTAACTCAAAGTGAAATTTTCATTAGCAGTAGTCAAAAGTTTTGCGATATTTTCATTTTGTGCAGGGCCTGTGTAAATAATGATGTGCAAACCATAATTCGATCTTACATAATTTGGTGACACATCACCAAATTTCCCCTGCCCATTGTTGTAAAGAGCAATAGCTGCATCTTCAAATGATTGAACGAAGCTTGACACACCTTCTCCATTTGAATCAACACCAACAACATAACAAGATTCAGCATTAAACATTCCTTCATCTTCATTATACATATAAATATACTGGTTTATTAGGTCTGCTTTATTATTCAAATTAGACTCGTTTGAAAGTTGAGTTTTTATGTTTTGCAAAAGAGTATCTTGGGTCAAATTAGACTCGACTTCTTTATAGATGTTTGACTCTCCTTCTTTCTGTCTTACAACAGGCTTAAGTTGATTGTAAAGCGCTGTCAAATCATTTTCAAAATCAGTTCTTGAATAGCTGCCATCATAGCTTACATCACTATTCACAAGTTCTTCTGGCGGATCGCCTTCGTCAGGAGATTGACCATAAAATCTTTCATAAATTTCGTTGTATTTCTCCTGTTGCGTTTCATCAAACATAATCAAAATGTTTGCAACAGTGAAGTATTTTGTGTCTTCTTCGCCATTTTTGTAGTAATAAACACCTGCTGCATTGCTTTGAATTGTGCTGTCGTATTCTGAGCTGTCTTCAATTTGATACTGAACATAATCTCGTCGAACTTTGCTAGAATAAAGAGCAAGAATATCACTCATTGTCACATAAGAAGCTTCGTCATAAGTTTCAAATTGTTCTGAGTAAACTGTTGACATATAGGTTTCATACATAAGTTTGCTCAGCCTTTCAATTTCCCTTTCAAAAAGGCTTGGAGTATCCGTGGAAAGGTTTAATCCCTGTTCTGATGAAATAAGAGCTTGCTTATAATCTTCAAATGCTTCTCGATAATTTTCATCTCCGCTTGTCACATGACCAATAAGATTTGTATAAATCAATTTTTTATCTTCTTCATTTGAATAATCGTGAGCATTACTTTCGTCATAATCATATTCATCAATCACTTTTGTAGGAACATTTTCTCGAACGATTTGACCATTTTCAATTTTAGCAGTTTTTTGGTAACCTTCAAAAGTTATATCATCAGACTCGCTTTCATCTTCCGCCTCAATGATTTGTTGATAGTATCTGTCAAAATTGTCTAGTAAGGCATCCATTGTTTCCTGCCAAATATAAGACTTCTCTTTTTTCGTCAGTCCGCCCCTTTCTTGAACAATTTTTTCGCCTTCAACTATGCTTATTTTATTGTTTTCAACCAAGGTGAGAGACATTTGATAAGCCTCTTCAGTTGAATAGCCATAATATTGCTCATACATAGAACCATAGCTCATATACATTTCAATCAACTCTTGCTTGGTGATTTCGATTGTACGATCATCTTTCACAAGCGTTGCAACGATGGTGTTGTAATATAATTCGGTGTTTTGCGTGAACAAAGAACAACCTGTCAAAATTGACATGCTAAAAAGAGTAAAACATAACAGTAGCCCTAAAAATCTTTTTTTCATATATTCTCCATAGCAAGTGGATAAATTTACTTAATTTAAAATCACACATTAAAGTTTAGCACAAATGGCATGAAAATTTCAAGCAAATTTATATATCTTTTTTAAATTACTAAAATTATTGCATCCCAGAGCTTTTTTAATCATTTTTTGTTGTTTCAATCAAAAATTCCAACATTTTTTCAAGCTTTTTTGCCACATTCCCGACAAAATTGAAAGAAATTTTAAGGGCTGTGCCGTAAACGAGTTTGCCACCAAAGGCAGACAATTTTTCAGCTAGAGGTTTATCAACAATTTGTTCTTGCTTTTTAAGATAAATTTCACTCACAGCATTGTTGATTTTGATTTTTTCAATCATAAATCGACCTGCCAGGTTGCGTAAATGTGCCAAATTGCAAAGGTTGATGATTTCTTGAGGAACAGCCCCAAAAGCATCTTGCAGACTTGTGATAACACTTTGTTTGTCGCTTTGATTTTCAATTTCACTTATGCGAGTGTAGTAAACAATGCGTTCTTGACTGGAAGAAATGTAATTTTGGTCAATAAATGCATCAATCGCAACCTCAAGTTTGACATCATTTTTATCTTCGATTTTTTCGCCTTTAAGGTTTTTGACTTCTTCATCCAAAATCTTCACATACATGTCGTAGCCCACTTTTGCAATATGACCATGTTGCTGTTTGCCAAAAATATTCCCCGCTCCTCGAATTTCTAAATCTCGCATGGCAATTTTAAAACCACTTCCTAGCGTTGAAAACTCTTTCAACGCTTCCAACCTTTTTATTGACTGCTCTGTCAAAACTTTATCTTTTGTATATGTCAAATATGCATAGCTGAGCTTATCACTTCGACCAATTCGGCCACGCAACTGATAAAGTGTGCTAAGTCCCAGCCTGTCAGCATCAACAACCACCATTGTGTTTGCTTTTGCCATGTCAACCCCATTTTCAATTAAAGTTGTTGAAACAAGAATGTCGTAATGCCCAGCGTAAAGATTTTCAATAACCTTTTCAAGATGATGCTCTTGCATTTGACCATGAGCAAAGCCAATCTTGCAATCAGGCAGCAACATAGAAAGATGCGCAGCAAAAGCATCAATATTTTCAACACGATTGTAAATCACAAAAGAAATTCCACCCCTTGCTTTTTCTCGCAGCAAAACATCTTTTAGGAGTTGGTCGTCAAAAGCGGTCACATAAGTTTGAATAGGCAGCCTGTCTTTAGGCGGCGTTTCAATAACTGAAATATCTCGGATGCCTGATAAAGACATGTTCAGCGTTCGTGGAATGGGTGTTGCTGAAAGTGTCAAAACATCAACCAAAGTGAAATTGTTTTTGATCTTCTCTTTATGTTCAACCCCAAATCGCTGCTCTTCATCCAAAACTAAAAGCCCTAGTTTTTTGAAAGAAACATCATTTGAAAGCAGCCTATGAGTGCCAATCAAAACATCAACTTTTCCATCCTTGACATCCTGCAAAATTTGCTTAACTTGGCTTGCAGATTTAAACCTATTGACAACCTGCACTTTCACACCAAATCCTTCAAACCTTTTTGAAAGTGTTTCAAAATGCTGCTGAGATAAAATCGTTGTTGGGCAAAGAAGGGCTGCCTGCAAACCATTATAGACGCATTTGAAAATTGCTCGCATGGCAACTTCAGTTTTGCCAAAGCCAACATCCCCACAAATAAGCCTGTCCATAACTTTGCCGTTTTCCATATCATAGTCAATATCCATGATTGCTTTTTCTTGATCGGCTGAAAGTTGATAAGCAAAAGCATCAGCAAATTGTTTTTCCAAAAATTCGTCTCTAGCAAATTTAAAGCCTTTTTTGTCCTGCCTTTCTTTGTAGATTTTAGCAAGCGAAAAAGCCATTTCTTTAACGCTTGAGCGAACCCTTTCTTTAAGTCTTGCAAATTCAGCCCCGCCAAGTGAAGACAATTTTGGGCTTTCTTCTGTGCCAACATAAGCTGAAAGAGAATTTGCTTCTTCACTCGGAAGATATAAAATGCCGCCATTTTTATATTCAATAACAAAATAATCTTTTTCGATATCGGCAATTTTCAATCTTTCAATTTTTATGCACTTTCCTATGCCATGGAAGGAATGCACAACATAATCGCCAAGCTTTGGCAGATAGAAAACTGAATGTTTTGATTTTGAAAAATTTGTAGTCGGATGCTTAAAAAGGCTGTCAGAGCCAATACAAACTATCTTGTTCTCAAGAAAAGAAATTTGGTAGGGAAAATCAAGCTTCGAAATATACAAAGCCGGCACAAAATCCTCTTTTAGGTCAAAATCTTGCCATGTAAGCATATTCTCATTGCAAAATTCTTCCAATTTTTGCTTAAATCGTTCATTGCCTGCAAAAAGAACAATTTTCATGCCCATCTTGTGATAGGATAAAATATCATTTTTTAAAGCCAAAAAATTTGTCAAATAGGTTCTTGAAGGCAAAGAAGAAATTTTATACTGAGCGGAAACATCATCAAGGCTGTCAAAAACCACTTTGCTATTTTGATAAATATAATCGAAAGTTGCATAGTTTTTTTCATCAAAATATGATAAAACACTATAACTTTGCATTAAAAGTTCAATTTCTTTTTTAAAATTCAAACTTTGATCCAAAAAGACATTTTCACTTAAGTCAACAATACAATCATTGCCGTCAACGAGAGAGCATGGATTTATAGAGATCTTTTCGATGGTTTTAATGTTTTTCATGCCTTCAAGGTCAAAAAAATGAATTTCTTCCACCAAATCATCAAAAAACTCAATTCTGACCGGATTTTCTTCAGTAACTGGAAAGATATCCAGAATCTCGCCTCGCAAAGCAAATTGCCCCTTTTGCGAAACAAGCTCCACCCTTTCGTAACCGATGCTCGAAAGTTTTTGACTTAGTTTTGTTAAATCCAAACTTTCATTGCAAGAGATTGCAAAAGATGTCAATGCGTTTTTGTCAAATTTGACTATTGCTGAGCATGGCAAAACAATCAGATAGTCAAGCTGTCCGTTTAAAAACTTGCAAACATTCTCCACAAACGGCTGCATATTGCTTTCACCTTCTTCTCTGTCAACAGCAGAAGAAATGATTTCTGCAGTTTTACCCATCAAAAGCAGAGCTCTACGCAGTTTTCCAGCACTCGCAAAATTGTCAGACAAAAAAATTGATGGGCCTTGAAGCAAAGTTAAAATCGCCTTTTCGCCGTCCCCACCACCTGAGATTTTTTTGTAGCCTAGCAAATGTTTG
This sequence comes from uncultured Bacillota bacterium, assembly GCA_946495675.1. GTDB lineage: Bacteria > Bacillota > Clostridia > Christensenellales > UBA1242 > Caccovivens. The sequence goes on along the minus strand of CAMMDQ010000003.1, from coordinate 107,204 downwards.
ACATCTTGAAACAAATTTTCTAGCATATCTTCTCCAGCACCATTTCTGCCGCCTGCTTGACAATATTTTCAAACAGCTGTTTATCTTTAATTTTTGAAAGCACAAAATCAGCAAGATCCAAACTTTCATCTCTGCCAATGCCCACCTTAACCCGTGCAAAATCTTGGCCAATGAAAGAAACGATTGATCTTAAGCCATTGTGCGTGCCAGCACTGCCATGCTCACGATAACGGATTTTGCCTTGCGGCAGATCAATATCGTCAACCACCACTATAAATTTGCCATCATGGTATCGTTTTTTTAAGAGTGCAAGGGCTTGACCGCTATTGTTCATATATGTGATTGGCTTTGCAAGAATAATGCTTTGTCCTTTGTAAAAACTTTTTGCAACCATACACTTGTCTTTTGAAAGCGAAAAACTTGTCGACAAAATTTGAGCCAATTTGTCAACCACCATAAAACCAATGTTATGATAGGTATTTTCATATTCACTGCCTATATTTCCCAGTCCAACAACGATGATCATATCGACATATTCTCAATTTTTTCAAAAGCTGAAATAGTTTTATTATCAGAGATTTTACTTTTTGCAACATAAGAATTTTCGAGCAAACAGTTTCTGCCAATTATGCTGTCCTTTATAATTGCATCTCTCAAAACCGTCCCGCTGCAAATCACACTTTGACCTTCTATGCGACTATCCCCATAGATGATGACTCCCCTTTCTATTTCAGCATCTGCATCAATGCAGGCAGCATCGTCAAAGATCACAACACCATTCTTGATATGATAATTTTGTATCTTTCTTTTAAGCTCTCTATAGCAAAAGGCAAGCATTTTGCCGCTATCAACAGGTTCAAGTGCAAGGGTAGAAAATTTTGAATTTGGGCTTTGTGCAAATTCAGTCAAACTTTTAAGATAATCCACTTTAAAAATTTCGCCACGAACAAGCTTAAGCGCATTGTATCCTTTGACTGCAAAATAATTTAAAATTTCGTTGAATAAAGTTTTGTCAAGCAGCGGCGTATCGCTATAAAAAACCGCCATAATCTTTTTGTCAGTTTGAATGCACTTAAGTTTTTCAAGCATATTTTCCTGCTGATCAATCACAAGCGTTTGACAATGATTGCCAGCCATCATAACCCATTCTAACATGCTTTTGCCAAAAAGTTTAAAATCAGGCAAATTCTTGATAAAATCATCATGCTTTGCCTTGACTAGCACAAAAAGCACTTCATCTGCAACCCAATCAATATTTTTTGCGTTTACAAGAGAAAGAGTTGAACTTTCTTCTTCCATTTCAAGATGATCAAAATCAAACGATATTTGATTTTTTGCAATTTCAAGATCAATTTGTGTTTCCATAGTTTTAGTATAAATTTTACTGCCGATTTTGTCAACTTATTTGGAAAAAGAAAAAAGATAAAAAAAGATAAAAAACTTTTTAAAATGTTTTTAATAATCTTCTTTTTGTGTTAGAATATACTAAAAAGGAGCTTGAGATGAAAAAAGTTAAATCTTTTAGCAAAATGATGATTGCATTATTGTGCACAGTTTTTCTGATTATAGGCTTGCTCTTGACCAGCCCGCCGTCCATCTCATCAAAAGCAACATCTGATTTATCTATCGAAAACACAATCAAAGTTGAGGCTATTGCCAGAGAAAATGAAAACCTTTCTCAAGATCATGATGGAAACACCGCCATCTATCTGTGGCGACAACTTCAAGGTTTTAAAATTTCATTTGATGAAACGGCACTTGCAGAAGGTCAAACACCACCGCTTGCCGCAGACGGAAAATACACTATGACTCTTCATGTTGGTTATTATGCTGGTTTATCATCGTCAATTCCTGAAGATGAAAGTGATTTAAATGATGATTTTATCCTCTATGAAAATGTTGCTTCAGTTTCAGCTGACAACTATACCAACTTGCCTTCAATCACTTTTAATGTTGACAATTTCCTTACAGATACATTTGAGCTTCTCTCAGAAGGACAAGTTGAAATCAGCACGCAAGGCTGGGGAATCTATCGATTTACAATCGACATAAATGGCGCTCAGTCAACCTCAAATTATTTTGCAGTTGATCCAGACCACCTTACAAATGATGTCAGCTTTGACATCGCTTATGAAGATGCTTACACCACTTCAGGACATAACGCTTTCAATTTTTATGTTATTGGTGCCGACACAGATTTTAAGTATGTCAACAAGGATTGTTTCGTTTGGTATGTTTACGGACAAGATTTTGCAGACAACAACTATGTTTTGACCGAAAATGATGCAACGGGTGAATTTGCAGGTTACCAAGGCTTGTTCCAAGATAATGCAATAGACCGCCGTGGAGAGACATTCTATTTTGATGATAATGGTCATGCTGGAAATTGGAATGTTTACTGCGTTTACCAAGATGATTACAACGGAGTAAACATCACTTCAACTCAAGAACAATCTGTTATGACTGGAGATGTTATTCAACCTTCGACAATAGTTTGGGTTGTGGTTGGCGTCAGCATTGCAGTTCTTGCCATCGTCATCGTTGTGATTGTTATCAGTGTGAGAAAAGAAAAAGTATGGTAAAAAAATTAGCATATTTGCTAATTTTTTTATTTGCACTGCTATAAAATATTGTACACATTGGCTCCCATAAAATGCAAATAACTATGGCAATACATAACGATTGCATCAAGAGCCGCTTTAAATTCGACGATATCATCATTTGAAATATAAGCCTTCAGATGTGAGATTTCATAGCTCAATTCTTTGATTGAAATGTGATTGACAAGATAGCACAGCTTTGATTCATCTTCAGTCCAATCAAACTCCAAATTGTCAACCATCAAAACGATTTGATTTTCTTTTAGGCTTTCTTTGTCTGAAATGTAATTCTCAATTTCAAAACAATAATTCTGCACATTTTCAAGAGCAGAAGAAACAAGCAGCTCTTCAACAATGCAGATGGCAATTAAAAACAAAAAAATAATTAAAAAATTTATGTAATGAAACACTTTCATACACTACCCAACCTTTTTGTTTGAAAAGATTTGCCTTTATCTTTTTTTAGCTGTATATATCCCCGCCCCGACTTTTCAATTGTCAAAACAAGCACATCCTTAACTTTTGCATCGGTCTCTTTTTTTACAACTTCCACAACTCTGTGTTCATCTAAGCCAGCAAGCGCCATATTGTCTTTTAAAATTTTGCCTTCACAAACAAGTGTGATTGGCACAAAACTTTCGTCAGGTTTTAGGTCAAGATCTTGGCAAGTTGCAGGTGCAAATTCGGCTTTGGGCATTACTGAAATTTTACCACTGGTTTCCACTATAGCATATTGCACTTGCGCAACTGAAAAAAAGCCTTTGTCTCTAAGGCATGCAAATATGTCATCTATCGTCATATTCAATTTTTTCATAGCCTTGTAATCTATACCATCTGGATTTATCAAAATCACTGGCTTGCCCGAAAGAAAACTGCTCAGTTTGACGCTTAGCCGAGTTATCATTGTCAACATAAAATGCAACACAACAAGCGTCAATAAAGGAATTATGCCATGCAAAACAGGTATGGAAATATCTGCCATTGGGATTGTTGCAAGGTCTGCAATGATAAGTGTAAGCACAAGCTCGAAAGGCTGCATTTGACCAATCTGCCTTTTCCCCATAAGCCGAAATACCAAAAGCACAATACAATATATTAAAACTGACCTAACTATAATGGTAAGCATGCTTTATTATAAGCATAAATCGCAAAATTACTAAAAAAGGCAAAAAATTTTATATTCTAAGCCTTTTTTGTTTTTCTTTTCACAAAACCTTTCGCATAATCTGCGGCTTTTACAACAAAAGCTTTAACATCGACTAAGCCAAACACGCCACACAGCAGGGCAAAACAAACTGTGCCAATTCCAGCGCCTAAAACTAAGGTGAAGAACAAAGGTAAGAAATGGTTTGCAATAGAAACTGTAAAAGCGGTAACTGCCCCGCAAGGCAAAACAATCAAAAGCAAAATAAAAACAGTTTTGCCAAGTTTTAACTTAATTCCAGTTTTCTTTTTCAGCATAATAAGGTTTAACAATCCGGTAACCAAATAACTTGCCCCCATACCCCAAATGAAAGCATTGATCCCAACAAGTTGCGGCAGAAAATATATTGCTAAAAACATTACCAATGTTCCGCAGATAAAGTTTTTAAAAGATTTGACCTCATAGCCAAGAGAATTGAGTAGTGAAGATGTTATGTTTGTAAGTCCCAAAGGCAACAAAACAAAACTTGCTTCTTGCAAAAGGGTGCCACTCATAATGTTGTCATAAAGAAAAATGCCTGCCAGTTCGCCCATGCCTAGATAGAGCGGAATAAAAAGTGAAGAAGTGATCAAAGAAAATAGGATTGATGAGCGAACACGATTTTCAATGTGGGCTTTATCGTTTTGAGCCAGTGCCTTTGACATGTCAGGAATAAGTGCGGTGGAAAGCGAACCAATCAAAGTTGTCGGGACAAACAGAAGTGGCAGCGTCATTCCAACAGCAATGCCATACAAACTGAGTGCTTGTGCTGAAGTATAGCCAAGTTCTATAAGTTTTGCTGGCAAAATCAAAGCAACAAGAGGTTGAATAAAGCTGCCAGCCACTCTTATTCCAGTTATTGGCGATGACTGCTTTAAAAGAGGTTTAAAAATTTGCTTTTGAGGCTTTGAAAGTTTTGAACCATAGTAGAAATACAGCAAAACAACAAATAGCATTGAAAAAAGACAGGCAACATTCAAAGACCAAGCAACATCAAAAGCTTTTTCTATCGCTGTTCCCGTGCCGCTTAGCAAAATCACACAAATTAAAATACGCACAATTTGCTCGTAAAGCTCGCTTGAACAAAGTGCAAAATAGTTATCTCTGCCCCACATTGCGCCACGAAAAACGCTGTAAACAGCAGAAAAAATCAAACTTGGAAGCATTATGATCAAAATTTGCAGGCAACGCTCATCAGTGAAAAAATGGGCAAAAACATTACGAAAGACAAGAACAATAACACACAAAATGACAGCCAGCGAAAGAGCATACAAAAGTGCGGTGTTGACCAAAGCCCCCTCTTTCTTCTTATCACTATTTATCATAAAAGACGAGTTCATCCGAGAAATGACAAGTGGAAGTCCACTAGAGATGATTGTAAGCAAAACCATAAATATAGAAAAGGCCACTTGATACATTCCAAGAGCTTCCGCCCCCACCGTTCGAGAAAGATAAATTCTAAAAAGAAAGCCAACCACCCTTGTGATGACAGAAAAAAATGTTATAAGTGCCACTGTTTTAAAAAGTGATTTCATATTACTCCTTGTTCATATAAATATTAAAAGAGCAAAAAAATTATTATCACTAGGGGGTATTTATGAAAAAAAACTACAACATTTTTTATGTTGTCAAGGATAAGGAAAACATTGATCAAATTGCACAAAAATGCGGCAAAAATGTTGTCAGCATTTTGATAAAAAATGAAATTTTGCCAAAAGATGTTAAAAAAGGAGCCGTTTTATTTCTTGATTAGATATACTCTACCTTTCTTTTTGTTTTTCTTTTTTAACCGTCTTTTTCTTAAAAATTTTGTAAATAAAGGTTTCGATTTGCTTGTTATATTTTGTTGAAAAATAGATCGCTAAAACTGATACTATCGCAATAAGTCCCCAGACATACAACCCCCATCCACTATATGGAATGATGTCCCCTCCTGACAGATAACTCATGGTAAAAACTCCGATGGTTCGAGTAAAAATTTGTGTTACCATAAAAAATGTCCAACTCATATCAGTCAATCCTGCAATCATGCACAAAACATCATCTGGGAAAAGAGGCAAAAGCATCATAAGCACAAAACTATACTTGGCATTGCTTAAAAAATTTGACCATTTTTTCTCGGTTTCTTTGCCTACGATAAATACCACAATTTTTTTGCCAAAAATTCTGCCAATGGCAAAGGCAACAGCACTGCCAAGAAGTATTCCCGCCAGCGAAAGAAGGGATGCTTGCAAAGGTCCATAAATCAGACTTCCCGCTATCACAACAAAGGGCGATGGAATTGGTATAAAAGTAACCTGCAAAAACTGCAACAACACAAAAAACGACCTACCCCAAATGCCCAGGTCTAGAATTTCTTTCTTGAGTTTGTCAACTGAATTTAGTTTTTCCCACCAACCTGTATAATACAAAATAAGATAGATTGCAAAAAAAAATATCATAGCCACCAAAAGTACCAGCAAAATTTTTAAAGCGGTTTTTGTTTTTGCTCCCATAACTTTATAATAACACTCAAAGAAAAATATATGCTGCTTAAAAAGCATATTTTTGTTTTTTACACAAATAATACAAAAAAGGGAGAAAAATGTGAAGAAAGACAAAATCAATCAAACTTCTACAAATTTGCAAGAAACTTCTGTTGTTCAGGCAAAAAAACAAAACAAAAAAGCCTCTGTCATTTGGCTTTTTGCGGTGGCATTTATTGCAGTTGGTTTGCTCGTGTTTTGCCAGTTATATTTTGGCGATCCAATCAGCGAAGAAACAACTTATTATCAAAATACAACAGTCAATGGCATTGATATATCGGGTCTTACAAAACAGCAAGCTGTCGACCTTGTTGGCACCACTTTGGCAAAAGAAATGTCTGAAACAAAAATCATCTTGACAAATAAAGATCAGTCTTGGCTGTTGAGCGGCGAAGATTTTGAATATGTTGGCAATATCGAAAATCCATTGACAGAACTTTTAAGCTATGGCAGAGAAGGAAACATTTTTGAAAAGAAAAAAATAGAAAATAAAATCAAGTCAGAAGGACTTAAAGTTGAGATCCCTTACGAAAATCTTTTTGGGGGAATGCAAGAAAAGGTCAATGAAATATGCCAAGAAGTTGAAAAGTCTTGTCGGGCCTGCCAAATTGACTTTGATCCAAACAAAACACAAATGTTCAGTTTGTCAAAAGGTCAAGTTGGAAAAGTGGTTGACAGAGAAAAATTGAATACCGCTCTTGACAAAGCAATCTCTTCAAAAAATGCTAGCGAAATTGAAATTCCTTTGACTGAGATAGTTCCAGAGAGCGATAATGAAGAACTTTTAAAACAAATTGGCAAAAGAAGCCAGTTTACAACTTCCTATGCCTCGAGTTCAACAAAACGCAAAAACAACATAAAAAAAGCTCTTGCTTGTTTCAATGGGATGACTATTTTGCCAGGCGAAGAAATTTCTTTCAATCAAACTACTGGCCCCAGAACAAAAGAAAATGGTTATGAAAACGCAAACATTATTGTTGGCGGAAATTATGTTTCAGGCACAGGTGGCGGAGTATGCCAAGCTTCAACCACCCTTTACAACGCCCTGCTTCTTGCAGATATAGAAATTGAAAGTGTTTGCCACCACTCACTACCCGCATCCTATGTTCCACTTTCCTTTGATGCCATGGTAAGCGAAGGTTACGCAGACTTAGTGTTCAAAAACAATTCTGATTGCCCTATTTTTATCAAAACCATTTGTGATGAAAAAACTGCAACCGTCGAAATTTATGGGAAAAACCTCGAAGAAGGAAAAGAAATCAAAACCCGCTCCGAACTTGTGCGCATCATTCCACACTCTGGAGACAAGATCATAAGCGACAAAGAAGGTAAATATTCAAATCAAGTTTTATACAAAGGCGAATATTACAGATTAAAATATCCAAAACAAGGTTACGAAAGCAAAGGCTATTTGCAATATTTTGAAGATGGAAAACTTGTCGAAGAAAAAGAAATTCGCCATGACCACTACCAACCTCAAATGGGAATAATTATTGAAGGCACCGAAAGTTTAGAAGAAGGAATGAGTTTGCCTGCCAATGGCGTTAAATTTATTCCTCCTCAAAAAAATGTTTAAAAAAAAGCGAGCGTTATCTCGCTTTTTTTATAAAGATAAAATTATAAATACTTCAACTTTTGTTCAATGGCTTTAACCAGTATGTTTTTGTCGTTTTCAAGTTTCCCTTCAAAAACATCTGACAGTAAGCTTTCCAAAATCGCATTGTATCGATAAGGCTTGACTGTTGGATAATTTTTGCGTATATCTTCTCCATTAACTTTCAAATCTTTGACTGTTATGATGAGCTTGTGTGAAATGATATATCTGTAAAAAAAGTCATATTTGTTTGCTAAATATTTTGACTTATGCACCAAAAGTTTGTAAATAAGAGGAAAATTATCAAAATACTTGAAAAAATATTCTTTATTTTGCAACCTATTAAGCGCATCATAATACCCGGACAAGATATTGATGTATGCAGAAGCCATTTTTTTGTTGAGACCAAAAGAATTTGTCAAAATTAAATTAAGATAGTAAGAGATTGAAATCGGCTTGACGGTGTCGATAAGATCAATCAAAAAGCCTTGCGACTTGTGTTCAACTTTTTTCACCATATTCAGCCTTATTTTTGCACAATCTATGCCAAAAACCGGCCAAAGCTTAAATTTGTTGAATTGCTTGAAAACTTTTAGGTATGCTTTTGGCTCAGAATAACCAGGATATCTTCTGCTGCTATGCAAAATACATGTGATTTCATAAATCACTCTTTCGCCAGCAATGTCTCTAACATTTGAAGAATATTTGATTGCCCCAGCCAAAGTTGCCTTGTCAATTTTAAAATTTAGTTCGCATTCAAACCTAAACAATCTAAGTATTCTCAGCCCATCATGAGCAAACACAAAGTCTGGTGTTTCAATAGTTTTCAAAATTTTGTTTTGGCAATCTTGTATGCCACCATAAATATCTATAAATTTGTCATTTTCAATATCATAATAAATGCTGTTGCAAGTGAAATCTCTTCTTTTGGCATCTTCTTCTAAACTATCAATAAATTCAACACGCTCGGGAGTATGAGCTCCACCCTCTTTATAAAACTCTCTTCTAAAAGAAGAAAATTCAAATTTTGTTTCACCTGTTGAGATCAACGCAGTTCCAACAAATTTGTTTTTTATCTTCACATCGAATTTGCTTTTCTCTAAAATCTTTGCAAGTTCTTCAACTTGAATAGCTCCGCAAATATCAATGTCGTCTCCTTTTATTCCAAGAATTGAATTGCGTATAAATCCACCTACAACATAAAGTTGGCATGGCAGCAATTTTGCAAGCTCTGTAAGCGATTTTGGAATGTTTAGCAGCATGGCAATTTCTCCTTATCTTTATAATAAATGTTTTAGAGCACAAAAGTCAAATCTATTGCAAATAAAGTTGACATTTTTAGGTAAGAATTATATAATCAAAATATAGAATTTATCATATTTTATAAAGGATTATATGAAAACTGTAAACGAAAAAAAAGATAATAAAATCACATCTTGGCAGCCAAAAACTGCCAGCATTTTTCGTGAAAGCAAAAATTTATTAAAATCACAATCAAAACTTGCAAGGGCAAAGGTTGATATTCTTAAATTTCGACGCTTGCAAAATAAAGAGACTCCCTCAATGTTTGAAAGAATAACAAGAGTGTTTTTCAAGAAAAAAAATGTCATTCAAAAACCGATCATAAGATTTAATCCAAGTGTAGATCAAGGGTTGAGCGATGACGAAGTCAAAAGCCGAGAGCAAGACAAATTGACAAACCACACAAAAGTCAAAGCTTCAAAAACCTATCTGTCAATTTTTGTTAAAAATATTTTTACCTTTTTCAATATGTTATGGCTGCTTATTGCGATCGCTCTGTTGTGCGTTGGCTCATACAGCGACCTCCTATTTTTGTTTGTAATTGTGGCAAACACCGCTATTGCAATAATTCAAGAGATTCGAGCAAAAATTGCTGTTGAAAAACTTTCCATGATCACTCTCCCACAAATCAAAACACTGCGAAATGGAAAAACAATTCTCATCAGTGCCGATAAACTTGTTTTAGATGACATTATCATTCTTGAGAGCGGCAACCAAATCCCAACAGATTGCATCATTTTGGATGGAACCGTTGAAGTCAATGAAAGTCTGTTGACTGGCGAGTCAAATTCTATAGAAAAAAACAAGGATGCTCACCTGTTTTCTGGCAGTTTTATAGTCTCTGGTCAGTGTTATGCAAAAGTTGATCGAGTTGGAAAAGACAATTATATTGAACAGATGGCCCAAAAAGCAAAGGAATTTAAAGCTCCAGCTTCAAACCTGTTTAAAGATTTGAACAGATTGATCAAATATATCGGCATTGCACTTGTGCCAATCGGGATCTTAACTTTTTTGAAGGAATATTCTTTGGACAGCACAATTGAGCAGCAAATTACAAATACATCTGGGGCCTTGACGAGCATGATCCCTGCTGGAATGTTTTTGCTCATAACTATTGCTCTTGCAGTTGGTGTTGTCAAACTGGCAAAGAAAAACACTTTAGTGCGAGACCTGTATTCTATTGAGATGCTTGCAAGAACAAATGTTTTATGCCTTGACAAAACAGGCACCATCACAGATGGAACGATGAAAGTTGTTGATTTTATCACATTTTCAAAAAGAAGAACATCTTCAATAAAAAAGATTTTGTCAAATATATTAAATGCACAAAAAACATCCAATTCAACATCAAATGCAATGATAGAAGAATTTGGTAAAAATGGCGAATGGAAAGTTAAAAATGTGCTTGAATTCTCCTCTGAACGAAAGTATTCTGTAACTCAATTTGAAAGTAAAAAAATATATTTTCTTGGGGCTGTAACAAAAATTGGTTGCTCTCTTAATGAACAGCAAACACAGCTGATTGAAGAATGTCAAAACAAAGGCCTGCGTGTGATTGCACTCAGTGAATATGAAGGCGAATTTAGCAAAAATGTCACTGGCGAAAAATCAACACTTCTTGCGTTTATCATAATTGAAGAGCATATACGAGAAGATGCAATTGAAACAATTCAGTGGTTTAAAGACAATGGAGTTGAAATAAAAATCATTTCCGGCGACTCGCCAGCAACGGTTTCAAAAATTGCTCAGAGAGTGGGTGTTGAAAACAGCGACAAATATGTCTCGCTTGAAGGACTTTCTACAAAGGAAGTTGAGCAAATGGCTGATAAATTTACTGTTTTTGGCAGAGTTACACCAGAACAAAAATACACTATAATCAAGGCTTTGAAAAACAAAGGGAAAGTGGTCGCAATGACTGGTGATGGTGTCAACGACACTTTGGCTCTAAAAGAAGCTGATTGCTCAATCGCCATGGCTGATGGCAGTGAAGTTGCAAGAAACATATCCAAACTAGTGCTTTTAAAATCGAATTTCTCATCTCTTCCAAATGTTGTCAAAGAAGGACGGCAAGTGATAAACAATGTGCAAAACTCGTCATCAGTCTTCTTGATGAAAACCCTGTTTGCAATTGTGCTGACTGTGATCACTCTATTCCTTCAACTATCCTACCCTTTTACACCAAAAGATATGCTTCTGCTTGAATCATTTGTGATTGGAATCCCTTCATTTGTGCTCACTTTTGAGCCAAACACAAAAAAGATTGTCGGCAATTTTATTCCACAGGTGTTCAAACGAGCTGTGCCACGAGCACTTTTGATGCTACTAAACATTTTTATTGTAATGATTTTGTTTTACACTCAGGGTGACATTGTTATGTCAGCAACTGAATACAAAACACTTTGCGTATTGGTTCTCACATACACTGGTTTCCTAAATCTTGTAACTCTTTGCATTCCACTCACACTTGTGCGAGGTTTTGCGATGGGAATTTCCTTTGTTGGAGTCACTGCACTAGTCTGTGCAATACCAAAGCTGTTTTCAATCACAGAATCAACATTTACCGTTTTGATGACATTCTTTGCAATCATGCTTGTTTCAATAATAATTATAATCTTAATAAAGCTCAACAAAAAACGAATAGAGATTTTGCGAGATAAAATCATAAAACTTTTGCAACGCGATGATATTGAAAACGGCTGATTACAAAAAAATTAATACAAAAAAACTGCACTATTTAAGTGCAGTTTTTTTATAAATCTTGAGCAAACTCATATAACTCAAAGGATTGTGCTTCTACTGAAATTTTAACTGTTATGGGAGCAGATTTGTAATCAAGAACTCCAAAGTAGAAATCCACTTGAGCCAGGTTTTCGTCACTAGAGATTGAGAAATAACAGTCATGATAAGTTATCTCTTTCCCATCATATCTTCCGTCCAAAATTTCACCATTTGAAAGGTATATGCTTTGTGGTTGAGTGAAATAGAAGTGAACGTAATTTGAACCTAAACTTGTTGAAAGAGAACTGCTCATTCCCCGTCCAACACCATTTGAATATGTTTGATAGAAGGAATTATCTGACCACTGAACAACATAGCCATAAACATTGCCCGTAAAAATTGAAGTTAAAACTGAAGTGCTGAGCGAATTGTTGTAAACATTCATAAATTGGCTGTAAATTTCATCACTCTTTGCAAAATTTTTTTCCTCGCTGTTTGTGTCAACTTTGATATAGACATAATCAGGGGTTGCGTCAAATCTTGGTTTTAAGTCAATTCGCAAAACTGCTAAAATAATTATAGCACTGGCAAGCAAAAGGCAGAGCGAAAGAATTATCGAATTTACAATAATTCTTCTCTTTCGCACTTTTGCCACATAAATATCATCAATAGCTTTAACTTGTTTTGTCTCTGCCATGAAAGCTCCTTAATCAGTCTTTTTTATCACTATCTTTCCCCGATTTTTTGTCGGTTTCTTTGTTCTTGACGGTCTTTTTGGCTTTTTCTTCAATTTCAGAAGAATCATTTTTCTTTTGAGCCGTCTTCTCTTTCACATTATCCTTTTCTTGCTCACTTTTGTCAAGTGTTTTTGCGTTTTTTGTGATCGCATTATCTTCTTGTTTTGAATATGTTTTTTTGATCATATCATATTCTTCTTGGGTGATAACACCACTCTGCAAAAGTTTTTGTCCTTCTTTCAATTTCTCTTCAATAGCTTTTGCTTTTCTTTCTTTTTCAAGCTGTTTGCGATACTCCTCTTCCTTCTTGCGTTGCTCCATCTCTCTTATGTCCATGATCTGCGCAACTTCTTCAGCTGTTTTGCCTTGCATAAGCAAATCAATCTCATCTTTATTGATCGTTTCATGACTAAGCAAAAGTTTTGCCATTTGGTCAAGAAGATTTCTGTTGTCAGAAAGAATTTTCTTGGCTCTTTTATAGTTATAATCCAAAATTTGCCTGATTTCATCATCTGCTTCTGCTGCAAGTTTTTCAGAAAAATCTGAGCGTGTTTGATAATCTCTGCCAATAAACACTTGTTGATCATTTGATAAACCAAGAAATCCAAGATTTTTGCTCATACCCCAGTTGTATACCATTTTGTGAGCAAGTTTTGTTGCTTGATTTATATCACTTGAAGCACCTGTTGTGATATCTTTGAATACAATTTCTTCAGCAATTCTTCCGCCCATACACATTGCAATTTCATCCATCAAATGATTGTATGATATAAATGAGTTGTCATTTTCTGGACGCTGCATTGTGTAGCCTCCAGCCATTCCTCGAGGAATGATTGAAACTTCTTGAATTTCATCAGTGTGCTTAAGCATCTTGCCAAGAATGGCATGCCCGGACTCGTGATAAGCTGTGATCTGCCTGTCTTTTTCGGTAACCATTCTGCTCTTCTTTTGAGGTCCCATAGTAACTTTGTTGATGCCTTCTTGAATGTCTGTCATTGTGATTTTTGGTCTGCCCGCTCTTGCCGCCAGGATTGCAGCTTCATTGAGCATGTTTTCAATATCTGCACCAGTAAAGCCAACTGTTATTTTTGCAAGAACTTTGAAATCAACATTGTCATCAAGCGGCTTGTTGCGAGCATGAATTTTCAAAATTCCTTCTCTGCCACGAACATCTGGAACATTGACGTACACCTGTCTGTCAAACCTGCCAGGCCTCAAAAGTGCTGGATCAAGAACATCCGCACGGTTGGTTGCTGCCAAAACGATTATCCCTTCATTTGGCTCAAAACCATCCATTTCAACAAGAAGTTGATTGAGGGTTTGCTCTCTTTCATCATTTCCGCCACCAAGACCGGCACCACGCTGGCGACCAACAGCATCAATTTCATCAATAAAAACAATGCAAGGTTTATTTTTCTTGGCTTGGTCAAAAAGATCTCTCACTCTTGAAGCACCAACGCCCACAAACATTTCAACAAAATCAGAACCGCTGATAAATACGAATGGAACATTTGCCTCACCAGCAACAGCTCGTGCCAGCAAAGTTTTTCCTGTTCCAGGAGGCCCAACAAGCAGCACTCCTTTTGGTATTCTTGCCCCAAGCTGTGTGAAATTTGATGGATTTTTTAAGAATTCAACAATTTCAGCAAGCTCTTCTTTTTCTTCATCCGCACCAGCAACATCTGAGAATCTGACAGGATTGTTTTGATAAGATCTTGCTTTGCTTTTGCCAAAACTCATCGCTCCTTTATTTGAAGAATTGATAAGTCTGAAAATCATCCAAATGATAAATATTCCAAAACCAAGGTAAAGGATTGGATACAAAATATCCCAGAAATTTACTCCAGCAACTGAAGGTATATCCTTTATTTGAATGTCGTTTTCATCGATATAAGCTAGTAGTCTTTCAATTTGCCCGTCGTAATACTTATAGTTGATATAATAATCGCTATAATCAGGAAAAGCATCTGCATATCTTGACCCCTCTACCAAAAAATAGATGGTATCATCAGTTCGATACATCGCCACAGCTTGCTGTGCCTCGCCACTGGTTGAATCAACATATGTGCCATCAACAAGCTCGTAAACATCATTAAAGTTTTCAAGTTTTTGTCCCGAGTAGCCTGTGTTTGTGAAAATAAGAATTATCAATATTATTGCAATCAGCAACAAAAATAGATATGAATATCTAAACTTTGGTTTTTGATTATTTGTCTCGTTCAAAGTGTTTGCCTCCTATCATAATTAATCATATTGTATTCTATCATAAAAATTATTTTTACACAAATAATAGAAGGATTTTTTTCAAGTTTTTTTAACATTTTTTTGCAGCAGACATAACCTGACAAGATTTTCAGCCATCCTGCTGAATTTTTAGGTTAAGCATAAAAACCACATGATTTAAAAAGTTTTCTCTGTCATCTAAGGAAGACAAAAACTTTAAAAATTCTTTTCGATTATGGGTAAAAAACGAGTCATATACCCCTATAACATCAGCCTTATTTTCTCGTATGATTTGCAGCATCTGCGAAAACTCTGACTTGATTTTCTGCTCAAGTTTTTTTGCGATTTCTTCAGTGATTTGAGTGTTTTGAACATTCTGTTTGACCTTTTGAGCCTTGGTGTCAATTTCGCTTAGCTGCACTCCAAGATTTATGTTTGCAACAAAAAGCGGAATATTGTTTTGAAAATCGGTCTTGATCGAAACCACTTTGTTCTTCACCAAAAAGGTCATATCAACATTTTTTTCATCTTCAGTTTGCACGTCAGATATTGTAATGCTGTCGAGAGACCTTTTTGTGCTAAGCAAATTTATACTGTTAAGATTGTCAACATCAAGAAGGGCCACCTTTTGTCCATCACGCAGCAAGACAGCATCACCCTTGTTTAAAATTTGGCTTTGCCCCTGCAGTGATCCTCGCTGTTTTTCATTTTCGCTCTGCCCTGAGCTTCCAGCTGATGAATTTTGTTCTGAAGAGCCAGCCCCTCCCTGTTGTCCGCCTTGAGAAGATGTGCTTTGTGAGGTTTCTTGAGAACATCCAGAGCTTTGCGAGCCCGACTGATTTTGTCCTCCTCCTTGCTCTGATTGAGAGCCGTCCTCTTTGACATGTTCGATATAACCAATCAATGATGATTTGGTTGGGCTGTAATAGCCTTTATAAAAAGCTTCAAGAGAAGTGTCTGTGATATAAACTTCGTTTGCGTTGTAAGACACCAACTGATCAAGCTTTAAACCTAGATTTTGCTCAAGCGAGTCGGTTGCCATCAATAATTCTTTAGCAGTAGTGTTTGTGCATACGAAAACAGTGTTTTCTGGCAAAGAAACAACTCGCATTAAATAGTCAAGTGAAGAAGAAATGTCTTCTTCAAGCATCCTTTCATTGACAACAGTTGTTTTTGCATGTGAAAGACCAATGTCTTTGCCAAGAGTCAGCTGTGCATCTAGCACAGCTTCAGAAACTGATGAGCCTTTGCCAGAAACAACTGAATTTGATTGCTGAAATTCTTGATTTGGCGAAGGAATAAATGTTAAAAAAGAAATTTCGTATTCATTTTCAATTTTATCAAGACCGATTGCAATAACGACAGCTCTTTTACGGCTCTGCCCTGGTGAAAACAATGAATAAGGCGTAAAAACAACCAAAATTAGCACTAAAATCAAAATAAAAGGATATTTTTTTATTGCATTAATCACTTTTTTCATTGCTTAGCTCCTTTTTATGCTTATGCCCTAAAGCATAGATTAAAATTGGCAAGACCACATTTGTCAAAATGGCCAAATATATAAGATAATCGGTTGCAAAACTAAGCATTATTTCATATTTTTTGATGATTACAAGATAAATGACGAAAAACAAAACATCAAACACCGCAACGGCATATTTGATAGATAATTTTTCGAAAACTTGCACAAAGCTTTCGCAAAAAGCTGCTTGAAAAATTTCAAGTTGAAACAGCCCCAGTGTCATGATTGTCAACATTGCGATAATATCAAGCCTGCCAATCGCATTGAATTGAACAGAAAATATCAATAAATCTGCCAAAGCATTGTTGTGCATGAAAGCAGTAACCTGATATTTTGAATAAAAAACCACAAAGATTGACAGCACAAGAAAAATGCCAACAAAAGCAAAGAAAAATATCTTTTTCCCTTCCCCTTTTCTAAGTTTGATTTTGTCAATAAACAAAAATAATGCCAGATAGTCGCCAAAGGCAAAAATATGAGTAAAACCAGAATTTAAAATCTCAGTTGGGGAAGCAACAAAGAAATTTGGCATTGATATATCTGTAAAAAAAGCAATACCAAGACAGAAAAGCACTCCAACTAAAACTATATAATAGAACAGCTCAAAAGTGCGCCCCATTGCCCTTAAGCCACAAACAACTGCATGATTTACAACGGGAAAAAGACATACAAGAGCCAAAAAACCAAATTCGTCTTGATAAACAAGGTCTTTTAAATAAATATAAAGCACTGAATATGTGAGCATGGTTTTAAACAGAAAAAAGACGAGGAAAGCAAAAATCACAATTTTGGCAACAACAGCTCCCACCTTTTGTTTTAAGATCTCTTTTAAATTCTGGTCTGGGTGAGCTTTTTTTACCTGCAAAAAAATTGTCAAAACCAAAAGTTCAAAGCTGAAAATGGCAATAAGAGCAAAGATTGAATCTGCTTTGGATTGCTCATACATAACAGAAGGCAAAACCAAAATTTTATTTGCCAAAATGGTCAAAAAAACGATGATTCCCGTTTGTCTTGCACTGATTGTTTTCATTTCGCCCCTCCTTTGCCTGTGGGGAAGGATTTTGGCGGAGCGTGATGATCGTTTATTGAAGACTTAAGCAGTGCATCAGCCAAATCTTCCTTAACTCTCGGAGCATAAGGAGCAAGATAAGGCGTTTTGTAGTCGTCAAGAGTGTTGAGATAATTGACTACATAAACAAATCCTGTGATAATGCCAAGCACGCCAAGTGAGCCGCCAAGAATGATAAAAACAATTTGCAAAACAGTGATTTGTGATTGCTGCTCGGGCACAGTGTAAAGAGCAATTTTTGCCAGTGCAGTGATGATCACTCCTGGCGGAGAGATGAGCCCAGCTTTAACTCCGGTATCACCCAAAATAAGAGCTCCAACCACACTTGTGGCAAGCCCTAAGTAACTTGGAAGACGCAAACTGACTTCATACAGAATTTGAAACAGCAAAAATATAAACAAAATTTCTAAAAATGGAGTAAATGGCAGCCCTTGTGTTGTGTCAGCAATGGTTATCAAAAAATTTAACGGCAAAATATTATAATGGAAAAGCTGAAGTGCAAGATAAAAACCCGGTGCAACAATGGCGATCAAAAGCCCACACATTCTGATAAATCGCACGACTGAAGCATAATGATGATTTGTATAATAATCGTTGCTTGACTGCATATCTTCCATCAAAATAAAAGGCACAGTCAAAACTATTGGCGAATTATCCACAATGATTGCCACTTTGCCTTCCAGCATTTTTGAAACCACGACATCAGGTTTCTCAGAATTTCCAATCTGCTTAAAAAGCGAATTCGGTCGTTTTTCAAGATATGATAAAATGTAATAAGAATCAATCACTCCATCAATCTTGATATTTTTGATTTTTTCTTCAACCTCTTTTATCACTCTTTTGTCTGCAACGCCATGAATGTAAGAAAGGATAACTTTTGTTTGAGTGTGCTGCCCAACAATCAGTGTTTTAAAAACCAAATCTTTTGAGTGAATTCGCCGTCTTAGTAAAGTCATGTTGGTTTTAAAGTCTTCGACAAATCCCTCTCTTGGACCTTGAATGACTGGCGAAGTTGGCGGCTCGCTAGGCGTTCTGGTAGGATATTTAGTTATATCAACAGAAATAAAGCCGTCAAAAAAGTCTGAAAAGACAATAACCTTCCCATCAAGAATGTCAGCAAAGATTTTCTCTTCTTCAATGCTTTCAACACCGTTGTTTTTTAAGATTTTGTCTATAAGCAGTTGTTTGTTTATTTCCCCTTCAAAGTTTTGAATAGGGAGATATATGCTTTGAGAAAACAAAACAGGATCAGACATGCTCTTTAGAAAAACAAATCCAATTTTGCCATTTGAACAAACAAACAGGCGGCTTGCAAAGTCGCTGTCATCATGAAACTGCGATTTTAGTTTTTCAATAAATTTTTCAACATTTTGTTTCATCTTTCCGCCTTTTTCGATAGTAGTATGACTCAAAGGCAAAAAAAATATGTGAAATCAAAAAATCAAAATGGCATAAAAAAAGCTTGCACTGTTGGCAAGCTTGTTTTGTTTATCTTAGTTGAAAAGTCCTTTAAAGCTGTTTCCAAACTTGAAAGAAGGCACTTTTTGTGCTGGGATTTTAACCTTTTGTTTTGTTGAAGGGTTGATACCTTCTCTTGCAGGACGTTTTTTAAGTTCGTAAGTTCCGAACCCTGCGATTTGGATTTTTTCTCCTGATTTGAGTGCATCAATAACAGTTGATGCCATAGCGTCAAAAGCAATTCCTGCATCTTTTTGAGTGAAATTTGCTTTTTCTGCAAATGCTTTGATAAATTGTTGTTTGTTCATCTATCAATCTCTCCTTTTTTATTTTTTTAGGTGTTAACCTTAGCTTTATTTTAGCACATTTAAGCCAAAAATCCAAACGATTTTAGTATGTCCAGGCAAAATAATCAAGAAGTTTTGGCATAAAGTATTCAAAAAGTCCTTTAAGTTGATAATATCCTCGAACGAAGAATAGTTGTGAGTATGAGCCGTTTTCTATAAGTTTGACCACCTTGCCAACAACCATCTCTTCAGCATTGACCGGCCCAAAATATCTTGCGTCAGAACTGTTTGCTCGATTGTCTCCCATATAGAAGATCTGTCCTTCGCCCACTTCATAAAATAAAACTGTTTGACTGCCAAAGACAATTTCTTCCACCTGGTCGGCTTGATAAAATCTGCCAACAGGATTCAAGTATGCATCAAAAAATTGTTTTTCATAAAGCACATTGTTGTAAGGATAAGATGGTTCTCTTTCCCATCCTGGTATGCCGTTTGTTTGGTAAATATAATCTTCTTGCACCACTTCAATGGTTAGGCTGCCGTCTTTTATTCTTAAAAGATGATAAAAATAAAATCCATCTTCTCCTGTTGTTTTTATGATTGAAATTTTGTCCCCTTCAAAAGCCAAAACTCTTTTAATTATCGTTTCGCCTTCAATATGCTCTGGGTGGTTGATGATAATAATATCTCCATAAGTGTAAGGCTCATCTTTGTCAACTATGGCACAATCTTGCGACTGGGTTTGCAAAGTGATATCTGGATTGATCGTTGACTGCATTGATCTGCCAGAGATGGTCATAAAATAATAGCCAGAAAAAAACCAGATATATAAAGCGATTGTGATAAATGCTGCAACAGAAAAACAGATGTAAATCGTTTTCAAACACTTTCGAGTGAGTTTTTCACATCTTTCATCTTCAAAATACAAATATTTTTTATTTTCGTCAAAATGAAATCTCAATTTTTTGCACCTTGTGGGATATTTTACTATATTTTATCCAATTCTTCCAAGCATTTTAGTCAACTTTTTTATCTTCTTGAAAATTTACAACCGCAATATGTCTGTCTGTAAAGATTATATTTTTTTGAAAATTCAATGCTTTTCTTATAGCCATCTTGTTTTTTATAATTCCCCTCTAAAAATTCAATCTCTTCATCAAAGCCAACGCTTTTGCCTATTGCATTGATGATTTCTGCGTTTTTGTGTGGAGAAACTGTGAGTGTTGTTCCAAAAATGTCAAAGCCAAGAGTTTTTGCTTTTTGTGCAGTTTTTTGCAGCCTTAATTTGAAACAAATTGGACATCTTGCACCACCCTCCCTTTCATTTTCAAAGCCTTTGACTTTTTCAAGAAAATCGCCACTGTTATAACCATCTTCAATGACCGGAACGCCCACGATTTGACAATAGCGTTTTTGCTCACTGAGTCTATGCTGGTATTCTTCATCGGTGTCTATATTCGGGTTATAATAATATATTGTTATATCATAATCATTTTTCAGAAAGTCAATAACTTGTGTTGAGCAAGGTCCGCAACATGAATGCAGCAGAAGTTTTTTCATTTCACACTCCTAAGAAGGCTGACTGCATCTTTAAAAATTTTATTGTTTGCTATCATTTCTTTGACATCGCCTGATGAATCTTTGATGTTGAACATCAAAACCCCCATACAATCACCGCAATCAATAAAAATCTGCACAACATGAATCAGTTTTTGGTCGAATCCTTTAATGATATAAACTGGAAAAACAAAATCTCCCAATCTGATTAAAAAGTTTTTCTCAAGTTCATATTTTTGACTTAAAGTTTTTGCATCTATGCAAAGACTATCATAACTTTCAAAAAATTCATCTTTAGACCTGTGCAACTCGAAAAAAGAAATCACCTCTCCATCGTCTGACAAATAATTTTCTTTGTTGATAAAACCTTGCCCATTTGGCAAGGTGTATTTGTCATCTGTCAAGTGATAACCCTTCGGCAAAGTAAAACTCATTTGGTTGAGAGTGTCAAAAACCCTTTTCATATATTGATCCCTTTGACCTTATTATGCCAAAATGAAGAATTTTTGTCAAGAGCTTTAAAGTGCTTGCACGGCGTATAGCATGATGTCATTGACGGAAGAGCTTGTCAGAAAGTAAACCAAAATTTTGCCTTCTCTGCGATAAGAAACAAGTCCTTGATCTTTAAGCGTTTTAAGCTGATGTGATATTGTGGTTTGATTGATGCCCAAGATGGTTGAAAGGTCATTGACACACATATTCATCATTGAAAGACAGGTCAAAATTTTGATGCGAGTTGAGTCGGCAAAGTTGGAAAAATAATCAGCGAGTGCTCTGGTGGCGTTTTCATGCGGAAGAGCATTTTCTATTTCCCTGCGATTACGCTCGGTCAAAAGCAAAAATCTATTCATATTTTTCATTTCCTTTTGTTCACAATTTAAAAGCAGAAAACATAAATACTTATGTAATTGCCTGCATCTATATTTTGACAAATACAAAAGAAATCGCAAAAAAGAAAATTATTCTTTTTTGACAAAAAAACAAGATTTTTGTAAAAAGGGGGAAATATGAATAGCACACAAAATCTTTTGTTTGTTCTTTTGCTATCTGTCATAACATCGGCAACTGACACAAACTTAAACACCAACACAAACTTTCTGCTTCTATTGTTGCTGGCACTGAACGGTCAGAACTTCTATGGCAACAGTTGCACGCAAAACACCTGTCCAAATAATGGAAATTCTTTCTTTTTCTAAAAATTCGTCTGCCCTTGCAGGCAATTTTTTATTAATTTTATGCCTTAAATTAAAAAATTGAAAGCCAATAAATATTTTTAAAAAAACTGCTTAAAATTAAATTGAAAATAAATTCAAAAAAAATTAAAAAAATTTAAAAAATTTGTCAAAATCGTTTTGTAATTTATTTTTTTTATGCTATTATAGGCTTGTAAATAAAAAATATTTCTCATTGGGAGGTAGTTTATGTTTAGTTTATTGGGTAAGACTCTTGCAGCAAGTTGGTCAGACTTTTTTAAAAATTTAAATTTAAGCACGACGGGTGACAATGGTGGCATTTATACAGTTTTAAACGATGTTTTCAACATTCTTTCCATTGTGCTGTGGGTTGTGCTTGGTCTTGTTGGTGCGATTGGTGCAATTTATGCCATCTATCTTGGCGTGAAGCTTGCAAGGGCTGACGAACAAGGCAAACGTGATGAAGCAAAAAAACACCTTATCACCGTTGCAATCGCAGTTGGTGTGACCATTGTTTTGATTTTGTTCTTCAACACCTTCCTGCCAATGATTTTGAGCGCAGTTGGTTTGGATGAAAAGGGAACTGGCTCTGTTATTCCTGGTGGAGAAGGAACAACACCTCCTAAGGAGTGAAATCAAGGTTGAATATAAGCAGTCTTATAACAATCAAGCAAAAATCTCACAATTTTGTGAGATTTTTTTATGCTTTTTCTCTTGCAGTTTTTTGATTTTTTTTTAATATCTTTTATGTCATTTTTTCGCCCTGTTTGCAATTTTTAAAAAAATCTTATGGAAATTTTTGCTATGAATTTTAAAGGGGGAAAATTGCTTAAAATTTTTCTATAAAAATATTGCCAAAGAATGCTTGCATAATGCAAAAAAATATGCTAAAATCTTTTTTAGAAAAATTAAGGAGATTTTAAGATGAATTTTTCTCTTCTTGCCTATCAATATTTGGGCTCGCTTGCTTGGCTGAACGACCTTTACGGAACTTTGCCATATATTTTGTATGCAATTTTGGCAGCCATTGGCGGCGCAGGAACGGTGTATGCCATAATCCTAGGCATCAATCTTGCAAAAAGTGAAAGCGAAGATCAAAGAAAAAACGCACAAAACCGCATCAAAAACACTATCATTGGTGTTGTTGTGCTGTTGGTGCTTGTGCTGTTTATCACAATTGCAATCCCTGAAATTCTGCATGCAGTCTACCCTGATCTTGTCGTGCCAGAAACATAAACCATTTGACAAAAACTTTCATATATACTTGTGTAAAAGGAGATTCCTATGCACAAGTTTTTTTTAAAACACAACATTTTGCTTGAAAAAGATGAAGTTGGCAGAACATCAGCCGTTTTTTGTCAAAGCCTTTCAAACAATTCAAATTCGATGCAAAACTTAAAAGAAACAATGCAATCACTTTATAACTATGTTGTGCTTGCAAAAGAAAAGGCAACCACAGACACCCAAATTGACCTTTTGTGCAAAATTGAGCTTTTGACAAGCAATCTTTATTATTCTTTTTTCGCCTCCCCGCTTGATTTGCCAGAAAAAAGCTCTTCAAGCCAAACGCTTAAAGAACTTGTTTATAAAGCAATCGAATTTTCGACCATATTAATCGAAACAATCAACATCCCAGAAGAAAACCGCATAGCAAATATAATAAATTTGAATTTGCAAAATCTTTTTAATTCACTGCCCGCTCAAAAAAGCCAAACTCCTGTCCCAAATCAAAACAATCAGCCTGAAAACCACCTTCAACCAACAACCACTCCTTCAGAACAGCCATCGCCAGCACAGACTTAAATTTTCTCCTCATCCAAAAAACCAAGTTTATGATGACTTGTATACATATCTTTGATCTTTAAAACAATTTCATATATCCCTTGATATTTTTGTGAGTCAAGTTTTGCTTGTTTAAACAAAAATTCTTTTTCAATGTCAGCAGCAATCTGCTGGGCAACAAAATTTTTGCTATGTTTTGGCTGCCTATTTAAAAGATTGAAAATATCTTTTTCTTTTTTTTGATCTAAAGTTCCCTCTTCTTGCAACCAAGAAATAATCTCGATAATCTTGTTATCAGAATAGTTCTCTTGCAGCTGTGCAAAATTTCTTTCAAGAGCCTTCAAAAAAATTTCGTCTTGTTCTTTTTTGCCTTTAAACAATGTTTGTGCAAAAATTTCACTATCTGAGTGATGAGCCGTTCTAATTTTCTGTTCATAACTATATTCTTCAAAAAACAAATTCAGAATTTCTTGTTTGTTTTCAAGAACTCCCAAAGTTTTTTCAATCATTGATTTTGCTTTGTTCATAATTTCTCCTTTTTAAATATGATAAACTATTTGCATCTTTTTTTCAAATGATTTTTAAACATATTTACACTTTTTAAACTTTTTTCATATTATGGATTGGAGTACAAATACTCCGAGTGAGGAAAACATGGCTATTAATTTTTTTGGAAATAACAGACCAACTTGTTGCAATCCTAGACCTTGCCGTCCACCACTGATTATTTCAGGTGCCACTGGCCCTACAGGTCCAATAGGTCCTGCTGGTCCACAAGGCGCGACTGGTCCTACCGGTCCTGCTGGAGCCACTGGCCCTACAGGTCCTACCGGTCCTACTGGTGCTACAATCACAACTGTTGAAGTTATCGCAACCAACACACTGGCCGCAGGCAGTCCTGCGTCTGTCGTTCAGTCAGGAGTTGGCTCAACCGCTGATTTGACTTTTAATATTCCTCAAGGTGCCACTGGACCTACTGGTCCTACTGGCCCTACCGGCCCTACCGGCCCTGCTGGAACAGCTGGAACAGCTGGAGCTACAGGCCCTACCGGCCCTACTGGTCCTGCTGGAACGGGTGCAACTGGTCCTACCGGACCTACTGGTGCTACAGGCCCTACCGGCCCTACTGGCCCCGCTGGAACGGGTGCAACTGGTCCTACAGGCCCTACTGGTGCTACAGGAGCTACTGGACCTACTGGCCCCGCTGGAACGGGTGCGACTGGACCTACAGGTCCTACCGGCGCTACTGGTCCTACCGGTCCTACTGGTCCTGCTGGAACGGGTGCAACTGGTCCTACAGGTCCTACTGGTTTGACTGGCGCTACTGGTCCTACCGGCCCTACTGGCCCTGCTGGAACTGGAGCTACTGGTCCTACCGGTCCTACTGGGCCTGCTGGAACAGGTGCAACTGGTCCTACAGGCCCTACTGGTGCTACAGGCCCTACCGGTCCTACTGGCCCTGCCGGAACTACAGGAACTGCTGGCGCTACTGGTCCTACTGGTCCTACCGGCCCTGCTGGTCCTGCTGGAACTACAGGAACTGCTGGCGCAACCGGTGCAACTGGGCCAACCGGCCCTGCTGGAGCGACTGGCGCTACTGGTCCTACTGGGCCAACTGGACCTGCTGGAGCGACTGGAACAGTTGGTGCAACTGGCCCGACTGGACCGACTGGAGCAAGTGGAGCGGGGCTGGCAGCCTATGGCGGCCTATACAACAATGCGCAGCAAACGCCAACAATAACAACTGAAAATGTTTACGTTCCTGTTGAGCTTAACACTCAGATGCCTGTTCTCAATACGACAACTGCGACCAATCAAATCACTGTTTTGCAAGCTGGAGACTATGAAATAACCTACCACCTGCAAATCAACTCAACAGCAGAGCTTACATTTAATGTTACTGCACGAAACAACACAACTCCAATTGCTTCTTCAACCATAGAGCAAACTGCTCTTGAAACAGCAACTGGCGGAACATTTGTTGTTGATGTTGCAAACTCTGTTATTGTAACGCTTGCTGCCAACGATGTGATTGACCTTGCTTTGACCACCACAACAGCCCCTGGCGGCGCAACCATCACCATACCAGAAAACGGAGACGCAACACTGGTGGTCAAAAAACTGAGCGCAACAAGCTAAGTTTGGTCTGAAAGCAGAAAAGGGCTTGCGCCCTTTTTTGTTTGCCTCTTTTGCATCAACTTTTTTTGTCTGCCGCAAAAAAATTGTTGACAAAAGCAAGGCAATTATGCTATTATCAAAGCATGAAAACAAACATTCTTTTAGCACTACTTTGATTTGGTGTCCACAATAGTGGCACAAGTTTTGGTTGTGCTAAAAAAAATTTTTTTAAGTGCAACCAGTCAAGGTTGCTATTTTTGTTTTTTAAGGAGAATTTATGAAAGAATACAACACAAAACAAATTGAAGAAAAATGGAAAAAATATTGGCAAGAGCACCAAACCTTCAAAACTGACATTTGGGACTTTTCAAAACCAAAATTCTATGCTCTTGATATGTTCCCTTACCCTTCTGGCGCAGGGCTTCATGTGGGGCACCCAGAAGGTTATACAGCAACTGACATTGTCAGCAGAATGAAAAAAATGCAGGGCTATAACGTTTTGCATCCGATGGGGTTTGATTCTTTTGGCCTGCCAGCTGAGCAATATGCCATCAACACCGGCAATCATCCATATCAATTCACCAAAAAAAATATTGAATATTTCACAAGCCAGTTGAAAAATTTGGGCTTTTCTTACGATTGGGACAGAGAAATTTCTACTTGCGAGCCTAGCTACTATAAATGGACGCAGTGGATTTTCAAAAAGCTCTATCAAAAAGGTCTTGCAAAGTTTGTTGAAATGCCCGTCAATTTCTGCGAAGAACTGGGTTGCGTGCTTGCAAACGACGAAATTGTTGACGGAAAAAGCGAGCGCGGCGGCTATCCTGTTGTGAAAAAATATATGAAACAATGGATTGTTGACATCGCAAAATATGCCGACAGGCTTATTGAAGGGCTTGAGAAAATAAATTGGCCTGAAAGCACCAAAACCATGCAAAAAAACTGGATTGGCAAGTCGGAAGGCGTTGAGGTTGATTTTGAACTTGTGGGCGGCGGAAAATTTTCTATCTTTACCACCTGCATCGAAACAATCTATGGCATCACTTTCATGGTTCTGGCCCCTGATGCAAAATTGGTTGACCAACTTAAAGACCGCATCAAAAACTGGGATGAAGTGGAAAAATACCGCAAAGAAACGGCAAAACTGAGCGACCTTGAAAGAACTTCGCTAAACAAAGGCAAGAGCGGGGTTAAACTTGAAGGCGTTTTTGCCATCAACCCTGTCAACAACAAAAAAGTGCCTGTATTTGTTGGTGATTTTGTGCTTGCAAGCTACGGCACTGGCGCTGTTATGGCCGTTCCATCTCACGACCAACGCGACTTTGAGTATGCAATAGAGCACAAAATTGATATGATTCAAGTCATCGACGGCAGAGATGTAAGCAAATCAGCCTTTGAAAAACAAGATTATCTTGGCAAGGGCTATCGCCTTATCAACAGCGAAGAATTTTCTGGCCTGACTGTTGAGGAAGCAAAAACTGCAATCACTGGCAAACTTGTCAAAATGGGCAAGGCTCGCAAAACTGTCAACTATCGCCTTCACGAGTGGATTTTTGCAAGGCAACGTTACTGGGGAGAACCAATACCAATCATTCATAATGATGATGGAACAACAACAGCTCTTGACGACAACGATTTACCTCTTGTTTTGCCTATTCTTGAAGATTATAAACCTGCAAAAGATGGCAGCAGTCCACTCGCTAAAGATGAAAAGTGGGTAAACATCACATACAAAGGCAAAAAAGGCAAGAGAGAAACTTCAACCATGCCTGGCTCTGCTGGCTCAAGTTGGTATTTCTTAAGATACATTGACCCACACAACGACCAAGAGCTTGCAAACAAAAAACTGCTTGAGCACTGGCTTCCTGTTGACCTTTATGTTGGCGGTCCCGAGCACACAACTGGTCATCTGCTATACTCAAGAATGTGGAACAATTTTCTCTATGATGAAGGCATTGTGCCAGTTAAAGAACCTTTCCAAAAACTTGTTCATCCCGGCATGATACTGGGCGCAAATGGAATAAAAATGGGCAAGCGCTATCCAGAATTTATAGTTGATCCAAATGATGTTATCGCAAAATATGGTGCTGACACTTTGCGTCTTTATGAAATGTTTATGGGCCCACTTGAAGTTTCAAAACCTTGGGATGATAACGGCGTGGCTGGAGCAAGAAAATTCCTTGACCGTATTTGGAAAATATATCAAGAAAAGGAAATTGGCGATTTTGAAAATGACAACTTGAAACAAATTTATCATCAAACCGTTAAAAAAGTGACTGAGGATTTTGAATCTCTCAACTTCAACACTGCCATTTCGCAAATGATGATTTTTATCAATGCAGTGGCAAAAGAAAACAAACTGCCTAGACAATATGCTGAAGGCTTTATCAAACTTCTCAATCCTATCTGCCCTTTCATTACAGAAGAGCTTTGGCAAAATCTTGGCCATAACGGCACCATTTCTTACGAAAAATGGCCAACGTTTGACCCAAACGCACTCGTGACAGACTCAACGGAAGTTCCCGTTCAAGTCAACGGAAAGCTGCGCGGAAAAATTGTTGTAACCTCGTCAATGAGCCAAGATGAAATCAAAGCACTGGCTCTTGATGCTGTTCAAGAATTTGTGAAAAGCCCAGTCAAAAAATTTATTTATGTGCCAAAACGCATTTGCAACGTGATAATTTAAAAATTTTCTTTAAAAAAACTGGCGTCTTGCCAGTTTTTTTGTATTAATACATTGTGTTTAAGTTCATCGTCATTGGAATTACAACACACGCAAGCACTAAAGCCAAAACGACAACAACAAGCTGAGCATTTGCTTTATAGCCACCTTTTATCATTTTGATAACTTCAATGATAAGTGCAGCAAAGGCGCAACCGAAAGCCAAAAAGAAGAATGCTGCAGCAGCTTGAAGTGTTGCTAGTGTGAATGTTGCAAGTGGCAAAAATGCTGTAAAAAAGCTAAAGAAAATTGAAATTATTGAAAGTGAAAGTGAAATATTTTCAAAATTGAATGCTTTTTTAAAGAAATTTTCACTTTTTGAAGGTTTCTCAACTTTTTCCTCTTTTTCCTCTTCAATGTTTTGTGGCATTTCCACTTCTTGCTTTTCTTCTGTTTCGTTTGTGATCAAATTTTTCTTTTTCATATCCTTCCCCTTTTATATATTTAAATTTACCATTAAATTTGCAAAATGTCAATTATATTATAATAATTATCACACAAAAAATTATATGCCAATCTCTCAAAAGTTGACAGTTTTGCCAAAAGACAACCTTTGAGTAAATTTTAATCTTAACTGTTGCTGATATGAAATTTCTTGGCTGCATTATATCGCATATTCTTCGAAATTTTCACTTGCTTTTTGTGGAGCACGCTGTCTTAATAAAAAAATGAATCCAGCTTTTCATCTGGAAACATTTTTGCAATCAAACTTATTTTTTCTTTTCTTTTCTAAAGCATAAGAACCAATCAAGGCAATACATATTTTCGTCTTTGCTCTCCACACGCTCTTTTGCCACTCCGCAAGAGCCAGCAGTTGGCACAATCACGTCATCACCTGGACGCCAGTCAGCTGGAGTTGCACAAGCATCTTTATCAGCCTTTTGAAGAGCCTGGATGATTCTTTTGATTTCATCAAAATTTCGTCCAGTAGAAATTGGATAATACAAAATTGTGCGAATTGTTGATTCTGGGTCAATGATAAACACTGCCCTTACTGCCTGCGTTGAAGATTGACCTGGCTGAATCATGCCATATTTGTTGGCAATTTCCATTTTGATATCCTCAATCAGCGGAAATTTTACTTCCACTTTTTTCATGCCTTTCCATTCAAGTTCTTGAATCTTTCGAAGCCATGCAATGTGAGAATAGAGTGAGTCTACTGACAATCCCACAAGCTCTGTGTTGAGCGCTTTAAACTCATCCATCATTGAACCGAATGTCATAAATTCAGTTGTGCAAACAGGTGTGAAATCTGCTGGGTGCGAGAACAAAATCACCCATTTGCCTTTATAGTCTTTTGGGAAATTGATTGTGCCTTGGGTTGTAACTGCACTAAAACTTGGTGCCTTGTCGCCAATAAGTGGCATACGATAATTTTCCATATTAAATCTCCTTTTATTGCAGAATTTATATCTGCATAATCATTATACAAAAAAATTGAGGAAAAACAAAACAAAATTTGCTTTTTATTCTTGCAAAACTGTGATATAATATATCCGCGGCGCATGGAGAGATGTCAGAGAGGCCGAATGAGACGGATTCGAAATCCGTTATACAACCTTGTTGTATCGGGGGTTCGACTCCCCCTCTCTCCGCCAATTGTGAGCAATCCGAACCCTTTGGGCTAGATTGCTCTGCTTTATTTTCAAATTGGCTTTTATTTAAATATTTTATAAAGTTTAAACATTTATAAACATTTTACCGATGAAATTTTATAGAAAAATCTTAATTTTTAAAATTTTAACTAAAAAATAAAACTTAAAAATTTTTATATATCTTTTATATTATATGCTATAATAAATTTATTAAGGGGACTCTATGAAATATAAAATTGAAACAGAAAGATTAATTTTGAGGCCATGGGGCCTTCATGATATTGAAGCATTATGTGATGGTTTAAACAATTTTAATGTGGCGAAATTTTTAACAATTCCATTTCCATATACAATAGAAGATGCAAAAAGTTTCATTAATACAAGGATTGAAAACCCAAACACAAAGCAAAAAAGTTATTTTGCAATCGTTGAAAAAAATAGTGAAAAAGTTATTGGCGGAACAAACATCTGTCTTGATGAAAATAATATAGCAACTGGTGGTATTTGGATAAATGCTAATTATCACGGTCATGGTTATGGGACAGAGGCAATGAGAGGAAGGGCGGTTTACTGTTTTGATCAATTAAAAGCAGTTTATTTGATTAATGGATTTTTGGAAGGTAATGAAATTTCTTATAAAATGCAAAGAAAATTAGGTTATAAATTAACTGGAGAACTTGGAGAAAGAAATTGTCCTGCTCGTGGTGGCAAAACTAAAGAAATAAAAACAATACTTAAAAAAGAAGATTTTATTAGATAGTTATGAATATACACAAAATAAATAAGTTTAAAAGTATTCATATGATAAAATTATCTACATTAATTCATAAATAATTTTATACTAAATGGCTGACGAGATTTTTGTTATCAACAAAAATGGTTACGTTGGCTCTAGCACAAAATCAGAGATTGAATATGCCAAAAAGTTAGGCAAAAAGATAAACTTTATGGAAAATTAGGAGGAAAATTTGAAAATCATATATGTCCATCATGGCAATCGAAAAAAGAGCAATCCTCCTTCTCAAAATGATGATTTAACAGAAATTGGGTATAAAGATTGCAATTTGGTTGCCGAACTTTTCAACGATACAAAAATAAAAGGCAACATAAGGGCTATTTACACCGCCCCTTATTTTAGATTCAGAAAAACAGCAGAAATTATAAATAAAACACTGCAGACAGAAATAATTGAAGATGAAAGACTAAACGAATTTGATAATAGGACAGAAACTTGGACACAACTGCAAACAAGAATTATCGACTGCATGGATGACATTATTGCAAAATACCAAAAAGACGACATTGTGATATGCGTAACAAGCGGCGTAAATATCGTAGGTTTCATAATCAAATCTTTCAATCTAAAACCAAGTCCCGCTTCTCCTTTTTTAGGCGTTCCAAATTGTTGCCCAATCATGTTTAATTATGAATAATAACTTAAAAAACGCACCTTGAAAAAGATGCGTTTTTTATTTATAGTAGAGGTTATTTGATTTCAATTCTGTTTGAACCTTCAATTTTCTTTTCTTCTTTGGAAGAACTTCATAATTTACCTCCCTTTGCATCTTTAAATGCAAGCATATTATAGCTTGGAGTGCTAGCTTTTTGATCAATTTTTGCTCCTATAAACATTCTTGCCCTGCAACACGCGCGATTATTTGGAAAAATAGAGAAATTTTGATATAATTTGTCAAAAGGATGGTGAAGAATGAAAAAACTTGTTTTTTATAAATGTCAAATTTGCGGAAATGTTGTTGTAAAACTTGTTGATAGCAAGGTGCCAGTTTTTTGTTGCGGACAAGTTATGGCTGAAATCAAGCCGAACTCCACAGATGCTGCTGTTGAAAAGCATAAACCAGTGATAACTGCTGACGGAAAAACCGCGCAGGTCAAAGTTGGGCAAATTGATCACCCTATGACTGAAGAGCACTATATCAGCATGATTGTGCTTGAGACAAGCAAAGGTTTTGCGGTGAAAAATCTTATGCCTGGTCAAACCCCTGCAGCAGACTTTATTTTAGCTGATGATGAAAAGATTGTCTCTGCTTATTCTTATTGCAATCTTCATGGTATGTGGGCATGAATTTGAATTCTTGCATTCTATGCAGAGACAACCTTCACAAACTTAGCAAAAGTTGCTATTTGCAAAAAGGCAGCACAAACTTTATCGTGATTGCCCAAAGCCCTGCCAAAAATGGATGGCTGGTTTTTGAAAATCTGCAAAAACTAATTTAACTCTTTTTCACAATTTGCTTTGAAAATTATTATAATTTGTATATACTTAGGTGTAAGGAAACTATGAAAAATAAAAAACCAGTAAAAGTGATAATAACTACCGAGCCAGGTGTTGATGATGCCACCTGTCTTGCTTTGATGATGTTTGACAAAAACATTGATATAAAACTGATCACAACTTTGCGTGGCAATGTTTCGCTTGAAAAAAGCACAAGAAATATGCTGCATTTGCTTGATCTTTTTGATAAAGATCTTCCTGTTGCAAAAGGTGAAAAACACGCTTTAAACAGAATATCTCCGACAGCTGAAAAAATTCATCAACGCGAAGGTTTGGGAGGATATATTCCACCAAAAACCACACAGCATAAATGCATAAAAGAAGATGCTGTTGAAGCAATGTACAGAGTGATTAAAGAAGGTGATGGCGACATAATACCTGTCGTTTTAAGCCCGCATACAAATATCGGAAAACTGCTACAAAAGCACCCTGACATTATCCCAAAGATCCCTTGTATATATTTTGAAGGCGGTTCACCTTACGGTGCACCTGGCTTTACTGACCACATATCCTTCAACATTTCGACTGATCCTGAAGCTTTCAAAATTGTGCTTGACAGCAATATTCCACTTTACATGATCCCTTCTGATATGGGCAGAAGAATGGCCCATTTAAGCGAAGAATTTGTTTGCAAACTCAGGTCTTTAAACGATACCGGCAACTTCATCTATCAAATGTCTTTGGGCTATTGGGAACCAGGCTATCCAGACCTACGCCATGCAACAAATGACACCTGTGCTTACTATCTTATAACACATCCAAAGCTTTTCAAGGTGCGCCGATGCAATGTTGTTGTTGACTGCAATTTAGAGCCAGGAAAAACTTATATGAATTTTTCAGACCAAGGCAATGTGAGACTTGCAGTTGCAATAAATCGAAAAAAATTTTTAAAAATATTTTATAAACAAGTAAAAAGCATGAAAAAAATCAAATTAAAAAATTTTACAAGAGCATAACAAAATTTTGCTCTTGTTTTTTATTTTCCTTTATTTTTCGGCTTAAAAATAAAATAATTATCAAAAAAAACAATTTTTTTATTGTTTTTTTATCATTTTTCCATAATTTTTTGATAATTATTTCAAATTTGCATTTTTATTGAAATTTTGCAAACAATTTTTTTATGATATTTATTTATTAAAATAATTTTATTATATAAATAAATATGTCGAAATTATTTTGAATTTTAACAAGCGTGTGATAAAATCAAATTGTAAAATTATGTCGAATTTGGGAGTGAAAAGTATGAAAGCGAAAAAACTTTTTAATTCAATTTTCTTAAGTTTTCTTTTGTCTGCTATGGCGATTTTTGGAATTGTCTTGTCAAATGCCAATTCTTTTTTGCCAAGCACTGATGCTGCTTTTACCGAGTACACTGAAATAACAAACAACTTGCCGCAGTATTTGGGTTTTACTGGTGGCGTTGCAAGAACTCAAGATAACAGCATAGTCCTTCTTGACGGAAGCCAAAATTCATTTCACCTTCAAATCGGCGATGACCCAATTACTATGGGAGGCAATACAAATCATGGCTATAAACCAAATGACAACAACCCAGATGAATACTATCTTTTCAATTTCACCAGTGCGCTTTCACTTTATCAAAACATCACAAACCAAGAACTTGAGAATTTGGACGGAGCAACCAACCTGCTTCAAGATAGTCAAATTTCCGATTTCGCCTCATCTAACACATACGGCTCAACAGTTGATGGCCTGGGGCAAAAACCACAACAATTCAACATATATTTTCAATCAGGCGATAGCTTCAGCTCAGCACAAAACACAATAACTGTTGAAGAAGGCTTATACACTCTTGTCATTCCTATGACAGTTTATCACACAACTGATGGTGGCTTGACTTACAACACAATTACAGAAAATGCTCAAATAGAATACACTTTCATGATATTCAATTCCACCACTTATTTCAATACTTCAGGGCTTCAAAATGCCACCATGGAAAACACCACAGATGTTGCACTCACAAACAATAGTGGCTTTTCAATGTTCTATTACTACAACTATACTTCCACTTCACTGCCAAAATTTAGTTATGACCCTTATGTGTATCAAATAACAGTCAACTTTGTTGATTACAACGAAACAAACCACTACCTTAAAGTCGAGTATGACGGAAGCAACTTCAACATTTTGGATGAAAACGGAGATCCAGTTTCTCAGACCTATATCATGACTGGCATGCAAGATGGTCAAGCTTACATAACTTTTAACGAACTTGGCAGCTATGACATTTCTTTTGAATATCTATACCGCGTTGTTGAAAATGGTCAATCTGAAATCTTTGAACTGCCTTTTGATCAATTCATAACAGATAACTTGCAGCTTCAATACAATAAGGCTCAAAGACTTTATGTGTATGGCTATCAAGCAATGTATACAAACTTCAACGAACCTGTCAACCCAAGCACCAATCAGCCATATTCAAGAGAGCTTAAAACAATTTCTGAAGACGGCTTAACCTTCTCGCAAGCGGCCGACATAACCGCAGGATTTAGCGAATTTATCAAAGACAACAATCCTCCATTGTCACAACCTAGCAGCAATGTTATCAATATTGAAGCAGATAATCAAACGACAAACACAACCTATTCTGACTTAAAAAATGCAGTGCAAGGATATTTGCGGAGTGAAAACAGCCCAACACCAGTAACAACAAATCAGGTGCCAGTAAGTTTTATTTCAAATGCCACATCTCCTGCAACTGTACAAAGCAAAATCTATTCAGTTTCTGGCAGCGAGGGCAACCTTACATTAACTGAGCGAGCCAGCTTTACCAATGAAATTCAAAGAACACCTGGCACTTATGTTTATATTCTTGAGTATAATTTCGATGAATATCTTGGACAAGGCGGCGTGCAACAAAGCGGATATTATCATTATCAGATCTTCTATTTTGAAATCACAAACGAAACCCCAGCTGTCTCGGTGTATGACGAAGATGGAAATAGTTTTTCCACCACAAGATACACAAACAAATCAGTATATCTTGTCAACGAGTCAACAGACAGCCCATATAACGCAGATGTAACAATCAATGTTTCTATGCGAGACTACTCTTCTGGGACAACAATCACAAGAACTTTGCAAGAGCTTGCCTCTCTTGACAGCACAACTTTCACTTACTATCAGTCTTGGAGTTATGCTGAGTATGGAAGTGGCAATTCAGCCCTTGAGAAAATGGACGGCAAAGAAGTTGTTTTGATTTCATATAGCGGCAACAGTGCAAACAGAGCGTTCACACTTAGCTACTTTTCAACGATGACAAATCCAAACAGTTATTCCTTCACAATTGACACCAATGAAATTGACTTCTTGAGCCCTATAATTGCAAATGAAATATCAAATGGAAGATACAGCCTGCAAGGCGAAATAGCATCTTTGGACAACGGCATCTTTGCAACAACCAACACCCCATTCTCTTTCAGATGGAATGAAAAAGCAAGCGGTGCACAAACTTATGGCTATGTCAAATTTTTCCCATTAGAACAAATTGACTACTATGCAGCTGCGCAAACCAATCCTTCTTTAATTTACAACATTCTCGCTGAAGGGGTTTTGCCTGTTACTTATAAAATCGATTTTGCAAATGGTTCTAGCTGGAGCCCAATTTCAAACACCTATGGTCAGAGCATTGTTGACGGAACAAGTGTGAAAACTGATGCGGGGCTGTATTTGCTTGAAGTTTATGACACTGCTGGAAATGTTGGCTTTGCAATGTTTATGCTTGATAACACCAGCCCAACATTTATAAAAACAACCATTACTGACACTGGAACAAGCTATCAAGTTGTCAATGGTTCAGACACAATTTCTGTAACCGAAAATGCTCAGGTAAGTTTAAGCTGGGGCGACTATAAAGCGATAATCTTGCAAAATTCACAAAATATAACAGACAACAGTATTGCGCCTGACAATAGACATGCTTTGATTGATTCTTATTCTGCACGGGATGAACTTAACCAACTTTTGACAAATTTTGTCAGTGCAGAACGCAGCTTTATTCGTCAGCTTTCCCCTGCAACAGGAAACATTGAAGACAACCTAGAATATTCAAACAATTATCTAGCAATTGAAATTGAGGACTCCTTTGCAATAAAAACTCCTAGCGAAGATCAGTTTACTTTACAAACAGGAAACAGTTATCAGCTGGAGCTTTTCACCGCTGATGGAACTGCAAATGAAAACACTTATCAGATTTTGCTTCGAGATCAGTCAAACAACAAAACTTCTGGAGGAACACTCAAC
The DNA here is from genome assembly GCA_946495675.1 of uncultured Bacillota bacterium. GTDB lineage: Bacteria > Bacillota > Clostridia > Christensenellales > UBA1242 > Caccovivens. The sequence goes on along the minus strand of CAMMDQ010000003.1, from coordinate 70,460 downwards.
ACTCTTCTGACTTATCCTAGCGGAATGCTGTCAGTTACAATCACATCAGATTCATCAGCTGTCATGATTGAACGCGCTGATTCAAACGGCAACTATCAAATCATGGGGCAGGCAGGTTACAGCTTAACTGGACAATTTTATGCAAATTCTTCGGGAGAAACACAGCCTTATCAAGATGAAACCTTCAAGACGGCAACCGGCAGATACTATAGATTTGCTTACTACACTCCATCCACAGCAAACAATCCAATTCGCATTTCTTACCTTCCGCTTTCATTGCAAGGCGATCAAATTGCTCAGTTGACACTTGAATACTATCCTTACACCATCGTCACAGACTCAGGCTATATTGCTTATTACGATGTTGCAGACTCTCCAAGCAGAACTATAACCATCTATTCAAGCACAGATTCTGCAAGTGTTATTGCCGGAAAAACTAAGGTCTTTTATTTAACCTTTGACTCAACCGGTCTTGCCCAGCCAGGAAGATATGTCATCACAAGAACTTACCAAGAAGGCACAATGTCAAGCGAGTATGACTATTATCAAAGGACCATTACTATTGATATTGATCCAAACAATATGATTGAAGAAGTGCAAAATGTGAGCAATAAAGATGGCTCTTCTTGGTATGAGAGTGTGATCGGCGGAGAAATTGTGCTAAGCATGTATAGCGGTGCAAATCAAACTGGACTTCAAGTTTCTTTCCCATTTGACAAAGAGGGAAATCCTGTAAACGACAGCTTCTACAATCAAGAATGGACAACCGGAGGAGAAAATCAAGAAGTTCAAACAATTTCCGTCTCCGGAAACAAACTGCCAATGATGCTTTACATTCCTTCCTATAAATACACAACAAAAGCGCTGTATAACAACGAAGACAACTCATTTTCAACGCAGGAAAACAACAATCTTTCATATTACGGAAACGCTCACGTCCAGCCAAATGATCCTGAAAATCCAACCGCATACATCGTTTATGTCGAAAACATTCCAGTTGCAGAATTTGCAAATGAAAACGATGCTTTGCAATACATTGAAAACATGTCAATCACACAATATGAAACACTTGCAGTGATTGAATATAGACAAACTCCAACCTCTTCGCCAGTTTACTATATGACAAACGGCACTGAGATTGGTTCAAATTCGGGATATTTACAGTTCTATCAAGCAAATGCTCCTTCCTCTATGGGTGCTTTGCCAACTCTTGGAGCAAATCCTCAACCAGTAAATGCTTTCTATCAAGCAGGACAGTATACAGTTACTCTTTATCAAGCAAGCAACGAAGCTGCTGGTTCTGATTTCAGAAAATTTTATAAGTTTAAGTTTGAAATCACTTCTCAACAGCCAGAAGTTGATGTTGTAAATGCACTAAGCGGTCAAATTTTAACCGCTGTGGAAAACACCACGTACTATTCAAACAGCGACTCTTTAAGGTTTGAATGGGCAGTGCCTAGCAGCGAATATATCGCTCAAATTGATGAAGAAACAATATCAATTATTTATTCAAACGACAATGGAATGCTGTCAATAGAAACTGGAAAAATCACTGGCTCAACCACAACACGATCTTTCACAGTAAACTTGACGAGAGATCAAATAAGGGCAAACGGAGCAAAACTTGAAGTTGCAATGCAATATGAAGGTTTTGACCAGAGATATTACAATCAGGTAGTGATTGAAATCTATTTTGACACCGCAGCCCCTACCACATCTTTAAACAACTTGATTCAAAACCTTGCTTATTCAACTGGAAGTCAACTCTCTTCAAGCTTCTTATGGCAAAACACAAGAAACAATTTTGACTATAACGAAAATAGTGAAACAACTTTGGCAAACATTGCCTATAGCTACACTCCTGTCAGCGGAAACTTAAGAGGTTTTGCATACACAGTAAGCTCGCAGTTGTTTAGCACTCTGCAATCACTAGTTCAAAACGCGTCTTTTGACAGAACCGGCACTCAACAAGCATATTTAAGACATGTTGGCGACAGCGACAACTACTTGACAAACTTCATCTCTACTTCTGCCACAACAAAAGACACTTTCAATGCAAACAATTTTACTGCAATAGATGCATACACAAACCCAAGCGAGATAGCTTTTGGAGTGTATGAAATTGTCGAAATTGACAGTGCCGGCAATATGGTAACCTATCTTGTTAATTATGTTGACGACCTTTCAAGCGACCAAGATGATTTATCTCAAGATGTTGCTTTGACATATCAAAACAACAATTTGGATGAAAATGGTTTAAACAGAGAGTATCAAGTTTTGAATGGAAGTGTAACAAATGGTGCAAACATTTATTCAAACACGGGAATGAGATTGACCAGCCTTAATTACCAAAATAATCCATGGGCAATCTACCGAATCACTTTTGCCGACGGAACAATTGGCTGGTATATGTCAACTCCAACTCTTCAAAGCGGCTATGTTTACAATATATCACGCCCAACTCCAAGCGAAGTTGTTTTAACAAGTTTTGCTTTAAGCCAAATCATTCCACAATCAATCACTTCTTCAGAGCAAAAGCACACAATCACCTTTGCTGACAGCATAAACGGACAACAAATCAACACATACTTGACAATCATGGATGCAAATTTGACAACAAATGTGGTAAATGAAGGTCAAAACACTGCCATTCTTGACATTGTTGTGCCAACAGCCGCTCAAATTGCATCAACAAGCACAGGACATATCTATCCAACAAATGTTGTAATTGATATCTTCCAAAACAATGCTTGGCAAGAAATACTTCAGGCAAATCAAACCGAACAAAATTATGGCACTTGGAATTTGCAAGGGCAAGGCTCCATCGATAATACTGTCAGCTTTGTTACAACTGGCACAACTTTAAGAATAACAGTCAATGTTTCATCCAACACAAAGGTGAGATATGTTATCACTGATAATTTCGGAAACCAAACCACAGTGATTCAAATTGCGAATGAAGCTCAGTTTAATGAAATCACAGGAAGCGATTATGTTTACACGATAAGTGAAAGTGGAAATCAAACCACCTATCTTGCGAACGAATCTTTAACTTACTCCTATAATACTTCCCTTTACAGCTCGACAATTGAAGAGTGGAACAGTTTTGCAAATGATTGGGGAGAGTCAACCAACTTCACTTCATCAACAACAAATGCAATTCGCTCTCTCACATTCACGGGCGTCAACACAAATTACGATCTGATTTTCAGAATCAACTTGTTTGATGTTGAAGATGCTGACCAAGAAAATAGTTTAAGAACAATCTATATCAAGCTTTATGATGTTCTGCCTGAATACACAACCGCATCAAACCCTTCTGCTTTGGGACACAACTATCTACAACTGCTTGACAGAAATGTCGAGCCTATTGAAGCTGATGATTTGCCAAGCAGAAATCAAACGGTAAACTTTAACGGACAGATTTTGACAGCAGATGCCACAACATTTACCACCTATTCTGAAAATGTAACGCTTCGCTTCTCAAACGGGCAACTTTATCAAAATGATGATGAGTCGTTTGGTTATAACAGCACTTTAAGTTACAGCGTTTACATTTCTGATGATCAAGGTTTAACTTGGGAAAATGTTAACAACTCGTTTGCCGGTTATCTGATAAGTGGTGCTGGCGAATATCAAATCTTGGTTAAATATGACTCCGGTCGTTTCTTTACAAACATGTGCAAACTCTATTACTTGACAATTCTTGACGCATCAACAATCTACTACCAAATCAGATTAACAACAGATGAAGGTATTGTTGATGTGGAAAGATCAGAAATCCTTTATACAAACGCAAATGGCAAAACTTTCGATTCAACATACATTGTTGCACTCAACTATGCCGATAAAGATGCTTATCTTAACATCGCATGGAATGAAGATGAAGAACTTGAAATGGATTATGGAATATCTAATCAATATGCTCGGAATGGAATTTATATTGAAGAATACTACTATAATTGCACAACTTCATCTGGAGAATTTGCAATCATCTACATTCCTCCAAGCACAAATTTCGTTAATACGCTAAGTTATGAAGATGCAACTGGTTCAACAACACAAATTACCGACAATTCAGCAACAATCTATGCTTCGACATCGGAAACAAGTTTTGAACAGTTGAAGATAAACTTCCGATCATACTATGGAATCGAAGAAAACAGAGTTCAAGTGCATGTTTATAAATACTTAAATGGTTCTTACATAGAGATAGACTCAACAATTTACCGCACAAACGACTCTTCAAGCTATTTCTATCTTGAGAGAGCCGGCAGCTATCGAATCATGTTTACCGATTCTTGCACTCCAGCAAATATACATTACTTCGGCAACAACAACTACCTGACAATAACTTTCATCAATGAAGTGCCTTTCGTCATTTCTTATGAAAGAGAAACGGGAGAGGTTGACGAAAGCGGCAACCCTATCACAGAAACATATATTGGAGAAAAAGTGCAAAAGGCAGTTTACAACCATCCTATCACAATCAGCCTCTATAATGTTTCAAATTATTTCCAATCAGTTGGCTTCCCAAGAATAACCGTGCTGAAAAATGGTCGAGAAATCACAATGTCAAACCCAACTGCAACAAGCTATACCTTCTCTGAACCTGGCTACTACACAATCACATTCAGCGCAATTTCACTCCAAGGCTCTGTTGAAATCAGGCAAAGTCAGTATAATTTTACAATTTTGAATGCCAATGAGTCGAGATATGCTTATTCATTTGCAAATTACAAAAATTACTATGTCAAGAGTGTGGTTAAAAACGGAGTTGACATCACTCAAAGCTTGATTGAAATTTCCAACTTTGACACAGTGAATATTGACAACCAAACATTCCTGACTGAGCTTGCACTTAGCTATGGAGATGAAAAAACTGGAAGCGGCAGATATACCATCACAATCTGTTCAAATCAAAGCTGGCTTTCATCCATTTTGGAAGAAGACTTCACTTTTGATGTTTGGATAAACAGCGCAACTCCACCACTTAGCGTTTCGATCGCTGAAGGAGCAAGCACATCTGACACAATAAGTGTTTCGCTCAATGTGCAAAATTTCTATAATACTATTGGCGACAGCTATATCATAGTTGGTCCAAACAGATATGAAATAAATTCAAGCACTCTTGCAAATTATGGCGAAACAGCTTCATTCCAAATCACAACCTCAGGCACTTGGTACATTCAAGTTTACTCTGCAAGCGGCAACCTTTTATATTCATACAAGGTTTATAAAACTGAGCCGCTCAACGCATTCTCAATCATCGCGATTGTTATTGGTGTGATTGTTCTTATTGTGATAATTATCATTACAATAAAATTAAGAAAGCGTCAAAGAGTGAAATAACAAAAAAGTCCAATAAAATATTGGACTTTTTTTAACCGTTTTTACTTCTGTCAACAAAACTGAAATTTTCATCCTTGACTTTTACAAAATAATTTTGCCCTACTGTTATTGCTCCACGATAAAATATTTTGGTATTTTTCTTTTCACATTCGCACTTTTCGTGGTAGTCTATTTTATAAAAATTGTAACCTAAAATATTCAAAAACGGATTGATGTAAAACAATTTGTTTTTCACATAAACCACTCCAATCATTGCAAGAATGGCAATAAAAACCACAAACATACAGGTGCGTGATAGATCAAAAGTGATTGCAAACAAAACAAATAAAGAAAAATATCCTAGAAAATGGCGGTCGGTAATATTCTGTGCACTATCGATCACAATTTCAATTGTTTGTTTATTACTGCGCCGAATTTCCAAAAAAAGTCCTAAAAAACCTAGAATTATAAGACCTAATAAAAAAATGATTACCAAAACTGCCAAAAGATTAAATTCTATGTTCTGGTTGATCAGTTCAATACTTTCTTTCAGCAAAATTAAAAAATACATTGGAATAAAAGCACTTAAAAACAATAAAACATTCTTCATAGAATTATTATCTTCAAATTTCAGCTAGTTATTTATAGATTAAAAATATCAATCAAACACGCAAAAAACAGACTTTATAAAAATCTCTTAAATTTGTGTAGTTAGTGCACAAAAAAAGCAAGGGCTAAGCCTTGCTTTAATTTTAAGCTGTGATGGTAACTTTAACACCAGGTCCCATTGTTGTTGCAATTGAAACATTTTTGAAATAAACGCCTTTTGCAGCAGCTGGTTTGGCTTTTGTCAAAGCTTCAATAACTGTATTAAAGTTTTCAACAAGTTTTTCTTTGCCAAAACTTACTTTACCAATGATAACATGCACATTGTTTGTCTTGTCAAGTCTATATTCAACTTTACCTGCTTTTGCATCGTTGATTGCCTTAACAACATCCATTGTAACAGTTCCGCTTTTTGGGTTTGGCATCAAACCTTTTGGTCCCAAAACTCTAGCAACTCTGCCCACAACACCCATCATATCTGGAGTGGTAATGCAGACATCAAAATCAAGCCATCCACCTTGAATCTTTGCAACAATTTCTTCTGCGCCAACATAATCTGCACCAGCTTTTGCAGCTGCATCAGCCTTATCGCCCTTTGCGATAACCAAAACTTTCAAGCTTTTACCTGTTCCGTTTGGTAAAATGCACACACCACGAACTTGTTGGTCAGCATTTCTTCCATCAACGCCAAGTCTAACATGAAGTTCAACAGTTTCATCAAATTTTGCTTTTGGCAAACTTAAAAGAGTTTCAAAAGCACTGTCAACATTGAATGATTTTTGTCTTACGACTTCAAGTGCTTGAGTATATCTTTTTCCTGCTTTCATAATGCCTCCTTAGTCAACAACGCTGACGCCCATACTTTTTGCGGCGCCTTCAATCATGCTCATAGCTGACTCGATTGTTGTGCAATTAAGGTCAGGCATCTTTGTCTCTGCAATTTGCTTGATTTGAGCTCTTGTAATTGTTCCGACTTTTGTTTTGTTTGGTGCTGCAGAACCTTTGTCAAGACCAATAGCTTTTTTGATTAAAACAGCTGCTGGTGGAGTTTTCAGCACAAAACTGAATGATCTATCTGCATAGATAGTGATCACTACTGGAATAACAAGTCCAGCTTGAGAAGCAGTCTTCTCATTGAATTCTTTTGTAAAGCCAGCAATATTGATTCCGTGTGGACCAAGCGTTGACCCAACTGGTGGTCCTGGAGTGGCTTTACCTGCAGGCAACTGGAGTTTTACCATTGCTGCAACTTTCTTTTCTGCCATTTTTTCCTCCTTTATATGTGGTATATTTGACGGGTTGCAGTTCCCATCTCCCACAAAAAATGCTAAAACCTGAGTTTTAACATTTCTATTATAATTATCTATTCTGCTTTTGTCAAGTGATTTTAAAACTTTGTCTGCCCCAAATATATAAAAGATAACCTTAATTGATCTTTTTGACCTCTTCAAAAAGTTATTTTACAATCACCGCTGCCAGATAATTTAACGAACGCTTCCTTAACTTTATTAAATTTTTTATTATGGCTTGATAACCTTGTTTAAAAAGCATCTCCATTATAAAAAAGTTGCTGCATGTTGCAACAACTTAAATTTGAAATTATTTATTAGCTTTACGCACTTGAGAAAATTCAAGTTCAACAGATGTTTCTCTTCCAAACATTTCAAGCAAAGCGGTAAGCGTGCCAGCTTCTGTGTTCACTGCCGAAACTTTTCCGACCATGCCGCTAAGTGGTCCGTCAATCACTTCGATTGTGTCGCCAACTTCAACATTGGCTTCGACTTTAATTTTTTCAAGCTTCATTTTCATAACTTCTTCATCAGTAAGTTCAAGAGGTCTTCCCTTTGGTCCTGCAAAGCCAGTGATTCCACGAGCAATAGTAACATTATGCCAAAGATCATCACCATATTTCATTTTTACAAAGATATAGCAAGGCATTGATTTTCTTTGAACTAGTTTTTTCTTGCCATTTTTTTCTTCAACAACATCCTCCATAGGAATAACTATATCAAAAATACGATCTTGTAAATTGAATTTCTCTACAACAGTTTCTAGATTCTTTTTTGCAACATTTTCATAGCCCGAAAAAGTGTGCAAAACATACCACTTTGCAGGGATGGTGTCTGCCAAACTTTTTTCTTGCTTTTCTGCAGCTTGCTCATTCTGAATTTCTGCAGCCGAATCAGTCTCTTTCATCTCTTGCTCAACCTGAGTTTGTTCTAAATCTTTTTCTTCCATAATTGCTCCTTATATAAGTCCTGTTGGTCCAACCAAAAAACCTAGCAAAAGATCAATGCCGAAAATTACAATAGCAAAAATGATTACAACGACCAAAACCACGCCAGTTTTTTTGACAACTTCTGGAAATGTTGGCCATGTAACCTTTTTAAGTTCAGAAATAGTCTCCTTGGTTTTTCTTTTCAGTTTTCCTTTTTCTTTTGGTGTTTTTTTAGCCTTTGCATTTTTCGCATTCTTATCTTTGGATTCTTTCTCTTTTTTTGTTTCTCTCTTCTGTTCAACTTTTGTTTCTGCAACATTTTCTGCAGCTTTTGCAGCAGTCAAGTCGTTGTTTTCGACTTGAACTTCCGACTCTGCAATTTCATTTTGCACTTGAGTTGAAAGCTGATCATTCAAGTTTTGAGAAACCTTTTTTGCATTGCCAGACTTGTTTTTTGACGACTTTTTCTTTTTAGACATAGAATCCCCCAATTATTTTGTTTCTTTATGCACAGTTCTTTTACCACATTTTGGGCAGAATTTTTTAATTTCAATTCTCTCTGCGTTTGCAGTAGTGTTTTTGCTTGTTGCATAGTTTCTTTCTTGACATTCTGTGCAAGCAAGTGTGATATTTTTGCGTTTTGGTGCTGCCATATTCATCTCCTAACAAAAAACTAACACCCCGTTCAAGGAAGTGCTAGTATGATATTAACACAACGAAATTGTTTTGTCAACAAAAAGTTGTCAATTTTCAAAATATTTTGATGGATTTTTAAGGTCATTTTTGTCGACTTCTGCATCAATAAGCATGATTTCGTCGGCAAAACTATTTTGCTTTTTACAAGTTTCATAATCAGTTGGCAGATTGTAATCCATATCATAAAGTTCAACATAAACAAAGTAAGATTTTAAAAATCCTTTTGCAAACACAAATGCCTCTTCCATGATTTTCCCGTCAGTTTGTAAGTCAAGATCTGGGAACAAAACTTTATAGCTTGAATCTTCATCTTTTACAAATATTGCTGGGTAAACATATCTCATGTTAAACAACTCCTATCATAATTCTAGCACATTTTATCGGTTAAACAAAACAATTTTACAATTTTTTTAAACAATTTCCACGCTCAAAGGGGTATCTATATATACATTATATTCATCCAAGGTTGTTGGTCTAACATTAATTTGGGTGCTTTGAGAAATGATTGATGCATAATCACTTAAAGAAATTTGGAAAACATATTGATCATCCGTGATTGTTGGAGTGACGGTGCAAGAATACCACGTATAGTTAATTTGAATATCAATATGAGTCAAACTTTGCTGTCCCACTATCGTCAATATATAGGTTTCTCTATCAAGTGTTGCTGACACAAGACTTTTAAAAGTTTTATAAAATTCAGTGCTAAATTCTGTTGAAAAATCACTTTGATAGAGATAAGGGTTTGAAGATAAAGCGCTAACATAAACTTTGACAATTCCCCCATCGACTTGATTTAGGTCAAAATTGTTTGTTGCGACATGTTCAAAGGTTTTTGTTTGACTTCCTGAAATCACGATAATATTATAAAAATCTGCATTTTCTATAGGATTCCAAGAAATAATATTGGTATGATTGTCATAAACTAACTCTGGGCAATCAAGTTTGAAAGTGCAAATCCAAGTGACTGGCTGACTGTAATCACTGTTTGCCCCTTCTGACTGACCAAGATAACATGCCGAAATTTGATATCTTCGACCAGCAACAAGCCCTTCTATATCATTTTGCGATATGACATTCTCCTCGCTATTGACAGTTATGGAGTCGCTATCCGATTCAAAAACAAATCGATAACCATGATAATTGTCGTTTGCATTGATTGAAAAGTATGTAAGCTCTTGATTTGTAATTTGCACTTTGTCTGGAGCAGTTGAATTGTAATTTAACAAAAAAGCCAGCAATATTCCAACAATTATTGCCACGCCAATTATTGAACCGCCAACAATCAACCAAAATTTTTTCTTGTCGATGGGCTTCTTCTCAGCTTTTGTTTGCTCTTCCATTTTTAAATAGTATAACCCAAACAGTTAAAATTTCAAAATCTTTTGTTTGATTTGTTAATAATTTGACAATTTTAATGGCAAAATTTTAAAAACAATATTGACAAAGATGGTTTTGTGTGATAAAATTGACTTAACATTGGAGGGAAAATATGAATTTTGAAAACTTATCAACATCTCAACTTGCAGCATTTATTTTAGGTGTTATCTTCTCAGTATTTGCTGTAGTTGCAGCAATCATCGCGATCAAAAAAACTCAATCCATCAAATTTTCAACCAGCGCAATTTTACTTTTACTTTTGATGCCTTTCATTGCCTTTATAAGCTGGTTCTTCTTGATATTCTCGTTCATCAACGGATTTAGCGAGTTTTTGGCTCTGATTATTGCCATTTTGATTTCAATTGTGATTTGCGTTATGATTGCAGTTGTTGCATTTGCACTTTACAAACGCAATAAAAAATTGATGACACAAGAAGAACTTGATGCTTTAGCCCAAGAAGATGACGAAGAAGACGAAGATGAAGATAATCAAGAACTTGAAGAAATCGAAGAAAAGCCTTTGCAAGAAGTAAAACAATCTGAAGTTTTGGTTATCCCAGAAAACACTCAGCAAGAAAATTTAGAAGAAATGTCTCAAACTGCAGAAACTGAAAATAGCGAAGAAGTAGATGAATTGACTCTTGAAGAGCCTGCTGTAGAGTCAAACGAAGAAACTGAAAGCACAGAAGAAACTGAAGAATCCGTAGAAACTGAAGATGAAAGCGAACTTGAAGAGCCGCAACCATCAACTGAAACAGATTTTCAAGATCAAGAAATGATACAGGATGACGAAGAACAAACTGAGGAAGAAACTGAAGAAACTCAAGCAGAAGAACCTGCTGAGGAAGAACTTATCGAAAACGATGAAACACTTGATGAAGATGATCTCGATAAGAAATTTGATGAACTTCTTGAAATGCTCAAAAATGAACCTATCATGACTGACGAAGAACAGCTTGATGATCTGGCTGATGATGTGATTGACGATTTCCAAGAAGACATGGGCAAGAAAAAAGATGACAAAAAAGATGATGAATAAGGACTAAAATTTAGTCCTTTTTTCTTCCCTTTTCAAGCACCTATTGACAAAATAAATTTATAGTGTTACAACAATTAAAAATAACATTTCATCCCTCCAAACTTACAATGAAACAAAAATGTAAGATTTATACAAATTAAATTTATAGAACAACTTTTTGCAAAAATTTGATTGCAGAAGTTTTGTTATCCATGCTAGTTATCGCCACTTTAGCATCATTTAAAATCAAATTTAAACTATTTTATTAATTTCAAAAAAAACAGTTGACAAAACCAATTATAATAGCTATAATAGACAATGAAATAAAATCTAAATCCAAAGACAGCAAGTGTGAAAACATAAACGCATAAGCGTGCTTGCCGAGGAAAAAAGTTATAAGTGAGTTTTAAGCAATAATCTCTACGCTTTTTTCCTTGAGGCGTAGAGATTTTATTTTATAACACAATATTCTAAAAAAGGAGGAAAAGAACAATGAGTGCTAATTTAGAAGCAAAAAAGCTGATTGTCGAAGAAATCAAAGATAAGCTTTCAAAAGCAAAATCTGTAACTTTCGTAGATTACAATAAGCTTACTGTTGCCGAAGACACTGAAATGAGAAGAAATTTCAAGAAAAACGGCGCAGAATACAAAGTCTATAAAAACAGACTTATGCTCCTTGCACTCAACGAACTCGGAATCAAGGGTGCCGAAAAATATTTACACGGCACAAGTGCGGTTGCTTTCAGTTATGATGACGAAGTCAGCGGAGCAAAAATTGTTTGCGAAACTGCAGAAAAAACAAAGAAATTAACCGTAAAATTTGGTTTATTAAACGGCAACTTCGTTGAAAGCAAGGAAATTGAAGCTTTGGCAAAACTTCCTTCAAAAGAAGTTCTTGTCGCAAAACTGCTTGGAACTCTCAATGGCCCTATTTCAGCTCTTGCAAGAGTTCTCAATGCCCCTGTTCAAGGGCTTACAATCGCTTTGAATGCTATTGCATCAAAGTAGTCGCATAATTTTAAGGAGGAAAATAAAAATGGCTGATATTAAAAAATTAGTTGAAGAAATCAAATCTATGACAGTTCTTGAAGTAAGTGAACTTGTAAAAGAACTCGAAGAAACATTTGGCGTAAGCGCTGCTGCTCCAGTTGCAGTAGCTGCTGCTCCAGCTGCTGGTGCTGCTCCAGCTGCTGAAGAAAAGAGCGAATTCAATGTTGAACTTACTGAAATCGGAGCAAACAAAATCGCTGTAATCAAAGTCGTAAGAGAAATCACTGGACTTGGTCTTGGCGAAGCAAAAGCTCTTGTTGAAAGCGCTCCAAAAGTTGTTAAGGAAAACGTTCCTACAAACGAAGCTAAAGAACTTGAAGCTAAACTTAAAGAAGCTGGCGCAACTGTTACACTTAAATAAATCAAATAAGAATATTGTGTTAAAAAAAACTGAGCAACTCGCTCAGTTTTTTTGTTCGATATAATTATCGCTCAATTCTGAAAACTCGTTTCCATTCTGCAGACATTTTTTTGTCAAACTTCACAGCATCTGCAGCCGTTGCATTGAATTTTCTTCTGCACTTTCCACTCTTCCAGCTTGCCGAGCATTTTGGGTTCATGCAATAATAAGTGATCATATAATTGCCCGTTGCAGCCAAAAGACCAGCTCCAAGAAGATTGTCTGTCACTTTTGTTGAAAAATATATAGATTTTTCTCCGCAAACTGGGCACTCTCCAATCGGCCTAAGTTTTGCCCCCAATCCAAGAAACTGCTCTGCACAGGCCTGAATGCGCTTGGTTTTTCTTTTTTTCTCAATTTCTTTGAGTTTTTCAAAATCCTGCTCTTCACTTGTTTGCAAAGTTGTCTCGCCGCTATAGTTTGAGAGCTCAGCCAGGGCTTGTTCAATATCTTGGACATCCTCTTGCCCTTCTGATTCTAGATCTGCCTCTTGCTGCTCGTTTTCATAAACTCCGCCGCCAACATACATTGGCTGATAGGATTCTTCTGAGCTCTGGTCAAAAGCAAATCTTTTTAAGCGTATAGAATTTGCTCTTTCTCTCGCAGCAGCTCTATCTTGCTCTTCCGCCATAATTGCCCCCTTTTAATTGTGATCTTTATCCCAACAACAGTTTTTATATTTTTTTCCGCTGCCACAATAGCATAAATCATTGCGATTCAACTTTGGCTTATCGTTTACAACCGTTTTTTGAACTGTTCGGCTTTGCTTTTCTTTTGCCGCCTTTGCAGCTTTTTCTTCAGCAGTCAATTCTTTGCCTGTAACATAAACTTGATACTGTGGTGTGGCAGGTTGCTCTGGCTGCTTAGCTTCAATTTTAGTATTAACTAAAACTTTAACCGTATTCTCTCGAATTCGATCTATCATTTTATCAAACAGGTCGAATCCTTCCTTTTTATACGCCAACACCGGATCTTGTTGACCAAACTGACGGGCAAGAATTTCATCTTTCATGATTTGCATGTCTTCAATATGCCCTATCCAATTAAAATCAACCATTCGCAGCAGCACAAACCGCTCAACTGAAGCAAAATCAAACCCCATTTCTTTGACATGCTCTTGCTGTGCATCATATCGAGCTTCAACAAGTTTGATAACTTTATCGGTAAATTCTTGTTGATCGCAACCTTCAACAAAAGTTTCATCAATGGTGTTGCTTTCTTTTGGAAGAAGCCCTTTTTCAAGTTCATTGTTAATTTTTGTTAAATCCCACTCATAGAAAGGCTTATTGTCATCCACACAATTATTTACTGCTCTTGCCACAACATCTGGTATCATGTTGTAAATTTGTTCATGAACTGGCTCGCCGTCAATAACCATGTTGCGTTGTTTGTAAATAATCTCTCTTTGCACATTCATTACATCGTCAAATTTTAAAACCGACTTTCGCTGGCTAAAGTTTTGAAGTTCAATTCGTTTTTGTGCATTTTCAACTTGTTTTGAAAAAATCTTTAGCTGAATAGGGGTTGAATCGTCAAATCTAAACACTGCAGCAACTCTTTTAAGTTTATCCCCACCAAAGCGTCTTATCAAATCATCTTCAAAAGAAAGGAAAAATACACTTGAACCAGGGTCTCCTTGTCTGCCGGCACGACCACGCAGCTGATTGTCAATTCTTCTTGATTCGTGTCTTTCAGTGCCAACGATATGAAGCCCACCAAGAGCTTTCACTTCTTCCTTTTCTTTGTCGGTCTCAGCTTTAAATTCATTATAAAACTTTTTGTAAATTTCTCTTGCTTGATTGAGTTTATCGTCATTAATAGTGTTAAAAGCTGTCGCATAAGAGATCTCCTCTTCGCTATAACCTTTATCACGCATTTTTTTTGTAGCCATAAACTCTGGATTGCCGCCCAACAAAATATCGGTTCCACGACCTGCCATGTTGGTGGCAATGGTTATCGCACCTTTTCTTCCTGCCTGTGCAACAATCTCACTTTCTTTTTCATGATTTTTTGCGTTTAAAACTTGATGCTTAATCCCACTAGCTTTAAGCGCCTTTGAAATAAGTTCACTTTTGTCAATATTGATTGTGCCAACAAGCACAGGTCTGCCAACTTGCGAACAAGCTTTGATCTCTTCGATTATTGCTTTTATTTTACCATTTTCAGAAACATACAAAATATCTGGCTCGTCAATTCTTTTCTTCGGAAGATTTGGCGGAATTGTGACAACGTCAAGATTATAAATTGTTCGAAACTCTCCTTCTTCAGTTTTGGCAGTTCCTGTCATGCCAGACAGTTTTGTGTAAAGCCTAAAAAAGTTTTGGAAGGTTATCGTTGCAAGTGTTTGATTTTCATCCTTGACTTGCACCCCCTCTTTTGCTTCAATGGCTTGATGAAGTCCGCTGCTAAATCTTCGACCTGGCGACAAACGTCCAGTGAATTCGTCAACAATGATAACTTCGCCGTCTTTGACAATATAATTTTCATCACGATGCATAATGAAATTTGCCTTAAGAGCATTGTTTATATAATGATTTGTTTCAAGGTTTTCAATATCAGACAAACTTTCGATTTTATAATAATTTTCTGCTTTTTCTATTCCGCTTTCAGTCAAATTAATTTGTTTAGTTTTAATATCAATTTCAACATCTTCATCTTTTTTTAGCATTTTTGCAAATCTTTGAGCCTTAACATATCCTTCACTAGATTTGCCGCCCTTTCCGCTGATGATAAGCGGGGTTCTGGCTTCATCAATCAAAATTGAGTCCACTTCATCCACAATAGCAAAATTTAAACCTCTTTGCACTCGCTGCGTTTTGTTTGTAACCATATTATCACGCAAATAATCAAACCCAAGTTCATTGTTTGTGCAATAGGTTATATCACAATTATAAGCAGCTTTTTTCTGCTCAGGATTTTGATCGTTAAGCGTTACCCCTACGGTTAACCCTAAAAATTTATATACCTTTCCCATCCATTGAGCATCACGCTTTGCAAGATACTCATTGACTGTTACAATATGAACTCCTTTGCCTGAAATCGCATTAAGATAAGCCGGTAAAGTCGCCACCAAGGTCTTTCCTTCACCTGTTGCCATTTCTGCAATTCGGCCTTGATGCAAAGCAATTCCTCCCAAGATTTGCACATAGAAATGACGCATATTCAAAACTCTCGCACTTGCTTCACGCATTACAGCAAATGCTTCAGGCAATAAATCATTAAGTGAAGTGCCTGTTTTGTATCTGTTTTTAAACTCTTCTGTACAGCCACGCAGTTGCTCATTAGAAAATGATTTATATTTTTCTTCTAACGCAACAACCTTGTCTGCTATTTTTTTTAATTTTTTTATTTGTGCTCGGTCGCTTCCAAAAAGTCCCATTTTTTCTCCTTTAACATTTTACAGCATTATTTTATCAAAAAAAAATAAATTTTTCAAGAAAAAACACGGCAGAGAGTTTGCTTTTTAATTTTTTGATTAATTTTTTCATTTTTTTCATCAAATAACACTTTTTTTCGTCATCAACTTTCTTCGAATCAACTGAAAAATCAAACATTTTAAAAAGTGAAAAACTCGTTAATACCTTGACTTATATATAATTTTATATTATACTAAAATTGTATAACATTGTTGGAGGAACAAATGGCAAAACAAACTCACTCATCTGTGATAAACACTATAAAAAAACAAAATGTCATCTATAAGCAATCTATTGGTATGACATCAGAAAAAAACAATTTATTTGAAATTTCAGCCGGCGATCGCAGCATTGCTAAGCTGAGCAAAAGCGCAGGCAATTTAATTTTCAATTTTGACAAAAATGCTTTTGAGTTTCTAAATTTTGGAGATGATTTTTATCAGAGTGAACTTCCAGATTCTTTAAAAAAAGATCTGACCATCAGCGAAGATGAAGGTGCCGTTTCAATTTTTCAAAAAGCAAACGAAGAGGTTGTTTTTTCTATAAAGAGTGCAGACAAAAAGCCTATCATTGTAAAAGTTGGAGCTCTTGGCATCACCATCGAACATGATGAGAAAACCTATACAAGCACTTTAAGTGCTGATAAACTTGGGACAAGCCAAGACAGAGCAACAAACAATTTTACTCTGTCAACAGAATTTTTTGAAAACCTTATTGACACCACTTTTGACAGGGTTGAAAATGTTTCTGCAACAAAAATCCCATCATTTTTGTGGGGAGAATACTTCACCCTTTCTCAATCAAAAAAAATAACAGAATCTAATCAAGATTTTTCTGTTGTAAAGCCTGAAGATGGCGATCCTCAGTTGATAAGTTACAATTTGAACGGAACTAAATATTGTTTTGTCAAAAACAAAAATGTCCCATATATTTATCATAACGGAAGTTTGAAAAAAATTCAGAAAACTTCACTGTTTGTGTCCAACAACACTCCTTTTATTCTTGTCGAAACTGGCAAAAAATCTTTGCCTGTGCGACTTGAACTGCCAAAAGATGAAAATCAATTCCGCAAATTTATAACATCTTTTGAAAACTATTTTGGGGACATATCTTCGCCTTCAACAAAAGCTCAAAGTGAAGGAATGGTGGAAACTGTTTATGGTTTGCTTGCAGAAAAAAAAGATTCAACTGCCTCTGAGAAATATACTTTTGACTTACGACCAAAAAACATAACTTTAAAAGAATCAAAATCACAAACTTCAACTGCTTTCGAAAAAGACAAAACACCAAAAGCGGCTTCTCGGCTTTCAGAAAATTTGATAAAACAACCTTCCGAACAAGAAAATGATTTAAAAAGCCAAGATAAGCCACAAGCAGCTGCAGCATCGCAAAAAAGTCAGACAAAAAGCGAAAATGCAAAGGCTCAGACGCCATCAGAAAAGTCTCAGGAAGGAACCGTGAAAATAACCATCCCAGGTGGAAAGAAAAAACTTGACACCTCTTTCTTGGGTGAGACGGCAATGCCTCTTTTAGCAGGATTCTCACTGTTTGCTAGCGCTATTACTGGCTTTGCTCCTCTTTTGATTGTTGGTTTAATTGCAATGGTTACAAGTGCAGTGCTGATTAGCATTAATTCAGTAGAATTCAGCAGATCTGCAAGAAAGATAGCGCTTAAACTAAAAAGCAATAAATACACTCAATTTAGAGAAATTGACAAAGAATATTCAAAAGCGCTGGAAAAGACAAATGAAAATTTTACAGAAGTGCAGAGCTTGATCCAAAACTCTTCTACAAACGATTTTACTTCAAAGTTTTTAGATTACTACGGACAATATGGCATTGCTCCAGAAAGTGTCAATCTTGCACAACGCTACCAACAAACTTTGCAACAAAGACCAAATGCCGAAGATTTTGACAAATTTGCTGAAATTGAAATGGCATCAACATGGAAAGACAGGCAAAGGCTTTTTAACGAATATCTCGCTTCAAAACCAGAGGGAGATAGAGCAAAGCTCGAGCAAATTTTATCACAACCAGCCTTTTTTGACCAAGACCATGGCAATGAACAACATTTGGCTGCCACTCAACTGCAAAACTGGATCAATCAAGCTGAGCTCGTTGAAAGTTTGAAGACTCAAAATGTGTCTTCTAAGGAATTTTCTGCTGCAAGAAATAATTTGGACAGAATTGAAACTTCTGTGGTGAATAGATTGTTCCCAAATCTTGACGAAAGAATCAAGATGGAATTTGCTGAAGATTTTCAAACAAACACTAGCGAAAACATCAGCACGAAAATGGACTCTTTAATTGACAAACATTTTGGATTTGTAAACGATGCTCAGAAAAACAAATTGAAAACTGAATTTGCTCAAACTGCAGCAAGAGAAAATAAATCGCAAAATTTGGGAAAAGGTATTTCATTAAACAATTTTGTTGAAAAAAATCTCCCTTTATTGCGACAAAATAAAGTTCAACAGATCAAACAAAATCTGTTCAGAGACCAAAGTGGCAAGGCAGATATAAAAGCAGTAAAACAATTTGCTCAAAGTTGCACAAAATCTTATGCTGCAACTGCTCAGCTTCAATCAGCACATGAAAAGGTTCAAAATTTTATTTTTAGCAATAAAAACTCTGCAGTGCAATCTTTATTTTCATATGAGTCAAGCAAAGACAGACAAATAGATTTGCTCTCAAAGTATGGTGATTTGTTTGCACAAAAATGCCTTTATCAATCAGACTCACAGTTGCTTATGGACAGACTGACCGGCTCAATGCATAAAGATATTCAAGCTTTGGCTGAAGCAAATTTCAAATATCAATCTGCAAAAATAGACAAACAGATGGCCACAACACACAAAGAGATTTTTAAAGCGGAAGAAAAGCTTGAAAAGCTTGACAAAATTGAAACTTTTGCACAAATTCAACAAAAAGCAACCTCTTTAAACTCTTCACAATTAGCAAATAATTTCTCAACATTAACTGATAAATTGTATGATGCAATGCTGTTTGGAGATTGCGAAAATCTTTCAAAAGATCAAAACAGCCTGCAAAACACATTTCAAAATTTGGCAAATTTATCTTCTAATGCAGACAAAACTTTAAATGATTTACGATCGGGTATTATCCCAAACAATTTATCAAAAGAATATTTAAATCTGCATAAAGCAATCAAAGATTCAAAAATTATGCAGGAAATTTTGACTGCTTATATTTCACCTAAAGATTCAAACAATATTTATTTGCCAGAAAATTCTTTCGCAAAATATTCAAAAGGCTATTGCAGCATTGAAACTTTTGGAAAACTTGCAGGTTACAACAATTCAACACATAAAACAAACTTTGCAGATGTGATTGAAAAACACATAAAAGAAGCTTTTATAGGTCAGTATATAAAATTTTATAACGACAAAACTCAAGAACAAGATCATGACAAACTTGTTGCAAATGAAAAAAGACTCAAAAAAGAACTTTCTTCAATGCAAACTGACGAACTTATCAACAAAATTACAATCGACTACCCTAACACAGAAGATTTTTACAATGATAATCCAAGACTTAAAGATTACAAAAAACTATTGGATGCACAAGTAACGTTCAACAAAACTTTGGAGCAAAAGATCAGTTATGAAAATCTTGGTGATTTGATCGGAATACAACATTCTAAAAATTCTTCTTCTGCAATCGTCGGTCAAGCCGAAGGCAAAAAGTTTGAAAAAATTGCAACTTTCAATAAAAATGGCAAAGTAACCATTATAAATGAAAAGTTGGAGGCTTTAATAAACGAGTATGATCAAAAAAATGGTGGTGCTTTTACAACTCGATTAGAAAATCTTTCACAAAAAGAGCAAAGCGCACTGCTTAAACTTGTTTATGAAGAAATTGCATCAGTGCAAGATGCTGAAAAATTTGCAAAATCGGGAAATGTCACTTTAAGTTCTTATAATTTGCAGCGCGCAGGATTAATTCGAAAACTTTATGAAAGCAAACTCGGCGGCACTCTTCAAAACAAAATTGAAGCTGAGTTGACAAAGCAGAATCTTGACAAACTTGTGATCAATCAAGAAAACAAAGATTTCGCTATGGAAGCAATCAAAGAGTATAAAAAGTTTGGCGATCAAACATCTCTCAATGCCTACTCAAACCTCGTTCAAAATCGATTTATTAACGAAGATCTTGGCTTGAACCAGCAAATCATAGATTTGATCAGTCAACTGCCAGCAGGAGCAAGACTTCAAGTTGTGAGAAAAATGGATGAAAAAGCACCAAGCTCAAAACTTAACGATGCAAAATATTTGCAACAATCTCTTCAAGAAATTGCTCTTTCTGCACAAATTGAAAATAAATCGTTGGCACAACAAATTCAATTAAGAACGCGTGCAATAAACGCAAACATAGCCGCAAAATTAAACTATACCCCAACATCTGCAGATCTAGAATTGCTTTCTCAGGCAATCAAATCTGACAAAGACAAGATAAAACTTTTAGCAAACAGAGATTTTGTTGTAAGAGCACAAACTCTTTCTGCACAAGTTGTTGAAGCAGAGGTGAAAAAAGGTGCAAGAAATGCTGAAACCAACCTTGAAGAGCAAGAGCTTTCAAAACAAGATGCCAAATATGGTGCTCAAGAAAAAGCAAAAATGCAGATCCAGCAAGTGCAAGATAAGTTTTTCAAAATTATTGAAAACATAAAAGTGGATTTTGGAAACGGACCGGCACTTGCTTATAACAATTTCTCAGAAAGCCTTTCAAAAATCATGGAAGGCGACGACAAAACTTTGGACAAATTTGGAGTTAGAAAAGCCGATCTTGAAGAAATTTATGATGTGCTGCAAAATTCAAATCTCAACAACGTGTCAAAACTGCTTTCAAAATATTCAAAACAATACCGCAAAATGAAAGGTAAGATTGTGCCAGGTTCAGAGGCTGATAGAAAATTTAATAGCAATCTTAAAAATATGTGGAGCAAAGTTGAAAATCAGATAAAATTTGCCTTTGAAGACAAACTTAAACAAAGTCAACAGAAAATTGATCTAAACAAAGACAAAACTCAGAAAAAAGAAAAACTGGAAAAACGCAAAAATGGCAGAAAAATCAGAAAATCAGCAAGATTTTACTTTTCAAGAAAAAACAAACCAAAAGCGAACAAAATTGTTGAACCTGAGATTGCTCCTGCAGAAATTGAAAACACAGCTCAACAAGAACAAGATGATGAAAAAATTTCTTAAAAAGAAAGTGCATTGCAAAAATGCACTTTATCTTTTAAGATCAATTTAGCTTATTGCTAAACTCTAGCTCACTAAACTAAAAAAAAAGGAAAAAATATGAAAATTGGAGTTGTAGGACTGCCTAATGTTGGCAAAAGCACCCTATTTAATGCAATCACTGAAGCTGGCGCTGAAAGTGCCAACTACCCTTTTTGCACAATCGAACCAAACATTGGTGTTGTAGATGTGCCAGACCAGCGTTTGCAAGTGCTTGGAAAAATGTATAACACTCAAAAAATCACTCCTGCATCAATAGAATTTGTTGATATCGCAGGACTTGTTGCCGGGGCCAGCCACGGCGAAGGATTGGGCAACAAATTTTTAAGTCATATTCGTGAAGTTGATGCCGTCGTGCATGTTGTAAGATGTTTTGAAAATGAAAAGATTATTCATGTAAGTGGCTCTGTCGATCCACTGCGAGACATTGAAGTGATCAATTTGGAACTTGCTCTTGCCGACCTTGAGCAGGTGTCTAAAAAACTTGAAAGAGACCAAAAACTTATAAAAACTGGCGACAAAACTTTGGTTGCAAGCGTTGAACTTATGAGAAAAATCAAAGCTGCTCTTGAAAACAACCTTCCAGCAAGATCGGTTGAGGTCGATGAAGAAGATCTTACCATTTTAAAAAATTTGCAACTTTTGACGGCAAAACCTGTGATTTATGTGGCAAATATTGGCGAAAATGATATTGGCAAAGAAAACGACTTTGTCAAACAAGTGCAGCAGTTTGCAAACAAAGACCATGCAAAATGCATAAGTTTGTGCGCAAAAATAGAAGAAGAAATTGTAAGTTTGCCAAAAGAAGAACGAGAATTTTACAAACAAGAACTCGGCATCAATCAAAGCGGGCTTGAAAAACTTGTTGTTGCAAGTTATGACCTTTTGGGGCTTATGAGCTATTTGACAGCAGGCGAAAAAGAAGTGCGGGCTTGGACGATCAAAAAAGGCACCAAGGCACCTCAAGCAGCAGGAAAAATCCATTCAGACTTTGAAAAAGGTTTTATTAAAGCTGAAGTTGTTTCATACAGCGACCTTGTTGAAGCAGGCTCGTTTGTCAAAGCTAAGGAAAAAGGAAAGGTCCGAATGGAAGGTAAAGATTATGTTGTCAATGATGGTGATGTGATTTTATTTAGATTTAATGTTTAAGGATTTTTTATGGAAAAACAACAACTTTTACAAAAACTTTGCTTAACAAATCTTTTGCCGCTGGCTTTTTTGGGTGACAGCGTTCACACAATGTTTGTGCGAGAAAAGATTTTGCAAGCAAATGATAATAAAATGACAAACTATCATACTGTTGCAGCCTCTTTCTGTAAAGCTTCAGCTCAAAGGCAAGCACTTGAAAGATTGCAACCTCTTTTAAACGAGCAAGAAAAAGATATTGTGCGAAGAGCACGAAATGCTCATCCAAAACACTCAGCAAAAAATGCCAGCAGCCATGACTATGCTCAAGCAACTGCTTTTGAGGCTTTGATTGGCTACTTATATCTATCAAAGGAGACTCAAAGGCTTGAGCAATTTCTTGAAATTTCCATGCAAAAGGAGTGAAAAATGCAAATTGAAGGACGAAATGCTGTCAGAGAAGCTCTTGGCAGCAAAATGACAATCAACAAGCTTATGATTGACAAAAATTTGCAAAACCGCAAAGATGAAATTGTCAATCTTGCGTTGCTTAACAAAATTAAAGTTGAATTTTTGCCAAAAGCTTTGCTTGACAAAAAGTCAATTACAAATCATCATCAAGGTTTTATTGCTCAAGTTGTCGATTTTTCTTACTGCACCGTGCAAGAGATAATTGAAAAGGCAAAAGAAAAAAATGAGCAACCTTTTGTTGTCCTTCTTGACGGCATTGAAGATCCGCATAATTTTGGAGCCATCATCCGAAGTTGTGAATGTGCCGGCGTGCATGGCATTGTCATCGGCAAAAACAGATGTTGCCAAGTCAATGAAACTGTCATTCGCACAAGCACTGGTGCAATTGCAAATATGCCTATTGCAAAAGTTGGCAACATCAAAGATGCCATTGAAGAATTGAAATCGCATGATGTGTGGGTTTACGCCGCAGAAATTGGCGGAGAAAATATTTACCAGCAAAATCTTAATAAACCAATCGCTGTTGTGATTGGCTCAGAAGGGCATGGCGTCAGAGACGTGGTCAAATCGCACTGCGACGGAGTCATTACCCTGCCCCTTAAAGGTAAGGTAAATTCTTTGAATGCATCTGTTGCCTGTGGTATTGTGATTTTTGAAATTTTGAGACAACGGGAAGGAAGATAATGGAAGAACTTATTGAAAAAGCACAGAATGGAGATGAAAACGCAATTGAAAAGTTGCTTTCAAGTTATAAGCCGCTTGTAAACAAAATTGCAAGAAGCTATTTTTTGACAGGTGGAGATATTGAAGACCTGGTGCAAGAAGGTATGATAGGTCTGTATAAAGCAATCAAAACTTTCAAAAAGGGCAAAACGGCATCTTTTATGACCTATGCTGGCACTTGCATTAAAAATCAAATTCAAACGGCTGTTCGTATAGCAAGCTCGGAAAAAAACATGGTGCTTTCCACCGCTTTGCCAATTGAAAGAAATGATAGCTTTGATGATGAAGAGGAAGAAATTGAAATAGTTTTGCCTTCTCCCCTGCCAAAGCCTGACGAAAAAGTAGAAAACAAAGAAAATTTTGAAACCATCACAAAACAAATTGTGAAATCGCTCTCACAACTTGAACTCAAAATCTTAATTTCCTATCTTAAAGGATTCAACTACAGCGAAATTGCCCAGCAAAACAATATTTCAAAAAAAAGTGTTGACAATGCCTTAAGTAGAATCAAAACTAAACTTTCTTTTTTAAAAAATCAAAATAATTGAAAATTATTTCCCATAAAATAAGTTTTGTGGTATATTATGTTAAACTCGCGCCGCTCCCGCCCCGAATTTGCAAAGCAAATTTGGCAAGCTTGCAAAGCTTTGCGGCAAAAATTGCCGCGGCGGGAGCGGCAAACCACACCAAAAACAAGGAGAAAAAATGAACAAAATCGATATAGACAAAATTCAACCAGAAAATGCCCTTGAAGAAGAGATTATTGCCGACATCAAAGCAGGCAGAACAAAAGAGGTCATCACTCGTTGCCCGCCAGAACCAAGCGGATATTGGCACATTGCTCATGTTAAGGCATGGACAATTGATTTTGAAACTGCAAAAAAGTTTGGCGGAAAAACATATCTTCGAATGGATGACACAAATCCGCTAAAAGAAGAAGGCGAATTTGCAGAAAGCTATCTTGAAGACCTTGCATGGCTGGGGTATAAACCTGACAAACTGATATACGCAAGCGAAGCTTATTTTGATGACATTTACAAAATTGCCGAACAAATGATTATGGATGGCAAAGCCTATGTTTGCGAGCTGTCAGCTGATGAAGTTTCAGCCACACGAGGAACTCTGACCGAGCCTGGCAAAGAAAGCCCATATCGCAACCGAACGCCTGAAGAAAACTTAAAGCTTTTCAGAGCTATGCGAGATGGAAAATTTGAAGACGGAAAGGCAACCCTTCGAGCAAAAATTGATATGGCTCATCCAAATATGAATATGCGCGATCCTGTTATGTATCGAGTACTGCGAGCAAAACATTATCGCCTTGGCAATAAATGGTGCATCTATCCTATGTATGACTTTGCTCATCCGCTTGAAGATGCACTTGAAGGTGTAACTTACAGCCTTTGCTCAATGGAATTTCATGAGCATCGCCCTCTTTATGAGTGGTTTATTGAAAATGGATGGAAAAAACCTTATCCACCAAAACAACGAGAGTTTTCTCGTCTTACAATCGAGAATGTGCTGATTGGAAAGCGCTATTTAAAGCAATTTGTAAATGACGGCATTGTTAGCGGATGGGATGATCCCCGCTTCCCTACTCTTGTAGGCGTAAGGCGCCGTGGCTATACTGCAAAAGCGCTTAAAGATTTTGTTAAATCTGTAGGTTGGGGCAACGTGCTTGAAGTTACCGTACCTTACTCTGCACTTGAATATTATGTTCGTACCGATCTCAACCAAATTGCAACACGTGCAATGGTGGTGCTGGATCCTTTAAAAGTTGTGATAACAAACTATCAAGGCGAAGACGAAGAATTTGAAATTCAAAACAACCCAAATGATGAGAGCGCTGGCTATCACAAATCTAAATTCGGCAAAGTTATTTACATTGAAAAAGAAGATTTTTCACTCAATCCACCACCAAAATACAACCGCTTGGTTGAAGGCGGCATTGTAAGACTTAAAGGGGCATATATCATAAAATGCAACAAAGTCGTCTTCAAAGAAAATGGCGAAATTGATCATCTTGAATGTGAATACATTCAAGAAAGCCAAAGTGGAAATGACACAAGTGGAATAAAATGCAAAGGAACAATTCATTTTGTAAGTGAAAACAACTGTTTTGAAATTACAATCAGAGAATTTAAAAATCTGATTAAACGCGAAATAACTCACCCAGCAAAAGCACTTGCAGACGGTGCAAAAGTTGAAGATATTTTAGAGCCAAACTCTTTGATCGTAAAAAAGGCTCTTGCAGAAAACTTTTTGAAAACGGCTAAGGTTGAAGATAAATTTCAATTTATCAGAAAGGGTTACTATTGCATGGATAAGGATAGCACCCCTGAAAATTATATTTTCAACAGCACAATTTCGCTGAAAGACAGTTACAAACCATAAAACGACTTAAGAAACAAGGATTTTATGCCTTGTTTTTTAAAAAAAGTGTTGACAAAAGTAAAATATTGTTATATTTTAATAATAGAGAACGCAAAATTTTAAAAAATGAGGTGGCAAGATGAACACAGTTATCAATTTCTCAAAACTTAATATGTGTTTGGCCACCTTGATTTTTTGATAGATTATCATTTAAATAAACCTAGCCTGGCATAATCAAATTTTTATGGAGGTTTTTTTTATGCTTAAAAATAAGGAAAAGAAAATAGGTTTATCAACCTATCTAAAACGCTATAAATTTGGTATATTTTTGTATATTCTTTCTTATATTTTAGCGTCAGTTTGCAGCATATTCATGACGATCATCCTTGCGTCAACGATTGAAGGTGTTACCTTAGGCCATTTCAGCCAAGCAATCACAAATATGCTTATCATTTTGGCTTTGGCTTTTGGCAAACGCCTATTTTGGTATCTGGCAAGTGTGATATATCAAAAATATGCAAACAAAATTATGTCAGAACTCAATCTTGACCTTGCAAAGCAAGCTTTTAAATTAAACTCAAAAACTTATGCCGACCATGACACTGGCACTTTTGTTCAACGAATAGTTACCGACCCTGAACGAGTTGTTATGCACCTTGCCGATATAATTGCTGTTTTGTTTGACATTATTACTGCGCTTATCATTGTCATTTACATCACTACCCTCAACGTCTATGTTGGGCTTGCAATCGTTGCCCTGCTTGCTGTTTGTCTTGTGATTGAGCTCAGACGCAAAGTCAGCAGAAGAAAATACAAATGGCAGGTGCGAAAAGCGAGCGACACTATCAATTCGCTGACCACCGAAATCGTCCGCAGCGAAAAGGATATCAAATCACTTGGGCTTGAACAAAAATTAAGTCAAATTTCAAAAACTGCTTACGAAAATTACAAAAAAATCAGCTATAAAGCAGAAATTATAGATACAAGTTTTTGGAGCTCAAGAAATCTGATGATTGAGCTTGGCACAATTGCAATTCTGATTATGGGGATTTATTTCATAGACCTTGGTCTGCTCACTCTTGCCGCGTTTATGATCCTTTATTCCAACAACGGCTCGCTTTATCAGTTTGTATGGGGAATCGGCATGATTGTAAATGCTTGGGCAGACATCAGGGTTTGCACCGACAGAATGTTTGGCCTTTTTGATAACCGTGAATTTGTTTGTGAAAAATTTGGCAACACGAAAGTTGAAAATGTAACAGGCAAAATTGAATTTAGAAATGTTTCGTTTACATTCAGAGAATATGAATCTGTGCCTTTAAACAAAAAATCAAAAAAGAAAGAAAAACCAGAACGAAAACTTGTAAGTGAAAATCAAATATTTAAAAAATTGTCATTTAAGATAAAGCCGAACACAACTGTTGCTTTTGTTGGAAAAAGTGGAAGCGGAAAATCAACCATCTTAAATCTTATGAGCAAAATGTATGAAGTTGACAGCGGGAAAATATTGATTGATAATGTGAATATCAATGATTTTGACAAGCAGTCGCTAAGAAAAGCTATCAGCCTTGTAAACCAATTTCCTTACATCTTCGACATGACAATAAAAGACAACTTGTTGCTTGCAAAGCAAGATGCAACCGACCAAGAATTGTGGGATGCAATCGAGCACGCTTCACTCAAAGACTTTGTCTTTTCGCTTCCAAAGGGAATTGACACAAAAGTTGGTGAAAGTGGCATCAAACTTTCAGGTGGACAAAAACAGCGTCTTGCAATCGCTAGAGCTTTTTTAAGAAACAGCCCTATCATAATTTTTGATGAAAGCACAAGCTCTCTTGACAACTTTGCGCAAGAAGAAGTCAAAAAATCAATTGATGGCTTGAAAGGAAAAAGCACAGTCGTGATCGTTGCACACCGTCTTTCAACCATAAGAAATGTTGACCAAATTTTCTTCCTTGAAAATGGGAAAATCGAAGACATAGGCACCTTTGAAGAGTTGTTTGAAAACAACGCAAAATTTAAAAATATGTTTTATGCAGAAAACTTAAATTAAAATAACTAGAGTGAACAGCTCTAGTTATTTTTTTAAAAAGGTTGAATAAAAAAAGACCAACATTTTATTGGTCTTTAAGGGAAAATAACAATACTATTACCTAATTTTATACCTCCTTTCTGGTGTCAAAATTGGTGTCAAAACACAATTTTTGAAGGCGGTAAAATCGCTACATCCCTTTGTTTATACTGGTTGCGGGAGTTGGATTTGAACCAACGACCTTCGGGTTATGAGAAATGCAAAGCATTTGCTCTATTGTGTTTTTACAATATATATGGTATTTTGTTTAAAGTGTAACACAAAATATTGTGTTGCACTTTTTTATTTACCTAAATTTATACCTTTTTTGTGGTGTCAAAAGTGGTGTCAAGTAGTTTTATCTGCTCTTTTTCAAAGTTGTCTAGAACTTTTATGTAATATTTATTAGTTGTTTGAGTTGTTGTGTGTCCCAACCATTTTGCAATTATTCTTGGTGCAATACCTTTTTCAGCGCACATTGTTGCAAAGGTTGTTCTTAAATCTTTTGTTTTGAAATCAAATCCACATATTTTTTTGAAATCTGCAAGTCTTCTTTTTAGTGTTGTATCAGATATTCCGAAAAGAGTTTCAGTTTTTAAATTTTTATATTTTTCATATATCTTTTTTATAGGTTCAAAAACTGGAATCCATCTGTCAGAACCTGCTGTTTTTGTTCCTCTTATGTGCAGCAGCTCATCTTCAAAATCATTTGCCTTTATGATCAGAGCTTCTTTTGGTCTGCATCCAGTAAATAGATAAAAGATAAAAATGTCATAGATAGTATTTTCTGCTTTTTCAATAATTGTTTTTCTTTGTTCGACTGAAAGTGCTGTGCCTTCTTTTCGTTTATGATGATACTTCTTTATATCATCAGAAATATCAAATTTTACTTTTTTATCTTTATATGCTTGTTTGAAACATTCTTTTAAAAATTGATAAGTATATTCTTTCATTCGCGTGTTTGGCATCTTGTTTAAAAAATTATTGATTTCAAGAGCTGTAATTTGTTTTATGTTTTTATCTGGAAAATTTGGTTTTATTTGATTGTTGAATACACTTCTGTAATTTTTTAAAGTCCCTTCTTTGTAAAAAGGTTCTTTGTGATTTTTATACCACCAGTTCCAGTATTCATAAAAGCTTACAGTTTTTTCAATTTTTACTTGTTTGATTTCAAAAGTTTGTTTTAAGTTTTCAAAACATTCTTTTTGTGTATTGCCATAAATATATTTTCTTTCGCCATTAATTGAAAATCTAGCTTGCCAACGATTGTCTTTTCGTTTGGTTATTTTTATTCCTTTATAAATGTTATAAATCATATCTTCGTTTTTAGGAATAATATTGTTATTTTTTGTTTTAAAGTCAATTATTTCCCCTTTTTCAGCATTTTCATATTTTTCATTATTATAGCTATAAGGGTTTTTGGTTTTAAAATATGTGTCTATTGCTGTTTCGATACATTCTGTATGCTTTTTGATTTCGTCATTGTGTTTTTATATATTCATATAAAGTTATCATTTGTTTTTTTTTCTCCTTTGTATTTTTTTTATTTTTTTGTATTAAGTCCATCTATATATGCTTTTGTTAGTTTACATTTTTCTTTGTCTAAAGTTGCGATTTCGTCGAGTAATATTTGTTGTTCAGCAATATAATAGCTTTTATCAATTAGATAAGGAACCTCATGTCCTATTAAATAGTCCACTGTTACGTGAAAATAATCTGCAATTTTAATTAAAGTTTGTATGTCCGGAGTTGTTTTTCCTTTTTCATAGTTTGAATATGTGTTTTGAGTTAAATTTAAATCTTTGGCTATTTCTTGTTGTGTTTTTTCATGTTTAAGTCTTAGTTCTTTAAGTTTTATATTCCTATTTTTCGTGTAATCATTTTTATTACTAAAATAAGGAATTTCATTTCCAACAAGGTAATCTATTGTTATATTATAAAAATTTGCAAGCTTTATTAAAGTTTGTATGTCTGGTTCATTTCTTCCTGATTCATAGTAGCCATAGGCCACTGCTGATTTATTGATTTTTTTTGCAACATCTTCTTGTGTTAGATTGTTTTTTAATCTTAATTCTTTAAGTTTTATTTTTATACTTTTGTTTTCTGTTAAAACATTTTTATTAATAAAGTAAGAAAATTTGTGGTCTATTAAATCATCTACTGTTATATGAAAATAATCAGCTAATTGTTTTAATGTTCTTATGTCTGGATCTGAAATACCATTTTCGTAATTTGATATGCTTTTTTGAGAAATGTTAACTTGTTTTGCAAGTTCTGTTTGTGAAATTTTAAATTTTGTTCTTAGTTCTTTTAATTTCATTTTTCCCTTCTTTTAGTTAATAATTTTTGGTTTTTCTTTTTGTGCTTGTGTATAGCCGACAATGATGCCTTTTATTTTTTCGCTTTCAAAGTCGTCAAGTTCTGCAATCATGTTTAACAGTTCTCTTTTGCTTTCTGGCCAAGCACTCTTATCAATCAGATAAGGAACTTCATGTTCGACAAGGTAGTCGATTGTTACATGGAAATAATCTGCAAGTTTAATTAAAGTTTGTATGTCTGGTTCAATTTGATTATTTTCATATCTACATATATTTTGTTGTGAAATATTTAATTCTTTTGCTATTTGTAATTGTGATTTCCCTGTTGTTTGTCTAATTGTTTTTAATCTCATTTTTTTTCTTCCTTTTAGTTGATAATTTTTGGTTTTTCTTTTTGTGCTTGTGTATAGCCGACAATAAAACTCTTTGTTTTTTCGCTTCCATAGTCATCAAGTTCTGTAATCATGTTTAATAATTCTCTTTTGCTTTTTGACCAAGCACTTTTATCAATAAAGTTTGGTCTTGGTCGATCACAAAGATAATCAAGGCTTATATCAAAGTAATCGGCTATTTTTTTTAGTGTTTCAATGTCAGGTTCTGTTCTATTAGTTTCGTATTGTTTATATGTTGATAAATTTATTCCAATTTTTTTTGTTAATTCTTCCTGTGTAATATGTTCATTTTTTCTTAAGTTTTTGAGTCTTAAACCTAGATTCATATGCACCTCCCAATAAGATTATATATATTTTTTAAAAAAGTTAAAAAAATAAACCAAAATAGTTGACAAAGTTTAATAAATAAACTATAATGCGTGTATAAAGTTTGAAAAACAAACTATAATAGGGAGGTTGAAAATGATTTTACACATGGCAAAATTTTACATCGGAAGACGACAAGTTAGTTATAGTCGATTTATGCAAGAGATTAAATTTAAAGAAAGAATGGAGGAAAAGAGACATGAAAAAATATTTGGTTAAAACAAAAAATGCTTGTTATGAATGCCCTGACTTATCGTCTATGCTTAGAAAAGTAACTGCTTTCAAAGTTGCTGGCATTGAATACCAAGTAATAGGAGTATGATATGGGGTCTGTTAAAGAATTGATATTAGAATGTGATTCTCTTCGTAGAGAGAATGACAAATTACTTAAAGAGAATGCACGTTTAAAAGAAAGGCTCTTAAAAGCAGATACTTCATTGCCTTATTAAATGGCTGTGGTGGCGAAATTCTCAGACAAACGCGGGGTTAAGCATAGTTTGAACTTTGATCCTTTGAAAAACGTTTTTCACATCCCTCCTACCCTGAACTGATATATGCTGTCATTGTTCTTTCTAGGGTTGAAGTCCCTAGGCCACAGTCCATTATTACTAGAGTAAAAGTCGAGAACTAGTTTACAAAAATTTAATTAAAAGGAAGAAGCATGGCAAATTTTAGAAATTATTATGGCCAAAATAGAAATAGAAAGAAAAAGAGAAATAAATATACAACTGCAGAACAAATTGCTTTTAGATTAGGCCAAGAGAAGAAAGTTCGAAATAGTATTGCAAGTGGTAAAACAGATACTCGAGTATATGATGCTTTTGTTAAAGGTCTAAGTGGAATGCCACAAAATAATAAAAATAAACCTTTATATTAATAAAAATTGCGGCACCGCAAAAAAATCGTCTGGTGTCTTTTCTTCTATAAGTTAATAACACTGTAAGTCGAGGCAATGCGTCCTCGCACATAATCAATAGTTTAAGTTGATTTTTGTTCAATTATTTAATGATGAAATTATAAAATTTAAAAAATAAAAGTGAGGAAATAAAAAATGTTAGAAAATAAACCTATGCGGGAAATTGGAATGATTATTGCAAAGAAATTTGTTAAGGCTAGAGAGGCTGGAGAGAGTTTTGATGGAACTCGAAAATGGGATGCTAAACCTGAAGAATATTATTTGGACGTTGTTTCTTGTGATGAAGAAGATTTTAATAAAATCGATGGTATTTTGAATGGAACCCGTTTGAATTATAAAGTTGATAAGGAAACATATGATAAAGCAAAATTTGGCGATTGGGCAAAAGTTAAATATATTCTTGCTCAGTACGGTCAAAATATTACACCTAAACCTGAGTCATGTGTTTTGGTAGAAAAAAAATAAATAGGGAGATAAAAAATGGCTAGATATAATTATAGCTCACCTACATGGTTAAAAGTTGTCGGTTATGTTGTTTTGTCTATTCTTGTTCTTGCAGCATTTTTCTGTCTAGCAGTGTTGATTTATGGTGGTTGTGAAGGAACAACCTTTGTTGAAACATTGCAAACATGGTTCACTCCAGATAAATTGCAAGAGGGTGCCGAAACTGTTGAACAGACAACGGCCATGTTGCATTTTGTTAATTAG
The DNA here is from genome assembly GCA_946495675.1 of uncultured Bacillota bacterium. Taxonomy (GTDB): domain Bacteria; phylum Bacillota; class Clostridia; order Christensenellales; family UBA1242; genus Caccovivens. The sequence goes on along the minus strand of CAMMDQ010000003.1, from coordinate 37,624 downwards.
TTCAATAAATAAAGGGGCTTGGGGTCCTTCCCCTTTTCCCTTTATTTTTTATTAAAAGTCGAAAAAGGAATGTTATTATGTTTTGGAAACTTGCTTTGATTATTATAGCTGTTGTAATTTTTGGCCCTTCTATTTTAGCTCTTTTGGGATTAATTTTTCGTTTGCTAGGTCAAGGTCTTTCTTGGCTTGGGAGTTTTCTTGACTGGGTTGGAATTGTTGGGTTGTTTTAAATTGGAGGATTTATGAAAAGTAAAAATATATTTTATTTAGTTTTGATTGCTGTTTTAGTATGTGCTTTATCATTTTTTGTAGGTTATTACATCAATACACAAAATAGTAATCAGACAAACAATAATAACGATGAGACTATCATAATTGATGGGTCAGGACAAACATTTTTCCCAGACAAAGGCGATGGGACTGGCGGCTTTGTTGATAATGATGATATAGTAGGCGAGACCTATGTTTTAACTGCAAATAATTCTACTATCGATAATCTTGAATATATTCGTGAAAATGGAGAATTAAGTGGCTCAACGGCTGGTTTTGTTTTTTCTATTTCGCCTTCTATGCTTCATCTATTAAATGCGTTTACTACAACAAATATTGGTGCCGATTCATTTTTAACTATTTAACGTTTTGGTAATGATTTAGGTTTTTCAAAGTTGGTTTATATGAAATTTTCAACTTATTTAGCTTCTTATACAAGTGAAGGCGAATTGATTGAAATTGAACCTTGTGCTGTAGTTTATGGCTTTGAAGAAACTAGTGATTATGATTATATTTTAAGATATGCTTTCTGCACTTATGGTGATCGTGGTCAAGTTGAAGATTCATTTTATAGTCAATACCCATTATGGGGAAACGATCCTTCAAATTATTTGTATGCGTCTCGTGTCCCATATCTTTTAACAAGTGATTATTCGAATGTTAATAAATTGTTTAATAAAGAAGGTCTTTTGTTAGAAGGTACTACTTATAAGTTGTTAAATAATAGTGAAAATCAAATATATATTGAAACTGATACTTTATCAACTATATCTGCTTTGTTAAAAACTGTATTAAATCAATATATGTCTGCTTCTTCTAATTATGAACATAAAACAAATTTAGAGCTTTCAAGATATTTTGAAATTGATTCTGATGTGCAAATAGATAATATTATTTCTTCAATGACTTTTAGAAAAGATATTCTTGATCGTGAAAAAATCGCCGGTCATAGCGGGACTGGGAAAAAATTTGCATTACAATATTTTGACATCTCTGAGAAACCTTTTGATAATTATTCATATAAAGGTCTTCCTTGTTTTGAATGGTTTAATAATGAAGCATCAGTGTATAAATTGCCTCTTTTAAATATTGCTGTCTGAAGGTGGTTTAATGAAAAATTTTAAGTTTTTTATTATTATTTTTTGTTGTTTGTGTTTAGTTGCGGGAAGTTTCTTTGTAGGTTTTCAATTACCAAATTGGGCTTCTTCGCAAGTTGAACAGCCCACACCTGAAGACCCCGGTGAAACTCCAGAAGAACCAGGAGAAACACCAGATGATCCTGAGCCCGATTCAGAATTGACATCTTTAGATGATTTTTCAATTGAAGACGGTACGATCTTAAAGTATTTAGGTACTGAAAAGGATATAGCAATTCCCTCTTCGTATTCTGTATTGAATGGTCAAATTGTAGAAGGAAATGATATTCTAATTAAAAGTATTGGTAATCATGCTTTTTATGACTCATCTATTGAATCTATTGTTTTGCCTAAATATTTGACAGAAATAGGAAATTTTGCTTTTTCTTGTTCTCAATTAAAATCTATTGAAATCCCAAGTTCAGTTCAGATTATTAAACAAGAAGCTTTTGCTAATTGTGAAAATTTAGAGAGTTTCACTCTAGAAACTGAAAATTTAATTTATTTTGATATGAACACTTTTTTAGGGTGCGATTCTTTACCTTTGTATGAATACAATAATGTTTTTTATAAAGGTATGGAAGATAAGCCTTATTTGATTGCATCAGATGTGATTAGTTCTATTAAAGATATCGAGTTAGCTGATTCTTGTATAGTTGCTGAACGAGATTTCTTTTATAACAGTCGTGAACCTGATTCTATAATTTTGTCTCCAAATTTCATTGGGTTTTATGATCCCGAATTTCTTTTTCCTAGTACAATTTCGGATGAAGGTTTAAAACAAATGGAATATGAAAATGGTTATTATTTGGGTTCAAAAGAAAATCCTTATATGGTATTAGTTGGAATTGTTGATATAACAGTTGATTCTTTTTCAATACATAAAGATTGTGAGACTATTTTATTATCACATCCTAAACATAGTAACCCAACTTATCAAAATATTCGTTCATTGACTATCCCCGCTTCTGTTGAGTTTATAGGTTATTGTGGTTTAAAAGGTTTTGTAAATTTAGAAGAATTGATTTTTGAAGATGGTTCAAATTTAAGAGTTTATCATCAAAGCATGATTGCTAGGGCAGAAAATTTATCTTTACAAGATATTGATTTCCCTAACGGTGCGATAATGATTTAAGGAGCATATTATGAAAACATTTGGAAAAGTAGTTTTAGGTTTGACTGGTGCTGTAACAATTCCAACAAGTATTGCAGGTTTTGTGTTTACAGCACAGCATCCAGCAATGATTAAAGACTGGTTTAATGGAGAGCAAATTAGTTATTCATTGGATGATAAGAAAGAACTACAAGATTTAAAAAATGAACTTGCTATATATAAAGAGCTTTTAAATGAGTTAGAAAGCGAAAACATATTCCTGGAAAATAAAATCGCAGAACTGGAGTTGAAAATTAAAGAACTTGAAAGTCAAAATGCACAAGAGAAGGTTGAGATAACTGATTTTAAATTTTTCAAAAATTCAGTAGTTGCTTATACTGGGGATTCTACAGTAGTTGAAAACATACCAACTGGTTATTCATTTGAATTTATTCCAAGTAATGAAGAGATTATTATAAATTCGTCAAGTGATATGGAAAATGTTTTTAACGATTCTTTTGATTATTCTTCATATTTAAAAGTGACTTTTAATGATGAAACAACTGAATATTATGACATAGTTTCGTTTTCTGACGTAGCGATTGAAAAAGGCGAGGCAATATATCCTTTTAAAATTCTTGTTGGAGAAATGAAATTTTTTGAGGGTAACGATTATAATATTGATTACATATCTCGGTATGCTTTTGATGGCACAAATGTTGACACTGTCATTTTGCCAAACCATATTACGTCTTTTGAATTATCAAATTTTTATCAAATTACGAAATTAATAGTAAACAATGAGACTGCAGTAATACAAGGATTAGATTTTTCTAATGGAGAAGCAACATATGATGCTTTTGAGATGTATGTACCAGATTCGCTGTATGAAGAATATTTGTCTGATGAAATATGGTCAAAATATACAAAAAATATTTTTAAAAAGTCTTTAAATCAACTTCCAGTTACTAATTTTAATGATTATGTATTTTTAAATGAAGACATTAGTAGCTATCAAGGGACTGACTCTGTGATTAAATTGCCTTGCTCATATAGTAAAGAAGAAACAATTTATGCTAGGGTTGAAGGTCAAAATGATAATGCTAGTGATTTGCAGGAAGAATGGGGGTCTAATCGGTGGTATGTTTCGTTCAATAATTCTGAAAAGGAATTAATGGACTATTCAACGTTTTCTGTTCGCTGTATGGGTTATGTAATGGTCGGTTCTCAATATTCTTACATAATAGAGAAAGTGAAAACTGAATATATAGAAGGAGAAGATTATACTTTAACTATTTTTAATCCTACAACATTTACAAATGAAAATTTAATAAAAATCATTATCCCTTCAACCTATACAGAAATTAATTTTGCAGTTTTTGCAAATTTGGAATCATTAAGAATTATTGAAATTGAAAATAAAAATTATAATGTAAGCTTTAAAAACATAGATTCTCTTTCAGAGGATGTTATTCTTCGATTTGTTGGAGTTGGTGCAGAAATTTGATTACTATAATTTGCGGCATACCAGGTGCCGGTAAAACTTGTAAATTGACTCATTTTGTTGCTCAAACAATGATTGAACATGGATTTGAAGATTATTTAAATCTTAAACATGAAATTAACAAGTTGTCTAAAGGCGGTTTTTCTAACTTAGAATTGCCGCCTCAAAGGCATCTATGCTATGCTGATTATAAAGTCCAAATCAATAGTCGTTTACAAACGTATTATATTGATGGCTTTCAGATTGCTTTGCCAAATCCTTATTTTGAAACTGCGAATATACCACCCTACTCAACTATATTTTTGGATGAAGCTCAAAAATATTATGATAGCCGAATGTCAAAGTATATAAGAGAAGAGGTCTATCGTTGGTTTCAATTACATAGGCATAACGATTATAACGTTTATATGGCTTGTCAAAGATTAGGAAATATAGACCTTAATATACGTAGTATTGCTGAACAGTTTATTGTTGTTGACAATCTTTCTGTTACAGAAGACATTTACGGTCGTGTTGTTAAACTTAAATGGACTGCTAGGAAATTTTATTCTTGTGATACAGCTGAAAACTATATGTTAGCTCGAGAAAGAAAAGAGAATAAGGATCTTGGCATTGTTGTTGAGTTTGAAACAGATTTACCGATTTTTAATTATTATGATAGTAAAGGTTGTCGTCCTGCTTTTTACGATGGCAAATATAATCAAGGTTTTGATTATTATACTGAAGAAGGCTATCAATTTACGCTTGAGAGCTATGTCGAATTTAACAATAAGCATTATTTTATTGCACCTCGTGGTTATTATAAAAATGCAGAATATGATAAACAAATTTTGAAAAATTTAGGAGCTATTGTTTGATGGAAATTAAAGATTACAAAGATTTAACTGATTTTATATCTGATGAAACATTAAAAGTTCAAGAAAATTTAGGCACACATAAAGTGTCGTCTAAAATGCTAAAATTTACTGAAGATAATCTTATGAAATATGTAAAACTTTTTGATGGTCCTTTGTATCGACGTGAAAAAAGAAACTTAGCTTTGCAAGAGGCTATTGATACAATGCCTCATGGTTTTATTTGGAAAATATTCCACTGGTCGCTTTGGCAAAAGATAAAAGCTTTACAAAATGTTGAGAAAGAAAAAGCAGAAGTTGTTAAGAAGAAAACAGATAAACCTTCCGTTCACTTTCCTGAGATTATTAAGCCAATGTCGCCTCCACAAGATCTTGAAGAAAGTGAGGAAGAGTGATATTGAAAAGAGGGATTATTAAGGGTCGCAACCCTTAATGATTGCCCCAAATAAATATCACATAACGAGGAATAATGATAAACAAAGAGATGAATTTAAATGCATCAGATACAGAAAAATCTGTTTTGGTTGCTTTTTCTTCGAAGAACTTGCTTTCAAAAACTTTGCTTTTGACAAAGTAAATTCGCGAAAAACCGAGGCTTTGCCCGGTTTTCGCGATTGAGTGCTTACTAGACAATAGTAACACTCAACGGAAAATAAAAATTTAAGGAAATAAGAAATGGTTTCAAATGATTTAATAAAAAGTATAAGTTATGACCAACAAGAAATTATAAATAACATATTAAAACTTTATAATAAGGGACAACCAATACATTTTGACCCTTGTTATAATATAGGTGGCTTTTATAGAAATGGTGTTGTTTCAGATCCAGTATTAAAAAGTGATATTAACCCACAGTTAGAATCAGTATTAAAGTTAGATGTTAGAGATTTGCCTTTTGATGCATCAAGTATTAAATCAGTTATTTTTGACCCACCTTTTATAGTTAGTGGAAATTCTAAATGTAAAATGGCTCAAAGATATGGTAGTTTTAGTTCCTTGGAAGAACTTAAAACATTTTATAAAGATAGTTTAATCTCTCTGCAGAGAGTATTAAAACATGGTGGACTTCTTATATTTAAGTTTCAAGATTTTATTATTGGAAGAAAACAACATTTAATCTTGCCTTATATTTATTCGGTGGCCAGAGAATTAAATTTTGCAGTTCGTGATTTGTTTATATTACTTGCTAAAAATAGAATTGGCTATCAAAAAAATCAAAATCACGCACGAAAATATCATTGTTATTTTTTGGTTTTAAAATGTAATAAAAGACAAGGCATGAAATAAAGTTTAATTAGAAAAATTATAACTTAAAAGGAGTTTTAATTCATGGGAGGAAATTTAAGTTATAATTTATATTCGAAAGAAAGAATTTATAAAAATGAGACAATAATGTCTTTTTACTTTCAGCCGAATAGAAAAATTATAAAAAAGTGGGAACCTTACACTTTAAGTTCTGGAGAAATTGTTCAAAGAAATATAGATACTGGAGAAATTCGGTATTATAAAAAGAATATGGTGTTAGCATCAAAAGAGGCCAGTCTAAATCGAACAGTTATTTTAATGAATATGCTTTTAAATATGAACGACTTTGATTGGTTTTGCACAATAACTTTTGATAGACAGAAGATTGATAGAACTGACGAGTCTGCAGTGTTTGATTGCTATGTGAAATATGTTAATAATTTAAAAAAGCAATTCCCCTCTTTTGCTTATATGACTTTTCCCGAAAGGCATCAAGACGGTTGTTTTCATTTGCATATGTTAATAACTGGTCTTTCTGCAAAACAAATGGGACTTGTGAATTCTGGAAAGGTTTGTTGTCATTGGGCAAAGAAGAAAAATAAATATGGCATTTTAGAAGATCTGGGGTATTGTTCTAAAGAATATTTTGAAAAGACAAAACGTTTGCATGAACTTAAAGAGACAGACGGAGAGCCTATTTATAATGCAACTTCTTTCGCTTATGGTTTCACAACTGTTTCTAGAATTTGCAGTCGCGAACGTTGCAATTCTTATGTAAAAAAATATGTTGAGAAAGCTTTAGGTTCCACTGAAAAATTTAAAAAACGGTTCTATTACTCTTCTAATTTGAAAGTTCCTGACGTTGTAAAAAAACTTATTGGAGCAGATTTTGAAAAACCGTTGAATTTTAAATATGACCCTATTGATGCTATTGATAAAAATATTTACATAGATAATGCAAAAGGTCAACCATATATTTCTGATTATAATGTTCTTCAAATCAAAGTAGATAATGCTCTTAAAAAAGATCTTGATAAGGGTTTAATTCCTATTAATATTGATTTGAACAATATTTTTAAAAATAATATTCAAGCTGTTATGCTTGATTAAAGGGAGTTATTTTGAAACACAAAAATAAATATATTCCTTGGGGAAGAACTCTGACTACTAAAGACAATTATTTGGGCAAACAAAAAACTGGCTCCAAGAAAACTCGGCCAGTGGTTGTTGTTGATAATAATGTCAGAAATGAGCTTGCTGTTGTTCCCCTATCTTCAAAGAAAGGTTCAAATAGGACTGAATTAAAGGGTTATAAAAATCCTAAAACTAATCAAAAGACTTATTATAAACACTTTTTAGAAATTGAAGATGACGAAGGCAAGCCTATTGTTGTAAACGAAAAATTTAGAGAGAATCACAAAAACATGGATATTCCTCGTAGAAAAGTTGAAGAAATTAGAAACACAATTTTTGTTAAATCGAAACAAAAAGATAGAAACAAAAAAATGTTTAATAAGTTTCATAAATAAAAAAAATGAGGGCGCACAAATCGTCCCTCGTGCTTATAGACAAAAGTTATAAGCCTGACACATTAATGTGTGTTCAATAAGAACATTATCATTATAGTGTATTTAAAACAAAAAGTCAATACTTTTTATAAAATTTTTATGGAGGAATAAAAACATGGCATTTTTTAAAAAGAAACATAAAAAGCTTGCTTTGAGTTCTTCTAAAGAACAACTTGAAAAGGCTTATCATAAAAGCTAGGTCAAATTAAAAATAGCCTCAAAGACTGGCAATGAGAAATTGTTAAGTTCTGTAATGCAAGAACACGGTTGTTATGAGTATGCTTTGTTGTATAAAGCAACACCTGAATATTTAAGAAAGAAAAGACGGCTTCTTTCAAAAAGAAAATAAATTATGGAGGAAAAGATGACTGACAAAGAAAAAGCAACAAGAGAGTATTTACAAACGCTAACAAAAGATCGTGTTATTAAACTTTGTTTGCAATATATATTTGATAAAAGTGTTGTAGAAACTCAACTTGAAGAAAAAGACAAAGTGATTGTAGAATTAAAAGCATTGTTAAATGCAAAAGAAAAATTGAAAACTCTACTAATACAACGTTCTAATAAGTTAAAACAAAATCAAATACAACTTGCAATTCAGGAACTTGAAAAAGTGAAAGTTGAGTTAAAAGCCAAAATTAAAATAATGAATAATGAGGAGCATTGCTATCCACAAAAATTTGTCAAATGGATTGATGTTTGCGACCAATTAAATCAGCAAATCAAAGAGTTAAGCGGAGGTAAAAATGGAAAATTTTAAAATGATTGAAGAGTATGATTTTGATTTAAAACCTTATGATCATGATTGCTCTGAAGGAATTAAACTTTTAAATGAATATCTGAAGAAAATAAATAAGATTTTTGCAAAAGGTCAAAATGCTTTTGCTGAGCTTTGTTTTTATGTGTATAAAGTTCGAGAATTGTTCAAAAATTACCATCTTACATATTATAGTCGATTTGTTACTAAGAAAAATGAATATGTGTTTTTTGAAAATATTATGCAAGGGTTGGGATTAGATGAAACAGCAGTTAGTAGGCTTTGTAGTTGTTATGAAAAATTTGTTAAACAAGAAACTGACAAGCCTGTAATACTTGAAGAATTTTTCGGTTTTTCAAAGTCAAAACTTTTTGAGCTTTTAACAGTAAATACTGATCAGTTGAGAGTTGATATAAAAAATAATGTTCTCAGACCTGATATGTCTGTTTTGTCAATTCGAGAATATGTTAAAAATTATAAAGCTCAACAAAAACAGAAAAAGAAATTGTTTGAAGAAGATTCTGAAGAGAAGAAAGAGTCTATAAATGAGGAAGATATTCCCCCGGCATATGATCCTAAACAACATTACGATTTTTCATATTTTGAAGAGAAGACAAAGGCTCAACTTTTAAATATAGTTTGGCAGCTTCAGACAGAATATGAAAAACTTAAGAAAAAGGTTAAATAAAAAAGACCAACATTTTATTGGTCTTTAAGGGAAAATAACAATACTATTACCTAATTTTATACCTCCTTTCTGGTGTCAAAATTGGTGTCAAAACACAATTTTTGAAGGCGGTAAAATCGCTACATCCCTTTGTTTATACTGGTTGCGGGAGTTGGATTTGAACCAACGACCTTCGGGTTATGAGCCCGACGAGCTTCCGAGCTGCTCTATCCCGCGCCATCTCTGTTTTACTGACAAGATATATTATATGCATCTGTCACCCTTTTGTCAACACTTTTTAGTAAAAAAATATTGAACTGATGATTGCAATCATAGAAAGACCAAACACAATTCTTGAAATCACCTTGATTGTTTGATGTTGGCCAAAAAATGTGCGAAGAAGATATTTTGCAAACAGCAAAACTGCACCTGTAAGATAAAGCGCCGCAGAAACGATGTGCGTGCTTGTCAGCATACTTGAAAAAGAACAACCTAAAATTGCACCGCTAAATAAAAATTCTATAAAACATATAATCTTTTTCGATAATGAGAAATCTTTTTTTGCTGCAAGCATAATAAATCCAAATCCTGCCCCAAACAAAAACCCTCCCAGAAGGCCAAAAACTGTAAAAGGCGAAAGTGATATGCTTCCCAAAACAAGCAGTACAACACTTGCAATATTAAGAATACCTTTCAATATCATTTCTGCATTGTTTGATTTGGTGCAAGCTTCGGTTGCAACATAAAAAGCAACAGCAAGAGTTATGGTCAAATATAAAGCATTGTAAGTTGAAGAAAGATTGCCGCTTATTATTGAGAACACCAAAAATGTCAGAGGTGTTACAATGCAAAAAATCGTGCCAGAAGTTTTGTCTCTGTCTTGATAAAACCCATTAAGAACAGCAAGCGCAAAGCAGGCAACAGCAAGTGTAATGTAAATTGCCAAATTCATATTTTTATTTTAACCAAAAGCAAAACAAAAACAAAATGATTTGTTAGAAAAAAGGAAATTAATATTAAATTTACTTTTTGTAAATTTTTTCAACAACAATATTTTCAGGTAGTTTTAAATTTTGCAAAGATTTTTTTACCAATTTTGTTTGTCCCATTTGTATAATTGCATTTTTAATTTTGACCTTAGCCAAATTGTTTGTGTTCAAGCTGTTTCTGAAAACAACATAACGATCATAAAAAAATTCAGTAACAAAATTGAGAATCATCATAAGCACAGTAACCAGCGTTTCATGCCAACCAGCAGCCTCGAGTGCATCCCCGCCAAATGTTGAAATTGGAATAAAAACCGCATAATAGATAAGAACAAGCCCCATAGCAAGCGGAACATTGCTTGCTGACTTAAATGTAAACTTGCGATTGAAAGTAAAATTCCAAATAACCGATAAAGTGATTGAGATTAAGTATGTAGCCCACCAATTATTCCAACCAATAAGGTGATATAATATTTCAAAACTGCCCAGTTGAATAACTCCGGCTGAAAGGGAGAATGCCAAAAATTTAAAAAATCTAATAAGTTCTTGTTTCTTGTTTGTTTGTGTTTTATTTTGCTGGCAGTCGATGTGCTGTTTTGCTGCCATAGTCTCGTTTAAATCTTTCATTTTATCTTACCCAAATTAAATATAGCATAAGAGTGCTCAATTTGCCAAACTTTTGCCGAAATTTTCGGCATAATTTTTTTGTCGATAAAACCGTCTTGACAAGCTTTGCGGCCTAAAAAACACCCCTTTTTTGCCTAAAATCGCTTGTGTTTTTTATAGATATATTATATAATATAATATATATAAATATATATAGGGGTTAATCATGGAAGATAAAGAACTTTTAGAGCAAGAAGAAAAAGAAATCGGAAAGTCTAATAAATATGATGCAAGCGACATTCAGGTGCTTGAAGGGCTCGAGCCTGTGCGAAAGCGTCCTGGAATGTATATCGGCTCAACTGACGAACATGGCCTGCACCATCTTGTGACCGAAGTGGTTGACAACTCAATCGACGAGGCTTTGGCTGGCTACTGCACCAAAATTGAGGTCACTCTCAACTTTGACGGCTCTTGTTCGGTTGCCGACAATGGTCGAGGCATCCCAACCGGAATAATTCCAAAAGAAGGCAAAAGTGCTGTTGAGGTTGTTTTAACAAAACTCCATGCCGGTGGAAAGTTTGGCGGAGAAGGCTACAAGATTTCAGGCGGTTTGCATGGAGTTGGTGTTTCATGCGTAAATGCTTTGTCAAAATATATGAAAGCTGATGTTTATCAAAATGGGCAACACTATCAAATCGAATTTTCACGAGGCAAAGTTCTTTCTCCTCTTACTGTTTTGGGGCCAACTGACAAACGAGGAACAACCATAACCTTTCTGCCCGACGATGAAATTTTTGAAACGGTTGACTTCAATTTTGACATCATGAAAAACCGCTTCAGAGAAATAGCTTTCTTAAACAAAGGTCTTGTTATCACACTTGAAGACAAACGCGAAGGGCAGGAACGCAAGGAAGAGTTTGAATTTAAAGGCGGAATTGTTGAGTTTGTTGACTATCTCAATAAGAATCGTGAAACACTTCTTGCCTACCCTGTTTACTTTAACAAATTCAACAGAAACAGCAAGGGCGAACTTGAAAATGAAATTGAAGTTTGCTTTCAATTCAATGAAGGTTACAGCGAAATTATAAATGCCTATGCAAACAACATCAACACAGAAGAAGGCGGAACACACCTCGACGGATTTAAAGCTGGGCTTACCAAAGTTATCAATGACTATGCTGTCAAAAACAAAATTATCAAAGAAAGCGAAAAACTTTCTGGAGAAGACTGCCGAGAAGGCATAACCGCCGTCATCAGCGTTAAACTGAGAAACCCTCAGTTTGAAGGTCAGACCAAAACAAAACTTGGCAACAGCGAAATGAGAACAATCGTCTATAAAGCTGTGGTTGAGGAATTTGGCGACTATCTTGAGCAACATCCTGGCGAAGCCAAAAATCTTATCATGAAATCAATCACCGCACAAAGAGCAAGAGATGCCGCAAGAAATGCAAGAGAGCTTACAAGACGCAAAAGCATTCTTGAAAGCACAACCCTGCCAGGCAAACTTGCCGACTGCAGCGAAAAAGACAGACGCTTTTGCGAAATCTATCTTGTCGAAGGTGACTCAGCCGGTGGAACTGCTAAAACTGGAAGAGACAGACGCTTCCAAGCTGTTTTGCCTCTTCGTGGTAAAATTTTGAATGTTGAGAAAGCGCGTTTGAATAAAATCCTTGAAAATCAAGAAATCAAAATGATGATAACCGCTTTTGGAACTGGCATTGGACAAGACTTTAATATGGACAAACTTCGCTACGACAAAATCATTTGTATGAGCGATGCCGATGTTGACGGAGCGCATATCAGAATTTTGCTTTTAACCTTCTTCTTCCGCTTTATGAGACCACTATTGGAAGAAGGTCATGTATACGCGGCAAAGCCACCACTTTATAAGGTAACAAAAAACAAAGAAGACTTCTATTTCTATTCTGACCAAGAGCTTGAAGAGTGGTATCAAACAAACGGCAGAAAGGGATGTGCGCAACAGAGATACAAAGGTCTTGGTGAAATGAATGCGACTCAGCTTTGGGACACAACAATGAACCCTGAAAGCAGAATTCTTATTCAGCTGACAATTGAAGACGCTATTGAAGCTGAAAAGATGTTTAACGACCTGATGGGCGAAGACGTAGAGCTCAGACGAAAGTTTATTCAAGAAAACGCAACTCTTGTAAGCCCTGACGATATCGACGCGTAAAAAATTTTAAAGCATCAGCAGATGCTTGGAGGAATTATGGATAAAAACGATAACAAAAAATCTTTGGAAGAGATTTTGGCAAATTCAAAAATAGAAAAAGTTGACACCGTTGACAACTTAAAGCATAGTTTTATTTCCTATGCAATGGCTGTCAATGTTTCACGTGCCATTCCTGATGTGCGAGACGGCCTGAAACCTGTGCACCGCCGCATTTTGTATGGCATGGGCGAGATGAACAACTTTTACGACAAACCAACCAAAAAGTCAGCACGTATTGTGGGTGACGTTATGGGTAAATATCACCCTCACGGCGATAATTCGGTTTACGATGCTATGGTGCGTCTTGCACAAGACTTTTCAATAAGATACCCTCTTGTTGACGGACAAGGCAACTTTGGTTCTGTTGACGGCGACCCACCTGCTGCATCGCGTTACACTGAAGCCAGACTTTCAAAGATTGCATCTCTTATGCTTGAAGATATTGACAAGGAAACTGTCAATTTCTATCCAAACTTTGACAACACTCTTATGCAGCCGTCCGTTCTTCCAGCCAAAATTCCAAACCTTCTTATCAACGGCGCAGACGGCATTGCTGTTGGTATGGCCACAAACATACCTCCACACAACCTTACCGAAGTGCTTAACGGCTTGCAAGCCATGATTGACAACCCTGAGATTGATATCGACGAACTGATCAAATACATTCCTGCTCCTGACTTCCCAACAGGCGGAATCATCATGGGTAGAGCTGCGGTAAAACATGCATATAAAACCGGTCGCGGCGGAATTGTCGTGCGTGGTAAAGCTGAAATTGAAGAACTTTCAAATGGCAGAAGCCGAATTGTTATCACCGAGCTGCCATATCAAGTCAACAAAGCACAATTTATCATTCAGATGGCTGACCAAGTCAAAAACAAACGCCTTGAAGGAATAAGTGACATCAAAGAAGAATCTGACCGACACGGCATGAGAATTGTTGTTGATGTCAAAAAAGACGCCAACGCTCAAGTTGTTTTAAACTCGCTATACAAAAACACTCAACTGCAAAAAGGCTCGGGAATCATTATGCTTGCCCTTGTCAATGGACAGCCTCGCATTCTGAACTTGAAGGAAATGCTCTATTATTATCTTGAGCATCAAAAAGAAGTTTTAGCGCGCAAAACTCAATTTGACCTTAACAAAGCACGCGAGCGTGAGCATATCGTCAAGGGTCTTGTGATTGCACTTGCAAATATAGACGAGGTTATCAGAATTATCAAAAACTCTGATGACAAGCAAGATGCCTGCGAAAAACTTATTGCAAACTTTGAACTTGACGAGATTCAAGCAAACGCAATTTTGGAAATGAAACTTTCTCGACTCACCTCTTTGGAAGTTGAAAAACTAAATGAAGAGCTGGCAAGTCTTGAGCGAACCATTGCCGATCTTGAAGATATTTTAGCAAATCCACATCGAATTCTTCAAATTCTCAGAGATAATTTTGAACAAATCAAACAAGATTTTGGAGATGAACGCAGAACGCAGATAAGTCTTGATGCTGGCGGTATCGATATCGCCGATCTTATTCCACAAGAAGATGTTGTGATTTCGATAACAAATCAAGGCTATATCAAGCGAATGGGTGTCAGCGAATACAAATCTCAACGACGTGGCGGAGTCGGAATCACGGCTCATAAAACCAAAGATGAAGATTTTGTAAAAGACATTTTTGCAACCTCTTCACATGATGAATTAATGTTCTTTACCAATAAAGGAAAAGTTTACTGCCTATATGCTTATGAAGTGCCTGAAGCTCAACGCACTGCAAAAGGCAGAGCGATGATCAATCTGCTTATGCTTGGCGAAGGCGAAAAAGTTACCACAATCATTCCAAGAAAGGAAGAAGAAAATGGCTATCTGATTATGGCAACAAAAAGCGGGCTGATCAAGAAGACTAAACTTGAAGAATATGCTTCCATCAGAAAAGTTGGAAAAATCGCCATCAAACTTATGGAAGATGACGAACTCATTGGCGTGGAGACCTCCAAAGGTGAAGACGACATTTTGATTGCTTCTCACGACGGAAAAGCCATCAGATTTAGCGAAAAAGATGTGCGCTGCGTTGGAAGAGACAGTCAAGGTGTGCGCAGCTTAAAACTTGATAAGGGTGATTATATCGTTGACATGGCAATCATAAAACCAGGCTCTCAAATCATCACAATTTCTGAAAATGGTTATGGCAAGCGCTCTAATGTTGATGAATTCAGGCTTCAATCTCGTGGTGGAAAAGGAGTAAAAGCAGGAGTATTTAATGCAAAAACCGGCAAGTTGGTTGCTCTCAGACAATCTTATGAAGAAGATGACCTTCTTTTAATAGCAGATAACGGAGTCATCATCAGAACAGCAATCGACCAAATTTCAGCTCTTTCAAGAGTAAGCCAAGGTGTGAAAATAATGCGTCTCAAAGATGGCAATAAGATTGTAGGTGTTGCCATCACTGCTAAGGACGAAGAATCTGAACAAACAGAAAAAGAAGAGCAAGAAAACAACCTTCAAAATGATGAAAATGAAAATCACGAGGAAAATTCAGAAATTGCCGAGGATAATCAAGAATAGACGCCAAGGAGGGAATGGAAATGGAAGAGATAGAAAAAACATACTTATCAAACACTATCAAAGTTATAAACAAAAAAATTGAAAAAGCACAAGTTGAACTTGCTGACCTTCGGAATCTTTTTGAAGAAAAACGGTTGGAACTTGGGAACAATTTTTACGAATATAAACAAGGTCAAGACTTGTCGTCGACTTTCTCGCACCTGTCGCAGATTGAACAGCAGCAACTTAACCTTGAAAAAGAACTTGGTAAACTAAAACTTCAAAACAGCTCCCCTTACTTTGCACGAATAGATTTTAAAACAACTTCCGGGCTGCAAAAAATTTATATTGGTCTAGGATCAATCATCAGCAATAAAAAAGTTTACGCTGTCGATTGGCGAAGCCCAGTTGCCTCGATGTATTATGAATACGAACTAGGCAATGCTCAATATGTGGCAAAAGACAAAATTATTAAGGGGCAGCTTACTCTAAAACGACAATATAAGATTGAAAATCAACAACTTCTTTCATATTTTGATACAAATTTAACGATCAATGATGAAATTTTGCAACAAATTTTATCAAAAAATGCATCTGATAAGATGCGTCAAATTGTTTCGACCATACAAAAAGAGCAAAATGAAATCATCAGAACTGAAAAAAATGATAACATTTTGGTTCAAGGTGTGGCAGGCTCGGGCAAAACTTCAATCGCTCTTCACAAAGCCGCTTATCTTCTTTATAAGCATCGTAAATCTCTAAAGAGCAGCGACATTCTGGTTCTAAGCCCCAACAATATTTTTTCAAGCTATATCAGCGAAGTGCTGCCGCAGCTTGGGGAAGACGATCTTGTTGAAACAACATTCGCTCAAATTGTGAAAACAGAACTGCGAAAGCCTGTTCAACCAAGGGAAGAAATGCTGGATGATATTGCAACTGAGGCAAATCAAAAAGAACTCAATGAAATTTCATACAAATCTTCTTATGAATTTTTGGATAGCCTTTTAAGATTTTTAAAAGGTCCACTGACAGACATTTTTACTCCAAAAACATTAAAGTATGTGATCAAAGAAAACGATGATGGAAAAAACGAAGAAATTGTTTTCACTGAAGAAGAAACGCGAAGGCTTTTCTTCAAAACTTTCAAAGGATATGATTTTTATGAAAGAATAAACAAAATTGCCTGGCAATATGCAATGGTTTTTACTGAAAAACGACATTACAATAAAATGCAACATCGAGGTCTTAAAGATCGTTTTAAGCAAATTTTATATTCTTTTATGCCATTAAAAGATGTTGAACAGATATTTCAGATTTTTATGGCTAGAGAAAAACTTTCGGCTCGAAAAAGTGCGACAATTCATTATATGGACAAAGGCACTTACCTTGCAATCAAACATTACCTTTATGGCCTCGACCACGATTTTTCAGCCAAATATCTTATCATAGACGAAATGCAAGATTTTACACCAGTTGATATTTATATGTTCAAAAAGATTTGGTCCTGCCCTTATATGATTGTTGGCGATGTCAACCAGTGCATTGAAAAAACTCTTTCAAAAGAATATCTTGGGCTGACCGCAGATTTTCTTGGTTGCAAGATTTACAATTTAAACAAAACTTATCGCTCAACACAAGAGATTGCTTCCTTCGCAAACAATATGATAGGTATCAAAAATATTGAATATGTAAATCGTCGTGGAGAAGATCCTAAAATGATCGTCACTGAAAATCAAGGAAAGGTAATTGCAAAACTGATCAAAGAAAATTGCTCAGAATTTGACCACATTGCAATTATTTGCAAATGCAATAAAGAAGCAAAACAAATTTGCAAACAGCTCAATGGAAATATTGACTACACTCTGATGAAGGAACCTGAGGACTATAAAAACAAAGTTCTTGTTACAACCTGCGCAACAGCAAAAGGAATTGAATTTGACGCAGTGATTATTCCAAATGCAGACGAAGAAAACTATCAAAACAATCTTGATAAAAACATTCTTTATATCTCTTCAACAAGAGCCCTTCACAAACTCTTCTTTGTGAGCAGCAAAAATCCTTCAAAATTCATAAAAAATTTTGCAATAACCAAAGGATAAAAAAGATAAATAACTCTATGGCTTAATTTAAAATTTGAAAATTATGCATAAAAACAGCTTTAATAACAAGCCCTTCAGATGAATATTTTTCAAAATACTAAAAAAGTAAAAATACTTTTCTCTTGCAAACAATTTATAATCACTTGTTTTTCCGCTCAAAATGCTGAAATTAGGCAAAAAACAAAGATAAGGTTGTGGAAATGTGGATAACTTGCCCAAAACCGCATAGGAAAACTGCAAATTTTTACAAAATGCATAAAAATTAGCAGTTTTGTATAATTATTTATTTGTGGAAATGTGGATAACTTCTTGTGCGTAAAATCTAGGCTCTGCGAGAGAGCAAGTCCAGAAAATAACAAATCTTTTATCATAAAAACAGCTCTGCAAAACAACTTTTGCACAAATATAAATGAACAAAAAGGGGAAAAAATGAACGAACAAAAAATCATAAAACCACGAAAATTGTCAGGCTTTATGGAGCTTCAGCCTAAGGACCAACTTGTTTTTGACAATATGCTTGACCAAATCAAAAGTGTTTATCTCAAACACAATTTTTTGCCGCTTGACACACCTGTGCTTGAACTAAGCGAAATACTTCTTGCAAAGTCTGGCGGAGAGATTGACAAAGAGGTCTACCGCTTCACTAAAGGCGACACTGACATCTGCATGAGATACGACTTGACTGTTCCTTTGGCAAGATTTGTGGCCATGCATAACGAAACGCTGCACTACCCTTTCAAACGCTTTCAAATTGGCAAGGTTTATCGTGGAGAACGTGCGCAAAAAGGCAGATTTCGCGAATTTGTGCAATGCGATGCTGACATTATTGGCAACGGAGAGCTTTCACTTGTTGCCGATGGCGAATGTTTAAAAATGGTAGATGAAGTTTTTGAAAAACTCGGCCTTGACATTGTCAATCAGGTGTCAAACAGAAATATTTTGTTTGGCTACATTGAAGGTCTTGGTTACCAAAAGGAATTAAAACAAATTTTAACCATTCTTGACAAAATCAATAAAATTGGAAAAGAAAACGCTAAGCAAGAACTAGAAAAGTTGAATATAAAAACACAAGATATCGCAAAATTGATTGAAATTATTGAAAAAAGAGGCAATTTTGACGAAATTTTGCCAAAAATTGAAAATTTATCTACAAACCAAACCTTTTTGAAAGGAGTCTCAGAGCTCAAAGAAGTTTACTCCTACGCAAAAAATATGGGAATAAACCAAAACAAAATCCTGCTTGACCTGTCTATAATAAGGGGGCAAGATTACTACACCGGCACAGTTTTTGAAGCCATAATCCCTTCTCATAAAGAATTTGGCACGGTCTGTGGCGGCGGAAGATATGACAATTTGGCTTCATATTTTTCAGAAAAAAATTTCCCTGGGGTGGGATTAAGCATAGGTTTTACCAGACTGTTTGACCTTCTTATGGCGAATAATATGTTAAAGGCAAACCCTTCGACGAACATCGACCTTCAAATCATTCCTCTTGGAAACACCTTGAGTGAGTGCTTGCAACTGCAGCAATATTTTTCGCAACAACTGCAGTGCGAGGTCGCCTATGAGAACCGCTCTTTTAAGGCTAAGATGAAAGATGCAAACAAGCAAAACATTCCATACATTTTGATTGTGGGTGAAGATGAAATAAAAAATCAAATCTATGCTCTTAAAAATATGGCAAATTCAACTCAACAAAATCTCTCAAAAGAAGATTGCTTGGCTCTGCTTTTGAAAAACACATCAAAAAATTGACAATAAAGGCTATAAATTTTAAAATTTGCAAAATAAACAAAAGGAGTTCTACTTTTTGAAGTAAAACTCTTTTTTTATTAAATTTAAAAAACAATATACATTGTTGAAAGTTTTTGAAGGTGGTAAAAATTTAAAAAATGCTCAAGTAAAACAAAGCAGATTTTTAGATTTCTAAAGTTAAAACAAGTGGATTTTCAGACTAGTGAGTTCTAGTTCTTTTCTTTAATCCGTTTATTAACAAGAAAACTCCAAGCAATACAATTGTTGAAATGCTTATCACCAAAATCAGTGCAAGTGTTGAAACATCATGGCCGAAAAACGACATTTTCACATCAAACCCGCTGGCAATACCATTTATCATTTCTTGTGGCAAAGTTTCTCTCATTCTATTTAAAACACTGTTTAGAAACCCTTGTCTGAACAAAACGGTTGCGTAAGTGCCTGGCAAAAGAGAAACAAAGTATTGCATACCTTGCCCCATTGTGTTAATCGGCATATATGCACCACAAATAAATCCGTACAAGGCAGAAACAAGAGTGCAAACTCCACTTACTACTCCTTGGGAATGGGTGAAGGTCCAAATTATATTCGCTAAAATTGTACCAAAAAGCGAGGTTATAATAATCCCAAAAACAATCAATAAAAAATCAACAAAAGTGATGTAAAACCCAACGCAAGCTAGATAAATTAGCCCGATTATAAGTAAAACAAAAGTGATTATAAATGTGGAAAATAAATTTGCCAACACATAACTTAGTTGGAGCGTGCTTTTTTTAACTGGCGATACCATAAAGTCTATGTCTACTCTATTTATTTTATCAATAACCATCATCCCTGAACAAAATGCAACAGTTATACAAGAAGTTGCAAGAACGGATGAGAACAGCCACCCGCCAGTGAAAGCATCAATTAAACTTTGGTCTAAATCAAAATCTTGAATTATTGAAAGAATACTATCTTCATAAGTTGAGTTTAAAAAAGCTATAAAGAGAACAAGTAAAATAAGTGGGGTTATTAGTGAAACCAAAAAGGTCATTTTGTCTTTAAAATATAATTTTATATTTCGAAGAGTCAAATAGTTCATTTTTTTTAGTTCTGACTGTTTATTCATATATTCTCCTTTAACTCTTTTCCTGTGATAGATAAAAAGACATCGTCCATTGACCCTTTTACAATTTCAATATCTTTAAAAAGATTGTTGTGCTTCACTAGAAAATTTTTCGCTTCATCTGTGCTTTTAAACAGTATTTCTAAATAGTTCTTATCTTTTTTGTAAGGCATTTTTGCCTTATCCAAAATCTCAAAAATACTGTTGTCGTATGAATATGCCTTGATATAATCATTGGCATACCTGTTTTTCAAGCTTAAAGGAGAACCTTCGGCAACAATTTTTCCACCATCAATAATAACAACATTATCGGCAATACTTGCCTCTTCCATATAATGAGTGGTTAATAGCACTGTCAAATTTGTTGTTTTTCTTAACTGGTTAATCATATTCCAAACAAGCTTTCTTGTCTTAGGGTCAAGACCCGTTGTTGGCTCGTCAAGGATTAAAATGCTTGGCTTATGCAAAAGCGCTCTCACAATATCCACTTTTCGCTTTTGCCCACCACTTAACTTGTCAAGTGGTTTTTTTAAGACTTGCCCGATGTCGAGTTTTTCTATAAAATATTTCAAATTATCTTCAAATTCTTTTTTATCCATGCCATAAAGCATTGCTCTATATCTTAAATTGTCATACACAGATAGCTTTTTATCAAGTACAGATGTTTGAAACACTATGCCAATGCTTGGCAGTATTTTATCAATTTCGTCTAGTGAAAAGCCGTTAACAAAACAGTCGCCACTATCTCGCTTTAACACGCCAACAAGAATATTGATGGTTGTGCTTTTGCCTGCTCCATTCAACCCTAAAAAAGCAAACAATCCGCCTTCTTCAACAGAAAATGAAATATCGTCAACAGCTTTTGTGTTGCCAAAATATTTCTTCAAATTTTTTATTTCAATAACATGCGCCATAAAAATCCTTTGATTTTTTGATTTTCAACTGAATTTATTGTATCATAAAATTTTATGCTTTGTCTACTGTATGGCCAAAAATAAATCGGCGTGGTAATAAAAGCGAGTTTAAAATTGTTGAAACAAAACGATATTCCTTTGCGATATTGCTAAAAGCACTTTTTATGACAAATTATTCTGCTAGCTTTCCAAACCACTTGACTAAAAGACTATCTTTTTTTATTTGATTTTATTGCAAAATTGACTATAATAAAATTATGAATAAAAAGATTAAAGAAAAGCTTAAATCACTGACAACAAAACCAGGCGTTTATGTTATGCATGATGCTGAAGGCGTCGTGATCTATGTTGGCAAAGCAAAAAATTTGAAAAATAGAGTTAGTCAATACTTTCGCTCTTCACCAAAACCAAGCAAAGTTCAAGCTATGGTTGATAATATTGACGACTTTGAATATTTCATAACTGCATCTGAAATGGATGCTCTTGCACTAGAAAGTAATTTAATCAAAAAATATCAACCTTTTTATAATATACTCCTTAAAGATGGAAAACAATTTCCATATATTAAAATCGATTTAAAAGTGCCCTATCCGAGACTTGAAATCGTCAGAAAAGTAAAAAAAGATGGAGCCAAATACTTTGGACCTTACTTTGCAGGATTAGATGCCCGAGAAATCGTAAAAACAATAAACTCTGCGTTCAAAATAAGGACTTGTTCACTCAAGATCACCGACACTTCAAAAGCAAAACGAGAATGTTTAAACTACTCTATGGGGCTTTGTTCAGCACCTTGCACAAAAAAGATCTCAACTGAAGACTATCGCAAAGAAATTGACAAAGTTATCAACTTTTTAAACGGAAATGATGAAGAAATTGAACAAATTTTGACTCAAAAAATGAAAAATGCCTCAGATAATGAAAATTTTGAACAAGCAATCATTTTGCGAGACAGATTGAAGATGGTCGAAAAACTCAAAAGTCGTGTTGTGGCAAATCTTCCAAAAAATGTTGATAAAGACATATTTGCCTATCACAGCAATGGTTTGAGTGGTGTCATTTGCGTGATGGTTGTGCGTGGAGGCAAAATTCTTGGAGTGATAAACTACCCTTGTTTTGATGCTGAGCTTGAAGAAAATCAAACCTTGTTTAACTTTATTATGCAGTATTATCAAAACATGGCTGTCGCTAGTGAAATCATCACCTCTCATGAGATTCCTGACCAAAGTTTGCTGGAAAGTTATTTGGGCAAAAAAATCAACTTTATTTCAAACCCTCATGGAATAAATAAACGATTGCTTGAAATGGCCGACGAAAATGCAGAAGAATATCTTGAAAAATACATTGAAAAAGAAAAAATCAAATACAACAACACCATGGGAGCGGTTAAAGAATTGAAAGAAAAGCTTAAATTGAAAAATTTACCACTTCGAATGGAATGTTACGATATTTCAAACATTAGTGGAACAAATCAAGTTTGTTCTATGGTAGTTTTCAAAAATGGAGAAATAAGCAAAAAAGATTACCGTAAATTTAAAATAAAAAAAGTTAAAGGCGCAAACGACTTTGCAAGTTTACAAGAAGCGTTAACCCGCCGTTTTGAAAGGCTCAAAGAAGGCCGGGGCGAAAGTTTTAAAGAAAAACCCGATCTTATTGTGATTGATGGCGGAAAGGGGCAACTTTCTTCAGTTTATCAAATTTTGAATCAATTTGACTTTGATATTGATTTGATTTCTCTTGCAAAAAAGCAGGAAGAAGTCTTTGTTCTTGAGCAAAGCTCTCCAATTATTTTGAAAAAAGGTTCAGTCGAACTTCGTCTGTTGCAAAGAATTCGAGATGAAGCTCATCGATTTGCGATCACCTTCCATAGACAAATTCGACAAAAACAACAGACATACACAGAACTTGATGAAATTGCTGGAGTTGGGCCTAAAAAAAGAGATATTCTGTTAAACATTTTTGGAACAAGTGAAAAAATAAAACAAGCCTCGGTTGAAGAGCTTGAAAGCGTAAAGGGAATCAATAAGCTGCTTGCTCAAACAATTTACAATCACTTTCATAAAAATGCTTGATTAACAACATTTTATCAAAACATGTTAAATTGTTTTGTAAAAAAACATTTCTAACTTATAATAAATCTTGGAGGTAAACTATGAGAAAAATTACAATGGTTCAATATGGTTGCGGAAAAATGAGCGCTTATACAATGCGTTACGCATTAGAAAAAGGGCTTAAAATTGTTGGCGCTTTCGATATAAATCCCGACTTAATTGGTAAAGACATTTCACAGATTATTGGCTCAGACAAAAAGCTAAATGTGAAAATTGAAGACGCAAAAGAAGTGGGGAAATTTTTGCAAACTCACGAAGTTGACGTGGTTGTTGTAACCACGACCAGCATTTTTGCTGAAAACTACCCTATTTACGAAATTTGTGCACGAAATGGAGTCAATGCCATCTCAACTTGCGAAGAAGCTTTTTATGCACAAAATTCAAATCCAAAACTTGCTAAAAAACTTGATAAAATTGCAAAAGAACATGGCTGCACCATTTGCGGAAGTGGCTATCAAGATGTTTTTTGGGGAAACTTGATAAGTGTGCTCGCTGGTGCAACTCACAAAATCACAAAAATCAAGGGACAGTCAAGTTATAATGTTGAAGATTATGGCATTTCACTTGCAAGGGTTCATGGCGCAGGTCTTAGCTTAAAAGAATTTGAAAAACAAGTTGCTGCAAATGACAATATTTCTGCAGAGGAACGCCAAAAACTTATTAATGAAGGCAAATTCTCTCCTTCATATATGTGGAATGTTAATGGATGGTTATCTTCAAAACTTGGTTTGCATGTGATTGAACAAACACAAAAATGCATTCCTCAAATTGCAAAAAGAAATATCGAAAGTTCAACTCTTGGCATGACAATCAAAAAAGGTGATTGCACTGGAATGAGTGCTGTTGTAACAACTACAACAAAAGAAGGAATTGTAATAGAGAGCCAATGCATAGGGAAAGTTTACGATAAAGATGAATTTGATTGCAATGACTGGACAATAGAGGGCGAGCCTAGCACTCGAGTGGTTATTGAAAGACCAAGCACTGTTGAGCTGACTTGTGCAACTGTGATCAACAGAATCGCCGAACTGCTTTGTGCAGAACCTGGTTATACTACAACAGATAAAATGTGTGAAAATTTTTACAAAGCCAAAAATATTGACAAATATATTGAATTTGTTGGTTGCGATTGCGGAGATTGCGACGGACATTGTCATTAAAAAAGGAAAAACGAATGAAAAAAGGTCTTTTTATAACATTTGAAGGTGGTGAAGCTTGCGGGAAAAGCACGCAAGTCCAACTTTTTAAGCAATTTGTTCAAACTCGCCAAGACAAAGATAATTTTGTTTTCATCAGAGAACCTGGCGGGACGATTCTGGGTGAGAAAATAAGGGATCTTGTTTTAAATTTTACTCAAGACAGTCCCACAGATAAAGCTGAACTTTTGCTGTTTTTGGCAAGTCGTGCCCAAATTTATACAAAAGTAATCAAACCAGCACTTGAAGAAGGAAAAATTGTGGTCGCCGATCGATTTTACGATTCAACAGTCGCTTATCAAGGTTTTGCAAGACAAATTATGCCTGCAGAAGAAATTTTGGCATTAAACAAAATGATTTTAAATTCGCTAAAACCCGATCTAACTTTCTATCTTGAAATCAAACCGGAAATAGCTTTTAAACGCAAGGGCGAGAGCTCTCTTGATCGCATGGAAAGCGAGCCGCTAGAGTTTCATCAAAAAGTTTATGAAGGCTATCGCTTTATGGCCGAAAAAGAAAAAAATCGTTTTGCCGTGATTGATGCGACAAAGTCGATTGATGAAATTCACAATCAAATAAAACAAAAAGCTTGTGCTTTGATTGAAAAATATTACAAACAAAAATAAAATTAAAAAAACGCCTTTTTTTGGCGTTTTTTTATCTTAAATTTGATTTTTTCTGGAATTTCCCATCTTTTTTATGAACAACAAATTTAATTTCCTGACTTTCGCTGAGCTGTCGGACCCTTTCCAAAGCCTCCTCTTTTGTAATTTTGCTGTCAATAACGCGTTTAGCTCCATCTTTTTTGATTTGCCAAACGTTGTTCTCTTTTGAAAAAACCACACGATAGATTGCTTTTTTTGTCTTTTCAGCTTCCATCTTTTTGTCTTTTTCAACAGTCGCTTCTTTGATTTTAGAAGATTTTTTACCTTGCAAATTTTTATTTTTAACAGCCATTTTTTCTTCTTGCGCACTAGCCAAAGTTTTTTCTTTAGATCTTCTTTCAGAAATTGTTTTTTCTTTTTGTTCTTTTTTATTTTTTCTAAACCACATTTTATCCCCCTTTGTAACATTATACTACATCAACTTTAAACTTGCAATATGTTTGTTAAATTCCTTGCATCATCTCAATGACTTCATTTCGGTCTTTAGCATTGTAAACAAAGCTTCCGCTGACTAACATGTCGGCACCAGCATCAACAGCTTTTTTCGCTGTTTCAAAATTTATACCGCCGTCTACTTCTATTTTATAATTATAAGAATTAAAGCTTCGCAATTTCGCAAGCTCTGCAATCTTATCTATTGTTTGAGGGATGAATTTCTGACCACTTTGCCCCGGAACAACACTCATGACTAAAACTAAATCAATTTTATACAAACAAATTTTTATGTTTTTTATTGGTGTCTGCGGATTAATCGCAATGCCTGCCAGAGCATTGTTTGCATGTATTTCATCAATGGCTTTATCAAGTTTTTCAATATCCTTAAATGCCTCGTAGTGAACAGTTATAATATTCGCCCCCGCCTTTGCAAATTCTTTAACCATTTTCGTCGGATCTTCGCACATAAGATGCACGTCAAGCATAATCAAACTGTTTGCATTGATATTGTTAACCATCTGTGCGGAAAGCGTTTTTCGCTCAACAAAAACTCCATCCATAACATCGCAATGCAAAAAATCAGCTTTACCTTGAAGAGTCTTTGCATATTCAAGCAAAGTTTGGTAATCCTCTATTGGATCTGTTGAAACAGAAACAAGGGTTTTCTTTTTCATTTTACTCCTTTTGTTCGCTTTTAAAATTTAATATTTCTTACGATCTTTAAGTTCCTTTAAAATTTTTAAGTAGTTTTGATATCTTTCAACACTTATTTGACCTTTTTGAACAGCCTTTATCACACCGCAATCTCCCCCAGACTCATGCAGGCAGGAACGATATTTACACTCAGCTCTTGCCTTTAAAAAATCTGGATAGTAAGAAGAAAGCTCGCGAGGTTCTAATTCTGTTACAAAAGACAAATCTAGCATTGAGAAACCTGCAGTATCAGCAATATAGCCTTTGTTATAAGAAAAAAGCTGAACCAATCTTGTTGTTTGCCGACCTCGACCAATCTTTTTTGAAAGATTGCCAACTTGTGCAAGCTGTTGCGAGAAAAGACAATTTATGAGTGAGGATTTGCCCACCGCACTTTGTCCAGCAAAGGCACAAATCCCTTCAATATGCTCACTTAACTGCTCAATTTGATTGTTTTTTGCACTTACAAACAAGCATTGTGCAACTTTATTATAAATCTTTTTAATATTTTTTACAAACATTTGAGGTGCTTTGTCAATTTTATTAACCACCAGAAAAGGTTGAACACCCTTAACTTGACAATATACAATTAATTTGTCAATTAAAACAAAATCCGGCTTTGGCGATGGTGCAAGCACAATAAAAAGCTTATCTAAATTTGCTAGCGGCGGTCTAATCAAAATATTCTTTCGCTCAAAAACTTTTTCAATCACATCTGCATAAAAAATCTTATCGCCAACAAATATGCCACTTTCTTGTGTTTTTCCACTGGCATGAATTTTGACAATTTGTTTTGTATCAAAATCTTCAACTGAAAAAAGATTTGCATTTTTTTTAATAACCAATCCTTCCATCTTCACCCACTTATAAACTTATTTCTTAATTGCCCACAAGCTCCACCTATCTCCTGCCCCAAACTTCGCCTTATGGTTGCAGAAAT
Source organism: uncultured Bacillota bacterium (assembly GCA_946495675.1). Taxonomy (GTDB): domain Bacteria; phylum Bacillota; class Clostridia; order Christensenellales; family UBA1242; genus Caccovivens. The sequence continues at coordinate 10,257 of CAMMDQ010000003.1, read as the reverse complement.
ACCACCATTCTTTAACAATTCGCAAAATTTTTCAGCCTCCAAGCGTGCAGTGCTTTTTAAGTTTCTCTCTTTGACAGGATTCAATAAAATCAAATTAACATGACAGACTTTGCCTTTTAATAATTTGGAAAGCTTAGTTGCATCTTCTTCGCTGTCGTTAACCCCTTTTACAAGCGTGTATTCAATATAAAATCTCCGACCAGTTTTTTGAAAATAATAGTCGCATGCCTCCAAAATTTCAGCTATTGACCATTTGTTTGCAATTGGCATAAGCTTTTTGCGCTCTTCATCGGTGGTTGCGTGAAGAGAAATTGTTAAAGATACACCATATTCTTTATCTGCCAGTTCTTTTATCTTATCAACAAGCCCACATGTTGAAAGAGAAATGTTACGCCTGCTGATATTCATGCCTTCTGGTGCTGAAACAAGCTCAATAAATTTGCAAACATTTTCAAAGTTGTCAAGAGGTTCTCCACTGCCCATAAGCACTATATTGGTGATCGTTCTATCTTTTTTGTTCCCACCATTATCTCGGTTGACAAGATATAATTGTCCCAAAATTTCTCCTGCCGACAAATTTCTTTTTAATCCTTGCAAAGTGGAAGCGCAAAATTCGCACCCCATTCTGCATCCAACTTGAGTTGATAAACAGACTGTGTTGCCATACTTGTATTTCATTAAAACGCACTCTACAATGCTTTCATCATCAAATTGAATAAGATATTTTTTTGTGCCATCTTTTGCTTCGAATTTTTTAAAAATTTTATATTTAGGATAATTTTTTTTAAAATTTTGCTTTAACTCCTTTGAGAAAACAGAAATTTCATCAAGCTCTTGTGCATTTATGATTGCATCATAAAGTTGTTTGCCACGAAATTTTGGCAAACCTAAAATTTCCATCTGTTGACAGAGCTCTTTTTGGCTAAGATCGGCAAAATTCATTCACAAACTCCCCTTGAGGTTTAAAGCCATTCAAAAAATCTTTCCCATTCAGTTTTTTGCCAGAGGGAGACAGACAATTTAATATTTCTATTGCCCCATCTTTGCATCCAATCAAAAAATGGTTTTTATCATTTGCAATTTGATTTATTGCTATTTTCTCATCACTCTTTTTGACAGCAAAAACCTTAATTTTTTGATCTTTTAAGTAAAAAAATGTGCCAAGATTTTCACTTAAAGCTCTTACTTGATTAAAAATATTTTCTTGTGTTTTTGAAAAATCTAACAATCCATCATCTTTGTTAAACTTTTTTACATATGTTGCCTCTTGTTCAATTTGCGGCGAAAAATAAAGCTTGTTTTGTTTTAAAAGCTTGACTGCTTGAGCTATCATCACACCACCCTTTATCGCAAGTTTTTCTTCGAGAGAGTTATACATCTCATCTGGCAAAATTTCCACCTTTTGCTGCAGTGCGATGTCTCCAGAATCCACTTTTAATCCAACCTTCATAATTGTAACTGCGGTTTGACGATCGCCATTTAAGATTGCATTTTGAATGGGTGATGCTCCACGATATTTGGGTAGTGCTGATGGATGAACATTAAGACAGAGTTTATAATCTAAAAATTCTTTTGGCAAAATCTGCCCAAATGAAGCAACAACTGAAAGGTCAAATGAAATCTCTTTTATTTTTTCAAGATCATTTTTTACACTAGATGAGCAAAAAACATCTATGCCATTTTTTAAAGCAAAAGTTTTGACTTCATTTGCCTGCAATTTATGCCCCCTGCCCATTTCTTTATCAGGAGCAGTTATCACTGCAACAACTTTCACTTTTTGTTCAAGCATGGACTGCAAAACTATTTTCGAAAAATGAGAGGATCCTAAAAACAAAACTTTCATATTTTCCCGCCTTGCTTTAAATATTGTTGTTTATCAAGACATTTATCAACAAACAAAATCCCGTTTAAGTGGTCAATCTCATGACAAACACATCTTGCCAGCCACTTTTCGCCCGTCAAAGTGAATGGGTAGCCAAAGCGGTCTTGAGCTTTGACTGTGATTTTGTAAGGTCTTTCCACTCGGCCCCTGAAGGAGCCAACAGAAAGGCACCCCTCTTTTTCAACATCTTTGCCTTCTTGTAGGGTTATTTCTGGGTTTATAAGTTCAACAAACATATTGTTGACATCGATGACGATGGCTCGCCTTAGCACTCCCACTTGCGGTGCTGCAAGCCCCATACCATCATTTGCATACATCGTGCTCTTCATGTCATCAAGAAGTTGCCATAAGTCTTCATCAAAATCTTTTACAGGTTTTGATTTTTTTCTTAAAATTTCATCTCCAACCAATACAACTTTTCTCGTTGCCATAATTCTCTCCTTTTAAGACATATTTGTAGGATTTATTTCCAAAAACACATTGTTTTTGACAATTTTGTTTGCTATATCAAAAACTAGTTCTTCAATTTGATCAGCTTGCTCAAGCTTTACTCGGAGCAAGATTTGATACCTAAACTTGTTTTGAATTTTTTTAATAGGTGCTTTCATCGCATCTAAATACAAGATTTGATTTTGATATGTATCTTTAAGCTTTTCAATTTCAGTATAACATATTTTTAAAAGTTCGCGTGCATAATTTTCATCATTATCAGAAATAAGCAATCGAATAATACGACTAAACGGCGGAAAGCAAGCTGTTTGCCTTATATTTGCTTCTTTTTTAAAAAATCCTTTGTAATCATAATTGGAAGCAAATTTATAAACATAATGCCGAGGTGCATAGGTTTGCAAAACGACCTTCCCTTCATCTTTACTTCGACCAGCTCTGCCAGCAACCTGCGTGATAAGCTGAAAAGTCCGCTCGGTGCTTCGATAATCCGCTTGAAACAAACTTTGATCTGCGTCAACAATCCCAACCAAAGTCACATTTTCAAAATCATGCCCTTTTGCAATCATTTGCGTGCCGACAAGTATTGCAGGCAAAGAATTTTTAAATTCACTTAAAATCTTTTGGTGCGAATTTTTTGTTGAAGTTGTGTCGTTATCCATACGCAAAATTTTCACTTGAGGAAAAAGCTCTTTTAACTTTGCTACAACTTGTTCGGTGCCCACAGCCCCGTATTTTATGTTGTCACTTTTGCAGTTTGGGCAATGAGTCAGCACTTTAAACTGTTTGCCGCAATAATGGCATTTCAATCTGTTATCTTCACGATGATAAACAAGACTCACATCACAATCTGAACATGTTGCAACATAACCGCAATCTCGGCATCGCATAAATGAGCTATATCCACGGCGATTGATAAACATCATGGCCTGTTTTTTGTTTGCAACCACCTGCCCTAAATCTGCAATAAGCTGTGCTGAAAAGATGCCGTTGTTCCCCCTGCGAATCTCGCCAATCATATCAACAATTTGAATGGCTGGAAGTTCCTTGCCATTGGCTCTGGTTGGCAATTCAACAAGCTGATACTGCCCATCAACAACCTTCTGATAACTGTCTACTGACGGTGTCGCACTGCCCAGCACAAGTGGACAATGATTGTAAGAAGCTCTGAAGGCTGCAATATCGTGAGTGAAATATCTGGGATTCGACTCAGAAATATAGCTTTGCTCATGCTCTTCATCAATGATGATTATCCCCAAGTTTTCAACAGGTGCGAACACTGCAGAGCGAGCCCCCACAACAATACGAGCTTGACCTGAGAAAATTCGTTTCCACTCATCAAAACGCTCGCCAGCCGATAGTCCGCTATGCAGCATTGCAACAAAGTCGCCAAAGCGAGCTTTAAAATTTGACATAATCTGCGGTGTAAGAGAAATTTCGGGAACCAATAAAAGAGCATTTTTCCCTCTAGAAAGTTCCCTTTCAATAAGATGCATATAAACTTCAGTTTTACCACTGCCCGTTACGCCATGAAGAAGAAAAACATTTTGACCATTTATTGTTTCAATCGCCCTCTTCTGCATGATGTTAAGTTCAACTTTTTTATCTTGCTTTGGTAAAACCAAAGGCTTTCGTTCAATCTTTTCTTTTTGTTTTGTTATAGCACCTTTTTCAAGCAAAGATTTTATTGTAGCGTAACCAAAACGGTTGCCAAGTTCGATAGAACTGCATCTGTCTCTTTCCTTTAAAAATTCCAGTAACGCAGCCTGTTTTTGAGCATTTTTCTTGGGCTCAAAGCTTTTGTCAGCAAGAGAATAAAATGTTTCATAAATTTCACGAACCTTACCCTCTCGCATCTCGCTTGGCAAAAAAAGCCTAAGTGTTGATGCCATTGTTAGATGATTTTTCTTTGCCATGAAATTCATAAGTTGTAACATCTCTGGTTTGATTGCACAGAAATCTTCAAGCGAAGATATAACCGACTTAAGTTTTGTTTTATCATAAGAACAAGTTTCACTTAATCCAACCACATACCCCTGAAGAATTCTTTTTCCAAACGGCACAAAAACACGCATGCCAACTTGAAGAGTTAATTTTTCTGGCACGCTATATTCAAAAATTTGGTTGATAGCTTTAACTTCCTGGTCTATGATAACTTTTGCGAACATAAAAAATCCTATTGCAATTTTGAAAACAAAGTTACAATAGAATTATAGCATAAAACTTATTTTTTTTCAATAAATTAAGAAGCCGAAATATTGCTTGGACGAACTTTGCCTTTTGCAATCTCATCGCATGCAAGAGAGATCGCCTTTTTCTCTTGATCTGCAAACTCCAATCTTGTGATTGATTCAATTTCTTTTGCTCTTTTTGCAATAAGAGTGCAAAGCACATATCTGTTTCCGTCTGTTTTCTTTAAAAGTTCATCAATAGATGGATCAATCATCATAACAATCACCTCAAAAATCTATAGTATTATAACACAAAAAAACAAATTTGTAAACAATTTTGTGAAATTAATCTTGCTGCCCTATCTCGTCCAAAATTTGATTGCGCAGCTTTTTATATTCTTCTTCATCAATCAACTTTTCATCATGTAAATTTTTAAGTTTTTTCAATCGGTCTTCAACAGAATCTTGATAGGCTTTATCATAATTTATCTTCGCCATTTCTCCTTCTCTGCCCGAGATAATGCCTGCAACTGAAATTGCGCAAGCGATAAGACCGCCAAAAACAATTTGCAAAATTATCATAATCACAATAAAGGCTGTGCGGTCATTGATTTGTTGTTGGTTATATTTTGAAAAACTAAAGAAAAAGCACCCCACCACAATAGTCAACACACCAATAACCATAGAAATCACCGTTGCGGTAACAATAGCGCCTTGAATAAAATCAATTCTGGTCGGATCGTTTAATCCTGCAATAATTGATTCTTTCATCGAATAAAAAATGCTAATTGCAATTATTGCCGCCAAAATTTCTATGCTGGCAAGAATAATAGTTAATATAGCCGAAGCATAAAAATAATTATTTCTTTTTTCCATAAGTTCCCCTTTTATGCTTATATTTTGATTATAGCATAAAAATAGAAACTTGTAAAGAATTTTTAGCTTTCTACAATCCTTCGCTCGCCTCTAAAATGTCCAAAATTCGTCAAAACCTCATACTCAGTTGTGCCTAAAATTTTTGCAAGTGAACAAGCATTATCCATGATTAAAATCTCATCTCCTGTCTTTGCTTTTGTTTTATCCAAATTCACCATAAAGCAATCCATGCAAATATTTCCAACATTTTGAAGAAGTTTACCCTTGTATAAAATGGTAAGTTTGTTTGAAAGTTTTCTCGGCAAGCCATCAGCATATCCAAGGGGCACTGCTCCAACCAACATATCTTTTTGTGCAGTATAGCCACATAAATAACCTATATGCTCGCCTGCTTTCACATTTACAGTGTCAACAATTTTACTTTTGACAGACATTACCGGTCGCAAATTCTCATCACCATAACCATATATTTCAATTCCTGTGCGAAACATTTTTGCATCAATATCTTTAAAAACGGTCTTCCCTCCGCCAACATGCGTGATTGTTCGCCAATCTTTTGGCAGACAATAACAAAATTCATAAAACAGTCTCTTTTGCCTTTCTGTATAATTCTCATCCGTTGTCAGCGAAGAAAAATGGGTATAAATCCCAGCAAGCTCTAGTTTTTGTTTTACTAAAAAATTTATCACTTTCAAAAATTCATTTCTGTCATTGACCCCATAACGATTCATCCCCGTGTTTAAACACAAATGCATTTTAGGCTGAAGATTAAATTTTTTTGCAATTTTGCATATATTTTTGACCATTTGAAAGGAAAAAACAGCAAAATCTATATCATTTTTCATCAGTTCTTGATAATTTATGCATGCCCCAAAAACTATTATTTGCTTGTCAGTTATCTTTCGCAGACTTAAAGCTTCTTCTTCATTTGAAACGCCATAGCTGACATTTTCCTGCTGCAAACATTTTGCAATTTCTGCCATGCCATGACCATAAGCGTTTGCTTTGACCATAACACATATTTTTCTATCTTGAAGATAATTTTCAAGATAATATAAGTTATGTAAAAGATTTGATTTATTTAAAATAATTTGATTGAACATACAAATATATATGTCAAAGTCAACGTTTCAGTTAAAAAAGACAAATAAAAAAATCCTTATTCAAGGATTTTTATACGCATAATGGAACGATTATACCTGCAACAACAAGCAGCAAGCAAAGCACATAAAGAACTTTCCAGACCATTTCTTTGTTGCGAACATAACGCCAAGCAAGAATTGAAACGATCACAACCATAACAGCCATTGCAATGTTTTGCAGAGCAGTTACCACTACAAAATCCACATTTACAAGACTTAAAATCATTGCAATCACATAGAGCAATGCTGCCGCAACCAAAATCCACATAGAAACTTTATTCAAGCTCCAAACTGTAGAAGATTTTTTTGTTGTGCTTTTTGAAGATTTGTTTGCCATACTTACCTCCTTGTTTTAATTATACTCCAATTTTTTTTATTATGCCAAACGATTTTTAAATTATCAACGTAAAAATACAGAAATTTTCTTTTCTTTCACTCTTTTCACAATAAAATATATCAGTTGTGATAGGGCAAAAAGTCCGCCGCTTAGAAAAACGATGTAAAGCAAACTTGAAGAGATGCTCATGCCAGTCAAAAGTGAACCGATTGTGAAACTAAAAATTAATTGGCTGCCGTTTCTTACGATAAAAAGAGCTGAAAAAGCATTCATTTGTGCTGCTTCTTCCACATTTTGCCTAATAAAATCTTTTGTTCCCACCTTAAATGGAATGTTGAAAAAAGGGAGTAGACAGCAAACCGCAACAACTAAAATCTGTAAAACCAATAGGTCTTGAACAAAGATAAAAATAAGAGCCAGCACAAGTAAAATAGACAAATAGCATATTGGCATAAAAGTTATAAATATTTTAGCATGCCCTTTGAAAAACTTAAAGATTTCCCCCGCAATGCTTTTGGTAATAGAAATACCAAAATTAACCCAACCAATAATAACTGCATCAAACAAAACTTCTTGAAACAGCAATTGGTCAACTTTGCTTTCAACCATAAGAAGTCCATAAAAACAAAAAGCCATGCATAAAACATATAGAACAGGCAAAGAAATCGACCTTCGTTTTTTCGATTTTTTTATCTTTTCTTGTTGCGGTTTTACATTTTCAAGCACCAAACATGCCTCCGCTGACTCATCTCTTAAGATAAATGCTAGCAGCAAACAAATTGCAGAAGCAATGACTGAAAATGACATTGTAAGATAGGGATTTACATCAAAAAGATAGCCAAGACCAATCGATGCAACGGCATTGAATATATAATATAAACTAGCTCCCTGTCCTTCAATTTTAGAAAATTCCGAATCCTTGCCTTCAACCTTTAAATTTTTTATTGCGAGCACAGATATGTTTGGCGCAAGAAAAATTGAGCCGATCGCTTGCAGACAATAATTTATATACAACAAAACAATGTTATCATATAACAATATACCGATGGTAAAAGCAAATAAGCAAAAGCTCCCAAGCCTAACGGATTTTAAAGGTCCGATTTTTTTCGCAATAATATTAAAAGGATATTGAAGCAAAATTGGGACAAGGGAAACCACTGCGCTTGTATACATTATTTCAGCTTCTGAAAAGCCTTTAACTTGCGTCAAAAAAAGCACACTAAAAGAATAAAAAAAGAGAAGGTCCCATGAAAACATTCGAAATAGTGCCATTATTTTGTTGCTACGAAGAGTCATCTTTTGTTTTTCTTGCATAGCAAAAGATTAACATATTTTTCCCTTGCTGTCAATAAACTTTTAGTTTAAACACATTAAGGTTTGTCTTCCAAGTTTATAATAAAAGGGATGTATTCTTCCCAGCGATATGAGCGAATTGGAATCGGCCTGTGATTTTTAAAATAAAGCACAAGAGCAGGTTTTATTCCGTGGTAATCTTCACAAAATTCATATCCTTCAAGCTGCCCGTCAAATATAAGTTTTTTAGCAATGCCATGATAATTATAATATGCCATTTTGCCTCCAAAATTTTTGTTTTATCATTTGCATTTTAAAATTTTTTAAGCAAGTGCAACATCAAAAATCATCATAATCACAAAACCAATAATAAAACCCCAGGTGCCAATATGATTTTTTGACGCAATTTGGGAATCTGGCAAAAGTTCTTCACAAACCACATAAAGCATTGCACCAGCAGAAAAGCTCAAAAACCAAGGCATCAAGCTTTCAATTGTGGTGGACAGAAAAATGCCAACAACCACCATTAAAGGCTCTACCGCTCCGCTAAGGCAGGTCATAAAAAATGCCTTTTTCTTGCTTTTAAATTCCTCCTTTAACGGAAGAGCAAGGGCTGTTCCTTCAGGAAAATTTTGCACTCCAATGCCTACAGCAAGCATCAACGCGCTATAAAATGCGTTTCCACCAATCAAAAATGCACTGCCATAAGCAAGCCCAACAGCCAATCCTTCTGGAATGTTGTGCAAAGTTACTGCCAAAAATAATTTTGAAGATTTGGTCAAAGTTTTTCCTTTGTTGTTTTTGCGATTTAAAATTTTTGGCAAAAACACATCCAACAAAATAAGAAAACCAACACCCAAAATTATTCCAACACTTGCAGGAACAAAACTGAAATTGCCAAAATCTGCAGAACGCTCTATTGCAGGAATGATAAGAGACCATATTGACGCTGCAACCATAAGCCCTGATGCAAAGCCCAAAAACAGAGAATAAATTTTTTGGCTGACCTCTTTCTTAAATAAAAAAACCAAGCTAGCACCCAAACAAGTCATAAAAAAAATAAAAATTGTACCTATAATTGTGATTTCAATGCTTCCCACCAACAAATTCCTCTTAATGTGTTTAATATATCATAGTCTTAAATGCGTGAAAATGTGATTTTTTATGTATTCCCGCTCTTAAAGAGCGGAAAGAGTTTAAGACAATTTTTGTATAAATATTGATGCATTGTTGATTGTTTGAGCAACAGTATTAGTATTTCTTAACGAAATAGTATCACTACCATTTGAAACTACAACAACATCGTTCATCGTGGTTGTATAATTTGCACCACTTGTTCCACTTGTTTGTGAAACTGAAGAAGCAATCTGAACTCCATTTTGATAGAGAGCAAAACTTGCCACACCATTGGTTGGAATAATGCCATTGATGCTGCTTGTGATCAGATACCTTCCTGTTGGAAGAGTGATATTCCCTGCACCATCAGTAGTTATTGTAGTGCCAGTGCTGGATGCAAGCGAAACAACCAAATTCCCGCCTGCAGCAATTGTTTGAGCAGTTGCCACAAAAGCAGCATTTGAAACCACAACAACAGGATTTATGATTGTAACGGTTGATGAATTTAAAAGGTTTACAAGTCTGCACCAACAATTAAAAATAGGAACAGGAAAATTGATAAACGAATTGCATTGATTGAAATTTAAATTGCAAGGCATAATAAAATCTCCTTTTCACGCCCAATACACTTTATTCGATGGGCAAAAAGAGAGTTCAAAAAAAGTTGTAAAATATACAAAAAACTGTTGACAAACCTTGCTGATTTTGCTATATTATATATGCACACTTTGACGGAGCAACGGAAGTTTAGCTCAGCTGGGAGAGCATCTGCCTTACAAGCAGAGGGTCATAGGTTCGAGCCCTATAACTTCCACCAAAAAAGACCCTTTAAGGTCCTTTTTTTATTGCCGACAGGCAAGGCGAGCAAAGCGAGCGGTGGAAGTTACAAGGTTCTGCCGACAGGCACGGTTCTTTTAATTCCACCAAAAAAAAGACCTTTTAAGGTCCTTTTTTTATTGCCGACAGGCAAGGCGAGCAAAGCGAGCGGTGGAA
>CAMMDQ010000002.1 GCA_946495675.1 uncultured Bacillota bacterium | reverse complement strand
GTCCGTCGGTCTGCCACTGATCACCCCAAAACCTTTGCAAGCTTTTGGGGACCCCGAGCCGCCACATCGGCATATTTTTTTATTTTAAAAGATTGGTTAAAGCATTGCATCTCGTTTTCGCGACGGCCTCTTGAGTCCGTCGGTCTGCCACTGATCACCCCAAAACCTTTGCAAGCTTTTGGGGACCCCAAGCCGCCACATCGGCATGTTCTCTTGCGTGGGGTGGTGGAAAACAAAGGCTATCGATTTTGTCCATACACATTACTTACTTTAAACCTGTTGTATCACCAGTCAAGCAAGATCAGTAAGGGGTTTAGTATGATTAGCTAATCTTCAAATTTATGCGAAAAACTAAAATTGTTTGAAATTTTTGCATGTCACGCACAAAATTGTCATCAATTTTTAAGCCTTCTTGAGCTCGCTTTTTTATTCTAGCATATTTTTTTCTTTTTAGCAAGTTTTTTTGCCGAAAGTTTTATAAAAACCTTAAAATTTATATTGCGTTTTTAACATTTTTTAAAAATTGTCGAATTTTGGCGGTTTTTAGCATTATTTGACATAAATTAGGCGTCAAAATGACGCTTTTTTTGTATAATTTTGTAAAATATTGTAAAATATATTAAAATTTTGTGGCAGCAAACATTGACTATTAGTCGTTTAAGATTTTATAATTTTTCTCGTATAAAAGGAGAAATGTATGAAGTTTAATGTGTGTGCAAAAACAGTTTTGATGGTGCAAAGATATTTGGAAAGAATATGTGATGCTATTGATCGATTGGTGGAGCGGAAAGCTTTAAATTCTTTCTATGTGGGAGTGCAGGGCAATAATGAAAACAGTATTTCTTCTGTTGCTGATTATATTATCAATTTGTCAGAGCGCAAAATTAAGCTTATAAATCTTAAATTATTGACAGATTTAGCACTTGAAAATTGTCCAATTTTATCAGCTCAAATTTTGATTGAACGATATATGGATAATGAAAAGAGCGCAGATATAGCAAAGAGGCATAATCTGGCTGAACGAACTTATTTTAGAAGATTGACAGAAGCGCTTGAAAATTTTTCATCCACTCTTGCAAAATTTGGATTTTCTGAAAGGAGATTGCTTGATTACATTTCAACAGAAAAATGGATCATGGAAGTTTATAACAGGATCTATAATGCACGCAGTGATGAAGCGGTTGTTATTGACACAGACAGGCTTAGCAAGCTTGTTGGGAGTTAGTTAAGGTCGTTTTCGTCAAATTCGAAATAGTCGCCATGTCGTTTTTTTGGTTTTCTTTTTTCCGTAAATTTGCCTTTTTGCAAACTTGGTTTAATCAAAAGGTAGATAATAAGTAAACAAGGTAACGAAACGCCTATTACGATAAATGCCATTGCAACTTCGCTCAAAGGCTGGGATGAAACTGGAGTTGAATCAAAGGAGGGGGAATCTATTACATCAAAGCTTTCAGTATTGGTTGGTATAGAGCTTTCTTTATAACAAAAATATGAATAAACATAGCCAAAAATATCAGTTTGTTCTTGATTTATCTTGCAATAATACCAAGGATTTTCAAGATCTGGCACATTTTCACCAGGCATTGTTCCATAATAGGTTGAAATGATTGTCAAATATTCAAGTCTTGCCAGTTGCAAAGAATTTGTAAAGGTTGGACTTGCGTATAATGCCAACCCCTCAGGATCGGCTATGGTGAAATTTGCACTTGCAAAAGGTGTGTTTGGTGTGCCTTTCATCACTGTAACTTCCTGTTTTTTTACATAGCCATAAAGATCTTTATATTGTGCCACAAAAAATTCATCATTGGCATCGTCTGTCAAATAAACAAAATAGGATTGTGGCAGAATAAATAATTTGCTAGAGTCTTGATCGACGGGATCAGAATAAAAATATGTTTGGTCGTCTTCAACTTTTGCGTAAAATGCCTGTCTTTGTTGGGCTTTTGTTAAGGTCAAAAAAGGAGATGTCATAACAAGCTGTAACAACAATATAAAAATTGATAAAAAAATTGATTTTTTCATGTTTTAATTTTAAATTAAACATTTTTTTTATTGCAGTGTTTTTTTGTCGAAAAAAATCGCTAAGTATCTTATTTTGACAGGTGGAAAAATGGACGAAATAAAATATAAATTAAAGCTGGTTAAAAAAGAAATTAATTTTAGAGAAAAAGATAATTTTTTAGCTAAGTATAACACTGGAAAAAGAGTGCACAAAAAACAGCTTGAGTTTCATAAATGTTTGAAGAAGAATAGGTGGGTTTTTGGCGGCAATCGCTCGGGCAAAACAGAGTGCGGTGCTGTTGAAACAGTCTATCTTGCCCGAGGCATTCATCCTTACCGAAAAAACAAGCCTGTTTCTTGTTGGGTTGTCAGTTTGTCAAAACAAGTTCAGCGAGATGTTGCTCAAGAAAAAATTTTGCATTATCTCAAGCACCAGTGGATTGAAAAAATTGTTATGACAAAGGGAAGGCAAGATAGTGCGGAAAGTGGCATTATTGATTTCATTCTTGTGCGAAATATTTTTGGCAGTTTGAGCAAGATAGGCTTCCGCAGTTGCGACCAAGGCAGAGAAAAATTTCAAGGAGCATCGCTTGATTTTGTTTGGTTTGATGAAGAGCCGCCATATGACATTTATATGGAATGCAAAATGCGAATTCTTGACAGACAGGGAGAACTTTTCGGAACGATGACTCCGCTAAAAGGGTTGACCTGGGTTTATAATGAAATCTATTTAAATGAACATAACGATGAAAATGTTTGGTCAATTCAGATGGAGTGGGCAGATAATCCTTTTTTAAATCAGCAAGAGATTGAAGAAATGTCAAAATCCATGTCTCAGGAAGAGTTAGAAAGTCGTCGATATGGCAAATTTATGCAATGTGGCGGACTGGTATATAACAGCTTTGACGAAAATGTACATGTGGTTGAGCCTTTTGATTTCCCTAAGGATTGGCAAGACAACATTTCAATTGATCCAGGTCTAAACAACCCTTTGTCTGCACATTTTTATGCAAGAGATTATGATGGAAATGTTTATGTGGTTGCCGAGCATTTTGAAAAAGGCAGAGAGGTTGATTGGCATGCACAAAAAATAAAAGAGATAGCTGCAAAGCTGGATTGGAAGACAAATCGAAACGGCTTTTTGGAGGCGCTTATTGATAGTGCGGCCTGTCAAAGAACGCTTGCCAGCACAAAAAATGTTGTTGAACTTTTCTACGAAAATGGTGTTTTGACAAATCCTAGAGTCAACAAAGATATGTTTGCAGGCATCAATATAGTCAAAAGATATTTGAAAGATGCAGGTGGCAGGGCTCATCTGTTTATTTTCAAAAATTGCGTAAATCTGATCCGAGAAATAAAATCTTATTGGTGGGGAGATGGGGACAATCCAATAAAAAAAGACGATCATTGTTTGGATGAAATGCGGTATTATTTGGTCAGCTTAACACAAGATAAGTCGCTCAATGAGAAGAAAACAGCAGTGCAAAAAGATAAAGAAAAATTGATAAGGAAGTTATCAAAGAAATACTAAAAACTAGGGCGAGAAAATACAAAAAAAATAAATTTTCGACAAATTTCAAAATAATTTGGTATTTATTTGGAAAAACTAGTCTTGGTGTGATAAATTATTAATGAAATTAATAACAAAGTGAGGAGAAATTGAAAAAAGTTTCAAATTCCATTTGGTCTTTTGTTTTGATTGCTACGCTTGTCTTTCTTGCAGGATTTGTAATGATGACAGGTCAATTTTTTTATTCTTCGCTTGCTGACGAAAGGGGCGATTCTGTTCAAGTCAATCAATCAAATGCAGAAGAAGTTTTCTCCGATCCTTCAAGATACTCTTCAATCACGCTAACAAGCGATGTTGACATGAATGGCATCATTCTTGAGGGCAAGTCAAATTCTTCTGGTGCTTTTACTGGAGTTTTGGATGGCAATGGTTTTTCAATTTCAAATCTTTCTTTTGGCAATGCAGAAGGAGCAAACAATTTTGCTCTTATACCTTTTGCACAAAATGCAACAATTCAAAATCTAAAAATAAGTGGTTCAGCATCATTTAGTTTTTCACAAACAGAGTATAATGTGGTTAACGTAGGGCTTTTGGTGGGAAGAGCAAGCGGAACAACTATTTCTAATTGTGAAATTGCTGTAGATGGTGTTCAACTTGACTTTTCAAACAATTCTGCAAATGTTGGTTTGATTGCTGGCAATGTTGAGAACTGCCAAATTTATGACATTGTGGTAAAAAGTGATTTGGCAATAGTTTTGACATCTGATGCACAATACAACATAGGTGGTTTGGTTGGAGCTTTTTCTTCAAGTTCAATCAGACGCTCTCTTTTCTTTGGTGCAATAACAATAAGTTCGCAGAATCAGTCTTTTGATAGCATTTTTGCGGGTGGTTTGATGGGATTTGCTCAAGGGACAAACAGTCAAATCAGAGATAACGGTGTTTCAGCAACTCTTACATCTGAATTTGCAACACGCGGCGGACTGATCGGTCAAGTTTCTTCAAACAGTAGTGTTATGCTTTCGAATTTAAATTATTGCTACTGGGTTGATGCTTCCTTGCCGGCAGTAGGCAGCAATGGAGAGCAATACTCACAAACTCAAACTTTAACTACAATTTCTGGATTGTCATATTCTTTTCTGTCAGACAAAAACAATTTTGATCCATCTTCTGCTGGCTTTGATTTTGATTTGGTTTTTGGAGTGGCAAACACCGAAATTGTGTTGCAAAGATTTCAAACATTTACCTTTTCTTTTGACGAAGCTTTGGATGATTATATAGACAGGGCGGTTTTTATTGTTGACGAGCAAGAACAACAAGGACCATTGACAAACATCTCTTACAACACACAGATAGCTATAAAACTTTATTTAAACTCGCAACTTAACAGCGGTTATTCAGTTGCAAATCTTGTTGAATTTTTAAATTTAAGACAAATTTTTATCAATAATGTTGGTGCTGACCTGAGTGCATACCAAATTTCTTCTGACAGCCTAGAAAACAGTTTTATAATTTCTTTTGATGCAAATGACTTGACAACTGGTTCATATTCCTTTGAGATTTTTGCTAAAGGCTATCAGTGTGAATTTGTTGCGGCAAGAGACGGAGAAATTTTGCCTGGCGGAGTAACTTTCTCGGGGGTTGATCCTGTTGAAAGCCGCACACAAGCATTGAGTGTTGAAAGTGCTCAAATGTCAATCTCGGCGGTGGCTTCTGGTTATTATACATTTGATCACTGGAACCTTTATTATCTTGATGAAAATGGGGCTTGGAATCAGCAAGCCGAAACAGATTGGGCAAACAATGATTTCGGTGTTATTCCGTCACTTGCAAGATTACCAATTATATTCGGAGTTGCACCTTTTGATCAGGCGTTTAAGCTTGAAGCAGTATTTTCAAGCGAAAATGGGATAAATATTGATTTTGTCAATTTAAACAGCGACCACATCAGCTCTATATATGTGCAAGGAATTCTTTATAACAATCAGCCTGTTACAATCTTGCGAACATTAACTAATGCAAGCATAACTATCACTATGGAGCAGGGATATGAATTTGATTCTCAAGCATTTGTCTCTTCATTAAGAACGCTTTATAATCAAAATGTTTCAGCTGAAGATGTTGTCACATATTCGAAAAATACCGAAGGGCAAAATGTTTACAATCTCTCGATAAATGTTGCCAGAATATGCGAAAATGGAGCCAATGAATTTATTAACTTTTCATTGCCAACCATTGCTGAAGATGATGGCTCGGGCGGTGGTTTGTTGTGGCTTTGGATCACACTGCCATGTGTTTTGATTGTCACAGCAGCTGTGGTAATACTAATTATTTACCTGCGCAAACGAAATCAAGCACGAAACAATGTGAAAAAGAAAGAAAAGGAAATCAACTACAAAGATTTCTACATGTAATGCAAGATTTTAAATTTTAAAGATGATAGATCTTGTGTTAAGAGTTTTGCTAAAGAAAAATCACGGTTTTTATAGCATAAGGAGATATAATGAAATCTTTTTCAGTGAAATCTAAATTTGTTATGATCTTAGCTTTGGTGCTCGCCCTGTTTGGCGGTGCACTTTTGCTGTTTTTTGGACAAAATCAGAAGACCGTTATCAAAGATGCGGTTGCTGTTGATGGGCCAACCAATCAAGAGGGGTTTTGGACAGACGATGGCAGACGAGCCTCTGGATTTAGTGGTGGGACAGGCTATGAAGATTCTCCTTATCAAATTTCAAGTGCTGAAGAACTTGCCTTTTTGGCTTACCAGGTCAATGAGATGGGGCAAACTTATGCAGGCAGATATTTTATTTTAACCAACAATATTGATCTTTCTGAGTATTACTGGCAACCAATAGGAATGC
Source organism: uncultured Bacillota bacterium (assembly GCA_946495675.1). Classification (GTDB taxonomy): domain Bacteria; phylum Bacillota; class Clostridia; order Christensenellales; family UBA1242; genus Caccovivens. The sequence goes on along the minus strand of CAMMDQ010000002.1, from coordinate 198,533 downwards.
AATATGACCGTTCAGGAACAGCGATTAACAGACCTTTTGCTGGAAATTTTGATGGTGCTACATATTATATAGAAGGGCTTTATACTCCCGCCGTGCCAGACGGCTTGACTGACACAACAGCTTTGCGTGGATACAATAATCAAGGTTTGTTTGGGTATGTTTACGGCCATCCGATCACAATAAAAAATATTACAATTCAAAATTCGTTTATTCAAGGTTATCAAAACGTTGGGGCTGTGGTTGGAAGTTTTGGCACTTCTTATAACAGCAGCACTTCTATTGAAGATTATCTTGAAGATTGCATTATTGCCGCAGATGTGAATGTTTATGGACAATCTTATATTGGCGGCGTGGCAGGATTTTTGAATTATCGAGTTTCAGTTGATAATTGTGTCAATAATGGTCAGATAACTGCCAATGGTAGTGTTGGTGGTGTAATTGGTGACAGCAGTAATTCCAATTTTTATTCAGAAATTTCAAACTGTGTAAACAATGGCGCTATCACTATGAATGGCAATGGCAATATAGGTGGCATAGGCGGCGGATCAACGGGTTTTAATTTTTTTAACTGCACAAACAATGGTTCTATTGTTGTTAATAATACTGCAGCAGGCAATATTTACGTAGGAGGAATTGCCGGTTCAGGCAGAGTGTCAAGTTCTGTTAACACAACAATGGGCACAATAACTGTTGCCAATTCTTCTTCGTCAAGGACTTACGTAGGGGGAATTGTTGCTGTTGCTTATGCTTATTCGACGTCGGAAAATGCAGTTGAAGATTGCAACAACCAAGCGACTATAGAAGTTAATCACGCTTCTACAGAAGCATATGTTGGGGGTGTGGCTGGATCTGGCAATGTTTTGTCCTGTTACAACATCGGCAATATCACAAACAGCATGGGCTATACAGGAGGTGTTTGCGGTGCCGGAGATAGCTTAAACAGTTATAATTCTGGATCACTTACTGGTGGAACTTACATTGGTGGAATTTCGAATAGCCGTTTGAGCAATTCACGTTATATCACCGTGGCAAATTCTTATAATTCTGGGGATTTGTTTGCAAATGAAAACACACAATATGTTGGTGGAGTTGTAGGGGCAATCAGAGGTGATACTAATGGCTATATGTCCCAAGTAAGAAATAGTTTCAACATTGGCTCGATTGATGCAAAAAATGCAACCGCTGGTGGCATTATCGGTGTTTTAGATTCGGTTTATACATACTATTCAGACAGAAACTATGTAATGGCAGTAAACTCTTTTAATGTTGGTCAAATAAATGCAGCTGTTGCCTATGGTGTGGTAGGGGCATCAAATGTAGAAGTAAGCGCGCCAGAAATTTCAATTGAGTTTATTTATTACAACAATACAGATGCACAAAGCCGTCCTCTAGAAGCTTTTCCTGTCACATCAACAATTCAAGGAGGAGGAACTTTTTTAGCTTCACTTGCAACTCAAGCAAAAACTGAAGGCTTTTTCACAAACACTGAAAACTGGAGTATTTTAAACCGATGGGAGTTTGTTGTTACTTGGGCAATCAATCCTGATGTGAATGATGGTTATCCAAGTTTTAATCAAGGTTCAGTTATTTATTGGACTGATGATGCAGTTCGAGCAAATTCATTTGGTGGCGGCTCTGGAACGCAAGAAGACCCATATCTTATCTCAAATGCCGAGCAGCTTGCCTATCTTGCTTATATGGTCAACAGTGGACAGGGACCTTATGTTGAAAGTTTGGAAGTTTCACAAGGCATTTATCTTAAGCATTTTTATCAAGGAGTTTATTTCCAGCAAACTCAGCCTATTGATCTTTCCGAACATGTTTGGCCTGGCATAGGTGTTTATGACATGTCTGCAATGAATTTCTTTGCCGGAAATTACGATGGTGCAGGAGTTGAAATTACAGGAATGTATGCCGTTGGGCAGATGTCAAGTGGACTTTTTGGAATGGTTGGGAATGATCCTATGCCATTGATAGCTCCAGGCACACCTGGGCATGAAGAGCAAACTTCGATAACGATTGAGAACATTGTTTTGGTAAATCCAGTTGTGGCTGCATCAACCAGTTCTGAATCCTATGTTGGTGGCTTAATCGGTGCTGCTATATATTGTTATAATTTGACAGTTTCAAATTGTTCAGTTCAAAATGGGTTTATAGGGGCAAACTCAGGGGCAGGCGGCATTATTGGTTCGTTGATGGCAGTAGGTCAAACAAGCATTGTTAATTGCAGCAATAGTGCAACTGTGATAGGTGGCGGCATTATTGGCGTTGCAGCTATGGAGGGAGATGCTCAAGTTTTAATTATGAACTGTGTTAATAGCGGTGAAGTTTACGGAGCAGGAATTGTTATGGATGCAACAGCTTGTCAAATCATCAACTGTGTCAATAATGGTTCAATCCAAGGACAATCTTCTTACGCTGCAGGAATTGTTGGCAATTTAAATTCAAGTTCAATTATGGGCAGCGTCAACAATGGTCAAATTTCTGGCAGTGCAACTTATGCAGGCGGAATTGTTGGACGATTGTCTAGCTCTCAAATTTTGAATGCTTACAATACCGGAACAATCAATGTTTCATCTCAATACACAGGTGGACTTGCTGGTTATGTAAATTATGGTTCAACAAGCTCAATTTCAAGGTCATATAATGCTGGGGCTGTAACAAATTTGAATAACTCTTCTGCTGCAAGTTATACAGCGGGAATTCTAGCTTATTCACAAACCATAAATGTTTCCAACAGTTACAACAAAGCCAACATTACAAGTTTGAGCGAGCACGCAAATTCATACACTGCAGGAATTATTGGTACCAGTGCTAATTCCACAAGCTACGGGCAATTTAAAAACTTGTATAATATTGGAGACATTACTGCAAGTTCAAATGTTGGTGGAATTATTGGAAATACACGAAATAGCACATACAATTATTCTGATGTGGACAATGCTTTTAACACTGGCAATGTGATCTATAACGGCTCAAGCGATTCAGTTTACATAGGTGGTGTGGCGGCAAACGCAGTCAATGCAACTGATGTTGCAAACGCCTACTATGGCGGTGCATGTCCAAGTTCAGTCCCAGCCTTTGGCAGCGGCAGCGGCACAAATGTGAGCTATCTTGACAATCTTGACTCTTTGGCAAAAACAGAAGAGTGGTTTACAACCGCGTCTAATTGGGATTCATCTTCTCAGTGGGATTTTGAAGGCACCTGGGCTATAACTGAAGGCGAAAATGATGGCTATCCTGTTTTGATCGAACTTGACTGGTGGATAAACAGTGAAAATGTAGCTTCTTCTTTTGCTGGCGGCTCGGGCATAGAAGAAGATCCATATTTGATAGAAACCCCAGCTCAACTTGCTTATCTTTCTTATTCTGTTTATTATGGTCTTGCTCCATCTCAAATGGGTCTATATTATTACGGCTATTATTTCAAGCAAACGGCAAACATTGATTTGTCCGGTCATTTGTGGTTTCCTATCAGTGCAAGTTACGGTATTTACGGAGAAGAGTCTGGCAGATTCTTTGCGGGAAATTATGACGGAAGCAACTTCACAATCAGCGGCGTCACAACACAATCCAATTCAGATGCTGTGGGGTTGTTTGGTGATTTGGCTCCAGTAGGTCAAACAATAGAGAATGTTGTAATTGAAAATTCTTCCATCTCAGGAAACAGTTTAGTTGGCGGCATTGTTGGCTGCATTCTAAGTTTGTCTTTAGACACAGAGGATACATTGAATTTGATTAATTGTGTTAATAAGTCCAATATTCAAGGGCAAGCCTCTGTTGGAGGGATTGTTGGTGGTGAAGATACGGGATCAACAACTGCCATAACAATAACCAACTGTAGCAATCAGGGGAATATAAGTGGTGGTCAAAATGTAGGTGGAATTATAGGTTATTCTGCCTCTAGTGATTTATCCGTTGTTCGAGCTGAGAATTATGGATATGTGGATGGAGATGATTATGTAGGTGGAATTGTTGGGAGAGCAGGCAGTTCTATTTCTGGTGGCTCATCAATTACCGATAGTTCTAATCATGCTGCTATAACTGGTTCAAATAACAACATTGGTGGAATTTCGGGCTACGGCGGACAAATCAGCAAATGTTTTAATAATTCCTCAGTTGAAGGGTCAAATTATATCGGTGGTATTGTCGGAAGAGGGGGATCTTTGTTTGATTGCTACACAACTTCTGAAAGTGCCGTTATTGGATTTGAAAATATCGGAGGAATTGTCGGCGGTGATGCAATCAATTTGGTGCGAACTTACTCGCAAGGAATCATTGAGGGGGAAAATTATGTTGGCGGCTTAATTGGAAGCCTTGATAATGCGGTGTCTGGGACAGCCACACTTGTTATTAACAATTTTGCTTTGGCTTCAATCAATGGCATTGCAAACACGGGTGCTATTGCAGGATCTATAACGTTAGGCAGTTCAAATCTTACCACTTCGTCAAACTATTATGGTGGAGAAATTTCTTCCGATTTGCCTGGCAGTGGCTCGGGGGCAGTTTCTGCCGAATATCTTGAAGGCCTTGAGGACTTGGCTTTAGAGCAGGTTTTCTTTGAAGATTATGATGTTTGGAACAGTCTGTATTTATGGGATTTTGCAAAAGTTTGGACCTTTAAAACTGGTGAAAACGATGGCTATCCTGTGTTTAGTGATGTGCAAACATGGATTGATGCAGGAATTAGGGGCACATCATTTGGCGGCGGCAGCGGCACACAACAAGACCCTTACATCATTTCATCAGCAGAAGAACTTGCCTATCTTTCCTACATGATTTATACCTCGCAAGCACCATATACAACTGAAAATGTTTCGTTTATCCCGTTACCATTCTTCTATCAAGACACCTATTTCAAGCAAACAGCAGATATTGATTTGTCGGCATATTATTGGTCGCCAATCGGAGCTTCTTTAAATGCAACCACAACTGTAATGGGCAATATCTTTGCAGGACATTATGATGGCGGCGGCTATACAATTTCTGGATTAAAGACTTTAAACGGCCCATCATTTGAATATGCAAACCAGGCATTGTTCGGGCTTTTTGGGCCTGCAAATTATCCTGCAAGCATTTCAAATGTGATTCTTGAAAACACAGACATTACAGGCAGAATGACTGTGGCTGGGTTGGTCGGCACATTAATGACTTCAAATGCAGGCAACACGGCGACAATCTCAAATTGCCACCATTACGGCAACTTGTATCTTAGTGATTCTGAATCCTACTACTATGTCGGCGGAATTGTTGGAACTTCTTTCACAAATACAGTCAACCTTGTGCTTGAAAATTGCTCAAATGCAGGAAATATTGATGTGGCACGAGAGCAAGCCTATGCTGGCGGAATTGTTGGAAATTGGACAGGCAACCTTAGCGCAACAAACATTCAATCTTTTGTTAATATCACAGGCGGACAAAATGTGGGAGCATTTGCCGGAGCGATTGATCTTTCAGCTGACAAAACAGTAACTGTTGAAACGGCTCTTTTGACAGCCACTCTTTCTGGAACAAATGTTGGCGGTTTTGCAGGCTCGATTGAAACGCAAACAACAGCAACTTCAAACACAATTACGGTCAGCCGTGTTGGCCATGAGGTTGATATAATCTCTGCAACAACTGCTGGCGTGATCGCATCTTCGATAAGTGGCAGCAATTTGAGCTTTGCAAATTCTTATGCAATCATTGATGCTTCACAAACAAGTGTAAGTCAGTTTACAACTCAAGCTGAAGGAATGACACAAGACAGCAGTTTGTATTATGTTGCAACTGCAAGTGGAGAAAATCGTTATTATGCAGGCGATGATTTCTCAGATTTTGTTTGGGTGGATGGCTCTCCTTGTCCAATTATGGCAGATTTTGTCTGGATGGGCGAAGAATTATTGCAGATGTATTACCAAACTTATGGTGAAGGCTATATGACAAATCTGATTACCTCTTCTGGTTCAGGTTGGCAAGCAATTTCTTAAAAAAAGACAGCAACATTGCTGTCTTTTTTTATTTGTTTATTTTATTTATGCTGCAAGTTTTTCAGCAATTGAGTTGTCGATCAGTTCTTCAAATTCTGGAGCATAACTTGTGCCTTGAGTTGAGTTTATGATATCCAGCAATTTATCAAAAGACTGCTGGCTCATAATCATATCATCACTCCAAGCGTCAATTGAAATATATTGCTCGATTGCTATTTGAAGTTCAGCTTCGCTCATCCCAACAAAAGTTGAAGTAAGGGCTTTGGCAACGGTTGCAGAGTCATTATCAATGATATATTGATAGCCATTCTTGACTGCTTTCAAAAATTTTTCTGCCTGCTCGGCATTGTTTTCAAGATAGCTTGATTTTGTTGCAAAACAGGTGTAAGGAATTTCACCTGAAACCTTGCCTACCGCAGAAACAACATAGCCTTTTCCTTCATTTTCAAGTGTTGTTGCATTTGGCTCAAAAAGAGTGCAGAATTCATTGCCTGAAGTTTGAAATTCGCTTGCAATGTTGTTGAAAGCAACATCAGTTCGCAGGTTTACTTCTCCAGCAGCCAAATTTTCGCCTATAATTAAGCCTGCATTTTTTATGACATATTCAAGTGTCATGGCAGGAAGTCCACCAGCTCTGCCACCTATGATTGTCTTGCCTTTAAGCATTTGAAGATTGAATTCTTCGTTAAGCTGATCTCGAGAAACAATAAAAGAACCATCTTTTTGTGTCAGTTGTCCAAAAACAATAGGGTGGTCTTGAGATCTCGAAGAATAGATGACTGTTTCAGGACCAGCCAAGATTATATCAGCGCTGCCACTGAGAAGTGCAGTCATAGATGCGTCAGAGCCTGTTGCTGTTTCAATGGTTACTTCAAGCCCTTCGTCTTCAAAAAATCCCATATTTAAAGCCACATAAAGTGGAGCATAAAAGATACTTCGTGTAACTTCATTTAATCGGATTTTGTTTGCATCTGAGCTTCCGCAGCCCACAAATGCAAAGCAAGAGAGAAGACAAACCATCAAGCAGCAAATCAAGATTGAAAGTTTTTTTGTTTTTTGCATTTTTCCTCCTCACAAAAATAGTTTATGAGAAGTCCGGTTTTTAGGTGCTTTGTTTTTGCATCAAAACAGTTCCATCTGCAAGTCTTATGATATAAGTTTGGCTGTTTACATTGCTTTGCCAATCAACTTTTATCTCAATTTGTTGATTTTGAGAAGTGATGAGCGGAAAAAGTTCAATTTCGCCTGTTTTTTCTCCATTTAAATATATGAATTGCAAAAAAGGGGGATTTTCTTTGCCATCGACAAACACGCTGATGCCTTCGTAATTTTCAACACTTGATGGTGGGGAGATTCTGATACCAATTCGGCAGCCTTCTTCTCTCCAGCCTTTTGCCTGGTTGATTTGATAAAATTGCACAACTTCTCCTTCGCCGCCAAATGTTGCTGTATGGTTGAAATCATCGTAAGAAAATGATAAATTCCCGCCAATTTGCAAATAATCTCGTTCAACATTTCCGTAAGGCAGATTTTGCTGGCATGAGCACAGCAGTGGAAAAGATAAAAAGACAATCACTAAAAACAATTTTTTCATATTTTTAGTTTTCTGCAATTTTTGTTTTTTTATCACGAGCAGATGTGAGTTGAACTTTTAAAACATCTGAGCGTTTCAATGAATATTTTGAGAACATCATAATTGCAAGCGATAAGAAAATTGTGCACCCGAAAAATACAATCATTCCAAGACCATTTTGAACTGAAAGTGCTTGCAGTGGCTGAGAAGAGTCAAATTTGATGATGTCAAGCAAAAAGCCAATTATCAAAAGAGCAATTGAGTTTGCAAGATTGTATGTGAATGTAAAAAAGCCTGTATATGACCCTGCATTATTATTGCCCGTCTTCATAATTTCAAGTGTTACGACATCGGCATACATTGAAAATGGAAGGCTATACATCGCACCAGCACCAATTCCGCAAAAAACTAGGCAGGGCATTGCAATATAAAACATTGTTTCAACGGGAATATATTCACGGAAAAGAAAGGTCAAAACAATCAAAAAAATTCCAAAAATGATTGTTGTAAGAGAGTAAATCAGTGCTCGTTTTTTGTCTAGCCGCTTGGAAATATACACCCAGAGCGGCTGCGAGAGAATAGCTCCACCAAAAAGGCAAATGAGAACGATTGAAATTTGTGGACTTGAAAAATGATAACAATATGTGAACAGGTGAAGACCCACTGACGTCAAAAATGCAGAAGATATTGTTGCAAATGAATAGCCGAGTATCACATTTCTGAAATCTTTTTTCTTTAAAATGTTGAAATATCCGTTTACTAGCGAGGAAAATCTAAATTTTTCTTTGACTGTTTGACTTTGATATATTTGATTTTTGCGAACATATTTAAGGCAGGAGAAAATCATTATTAAACCGAAAAAGAGCAGGAGTGAAGAGTTGATAAATGCAATTTTTATATATCCGCTTTGACTGTGAGATGCCTGTATGCTGATTGATATGGAAGGCATGAAAAAATACATTAAAATGCTTGGCAAAACCATCCCTATGATTGAAAACACTGTTTTAAAGCCTTGAATTTTTGACTGTTCGTTATAATCTGGTGCAATGTCAATTGCAAGAGCGGCATAAGGGGTTCCAAAACAGGTGTTGGCGCTCTCAATAGCCAGCATACCAATAAGCAGCCACAAAAATTTGCCAAACTCTGGCAATGATGACGGCATCGACCAAATACAAATATTGAGAAGGGCTATTATGAAAATTCCAAAAAACATAAAGCCTAGTCGCTTGCCAAAAAACCTGTTGTTTGTATTGTCAGACAAGTGCCCGACAAGTGGATCGCTGACACCATCCCAAAGAGATGAAATGGCAATCGCGATGCCGACAAGCGAGCCAGAAATTCCCATCACAGAAGTGCCAAAAAACATGATAAAATTGTTCAATGTTTGTGACATTGAACTATAGCCTAGTCCACCAATTCCATATAAAAATTTGTTGCGAAACTTAAGTTGAGATTTCACAACAATAAATTATGAATACTTGAAAAGAAATATAACTTATGCTTAGCTGCTTATTAGCTTATCTTCAGGCAAAATCACATAACCTTTTGCTTTCTGACAAAGTGGACAATTTTTCCAGCTTTGTTTGTCAGTGACAAAATTTCCACAATTTGAGCAAACCCAAGATAAAGGGGTGGAATTTTTATAAAGAAGTCGATTGTTATAGTTCTGGGCAAGCGTTTTCAAAATTTTATAATGTTTAAGTGATACCTTTGCAATCAGCTCAAACACCGATGAGATTTTAGAAAAACCTTCATCTTTGGCGACAACAGCAAATTGAACAAACAAATTTGTGCCTTCAAATTCCTCTATCACAGCAGCACGATCAAGTGAAGTTTTGATTTCATTTTTTTCAAAAGGATAGCCAGCTTCAATCACTACATTATCCTTTTTCTGCAAATTATGTTCAAGCATTAAATCATACAATCTTTGAGCTTGTCCGATTTTATGCTTGCCCATTTCTTCAAGCAGTTTAGCAAGATACTGCATTTGATCGTCCAAAGCATCTTTGGACATAAATTGAAGTCTTGCTCCGTCTTGGCATAAGCCTGCAAATGCTCTTGCAATATTTTGTCGCGTTTGACTTGAACCAAAATCCATAATTACTCCTTTTTTTAATGTATTTCCTAAATAAAGATTGCTAAACATTTGATTTTTTTTCTTTATTTTAGTAAACTAAAAATAGGAGAGATAAAAATGAAGGATTTTTCAACCCTAGAAAATGAAAATTCAGAAAAACATCATTACTACATAATCGGCAAAGATGAAAAAAAGTTGATAGAAAAACTTGAAAAATATTTGAACTTTTATACCCTTCGTTATGTTCAAAATTTTTTAGGGCGAGAAATAATATATGATGTTCCAAACAATATGCTTTCCAATGCAGGCCTTGTGCTTTCCAAACAATATGAGGATGATGGCGGCATTTTCTTCAAAGTGCGAAAAATCAGTTTCTTGCCAAAATCAGTCAACCGAAAAAGCAAAAAATTCTATTTGGCTGAATGTTCGGGCAGGGAAGAGCCAAAAGACTTTCCAATTCAAATTGCAAATGCCATTCAATCATCTTTTTCTGAACCTTTCACAATAGATTTGGTGTCGATAGTAAGGCAAACTGTGCCTAAAATAGAAATTTTGGTGCATGGCAAAAAATATCATATTATTGGAGGCTTTGGCTATAAAGCTAGACTCATCTTCGAAAAAACAGAATATAAAGATTTGATCAGCGGCAAAAAAGTCAACAAATATGGTGTAACTTTTATCGCTCCAACTGGTCAAAATAACGAACAATATAACAATGAAATTTTGTCTATCATAGATAAATATTGCACCGAACTTGTGCCATATAAGCAAACTCGCTTTGAAATTGCAAAAAGAGTGCTCTTTCCAGAACCTTATGTGGAAGATAAAAAAAATGAAGAAGAAGAGTAAAATTGCTTGACATAAATCTTTGAAAAATGTTATTCTATAATTAAGAAGGAGGGAAAATGAAAGTAAAAACAATAATTTTAAGGGTTCTTGCGATTGCATTATCACTTGCAGCTTTGATCAGTATGGCTGGCGGGGCGTTCTTTATGCATTCAGGTAATGATTATATTGAAATAAGCAGTGAAACAGCAAGTTTTGGCGATTGGTTTGAACAGCTCAACGGTGATATGAGCATGTTGTTTGGAAATGCTGAAGGAACTATGAAGGGCAGTGAAGCTTTCTTTATTATCAGCATCATTGTGCTTAGTCTTTTGATTATTGCGCTAGTGCTTCAATTCTTTATCAAAAAGAACTGGCTTCAAACTACTGTGAGAGTTTTGGGAATTGTCGCTTTGATAGCAGTTCTTCTTGCATTTGTTCTTTTGCTTGCAGGGTGCATCCAATGGGTAGCAGATCTTGAAAGTGTAACTTGTCTGCCAGCAGTTGGTGCATGGTTGTTCTTAATTTTCGGGCTTGTTGGAGCAGGGCTTGGCATTGCATGCGGAAGCAAATTGAAAAACGCAAAACGCAAATAGAAAAAACACTCAATTTTGAGTGTTTTTTATTTTTTAACGACAAATTTTGTAAAAATGCTTGACTTAGGGGTTTAAAACAAATATAATAGAAAAGTATCATGTTTTATGGCCTCATGGTCAAGCGGTTAAGACACCGCCCTTTCACGGCGGAATCAGGGGTTCGATTCCCCTTGAGGCTACCATAAAATATAGCGGAGAAAAATTCTCTGCTTTTTTATTTAAATATGAACAAAGAAAGGAATCGAACCCCTTGGGGTGAGTGGGTCCCCTGAAAATCGTAAGATTTTTAGGGTAGGGTTCCCCTTGAGGCTACCATAAAATATAGCGGAGAAAATTCTCTGCTTTTTAAGATATAATCGTAATAAAACTTATGCTTTGAAAAAAGGTAACAAGATTGCGGTAGTTTCGGAGTTAGTTGCTAGGAAGTTCATTTCACCGATTGATTTTGTCAAAATTTGTTTGCTTTTTATAGCAAAAAAGATAAAATAGATTTAGGAGTAATAAATGAAAAAATTTTGTTTAGCATACGGAAGAAACTTGGATCTTAAAAGGATGAAAAAACGATGCCCAAATTGTTCTCTTGTGGGCAAGGTGTTGCTTAGAGATTGGAGAATTGCATTTTACAAATACATAACTATTGAACGAAAAAAAGGCTATGCTGTGCCTGTTGGCGTTTGGAAAATTGACGAGAAAGGAGAGCGAGAGCTTGATATAATTGAACATTTCCCAACTTTATATCGCAAAGAAATGGTAGATTTTGAATTTAACGGCAAAAAGGAAAAAGCCCTGGTGTATTTGATTAATGATGATCATCCAAAATATCCTGACAAGCCTTACTATGAAGATCTTTTGATTGGTTATAAAGATTTTGGATTTGATGAGCAGTTTCTTACTGAAGCGATTAAAAGATTACCTAAAAAGAAAGTTTTTATTGTTTCAACAACAAAGCCAGATGAATATATAACAGCCCTTAATTGCGTCGACATAAAATCTAGTTATGGCATGCAAATAACTGAAAAGGAATTGCAGTGTTATGACGGAATTGTCATAGCAGGCGGAGAGCATGATGTCAGCCCAAAATGGTATGGTCAAGCAAACAGTTTTTGTAATATGATTGATGAAAAAGCAGATCGCCAGGCATTTAAAATAATTGATATGGCGATCAAATATAATAAGCCAATTTTAGGGATTTGCCTTGGTTTGCAATATATAAATGTATATTTTAAAGGCAGTTTAAAACAGGATGTAAAAGGTCATCGAGATGTTTTTCATAAATTTTACGTGGTGGATAATTCAATGATGAAATCTTGTTTTGGTAAAAAATTTATTGCAAGTGCATTGCCGAGAAAATATTTTGGTCATCTTAAAGTGCTTGATAACACACTTTTCAAATGCTATCTTGGTCCAACCTTTACTGCAAATTCTCTTCATCATCAGTGTATTGATCGTTTAGGCGAAGAACTTGATGTTGTTGCGGTTTCTCAAGATAAAACTATTGAATCTATTGTAAATAAAGAGAAAAACATTTTGGCAGTGCAGTGGCATCCGGAATTATTATTAGAATCAAATGGGCTTAAAATTTTTGAAATTTTTAAAAGTATGTTGTAAAAAAAACTTCTGCCGTTTAAGCAGGAGTTTTTTTAATGTCTGTCTTCAAATGGTTTCTTGCTATTGCTGCAACATAAACTTTGGCTGCGTAGATTCTTAGTATCTTACTGCATTGATCAACGGTTGCGCATGTTGTGACAACATCATCGACTAGCAGAAGAGTTTTATTCTTTATAAGTTTTGCATTTGTTGGAATGATTGATTTCTCAAGATTTTTTGCTCGTTCTTGATAGGACAAACTTTTTTGTTGTGGAGTTTCATTCACTTTGATCAATGTTTCGATACAAGGTTTGTTTGTGAGTAATGAAATTTCTTTTGCAATGAGATTTGCAGGATTGTAGCCACGCCTTTTTATCGTATTTTTGTGTGATGGAACAAAAGTGATGAAATCAAATTGTAAATTTTCATTTTTTATATACTCAAAAATCAGTTTTGCATAATTTTTTGCAAGGTAACGGGCATTGCTGTCTTTAAATCGCAAAATGCTTTGTCTGACTGAGTCTTCATAATTTAGCGGACAATAACATTTTTCAAAAAATCTTTCGTGTGATTTGCAGTGATCACAAATTATGTTGCCGCTTTTTATTTGAGTGTCACATTTCACACATTTTGTGCCAGTGTTGAAGGCTGTCTTTTCACATCTTTCGCAATATGGTTTCTTTTCAAAATCCACTATTTCATCTTCGCAAAAGATGCATTTTGTGTTGGTAGGAAAAACAATATCCAAAAACTTATTTCCAACCTTTTTACAAAATAATAAAAATTTATTCATAAAGTTCCTTTATCTTTTTTTGAGAATCTAGTAGTAGTGATTTGAGAAGAGTGAAACGAGAAATAGTATAGTTGTTTGAGACCATACGCTTTAAATTTTTCTTCTCGCCGACAAGAACCACCATTTTTTTTGCCCTTGTAACTGCAGTGTAAATCAGATTGCGTGTTAAGATTATTGGTGCGCCTGCAATCACAGGAATGACAACTGTGTCAAATTCTGAACCCTGACTTTTATGGATGGTGATTGCGTATGCCAGTGATAGCTGTGAAATTTCAGTTCTTGGATAGGTGCAAAGTCTGCCATCTTCAAATTCAACCATCGTTTCGCCGCTTTGATAGTCAATTTTGGCAACATAACCAATATCGCCATTAAACACACCTTCACCTTGTTCTTCAACAAAGCCTACCATTTTGCTCCAAACAAGGTTGTAGTTGTTGGATGTTTGCATCACTTTGTCGCCTTCACGGAATATGGTATCACCGACCAAAAGCTCCATTTTGCTTATCGATGGGGGATTGATGACTTGTTGCAAAATTCGGTTCAAATTGCTTATGCCGCAAACTCCAGCTTTTAAAGGTGCCAAAACTTGAATTTGATTGCTTTCCTGCTTGGTAAAATTGGGAAGTCTTTTTGTGACAAGGTCAACTATAGAAGTTTTGATTTGTTCAAGATCAGACTTTTCTTCAAAAAAGAAATCTTTTGAGTGATTGTCAATGATTGGCATCTTTCCGTTGTTGATCAAATGTGCGTTTGTGATGATCAAACTGTCATCACTTTGCCTGAAAATTTTTGTTAGGGTGCAGACAGGGATGATTTCACTTTTGATTATATCATCCAGCACATTGCCGGCGCCAACACTTGGCAGCTGATCTTTATCGCCAACCATGATAAGCTTGCACTGTCTTGGCAATGCTTTGCAAAGGCTGCTCATTAAAGGAACATCAACCATTGACATTTCGTCAACAATGATGGCATCAGCTTTAAGAGGATTATTTTCGTTGTAAACAAAACGATTGCCAACGGAATTTCCGCCTTGTGCAACTTCCAAAGCACGATGAATTGTTTTTGCTTCCGCCCCAGTGCTGTCCGACAATCTTTTGCTTGCACGACCTGTTGGAGCCATCAAAATAAACTTTTGATTTTGTTGATTTAGCAGCTCTATAATGCATTTTACAATCGTGGTTTTTCCCGTGCCTGGGCCGCCTGTAATCACGCATACTCCGTTGTTTAGGGCGGTGTTGATTGCGTTTTTTTGCTCTTGATGAAATTCAATCTTATTTCGTTGTTCAAAATGTGTAATTTCATCATCAATGTTTATTTTTTCAATGTTTTGTGTGCTGCTTAAAACAACAAGTTTTTGAGCAATTGATTTTTCATAGAAATAATATCTGCTTAGCATGACAATTTCGACATTGTCTTTCCAAATCCGCATCATTGTTTTGTCAAGCACAAGGCCGTCGAGAGCATCATCAAAAAGTTTTATGTATAATTCGCCGTCAAGCTCAAGCAGTGCAAGGCTTTGGCTTTCAAGCATTTTTTTTGGCAGATATGTGTTCCCTGTTTTTTCGATGCTGCTCATAAGAGTGTAGAGAAGTCCTGCTCTTACACGAAATTCACTTTCCAAGGGAATGCCAATACTTTTTGCAATTCTATCGGCACTTAAAAAACCAATCCCATCAATATCTTCAACAAGTCTGTATGGATTTGCTTTAACCACATTAATAGTGTTTGCTCCATAAAATTCATAAATTTTCATTGCCATATTGGTGGAAATGTTATATTTCTGCAAAAACATGATAGAATTTTGCATTTTTTTGAGTTCTTTGAATTTTTCGCCAATTTCAAGAGCCTTTTTCATAGATATATTTTTGATTTGGGCAAGCGAAGATGGACTCATTTCAATTATATCAAAAGTTTGCTCTTTAAAAGTTTGCACAATGTTTTTTGCAGTAACAGGTCCAACCCCTTTGATTAGTCCTGAAGAAAGATATTTTTCTATTCCGGAAAGTGAAGTTGGCAAAATTATCTCATAACTTGTGAAGGCAAATTGAATGCCGTATTTTGAATTGTTGACAAAATCGCCTTCAAGTGATAAATTTTCGCCAATATTTGCATTGACAAGCTTTCCTACACAAGTTGTGAGAGCTCCTTTGAAATCTATCAAAAAAACGGTGTAACCATTTTCATCGTTTCGAAAAATTATCTCTTCAATCGGCCCTTCAATTATCATACTTATATTTTAATATTTAAAAATCAAAAAAACAAGCAAAAACACTTGCTTTGAAAATATTTTTGAATTATACTCATTACTAGAGGTTACCACTATGATGAACAAAATCGGAGGGCTTATTGAACTTGAAGCCCTTTTGGAAAATATCTTAAAGAAAAAATCGGATAGGGCATTTTTAAAACATAAAATTTTGTATTTTGCCTATCTTTATGAAAATCTGTCTGTTGGCATGATTGTGGAAAAGTTGGGCATAAAGAAAACAAATTTTGCCCTTATGACCAAACAGCTTGAAAAAGAAGGGCTCTTATCTATCAATCAGTCAAAAATGGATAAACGCTGTCATGTGCTTACTTTGACTGTTGAAGGAATGAACGCACTATACAGCTATATTTCTTCCATCAATGATTTGGTTGGCAATTTAAGCGATGAACTTGAGCAAAATGTGAAAAAGCTCAATGAAAAATTCAATAAAATCGTTTAAATTTTTGTCTTTTTTTTGTAAAATTTCATATTAATTTTAAAGGGAATATTATGGTAAAATTTTTTAATTCTTTAACTCGCAAAAAAGAAGATTTCATGCCACATGGCGATCATGTGAAAATGTATTCTTGTGGGCCAACAGTGTATTCATATCCGCATATAGGCAATATGCGAGCTTATCTTTTTATGGATAATATTAGGCGAGTTTTAAAATATAATGGTTACAAACTGGATGGTGTGATTAATATCACTGATGTTGGGCACCTTACAAGCGATGCTGATGAAGGCGAAGACAAAATGATGGTTGCAAGCCAAAGAGAGCATAAAAGCCCTTGGGAAATTGCAAAGTTTTATACCGAAATTTTTATGCAAGAAGTCAAAAGACTTAATATTGATATGCCAGAGCATGTTGTTCCAGCAACAAGTGTGATTAAAGATATAATCGCTTTTGTTCAAGGACTTCTTGATAAAGGTTATGCTTACCAGACAAGCAAGGGCATCTACTTTGATATAAACAAATTCCCAGGTTATGGCAAACTAGGGGGCGCGGTTGATCAAAAGAAAGCGGGTGCAAGAATTGATGTTGACGATGAAAAACATTCGCCTTATGATTTCGTGCTTTGGGTTAAGGCCCCAAAAGAGCACATAATGCAATGGGACAGTCCTTGGGGAAGGGGCTATCCGGGTTGGCACATTGAATGCTCTGTGATAGGCAACAAATTTTTGGGGGAATATATAGACATTCACACTGGTGGAGTTGATCATAAAACTATACATCATGAAAATGAAATAGCTCAAAGTGATAGCCTATGTGCTCATCAAGTTGTAAAATTTTGGATGCATGTCGAATTTTTGCAAGTTGACGGCGGCAAAATGGGGAAAAGTTTGAACAATATGTATAGGCTTGACGATCTTAAAAATAAAGGCTTTGATCCTGAAGATTTTCGTTATTTTTACTTTATGGCACACTATTCAAAACAACAAAATTTTACTTTTGAAGCTTTAAAAGGCGCGCAAAACAGCTTAAAGGCTTTTAAAATGGCTGTGCGAAGTCATAAAAATGGACAGAGCAATGCATGCGAAAGTCAACTGGAAAATTACAGGCAAGAATTTTTGGATGCTGTCAATGATGACTTGAACATGCCAAAGGCACTTGCTGTTTGTCAAAAAGTGCTAAAAGAAGAAAAGAGCGAGCAAATTTATCAGTTGATGATGGAATTTAATAAAATTCTAGGTTTTGATTTTGAAGAAAAAGCGGAAAATAAAATTCCGCAAGAAATTGAAGATCTTGCAAAGCAGCGCTGGCAAGCAAAACAAAACAGAGATTTTGCAAAGGCTGATAGCATGCGTGAAGAGCTTGCAAAAAAAGGTTATGTTGTCAAAGACAGCAAAGATGGATATGTGATCGAAAAGGCTTGGTAAAGCCTTTTTTCACAACTTTGATTTTGAAAGTTAAATTGCTTGCTTAAAAGCGGCAAAATATTTATAATGTTTTACATAGACCTGATTATTAAAGGAGAATTATGGATAAAAGTTATACGCCAGAGTTGTTTGAAAAAGAAATATATAAAACCTGGCTTGATAAAAATTATTTTACTTCGCAACCTGACGGTCGTGAGCATTTTTCTGTGGTTATGCCTCCACCAAATGTTACAGGAAAAGCACATGTCGGACATGCTTTAAACAACACCATTCAAGATATTTTGGTGCGCACCAAAAGGATGAAGGGCTTTAACACTCTTTGGGTGCCAGGGACTGATCATGCAGCAATCGCAACAGAAGAAGTCTTGGCAAGATCGCTTCGTCATGATGGGCTCAAAAAAGAAGATGTAGGTCGAGAAAAGTTTTTGGAAATGGGCTGGGAGTGGTATAAAAAATATGGCAACATAATTGTTGATCAATTTAAGGCTCTCGGCATTTCTTGCGACTGGTCAAGACTTGCTTTTACTATGGATGAAAACTTAAATAGAGCAGTCAAACATGTTTTTTGTCAGTATTTTGATGAAGGGCTTATTTACAAAGGCAAAAGAGTTGTAAATTATTGTCCTAGTTGCAAAACAACCATATCAGACAATGAAAATGTTTACATAGATCAAAACACATATCTGTGGTATATACGTTATCCTTTTGCTGACGGGAGCGGTTATGTTACTGTTGCAACAACAAGACCTGAAACGCTTTTTGGTGACACTGCGGTTGCTGTCAATCCAAAAGATCCAAAATATAAAGATAAAATTGGCAAGGAGCTTATTTTGCCTTTAGTAAACAAAAAAATCAAACTTATCGGTGATGACTACTGCGAGATGGGGTTTGGAACTGGTGCTGTTAAAATTACTCCTGCTCACGATCCAAATGACTATGAAGTTGGGTTAAGACACAATCTTGAAGTCATCACATGTATTGACGATAATGGACTTCTTAATGAAAATGCAGGGCAATTTAAAGGTGTAGACAGAATTAAAGCAAGGCCTCAAATTGAAAAAGCACTCGAAGAAGGTGGCTATTTGGTTAAAAAGGAAAAATATAAAAATCAAGTGGGCACTTGTGAGCGTTGTCACAATTTTACTGAGCCAAAAATCTCAACTCAATGGTTTGTTAAAATGAAAGACCTTGTAAAACCTGCTATTGAAGCAGTGAAGAAAGGTCAACTTAAATTTCATCCAAAAAGATATGAAAAAACTTACCTTAACTGGCTAGAAAACATTCAAGATTGGTGTATTTCTCGCCAAATTTGGCTGGGGCACCGAATTCCTGTTTACACATGTGAGCATGGGCACGTGTTTGCTTGTGAAGATGAGCCTAAAGCTTGTCCAAAATGCAACAGCACAGCTTTGCAGCAAGAACAAGATGTGCTTGACACATGGTTCTCATCTGCCCTTTGGCCATTCTCGACTTTAGGTTATCCTGACAAAACAAAGGATCTTGAATATTATTATCCAACTTCTGTTTTGGTTACTGCCTATGATATTATCACTTTCTGGGTTTCCAAAATGGTATTTTCTGGTCTTAAGTTTATGGGAAAGGTGCCTTTTAAAGATGTTGTTATTCATGGTATGGTTCGAGACAAAAATGGGGTCAAAATGTCAAAACACCTTGGCAATGGAATAGATCCTATTGACATGATTGACAAGTATGGTGCTGATGCATTAAGGCTTTCGCTTGTAAATGGCATGAGTATGGGCACAAATATAAAGTATGGCGAAGACAAGATCAAGGAAACAAAAATCTTTATCAACAAGCTTTACAATGCCAGCAAGTTTGTCATTTCAAATTTGAAAGAATTTAAAGTTCAGCCGCTTAAAACCTTGAAATTGCAAGAAAAAGACAAATGGATTTTAAGTGAACTGAATGAACTTATCAAATCAGTTGACAAAAATATGGAGCGATATGCTCTTGGTGTGTGTGCAAGCAATTTGATTGAGTTTACTGTTTCAAAATTCTGCGATTGGTATATTGAACTTGCAAAAGTTGACTTATACGGGGATGATGAAAAGCAAAAACAAATCACGCAAAATGTGTTATATTATGTTTTTGACAAGCTTCTCAAACTCTTCCATCCATTTATTCCTTTTGTTACCGAATACATTTATCAAAATATGCCAGAGCACGAAGAGACCATCATGCGCTGCTCATATCCTGAAAAGGTCAAACTCAACCTGTCAAACGATTTTGAAAGTGTTATTGCGCTTATCAAAGAAATCAGAAATGCAAAAGCAAAATACAACTTGCCTGACAATAAAAGGACCTCTTTGCTTTTTAAATTATCTTCAAACGACAATATCATTAAAGAAAATTTGAACTCAATTTGCAAACTTGCTTTTGGAAGCGAAGCTGTGATTGTTGAAAAACAACCAGAAGAAAAATGCATTAAATTACTTGCAAATGACAGCCAAGTATTTATTCCACTTGGGCAACTTATTGACAGCGAAAGGGAAAAAGAGAAACAGAAACAAGAAATTGAAAAATTGATGTTTGAAATCAATCGATCAGAGAAAATGCTTGCGAATAAAGGCTTTATTGAAAAAGCCCCAAAAGCACTGATTGAAAACGAAAAACAAAAACTTGAAAAAAATAAGGCTTTGCTTAAAAAAATTCAAGGGGAGTAAAATGAGAAAAAATTGGAAAGCTTTTAAACAGCTTGAAAAGCATAATAAAATTTTTCGAATAATAAATCTTGTGGTTATGGCACTATTGTGCTGTTCATGCGTTGCTCTTGCCTTCTATTATGGGTTTGTCTATGATCCAAACAATCGAATCATTCCTGCTGTTTGCATCGCACTTTTGTCACTTGTGCCACTTGTGATCGAACTGATTTTTGGTAGAAGATTTAATAATGTTGTTTTTTTGGCTATTGAAGTCTATTTGATTTTTGCAGGGCTGATAGGAAGTGTTTTGAATGTCTATTACCTGACAAGCTGGTATGATATTGTGATTCATATTCTTATGGGCTACTTGGTGGCGATGTGCGGTATTTTTGTGATCTCTCGTCTTGGAGAATATAAAAAATTTAATGTTGTTCTTGTCGCATTGTTTTGTGTGTGCTTTTCGCTTGCCATAGAAGTTTTGTGGGAAATTTTTGAATGGGGAGCAGACAATTTGTTTGGGCAGACAATGCAGGGGGAAAAGTTGCCAGGCGTCAATCAACCGCTTGTTGGAGACACAATGTTAGACCTTGTTTGCAACACAACAGGTGCAGTAGTATTCTTCTTCCATTTTGTTTTAGGCAAGACAATAAAAAGATCGCTTGGCATCAATTTTATTGAAAAACAACTGATCAAAGAAGATGCTTTGATTATTGAAAATACAAATAAAAATGAACAAGAATCAGAGCATTTTCAAACAGAAGTAATTTTGGCGCAGATTGATGAAACAGAAGAAAAAAAGAGCATTGTAAAAGTAAAGAATCAATCTGGTAAACAAAAAAAGGAAAAAAGAGATACAAAATCCGACATTGAATAAAAAATAAAAAGCATTAACTGAAAAGTTAATGCTTTTTTGTTTTAACCTTTATTTTAAAGTTATACGATTTATTATTCATGTCTCAGCGATTCCACAGGATCAAGTTTTGCAGCTTTCGATGCAGGGTAGAGACCGGCAAGGACACTGATTACTACACTTAGACCAAGTGCTAGGACAAAGTAATACCAATGGAATGTAAGTGGAGCAAATCCTAGCAGAGAATTGAATAAGAGTATTAATAATCCTCCGACAACTGCTGAGAAAATCACACCGATGATGCCGCTGAAAAGTCCTATCAAGAAGCTTTCAGTTGTGAAAATCTTTTTAATGTCTCGTTTTCTAGCACCAATGCTTTTCAAAACGCCAATTTCTCTTGTTCGCTCCGAAACACTCATGTAAAGAACAACCAATATCATAATCATTGCAACAATAAGTGAAATTCCAGCAATTATGGCTAGAGCGATTGAGAAGGTTGACATCATTTCACTGAACATGCTTGCCATTTGATTTTCAACAGAACCTGTATAGCCTTCGGTTGTTGAAAGATAATTGTTGATAATGTCAGTTGTGCTTTCTGAGTCAGTGTGAATATAGAAAGAAGTTGGAGCAAGTGTTCCGCCTTGCTTTGAAACAAGAGATGCGAGATAATCATAATCAACATACATAACAAGTGATGTGGCAAACATGTTTACATCAACAATACCGGTAATTTCACATTTTTCATCAATGTTGATTGGAACATTGTTGATTGAATAAGAAACTTTAACGGTAACAATTTTGCCAAGAGCATCTTCAATATTTTCAAGGCCCATTTCTTCTGCAATTTTTGGGGAGAGCATAATTTGACCTATGCTTTCTCCTGTTGTTTCATCTTGTGTTGGACCTCCACTTAATGTGCCTGCCAAAAGTTGTTCTTCGGTGTAATAAGGTGGGGTGGTGTAAAGGTAGAATATTCCTGAAGATTTTTCCTGCCCATCAACATCGAAATTGATTGTTGCACTGGCGTTTCCGCCCATGCCGGCAGCAGCTGTCAAGGTTGAAAACCCGTAGTCAAGTTGATCTGCATCGACTCTAAATTCAAGGTCAGAATAATTTTCATCAAGATAGGTGTTTATATCATTTACAACGGTTTCAATTTCGCCATCAGCATAAGCTGTCGGACTGATAAGGTCCATGATTGCCCCCATTGGGTTGTCGGCTGAACCCGTGCTCTTGCTGACAGTCACAATGGTTGGGCTTGCGTAAGATTGTGCAAGTGAGTCTATGTAGCTTGTTAGGCCTGAGCCAAAAGCGAGCATCAAAATCATGGAAATAAGTGAAATGGTAACGCCAAGGGCCATTAAAAAGTTTTTTGTTCGACTTGCCCACATGTTATGTAGTGATAGTCTTATCGAAGAATAAATTGATAGATGTTTTTCTTTTTTCGGTTTCTCAGTTTTTTCAACATTTTCTTCTATAAGCTTTGTTTCTTTAAGATCTGGCTGGTAGTTTTCGTTTTTTTCATCGCGTATGATTTTTCCATCTGCAAGTTCAACAATTCTTGAAGAGATGCTAGCAACTTTTTCTGAATGGGTAACCATAATGACAAGTTTGCCGTCATCTGCAATTTCTTTCAAAATATCAAGAATTTGAAGTGTTGTTGCACTGTCAAGCGATCCTGTTGGCTCGTCTGCCAAAATTATGTCAGGATCATTGATCAAAGCTCTTGCGATTGCAACTCTTTGTTTTTGTCCTCCAGAAAGTTGAGTTGGTTTTTTCTTCAGTTGATTTTCAAGGCCAAGTTTTTTCAAAATGGTTTTTGCTTTTTCAAGTTTCACACTTTCTTTGACATCTGAAAGAGTGAGCGCGATTGTCACATTATCAAGAATGGAAAGGTGAGGGATCAAGTTGAAAGATTGAAAAACAAAACCAATCTTCTTTTTTCTATAATCATCAAGTTGTTTTTCTTTGAAGGTTTTAAGGTCAATACCTCCAATTTTAATTTCCCCAGTGTAATCTGAATCAAGCCCACCAATCAAATTCATAAGAGTGCTTTTGCCGCTTCCGCTTTCGCCGATGATTGAAACAAGTTCGCCTTTTTCAAAGGACACATTGATGTCGCTAAGTGCATTAAACTTGGACTTGTTGCCAAGTTTGTAATCCTTATAGACATGGTTTATTTCAAGTTCTTTCATTTTTGCTCCTTTTAGTTTCTTATGTTTTTAAGACTTTAGTTTGCATAAAATTAAAAGTTTTCTCCAGTTTCAAATTGACTTGTATAAAGTTCTTTGTAAGCTCCATTTTGTTTCAAAAGCTCATCATGTTTTCCAATTTCAACAATATTACCATCCTTCATAACAATGATTTGATCTGCATTTTTAATTGTTGAAAGTCTGTGAGCAATCACAAAGCTGGTTCTTCCTTTTGTCAACCTATCCATTGCTGTTTGGATAAGAATTTCAGTTCTTGTGTCAACAGAGCTTGTGGCTTCATCTAGTATCAGCATTGGTGCATTTTGAACCATCGCTCTTGCTATTGTCATAAGTTGCTTTTGCCCCGCAGAAATGTTGGTTTCTTCATCAAGCACCATGTCGTAACCTTTTGGTTCTGTGCGAATGAAGTGGTCGACATTTGCCATTTTGCAGGCTTTTACTATCTCTTCATCGGTGGCGTTTTCATTTCCAAAAGCGATGTTTTCTTTTATTGTGCCTTCAAACAGCCAGGTATCTTGCAAGACCATTCCGAAAAGCGAACGGACATAGCTGCGGTTCATCTCTGTTGTTGGCACATGGTCTATCAAAATTTGACCGCTATTGACTTCATAAAATCGCATTAAAAGGTTGACGATAGTTGTTTTTCCTGCTCCTGTTTGACCAACGATGGCAATCTTTTGACCAGGCAGGGCAGTAAAGTTGAAGTTGTGAATGATCTCTTTGTTTGGGTTGTAACCGAAACTTACATCTCTAAATTCTACTTTACCTTTTATTTTCTTAATTGTCAAGTGTTTTTCGCTTTCATCAGGTTCATCCTTTTCATTCAAAAATTCAAAAACACGCTCTGCTGCAGCAACGGTTGATTGCAAAGTTGATGAAACAGATGCAATTTGTTGAATAGGTTGGTTGAATAATTTTGTATATGTCATGAATGTTATAATAGTTGCAAGAAAAGTTCCGTCATTTGTGCGAACAGCAATATATCCACCAAGCAAACAAATTAAAACATAGACTGTATTGCTTGAAAACACAGTCAGTGGGTGCAAAATTCCAGAGAAGAACTGAGCTTTTCTTGATGAAACTTTCAAATCGTTGTTTATTTTTTCAAATTCGGCTTGCGATTTGGCTTCACCATTAAAAGCTTTTACAACGTTATGAGCTGAGAAATTTTCTTCAACATATCCATTTACATCGCCAAGATACTTTTGTTGCTTTACAAAATATTTTTGATTATTTTTAACAATCACAAAAATTATAATGAGCGCTATAGGAATTTGAAGCAATGCAACCAAAGTTAATTGCCAATTTAATGTAAACATAATTATAGGAATTCCTATCACAGTTACGGTTGAGGTGATGAGGGATGAGAGAGTGTTTTGCAAGGTGTTGCCAACTGTGGTAACATCATTTGTAACTCTTGATAAAATGTCGCCATAGCTGTGTTTGTCAAAGTAGTTAAGCGGAAGAGTGTTGATTTTTTTGATAATATCACTTCTCATTTTCTTTGCAAGACGCACTGAAACTTTTGACATGCAAAAACCTTGAAAATAGTTGAGAATGCTGCCGCAAAGGTAGATGCCAACAATCAAAATTCCATATTTTGTTACCTCGCTTGTTTGATAGCTTCCTCCAAACAGCAACGCCATAAGATCATTTAAAATTCGTGGTCCAATTATAGTCAAAGCTGCTGCAAGGATGGCAAAAACGATAGCCACTATCAGCAGGGCTTTATATCTTCCAAGATTTGCAAACAAAATTTTGATTGTGCCTTTAAAATCTTTAGCTCTGTGTGCCGAATAAGATTTTTGTTTGTTTTTCTTTTTCATTTTGCAAGTTCCTCCTCTGAAAGTTGGGACAGAGCAATTTCACGATAAACCTTGCAAGACTTTAGCAACTGTTTATGCGTTCCTTTGCCCACCATTTTGCCTTGATCGAGAACGATGATTTGGTCTGCATTCATGATGGTTCCAATTCGTTGTGCAACAATAACTTTTGTGGTATTTTTATAGGCTTTATTCAAGTTTTTTCTTACGATTTTGTCTGTTTTGTAGTCAAGAGCTGAAAAACTATCGTCAAAAATCAAGATGTCAGGATCTTTGATGATTGCTCTTGCAATTGATAGACGTTGTTTTTGACCGCCTGATACATTTTTCCCGCCTTGAGAAATATGATAGTCAAGTCCATTTGGCAGATCATATACAAAGTTTGATTGAGAAATATTGATGGCCTTTTCAACTTCTTCATCTGAAGCATCTTCTTTGCCATATTTGATATTTGATTTCACAGTGCCGCTGAACAATATTCCTTTTTGGGGAACATAACCAATGATTTCATGCAGATCATGTTGTGAAAAATCTTTTACATTGTGGCCGTTGATTAAAATTTCGCCGTCCGAGCAATCGTAAAAGCGGGGGATAAGATTGATAAGTGTGCTTTTACCGCTGCCAGTTGAGCCAATAAAAGCGACGGTTTGCCCTTGACTTACTGTGAATGAAATATTTTCAAGCACATCGGCATCGGCTTCAGGATAGCGGAAAGAAACATTTTTGAATTCGATTGTTCCTTTTTGCTGCATTTGCTCGCCCTTATTGTGCCCATCTTTTAAGCTTGTTTGAGTGTTTAATACTTCGTTTATTCGTTTTGCACTTACAATACCTCTTGGAATAAACATAAACAAAATAGAAAGGGAGGTAAAACTCATGATGATAAAAATGGACAGTTGTGTGAATGCACTTATCACAGTTGTAATTTCGGGATTTTGCCCAGCTAAAATGCCAACCACCCAAACAATAGCAAGACTTGTTCCTTGCATAATCAAACTTAGCGAAGGTTCGATAAGCATCAAAACCTTATCAATATAAAATTCTAGTTTTGCAAAACGCTTATTGACATTTTCAAACTTTTCTTCCTGCTCTTTTTCTGCACCAACAGCTCTGATTACTTTAAGTCCAGTTAAATTTTCCCTTGTAACCATGTTGAGTTTGTCAGTTCCAGTTTGAATCTTTTTGAATTTTGGCAAAACTAAAATAACAATCAAAAAGACAACCAAAATGATTGCAAGCACAGAGACGACATTGACCCAAGTCAAAGCAGAAGCCCCATATTCACGAGAAAGACCAACAATCTTTATTATCGCAAAAATTGCAGTTAATGGCGCAGTAAGTACAAGAGTTATACTGGAGGTATAAACTTGTTGAAGCTGGGTAATATCATTTGTGCAACGAGTGATAAGTGATGGGATTGAAAATCTGTTGATCTCAGTTGCAGAAAAATCGTTCACTCTTTTGAAAACCTTGCTTCTGATTCTTGTGAGCAAAGAGGAAACGATTACAGAAGCTAGATACTGAGCTATTATTGCACTTACAACAACGCCAGCCGCATACAAAAGCATTTGGATGCAGGTCCAAATGATGTCGCTCCAATAGGGTGATATATCTGGCATTTGAAGATATCTGCTTATCTCTAAGGTGCAGTCTGGAATAGTGATATTGCACCAAACTTGAAGGGCTAAAAAGCCAAGAGTTACAACAAGTAAAATCCATTCTTTTGCTTTTAAGTATTTCAGTAGTTTAAACATTATTTCTTCTCCATATTATTTATGATATTTTGTGCTTTTTGCGATATAGTTTCAAAAACTTTTTTGACAACAGAAATGTCTTTTTCTGAAACATCTTGGAATAAAAGTTTATGCCATTTTTTTGCCTGTTTGTCAAATTCCTTTCCGATTAAAGCCCCCTTTTCTGTCAAAGAGACTAAGTCATCTTGAGAAACTTGCACAAGGTTTTTATCAAGCAATTCTTTTATCACTCTGTGTGTATAACTTTTGTCGCATTCGGCAAACTTTGAAAGAGTTGATTGCTTCAAAAAATTTTCTTTGTATAGTATGTGCAAAAATTGCGTTTGTCCAGCAGTAACATTAAATTCTTTCAATTTGTCGTTCATAAAGCTTTCAAAGCACTTTTTTATTGAAAAAATCGAATTTTTAAATAACATTCCGTTTTTTTTCATGACTTTTCCTTTTTCGCAAGCAATAGTATATGAAATTTTTTGTTGACAAGTCAACTGTTTTGAAAAATTTTTTAGTTTTTTTTGAAATTATTTGCATCTCTTTCTTAAGTATGCTATATTATATAAAAGAAAGTTGCTTTGCAAACAAACGAAGCATTTTAAGGGGGCTTTATGTGGTTTAAGAGAAAAGAAAAAGTGGTCGATCCAATTATTCACGATGAAGAATCAAATTTTTCCCTTTCTAGCGGTGTTCATATTCTGAATAAATGTCAAAATGTTTCCTTAAGTGGCAATGCGATTGTTTTGGAAAGCTTTGACTGTTCTTTCAGTGAGATAAGTGGAAAGGCAAAAGTTCAAATGGTGGAAAATGCCGACATAACAACTCTTGGGGGAAAAGCTAAAATAGGTCTTTTCAAAAGTGGGAAAATCACTTCTGTAGAAGGGAAAAGTGCCATCACTACCATAAACTCCTGCACAATTGATTATGTCAGAGGCAAGGCAACTATTGGCACTATGAATGGTGGCTTTATTCGATTTGTAGATGATAAGGCTGAACTTGCCACTATGACTCAAGGGCAGGTGATGTTCGTTCGAGATAAAGCAAGGGTGGTAACCATGATTGACGGCTCAATAACTGGTATTTTTAATAATGCCAAACTTGTAAGCATGCTTAGCGGCAGTATTACTTATCTTCTAAATGAAGGCAAAATTGGGACGATCAATAATGGCAATATCGACCTTGTGGCTGACAATAGCGAAATTTCAACTTTCAATAAAGGCAAAATAAAAGAAATGATTGGAAAGAGCATTATTTCAGCTAGCATGGACGGCGAAATTGATTATCAAGATAAACAAACAATCATTTTGTATTCTCCACAAGAAAGTGCAAAAAGAATGGCTGAATACAAACAAATTAAAGAAGAAGCAAAGCAAGAGGCTGCAAACAATCCTGTTGTAGAGGAAAAAACAACTGCGGAAATTGCGGAAAGGGAAAATGAGCAGGCTCAGAAATATAACGAGAGTTTGGAAGAAAGGGTTGATAAGCCTGAAAAACCAAAACGAAAAACAAGAACTAAACAGATGAAAATCGATGACATTACTTAAAATTTAAGAAGGTTTAAATGGAAATTTTTTGGCACTCATTGTTGCATGCACTTGAAGATACAGCCATTGTTATACCTGTTTTATATCTAGCCTATCTTCTTGTCAGTTACTTTTCACACAACGACAATCAGAGATATTCAAAAATTTTGCACCATACAAACAAGGCAGGCCCTGTTGTTGGTGCTTTTTTGGGGTGCATTCCACAGTGTGGCTTCTCATCTGTTATGAGTGATCTGTATTCTAAAAAAATTGTAACTATCGGAACTTTATTTGCGGTGTTTATTGCAACAAGCGACGAGGCTGTGCCTCTTATGATTGCAAGACCAGAGTTTATTCCGGACATGCTATGGCTTATATTAATCAAGTTTGTTTATGCCATCATAGTTGGCTATTTGTTGGATGGTTTTATAAGATTGTTTTCTCGAAAAAAAATCAAGCTTAATGCCTATCACGACAAATTTGATAAAGATTTTGAAAAAGAAGATGGTGATGCCAAGACTGCTGGCATCAGACAGGTTGAATTGACTTCTTCTGACACAGAATTCCATGAGCATTGTGAGTGCGAAAGTTGCGAGTGTGGTGATGAAGACCATCATGAAAAGGATGAAAAAACAAAAAATAAAAAAAGCAAACACCAGCACTCTCATCAGCATGGACATTGCTGTGCAACCAACATTTTTCTTGATGCTTTAAAGCACACAGCAATCATTGTTGCTTATGTTTTTGTTGCCACTCTTATCATAAACTTGATTGAAGGTTACGCAGGAGGGCTTGAGCCGCTTTCTGTGCTGTTTACAAATAATATCTATTTGCAAATTTTAATCGCCTGCGTTGTTGGTCTTATTCCAAATTGTGCGGCATCAGTCTTTTTGGTGGAACTTTATATGGAAGGTGTTTTGTTCTTTCCGGCATTGGTTGCTGGGCTTTGTGCTGGTGCAGGCGTTGGTCTTATTGTCCTTTTTACAGCAAATTTTAAAAAACCTTGGCACAACGTTCTTATCACTTTTGGGCTTTATGGTTTTGCTGTGATTGGTGGGCTTTTGACAAGTCTTTTTCCTATTGTATAAAATGAAAATTTGAGAATATCTGTCAAAAAAGGGTAAATCGTGTCGAAGGGACACGATTTTTGTAATATTTTACAAAAAAACTTGACTTATTTACAAAAATAATTTATTATTGACTCAGTGCTAAAGCAAAGGAGAGAAAATGAACGGAGAAATCAGCCAAAACAAAAGAATTGAATTGGAAGTGAAAAAACTTGGCATATTTGAACTTCGTGGGCTTGCTCGTGAAGTTGGAGTGCCTTCACCAACAACGAAAAAGAGAGAAGAACTTATTGACAACATTTTAGATCGTATCAACAAAGGCGGGCTTGATGAAGTTGTGGTTACAAAAAAAGGCAGACCTTTCAAAAAACTTGCTGTTGTTGACAACCTTTTGAACAATATGACGTTGCAAGATAAGTTTTCAAATCAAACAAAACTCATCTCTTATGAAGATATTTTATCTTTTGCTCAAGTTATGCCGGTGATAAGCAATGTTGCAAATCAGATTGGGCAGTTTAATGGAATTGTCAGACAAAGTGCAAACAGCGATATTCTTATGTTTTATGATTTTGACTCGGCGCAAGCGATATTTCTTCCAAACGAGCTTGAGTTTGTTTCTCTTATTCACAACGGTGATGAGGTTGAGTGCAGAGCAAAAAAAATAAACAACAATCAGTATTTTGCCATTGAAATTACTGCAATAAACGGAATGAAGCCAACAGAGTATAAGGCAAGTCACATAGATTTGGGAGAACAAATCATTTCAACAGCCAATTTGAATTTTTCTGATAAAAAAGTTTTTGTTGGAAGAAGAAATCTTTCAATCGTGAAAGAAAATTTTTATGAGAATGAAAATTTTGACAAACTTGCAACTCAAGCTTTAAAAGAGGGATATAAAATAGTTTATCTTTCTCTAAATTCATCAATTGAAGATCAAATTAAACTGCGTTATTGTCAAGGCAAAGTGCTCAGCACAAAATTTGATGATCCTTGTGTTCAAAGTTTAAACAAAGCCCTTGATTGTATCAGTTTGTGCGAAAATTTGGTCACTCACGGGGAAAAGGTTTTATTGATTATTCCAGATATTATGAATGTTGTAAGGGCACTTGATTATTGTTTTATTGATCAAGCCAAAATGTATGGACACTCAATGCAAAGCATTATTGTTGCACAAAAGATTTTGTCGCTTGGCAGGGCTTATAAATTGGGTGCAAATGTAACTATTATGCTGTGCTGTGACGAAAATGATGCTGGTGATGAATTTGTGACAAACCAGCTTATAAAAATTTGCAAAATGATTTAGAGCGTATTTTTATGCTCTTTTTTATTACGATTTGATTATCGTTTGACTTTTATCCTTTTAGTGCATAAAATATATATATGCTTTTTGGATTTACGCATAATTCTTTCTTCTTGTTTGGACAAGAGATAACTTTTTATGGTTTTTTGATTGCGCTCGGAATGGCGCTGGGGGTTTTTGTTGCATGCAAAAATGCAAAACTGAGAGGGCTGACAGCTGATGATTTTATTTTGGCTGCTTGCTATGTCTTGCCTCTTGCAATCATTGGTGCAAGGCTTTACTATGTTATCTTCAGTGGTCAAAGCTATTCGTTTATTGAAGTTTTGAGAATTTGGGATGGCGGAATGGCGATTTTGGGAGGCGTGATAGGTGGAGCAATTGGTGTTGCACTCTTCTGTCTGATCCATAAGAAAAATTTTATGGATGTTGCTGATGTTGTTGCTCCAAGTTTAATTTTAGGGCAGGCAATAGGCAGAATTGGTTGTTATTTTGCTGGCTGTTGTTACGGCATTGTTGTGACAGACGAAAATCTTATGTGGTTTCCTCTGTCAACTTTAATTGATGGTCAATGGCGCCTTTCAACTTTTTTCTATGAAAGTTTATGGGATTTTATGGTTTTTGCAATCTTGATGGTTTTGCTGCGAAAGAATAAATATAAATACCGTGGAAGTTCTATTGCGATGTATTTTATTCTCTATGGTATAGGCAGAGCTTGGATTGAAGCTTTACGAGGTGACAGTCTTTATATTGGTTCAATCAAAGTGTCACAGCTGCTTAGCATTTTGATGATAATTGGCGGAATTGCAATAATTTGTCTGAGTGCTTTTTTGGCAAAGAAGGGACGTATAAAATCTGTTATGCAGCTGATGCCTATTTGGCAGAAAAGAATTGAAGATTATCAGGCTTTGCAAGAGGAAAAAGAAAAAGCCCGCAAAGAAAAGAGGACGTTGAAAAAACAAAAAAAATCTGATAAAAAAGCTGTAGATCAATCAGATAAAAAGATTGAAGATGATAATTCGCAAGGAAATAAAAAAGAATAGTAAAATTGAACTATTCTTTTATTATTGCAAAAAATGGGCAAAATAGATATGTGCGTGGACGAATTTTAAAAATAAAAAAATCAACACTCTTGAAAGCAAGTTTTGGTCTTGCCAGCATTTTATTTATTTTTTCAAGTATTTTCTTTATATTTTTTTCAAAGTATCAAGATTTTTGGTTCTATTGCTTTTTGTTGGAAGCGGGGTTTTGTGTTTTTCTGCGAGGTTTATTTCTTAAAATTGACAGTTCATACTTTCTTGGCCTGGTCATGTTTTTTGTTGGGGCAATGTATTTTTACACATTTTTTGTCAATATTTCCCATGTTTTTCCATCTTTTTTGCCATTATCTTTTGCCTTAGCTTCTCTTTTGACCTATGCTTGTTTTCAAAACAAACTTCACGCAAAATCATTTGTTTTTTTTGTTTTTTTGTCGCTAAGCATCTTTTTCTTTCAAATTTCTATCATTCCTTTTGAATTTTTTCTTGCAATATCTTGCTTTTGTGTGCTAATATTTATATTAAGCAGTTTATGTTAATGGGGGAGTTATGTTTGCGTCTGAACTTAATGGCTATAACAAAAATGAAGTTGACAAGTTTATTGCAAAACTGAAAGCAGAATATGAGGCTATCATAATGGAAGAAAAACTTAAGGTTATCGAGTCTGAACGGAAGAGATTGGATGCCAAAAAGTATAGCGAAGAAATGGAAAACAGGCAGAAAAATATAATTTCAGTGCTTGAATCTTACAAAAAGTTTCAAGATGAAGGCAATAAGAACTTAGAAAAACTCAGAAGTGAACAGTTTAAAATGGTTTATCAGCATATTTTAAATTTCTTTGATGAACTCAAAAGCAAATATCCTGGCATTGAACATAATAATTCATACAAGCAACTGCTGTCTGACATTTCGAAGATATTAAATCAAGACAAAAAAACTCAAGCAGTGGAGCAAAATCATTTGTCTGACAATGACAGCATGCGAATTTTGCTCGATAAAATGCAAAAATATAAAAAGGTTGCACCTGTAAAAGAGGTTCACTTGCAGCGAAGTGGTAAAAATTTAATAAAACCTGTTACTGAAATGCAACTAGATGAAGAAGATCGATATGATAATTTGGTTGACAAGTTTTTGGGCACAAGACCGGAAGAAAATGAGCGAACAATGAAGATTCAATCAAGTGGATTTGATTTAAAAGAGGCCATCAGCCCAACACAAAGCCTTGAAGAGATCATGAAAGCATTTGATTTTTATAATGGTGATAATGGCGAAACTGGAAATTGACATCCCAGCCCACAAAAAAACTCATAAGTTTATGCTTATGAGTTTTTGTTTTTAATCAATAAAAAGCCGCATGTTCAAATGCGGCTGTGGGCTGGGCTAATCAAAATCTTAAAACTCCGCCTGAAACTGTCAAAATTTCACCGGTGACGAAAGACGAAGAATCATTTGCTAAAAAGAAAACTGCTTCTGCAACATCTGCGCCTTGACCAATACGAGCTAGAGGAGTCATAGAAACAGCATGGGCTTTTTCTTCATCAGTAAAGTGGGCTGTCATTTTGGTATCAATATAGCCTGGAGCTACAGCATTTACTCGAATTTTATAAGGTGCACCTTCAACAGATAATGCTTTTGTTAGGGCGATGATCCCGCCTTTTGTGGCAGAATATACTGCTTCGCAAGGTCCGCCATTAATGCCAAAAATTGAGGAAATATTGACAATGCTGCCATGTTTTTGTTTCAAAAATTTTTTGAAAGCTTCTTGATTGCAAAGTATTGTGCCTCGAAGATTTGTGTTTAAAAGATTGTCAATGTTTTTTTGCGGCAGATCGGCAAAAAGCATTTCTTTGTCTGCAATGCCAGCATTGCAAACAACAACATCCACATAATCAAAGCGTTTAAAAACTTGGTCAAAAGTTTTCTTTACCGAGGTTTCGTCTCGCATATCCATTTTATAACTTTCAAATTCAACTCCAAGATTTGCACATTGCGATCGCAAATTTTCAGTTGATCCTGTCAGGTAGGTTGTTGCAACATTGTATCCGTTCTGTGCGAATTTTATTGCACAAGCGCTGCCTATGCCGCCCGATCCTCCGGTTATAAAAACTGTTTTTCTTATCATATTTGTTCTCCTATTTTTTGATTATAGCATAAGAAGAATTTAAAACAAAATTGTTTTTGAAAATTGTCAAATTGCTTTGTGTTTGCTTGTTTATTGTGTTATAATCAGTTGGGGTTTGTATGAAAAAGAAAGTTACTGATGTGATAATTGATTTGGATTGCGGAAGAACAGTTGAAGATGATTTGGCTCTTTGTTACGCTTTGGCCCAACCCGACCTAAATTTAAGAGCCATAACTCTTTCGCCTTTTAAAAATAAAAGCATGTCAATTAAAGATGCTCAAGTTGAAAATGAACTTGAAGTTCACAGGGTATTGCGATATTTAGGACAAAAAGATTATGACCTTTGTTTTGATGGTAGCAAGGGTTTTTGTGATGAGCTGTTTAGTGAAACTTCTCCTGCGGTAAAGCAGATTATTAAAATTGCAACCAGGAAGAAAATAACTGTTGTTTGCTTGGGATCTCTTACAAATGTGGGAATTGCTATAGAAAAAAAGCCAGAAATAGCCACCAACCTTGATGTTTTATGGCTTGGTTTAAGGCATGTTTTCCATCAAGAATTTACTGATGTTAATTATCGAACAGACAAGCGAGCTTTTGAAATTGTGGCAAAATCAAATGCTAATTTGACTATTTTTCCAAGCTATACAGGCAAATTGTTTGTCGTTGCATATGAAAAGATAAAAGAAGATGTTGCAATAAATCAACTTGGCAATTATCTTTACAAAAGATTGACTGAAGATGTTTCGTTCGAGCAAGAATTTTGCAAAATGTAT
Source organism: uncultured Bacillota bacterium (assembly GCA_946495675.1). Lineage (GTDB taxonomy): Bacteria > Bacillota > Clostridia > Christensenellales > UBA1242 > Caccovivens. Next base: position 163,865 of record CAMMDQ010000002.1, on the reverse strand, counting down.
AGCTTACTGCCGATTGCATATTTGGCAAATCCAGACTGCTGTTATGTCAAAAAAATGCCAGTCAATATGCTTTTAAAAGATTTTTCAAAAACATCAATGAACAAACTTGTCAACTATGTTTACGACCTTAAATCAATGGAACTGGTTTGGAAAGATTTTTCAAAGAAGCTTGCTAAATTGTCAAACAATTTTGCTCCAGTAAATTACTTCTTTATTTCTGACACCCATTTGAATGATCCGCGAAAATATAAAATCCGTCAATTTGGTTTCAAAACTCGTGAAGAAATGACTGAAACTATAGTTAAAAATTGGAATAGTGTTGTTTCCAAAAAGGATATTGTGTATCACCTTGGGGATTTTGGTGATTTCAACCTTATCAAAAGGCTTAATGGCAAAGTTTACCTAATATGTGGTAATCACGAAACGCTCCCTAAAGGTAAAACTTTTGAGCAGTTTAGGGATGAACTAAAAAAATTGGGCTTTGCAGATGTGTATAAAGATGGACTTATGCTTGATAAGAAGATCTTTGGCATGGAAATATACATGAATCATTTTCCTTCTAAAACTAAGCCTGGAATGGTTAATTTCTTTGGGCATGTGCATGTTCTTAAACCTGTTAAAAAGATGGGGGTAAATGTGGCGGCAAATTATCATAAGTGCACCCCAATAAGTCGAAAAGATATGCAATATTTCATAAATTTTGTGACTGACACTAGATATGTCGATGAAGATTTCGTAGAATAATGACAAAACCACTTATTTTTGCATAATAATCAATAGGGGAATCGTTTTGATATTAAAGCCCCATTGCTGAGATTATGAAAATATTCATTCAAAATCTTGTTTGCTTAAGATATATGATATAATATGCAGTTAGTCAATTTGTATCGTTAAATTTAACTAAATATAAAATTTTTAAAAAATTTTTATCATTTTTCTTGACATAATTTGCCATTTATATTAAAATATCTTCGCAAACTTAATTTCGGGGTGTAGCGCAGTTGGTAGCGCACGTGGTTTGGGACCATGGGGTCGGGAGTTCGAGCCTCTCCACCCCGACCATCTTTGATTAGTTTGCTTCTCTATGGGCCTTTAGCTCAGTTGGTTAGAGCAACCGGCTCATAACCGGTCGGTCCGGGGTTCGAGTCCCTGAAGGCCCACCAAGACAAGCTTTGTCAAAGTTTATTGCCGCATATTTGTGGCTCGGTAGTTCAGTTGGTTAGAACGCCAGCCTGTCACGCTGGAGGTCGTGGGTTCGAGCCCCATTCGAGTCGCCAACCCGTAAGGGTAAATTTTACAGATTAATTTACAGCGAAAATGTGAAAAATGCTGGAATTTGTCAAATCATGCAAAAACATTGTTTTTCTGAGCAGTTAGTGTGGTTTGATACAAACGCTGAAATTGCAAACGGAAAATCTAGCTCAGTCGGCAGAGCAAAGGACTGAAGTTAGGGAGCCACGAAAGAACGAAAGTTCTTTTGAGAAGCGGAGAAAACAAATGAAGAGGGCGAGATTTGTTTTAGCAAATTAAAGCCGTGAGTGTGGTTTGCGAAACAAGTGTCGGTGGTTCGATTCCCTGGAAGGTGGAATCGACAGAAAAAAAGAATATGCCCTGATAGCTCAGTCGGCAGAGCAAAGGACTGAAAATCCTTGTGTCGGTGGTTCGATTCCACCTTAGGGCACCAAAGTGGCAAAGGTGGTCGAACCACTAAATCTCTTGAAAGGGAGGGTTCGATTCCACCTTAGGGCACCAAAATGGCGTAGGGTGGGAAGAGTTTTATTGGCTTGCTTTCCACCTTATGACAGTATTGTTGCTGGTGTGGCTCAATGGTAGAGCAGCTGACTTGTAATCAGCAGGTTGAAGGTTCGATTCCTTTCACCAGCTCCAAAAGGCACCTTAAGGGGTGCTTAAATTATATGGGTAGGTTGCAGAGCGGCCAAATGCAACGGACTGTAAATCCGTCGACTTCGTCTTCGGTGGTTCGAATCCACCCCTGCCCACCATTATAAAAATACACCACATATTGTGGTGTTATTTTTTTTAAACTCATACATGAAATGTATAAGTTTTGGGCACAATTTAGTCACAAAGTATTAGTTTTTATGAGATTTTTGAAGGATGTTTAAGAGTAGTTCATCTTCTTTTGACAACATATGAGCATATATATTAAGTGTTTGTTCAATATTGCTATGTTCTAATCTTTTTACGGCAGCTACAACAGAAGCTCCGTTTGCTAAAAGTAAACTTGCATGCGAATGTCTAAAATCAATAATCTTATCTTTTCGCTTCATTTTTTGCATGCATAGACTTGAATGCGTTCAAAGCTTAAATCTGCCAATAGAAAGGTATTAAGAAAAGTTTGTTTAATGGCAATGCAAAACCAATAAATCGTTGGATAAAAAGACAATTTATTTTAAAAGCGTTACATAGTTTGACTTTTGAAAATATTATATTTAAAATAATTTAGTGAGCTTAATGTATAATCCTTGGCATGGATGTCATAAGAAGAGCGAAGGTTGCTTGAATTGCTATATGTTTTCTTTTGATAAAAAAAGGGGGATTGATAGCAATATTTTCCGTATAACCAAGGATTTTGAGTTACCACTAAAGAAAAATAGGGCGGGGAAATTTAAACTTGAATCTGGCTCTCATGTAATGATGTGTCTTACCAGCGATTTCTTTCTGGAAGAAGCAGATTGTTATCGTGATAAAGTTTGGCAAATGATCCTGCAAAGGCAGGATGTTGTCTTTGAAATTATTACAAAAAGGGTGGAAAGAATAAATCAATGTCTGCCAAACAATTTTAAAAAGCTTTTCAAAAATGTTCTTATAAATGTGACAGTGGAAAACCAGATTAGAGCAGATGAAAGGTTGCCTATTTTGATTGATTTAGATTTGCCTTATAAAGGTGTTGTTGCATCGCCGCTTCTTGAGAAAATTGATATTGAAAAATATTTAATTTCTGGTAAAATTGACAAAGTGACTGTGGGTGGAGAGAATTATCAAAATGCACGAGCTCTTGACTTTTCTTGGGTTAAAGATTTGGCAAGGCAATGTAAAAAACACAATGTTGAATTTGAATTTTATGATACTGGAAGAAATTTTATTAAAGATGGTAAAAGTTATATCATTCCGCATAGTTTGGGTAAAATTCAGGCAAAAAAAGCACAAAAATTGTTATAAAGGAGAAATCTTTGAATGGACAGTAAACTAAAGAAAAGAAATATCATCTGGATAATGTTATTTGTTGCTTTTTTTGGCATCAGCATGGGGTTATGGGAAAATTATAAAATCATTTGGCTTGAAGGAACAGGCTTTTCAATTCTTAATATTTCAACAATTTTAAGCATCTCTCTTATCGTAGGAGGCGTTTTTGCTGTTGTTGTCAATGTTTGTTTTAGAAAACTGGATCCAAAGTATGTGATTCAATACTGCATTTTGCTTAAAACAATTTCCATGATTCTGCTTATCTTTCTTTTCCAAAAAAATGTTTCGGTTGCAATCGTTTATATTCTTTTCATTTTTGATGGGGTTGCAGGAAGTCTTGTTTTTAACGCAATCTATCCTTTTATTACAAAATATCAAAAGTCTGATAAAATGTATTCGGTTTTTAAGATAACTGATTATACCACACGAGATGTTGGTCTGGGTGTGGCAATGTTTGTGATAAGTTTTATCACTGCAAATTATCTTGAATACAATATTATTTTGATTATTGCCACTGTCTTGTCGTTATTTTGCGTTTTGATATCTTTAATGTTTGCAAAAGGAGACAAGACCGTTTCTCCAAAGTTTAAATTTAAAGGTATATTTGAAAAAAGATCGGTAAGACTTTATTACCTTTATGCATTCATATCTCCCATTGCTTACGATTCTGTGATGAGTTTTCAGGTCATCATTTTGCGTGATTTTGCTTTGCTTTCTATGAATTGGGTTAGTATTTTTCTGCTTATCGCGGGTGTTGCAGGAGATATTTTTGCAGTGTTTGCTCTCTATAAATTAACACCTAAAAATGATTACCTCACTGTTATTTGCAAATTCGGAGCCAGATTTTTAGTTTATTTGCTTATGTCTATAATTGCCACTCCAGCAATGGCGATAATAGCGCTGTTTGTAGTGCTGTTTTTCTCAAGGACTTATGAAGATGTTACTGATGGCAAATTTATCAATGTGGTAAAACAAGAAAACAGATTTGCACACTCAAATATAAGATATTTATTTAGTAGAACAGGTCATGCGCTTGGGACTTTCATTTCGGGCTTGCTGATCATATGTGGAATGAGATATCTTTTCATTGTGGGTGCTATTTTGGTGTTAACTCAATCCATTTTGCTCTGTATTGGACTTTATTATTTGAAAAAAGATGAAAAGAAAATGCTTATAGCAAGCAGCAAATCATTTCAAAAAAAGTTTGTTTTTAAAAAGGAGCTTGATAACTCTTTGCAGATTAAGAAAAAGTTTAAGTTAAGAAAATATTAATTGAAGGATCTGATTAATCTTGACACGCTTTTTATATTATGATAAAATGAAAATATTGAAGGAGAAGGATATGAAACTTGAAGTAAAATATTTAAATTCTGGGAAGTTTGTTTTTGTTGATGAAGAAGGAAAACAACACGGAGGAGAATTTGATGATGCAAAATCTTTCTCAGAAGGCTATGCTGCAGTCAGATTGGGCAAAAAATGGTTCTATTTGGATGATGAAAATTTTGCATTACATGGTGGCTATGATTATGCAGAAAACTTTTCAGAAGGCTATGCAACGGTAAGAGAAAATAATAGCTCTTATTATGTTAAAGCTGGGAATTTCGATAAGCTGATTGGAGAAGATTTAGACTGGGCTTGGGGTTTACAAGAAGGTGTTGGTGAAATTTTGAAAAATTGCAAATATTATTTTGTAAAATTGGTAAACGATGAGCTTCAGGTGCAAAGTAAAGGCTACGATTATGTAAGAGCATTTAATGAAGGCTTTGGTGTAGGGGTAATTGATGGGAAGGCTTATTTAATCAATAAGTCTTTTGAAGAAAAAGGTCAAGGATGGGATGATGCATGGAGCGTTTTCGAGGGATTTTCTATAGTCAAAGATAACGGCCTAAATTATTTTGTAAGCATTAAAGATTTTAAGCGATATGGGGCTGGGTATGATAAGGTTATCTGTTCATTTTCTGATGGTGTTGCTGTTTGCAGAGAAGCCGGTGTAAAATTTAAGGTAAACAAAAAAATTGAAATTGTTTGCGATGAAGAGGATGATTATTTTTCTTTAGCTGGCAGAGTCCCTAGGCTAATTCAAGATTTTCCTGCCGAGAAATTTGCTGACAAAAAGTTCTGTCTTAAAATTAAGAATGCAGTTTTTAAATATTTTATGCAGAAAATTGAAATGGCTGAAGAAAGCAATTTGTGTAATGCAAAATTTCAAGAAGAGACGAGCCAGGAAATAACTAATGTTTTGCAACTGCTTAAAGAAAAAAAAGAAGGGAAAGAAAAACAAATTGCCAATAAAAACCAAAAAGAAAAATTTTTAGAAAAATTAAATGATGCGTTTTTAAATGATGAAAAAGAATAAGTGGTTGTCAAATGTCGTAAAGAAAAAGAAAGCAATTTTGCTTTCTTTTTTTTATGCCAATTTTCGTGCAAAGTGTAGATTTTTCGCATGAAAATTTGTGCTATTGTTTATTTATCAAAAGGAGAAAGCATGCAAATCAAAAGTAAAGTTTACAATAACACGCTCTATGTGCTTCTTTGCGGTGAGCTTGACGAACATTCCGCAACCCACACAAGAATAACTTTGGATAATGTGTTTGCAGGGGGCGATTTTAATCAAATTATCATTGATTTGTCTGAACTTGAGTTTATGGATAGCACGGGTATAGGGGTGCTTATAGGAAGATATAAAAAAATGAAAGATCGACAAATCCCTATCTATATTTGTAATCCTTCAAAACAGGCGGAAAAGATTTTTAAGATGACTGGGCTTTACGATATTATGCCCAAAATTGTTTAAAGTTTAAGGAGAATTTTATGCAAAAAAATAATTATATGGAAGTAACTTTTCCTTCTCTCTCAGTTAATGAAGGTTTTGCAAGGGTGTGCGTTGCAGCATTTTGCCTTCAGCTCAATCCTTCAGTTGATGAAATAAATGATATTAAAACAGCTGTTTCAGAAGCGGTAACAAATTGTGTGGTGCATGCCTATCCAAAAACAAGCGGCGGATTGATAAATTTGAAATGTGAAACGCAAGGTCAAATGCTTATTATCACAGTTTCTGATAACGGTGTGGGGATAAAAGACATTGAAAAAGCTCGTGAACCTTTTTATACCACAAAACCTAGCGAAGAGCGCAGTGGAATGGGGTTTGCGGTTATGGAAAGCTTTATGGATAAAGTTGAAGTTGAAAAAAATGATAATAAAGGGACTAAAGTTATACTTTATAAACGCATCAGTCGCTTGCAAGAGCAGGTGAAAAATGCTTGATAACGCACAAATTTTGGACTTGGTAAAAAAAGCTCAAAATGGCGACCAAGATGCAAAAGAAGTGCTGCTAAAGGAAAACTCGCCTTTGATAAAGTGTCTTATTAAACGCTTTAAAGACAAAGGAATTGAATATGATGACCTTTATCAAATAGGGTGTATGGGGTTTTTGAAGGCGTTAAATAATTTTAAAATAGATTATAATGTAAAATTTTCAACCTATGTTGTCCCAATGGTTATTGGTGAGATTAAAAGATTTATGCGGGATGATGGCTCCATTAAGGTCTCAAGGGTGCTTAAAAGCTTAAATCTTCAGATCAATAAATATATTGAGCAGTTTTATGGAGAAAAGCAAAGAAATCCAAGTATTGAAGAGATTGCAAAGCATTTCAATGTCGACCAACAAGAAGTTGTGCTTGCGATGGACTCGTCAAGAATGCCAGTTTCTCTCTATTCGCCACTTGATGACGGTGAAGATTTAATGTTGGTTGACAGGGTGGAAGGTCAAGATCAAGGGCAAGACATGTTTGAAAATCTTGCCTTAAAAGACATTTTGCACAAACTTGACAAACGCGATCAGAAGATAATTTTGCTTAGGTTTTATTATGACAAAACTCAATCTGAAATAGCAAAACAGCTCAAAATTTCGCAAGTGCAGGTTTCCAGATTGGAAAATAAAATTTTGGAAAATTTAAGAAAAAAGCTTATATAATGTGGCTATTATGCATGCATAACTACAATATATTGAAAAAAGATGCGCTTTCTGCATCTTTTTTAAATTACTTTTGAGCCTTGATTTTTATCATTTTTGATTATTTTTGGTGCGGTCATAGTCCGGGATATTGGTCTTTTTGGTTTAGAAATTTGATTGCTTAAAGTTCGATTTTGAGTAGACTCTGTGTTTTTCAACATGTTTTCTTTTGTTATGCTATCTTTATGAAGGTTGTTTGAAATTGTTTCTTTTTCTTCAGTGTTGTGATTCTTGAGATGTTTTTTCTTAAATTTTGTTTTTACATCTTGTTGCTTTTCTTGTTGTGCAAGTTTATCTTCATTGATTTGATCGCTTTCTTGATTAATCTGATTTGTCATTATCGGTCTGTTTAAATAATTGTTTTGGTTATACCGGTAAGTGTCGATGTTTCTTGCAAATGGGGCATATGTGTCCGTGTTTCTGTTGGTATTAAAACCAGGGTTATTGTAACCATAACCATATCCATTGTATCCAAATCCGTTACTGTAACCACCATTCCCGTTATAACCATATCCATAATTGTTATATGCTCGGTTAAAATTGTTGGAATTGTATTGAACTTCTGGTCTATATGGATTGTTATATCCATTATATGTGTAATATCCATTATTGTTTAAGGTGTTATTGTTCAAATCGCTATTTTGAATGTTGTTATCATTGATAGTGTTTTGAGTGTTGCTTCGATAAGTGTCTATATTTGGTGTGAATGTTTGCCCGCTTGAATTTTTCGATGTTGAATTTTGATTTGTGTTTGTTTGAGAATCTGTGTTTTGTGCGCTGCTATAAATCGCTTCAACTTCTTGCAAAGATGTTAAAAGGTTTTGCAAATAAGCCTCTCTTTCTTTTAAATTGCTGTTTAGCTCAACAAAATTTGCATTGAGCGACTCGATATTTGTGTTGTCAAGTTTATCACTGTTTCGGATTTTGTTTACACTGCGTTTCAAGTCGTTTTTGCTGTTGTTTAAGTAATTTAAATATTTGTTAATATTTTGAGATAGGTTTTTGATTGCTTTAGCTTTGTCGTTTCCAAGTTTTAAATTGCTTTGGTTGTAACTTTTGATGCGAGATGTGGTTTGCAAAATTTCTTCTTTTAAGGCTTTTTCATTTTTGGTGTTGTAAAGTGAATTGTTGCGTTGAGACAAAACTTTAGAATTGTTTTCGTTGCTTAAGAAATCTGAAGGGGTAACCTGATTGACATTCTCTACCGTTGACGAAGTCATAACGCTTCCTACTCGTTCTAGTTGCATATTAATGCTTTTGTTTGCCTCTGAGTCTGAAACTCCGCCGCAGCCAACCAGTGCTAAGCTTGAAAAAAGACAAACTGCAGATATAATCATTTTTTTCATAGTGCCTCCTAAAAATAGTGTGTGTTAAAGTCCAACATTTATTCTTAAGAGTCAAAAAGCATGTTTAGCTTTTTTATTTAAGGCAATAATTACATTCGAGGTGAAGCATGGATGAGAAAAAACGCAGCGAGGCTTACAATCGCTATGTAAAAGCAAAAATTCCTAAAACAAAGGCTTGGCCAAGTTTGTTTAATTCGTTCTTGGTAGGCGGAATAATTTGCTGTATAGGTCAAGGTGTCAACGATTTGATTATGTTATGGTTTCCGTCTATGGCAGAGCAGACCGCTTGGGCTTACACTTTGATTGTGCTTATTTTTATTGCATCCTTTTTGACAGGTATAGGAGTCTATGACAAAATTGGAAAATTTGCAGGTGGGGGATCTATAGTTCCAATCACAGGTTTTTCAAACTCGATAACTTCTCCAGCTCTTGAATTTAAGCATGAAGGCATAATTTATGGAATATTTGTGAAAATGTTTACCATAGCTGGACCTGTCATTGTAACGGGAGTGGTTGCTAGTTTTGTTGTTGGAATTGTTTATTTGTTTATATGATCTTTTATTTTTGAAGTGACATTGTTTAAGTTTAGTGTGGTTGGTAAATCTAGCAACTTTGGCAATAAGGAGTAAAATGAAGAAAAATCAAACTGTAAAGTTTAGAAATAAGCCTAGGATCGTGGGGAGTTATTCTATTGTTGGTCCAAAGGAGGGGAAAGGTAATTTCGCTTCTTATTTTAATTACGTCATGAAAGATGATTCTTTTGGTGAAGATAGCTATGAGAAGGCTGAGAAAAAAATGTTTGAACATGCCATTGTTGGAGCTATCGAAGATGCTCATCTTCAGCCTGATGATGTCAATCTTCTTCTTGCTGGCGACCTTTTAAATCAAATCATATCTTCTTCCTATGCTGCAAGAAATTTTAATTATGCTTACCTTGGGCTGTTTGGGGCTTGTTCAACAATGGCTGAAAGCTTGGCAGTTGGAGCATCGCTGATAGATGGTGGGCTATTTGATACGATAGTTTGTGCAACAGGTTCGCATTTTTCAACGGCAGAGCGTCAATTTCGTTTTCCGCTAGAGCTTGGCAATCAGCGTCCTCCAACATCTCAATGGACGGTTACTGGAGCTGGAAGTTGCGTTTTGTCAAATAATGGTTTTGGTCCAAGAATAACGATGGCTACTTTTGGCAAAGTTATAGACTGGGGGATAAACGATGTAAATGACATGGGGGCTGCGATGGCACCTGCTGCAATGGACACCATGCTTGCACATTTTCGCGATACAAAAACCACTCCTGACGATTACGACCTGATAGTTACTGGCGATCTTGGAAAACTTGGCTCTGAAATTTTAATCGATCTTATGGAAGATAACGGAATCAAATTGGGGCTTAATTATAATGATTGTGGTCAAATGTATTACACTCGCAACCAAAATATGCTTTCAGGTGGAAGTGGTTGCGGTTGCAGTGCGACTGTTTTAAATTCTTATATTATCGACAAGCTCAGAAAGGGCGAGCTAAAGCGTGTTTTGTTTATGCCAACAGGAGCTTTGATGTCCACAACAGCCACGCAACAAGGGGAAAGTATTCCTGGCATTTGCCATGCTGTCGTCATTGAATGTGACGAAGAGAATGTTGATAAATATTATAAAAAAGTTTCAACTTCAACAGCGTATAAAACAACAAAAGGAAATAGAAAAAAGGGGGAATAATGTATTATCTTTGGGTCTTTTTGATAGGTGGATTTGTTTGCATGCTTGGGCAAATGCTGATTATTTACACCAATATTACATCTGCTCGAATTCTTGTAACTTTTGTGCTGATTGGGGTTGTGCTGCAGGCGTTTAATGTTTTTGCTCCAATCTCAGAATTTGCAAAAGCGGGAATAAATGTGCCCATCATCGGCTTTGGTGCTTCTCTTGCCAAAGGTGCAATGAGTGCTGCCCAGTCAAAAGGTCTTTTAGGGGCTTTTACTGGTGGTCTTGAAGCCACGGCTGGAGGGATTGCTGCGGCTGTGATTTTCGCATTTATCTTTGCATTAATTTTTAAGTCAAAAACAAAATAACACAATCTGTAGTATTATGCATTGCATAATAGCCTCTAAATACAGGAAAAATAAAATTGAAACATTTTAAATAAGCCTGCATATATATAAATGTGCAAACTTATAAAGTTGTCAAAGTCACTCGAAGAAGAAAAGTCAAAAACAAGCTAAAAATATGCTTGTGTTTTTTGCTTGTTTTTGTGGTTTTGGCTATTGTTTATTATTTTGCGGTTGTTTGTCCTGCTGTTGTGGCATTAAGTCAAGAAAAGGTGCGCTCGATTGCAACAAAAACTATCAGTGAAGTGGTTGGACAGGTGCTTACAGAAGGTGGTTACACCTATGATGAACTTGTTGAAGTAACCTATTCTTCTGAAAATAAAGTCAGTCAAATTTCAACAAATTCAACGCAAGTCAACTTGCTGGTCAGAGAGGTTACAGCCCTAGTTCAAGAGCGTTTTGACGAGCTTGACAACACAACTATTGCAGTAAACTTAGGATCTTTCAGCGGAATTCCCTTTCTGTTTGGCTATGGACCGCAAATTAAACTTAATTTAGTGCCTGTTGGCACAGTGCAAACTTCGTTTGATACAAAATTTCTTTCTGCTGGAATAAATCAAACTTTGCACTCTCTATATTTTGATGTTAATGCAGTTTTAGGGTTGATTTTGCCAGGTTCGACACAAAGTTTTCAAACCAATCTTCAAATTTTGATTTGTGAAAGTGTGATTGTTGGAGAAATTCCAAGCATCTATCTGCAAGGGCAAATTGCTTAAAAGCCCTTGTTTTTGTTTAAATTTGTGTTTTTTGTGGGATTTTAAAAGATTTTTTGCAATTTTGTTACTTTTTTATAATTATCGCAAGGAATTTTAATTTTTTTGTAGTATAATAAAACTGAATAACTTTTTAGGAGATTATATTGCAAAATAAAGGTTTTCCTACCGACTGGCTTTACCAGTTAAAGCAAAAAAGCAACATTGTCAGCATTATAGAAAGATATGTTCGTCTTGAAAAGAAAGGAAGAAAATATTGGGGGTGTTGTCCATTCCATAGTGAAAAAACGCCTTCATTTTCTGTGAGTGAAGACGAAGGTCTTTTTTATTGCTTTGGTTGCAAAGAGAGCGGGGATGTGATCAGTTTTGTGATGAAATATGAATCGTGCGATTTTTACGAAGCAGTCAAAATCTTGGCAAAAAATGCAGGTATGGAAGTTCCAGAATTTTCGGGAGAAAAAGAGGTTATTGAGCAGAAAAAAAATAAAGAGCGATTGATAAGGCTTCTTGATATTGCTAGGTTGCATTATCAACAAAATCTGCTTTTGCCACAAGCAAAACCTGCTCAAGAATATATTAAGATGCGTCAATTCAACCGTAAAACACTTGAGGATTTCAAACTTGGGTACAGTCTCAATTTTAAAGAAATAATTGATTACCTTAAAAGTCAAGGTTTCAGTTTGCAGGAGATGAAGCAGGCGGGCATTGTTCAAGAAAAAAATGGATACTTCTACGATGTTTTTGCAGGTCGACTGATGTTTCCGATTTTTAATTCTTTTGGAGAATGTGTGGGCTTTAGTGCTCGTGTGCTTGGACAAGCTGATTTTGCAAAATACATAAACACTGCTGAAACTTTGCTTTTTAAAAAAGGGCGCGTGGTTTATGGCATCGACTTAGTCAAGAAGTTGAAGCAACAAGGCAAACTTGACAAGATAATCATCGTCGAAGGTCAAATTGATGTTATTGCAATGCATAAGGCGGGTTTTAACAATACTGTCGCTTGTATGGGAACGGCACTAACGAAAGAAAATGCTCACGAGCTTAAAAAGCTTTCAAACAATGTGGTTTTGATGTTTGATGGCGATACTGCTGGACAAAAAGCAACCTATCGAAGTCTTGACATTTTAAGGGATGAAGGCTTTTCGGTAAAGGTTGCTTTGATGCCAGAAAAACTTGATCCAGACGAAATACTAAAAACTCAGGGCATTCAAAAAGTCAGCGAAATTGTTGGAAATGCTCTTGATCCTATGGACTATTTGATTGAAAGTGAGCTTAAGAAATACGACCTTTCAAATCCGAGAGACAAAAGCGAGTTTATAAAGCAAATTTTGTTGCAAATTTCAAAGATTGATTCTTTCAGTGAAGAAGATATATATCTTGGAAAATTACGCTCTTTGACCAATGTGCCGATTGACATTTTGCGGCGAGATCTTGAAAAAGAAAAAAACGGGCAACAAACTGCTGTTTATCAAAGGGAAAAAGATCGGCAAGAGGTTTTAACTTCGCGCGAAAATGGCAATATAAAGGCTGTAAAATTCATTCTTGCATCACTGATGCATGGTAAGGATTATGTGGACAAAAAAATAGACTATATTCGATTATTGCCAAAGCAAAGTGAAATCGTTGAGCTTTCTCAAAAACATATCCCGCTTTCATCCTACTACGATTACTTTGATGTTGACAATAATCCACTGGTAAAAGACTGCATTAATTATGATTTCACAGTTTATCAGACCAATGGGCAAAAATATTTTGAAGAGTGTGTATGGCTTATTGCTAGTCAAATTTTGCAAGCAAAACAAACTATGCTGACAAACCAGTTTAAATTGTGTTCTGACCTGACACAAAGGCAGGCGATAATGAAAGAGCTTAGCGAAGTTACAAATAATTTGAGAACAAAAAATTTGGAGGAATTTTATGTCAAGTGAAAATATTGAACAAATGAAGGAAAAAATTTTAAAATCAGCTTTGAAAACCAGAAAAATCAATGCTAGTGATATTTATGATAAGTTTTTAAGGTTTCCTGAAGCCTCTGACAAAGATATAAAACTTTTTATCAAAACATTGCGAGATAACAAGATATCCGTCATTGAAAAAGAAGATAATTTGGATGAAGACTTGAATTTGGATTTTTCAGGTTTTACAAATGTTGATGATCCCGTCAAAATGTATTTAAAAGATATTGGACAAGTTCCTTTGCTTACACCAGAAGAAGAAGTTGAGCTGGCAAAAAAGGTTTTGGAAGGCGATCAAGAGGCAAAAACAAGATTTTGCCAAGCAAACTTGCGTTTGGTTGTTTCACTTGCAAAAAGGTGGGCTCCAACAAGTTCTCTTTCTTTTCTTGACCTTATTCAAGAGGGAAATATGGGACTTTTAAAGGCTGTTGAAAAATTTGACTATACAAAAGGATGGCATTTTTCAACATATGCAACCTGGTGGATTCGTCAAGCAATTTCAAGGGCGGTGGCAGACCAAGCCAGAACAATCCGTTTGCCTGTGCACATGAATGAAACGATCAACAGATATAATAGAGTTGTGAGGAGCTTGCTTCAAAAGCTTTCAAGGGAACCAACGCTTGAAGAAATTGCACAAGAGATGGGTATTAGCGAAAGCAAAGTGGTTGAAATTCAACGAGTTGCACTTGAGCCGATCAGTTTGGAGACCCCTGTTGGCGAAGAAGATGACAGCAGAATGAGTGATTTTATTGAGGACACCAAGGTGTCAAACCCTATGGAGCTTGCATCTCAAAATCTTTTGAGAGAGCAGATCCTTGCAGCTCTTGACACGCTCACTCCTAGAGAGCAACAAGTCATCAGAGAGCGTTATGGGCTGATGGATGGCAAGGCTAAAACTTTGGAAGAGGTGGGCAAGGAGTTTTCTGTCACTAGAGAAAGAATTCGTCAAATTGAGGCTAAAGCCCTGAGAAAACTTAAAAATCCAAACAGAAGCAAAAAACTGATTGACTTTATAAACTAAAACCTTGTATGATAGGTGTGAGGAGAAAATATGGATATTAGCAAAATTTTAGAATATCAAAAGCTTGATAGCGAGCTTTTTAAAATTGAAAAATCACTTAGAGACAATGAAGATAAAAAAACCGCAAATCAGATGCAGCAAAATGCAAAGATTGCGCAAGAGCGCTCTTTTAAGCTTGACGAAAAAGCCAAAGAACTTGAAAAAGAATTTTCTACAGCCAAAAGTCAATATGAAATTCAAAGAAAAAAAATGGATGAAATTTTTGCAAAAGATGTTGACAAACTTTCTAAGGAAGAAGTTGAAAGGCTTGTCAAACTTAAGGATAAGCTTTCGCAAAACCTCGCCATTCTTGAGCGAAATTTTGCAAAACTTGCAGAAAATATGAACAGCCTGCTTTCTGATTTCAACAAAACAAAAAACGCATATCAGATGGCAAGAGAGCAATACGGCAAATCAAAACTGAGCTTTGATAAAGCTCAAAGTGATGTTCAGCCACGCAAAGAAGAAATTTCAAAACAGTTGACAAACCTTGAAAAAGGCATAGATAGCAAAATTATTGAAGCTTATAAAAAGCGTCGTGCCGAAAACATTTTTCCAGTTGTTGTGCCGCTTACATCAAATTGCTGTGGTGGCTGCAGAATGGAGCTTTCAATGGCAAATCTTTCAAAACTTAAAGATGAAAAAGTGCTCACTTGTGAGCATTGCCACAGAATTATATATACAAAAGATTGAAATTGACAAGAAACTAGAATTTAAGATAGGGCAATTTGCTTGCCTTATCTTATTTTTTTAATTATAATATTCATGAAAGATTTTATGATTTTTAGAAAGTTTTTTAATAAAGATGCTGACAAAATTGATTATTTTACAAAAGAACTAGGCATAAACCGAAGGGTTTGCGAATTGCTTTTGTCAAGAGGACTTGCCAGCAAAGAAAAGATTTTAGAGTTTTTGAATCCAACTGTTTTTTATGATCCGCTGAAACTTAAAGGTATGCAGCAGCTGTTGGACAGGGTTTTTCTTGCAAAACAACTCGATGACAGGGTTTTGATTTTTGGAGACTACGATGTTGATGGCGTCAGTGCAACTGCTATTATGTTGAAGGCTTTGCAAATTTTTGGCATCAAAGCAAACTATTATCTGCCAAATCGTTATCAAGATGGTTACGGACTATCCAAGCAGGTTATAGATAAAATCTACGATAAATATTCTCCTAATTTGATTATCACAGTGGACTGCGGCATATCATGCTATGAAGAAATTGAGTATGCAAAAAATAAGGGAATTGAAATCTTTGTAACTGATCATCATGAGATTCCAGAAATTTTGCCAGACACTGTGTGTGTGAATGCAAAGTTGCCAAATCAGGAATATCCTTTTAAGGAGCTTTGTGGCACGGGTGTCGCTTTCAAGTTTGCCCAAGCACTTTTGGGTTCAAACGAAGCGGAGCAGTTTTTACCAATTGCTGCTCTTGCAACCATTGTTGATATTGTGCCTTTGCTTGACGAGAATCGCACAATTGTAACAAAAGGACTTAAGTTGTGTGAAAAATATCTGCCTATCGGTCTTAAAATGTTGTTTAAAGAATATGATATTTCGCTTACAAAACCAAATTCGACTGATATTTCTTTCAAGATAGGTCCAAAATTGAATGCTCCTGGACGAATGGGTGATGCAAATGACGCTTTGAAAATTTATCTCGAAACTGACCCTGTCAAAATTATAAAATTGATTGATAAAATAAAAGCTCACAACACAAAAAGGCAACAACTTTGCAACAAAATTTATGAAGATTGCGAAAAAGCGCTTGCCAAAGTTGAACTTTTGCCACTTAGAGTTATCTGCATTGCTTCAAAAGTTTGGGATAAGGGTGTGCTTGGCATTGTCTGCTCGAGGTTGGTTGAAAAATATCATAAGCCAGTGTTTTTGTTTGCACAAGAAGGTGACATGCTGTGCGGCTCTGGCAGAAGTATTGATGATATAAATATTCATCAGCTGCTTTCGTCGCTTAAAGACATTCTTGAGACTTTTGGCGGGCACTCTATGGCTGCAGGGTTAAGTTTGAAAAGAGAAAAGTATGAGGAGTTTGTCCAGAAAATAAATTCATTTGCCTTAAACAGTATAAATGACGAAGTGTTTATGCCAATTAAGTATTACGACCAAGATATAACTGAGGACGAAATAACACCAGAATTTGTTAAAGAACTTTCCTTGCTTGAGCCCTTTGGCTGTGATAACCCTAGGCCGAAATTTAAAATTAGTGCAAACAACATTGAAATTTTGCCCATGAGAAAATTTCCGCAGCATGCCAATATCAAAATTGGCTCTTTCACTATGACTTATTTTAATTTTTTAAGCAATTTAACAAAAATGACTTTTGCCAGAGTTAAGTCGTTTATATTTGAATTCCAGGGTGGCGGAACTAAAGCTTTGGTTGACGAGTTTGATGGTGGCAGCTTTATAGTTGAGGATGCTTACAAAAAACTTAACTCAGTTGCACTTGGGCAGCTTGTTGTTGAAGGGAAGGCAGAATCTTGTTTTAAGCTTTATCCTGAAAAAGAATTGCTGCAATTTGTCAGCAAAACAAGCACAACAGTGTTTGGAACAGCCTTTGTTGCTTATTCTTGTTTTGACTATGTTGATTTTGCCAAAAATTATAATACTCAAGGGATTTATAATTTCAATATATATGGCGATAAAGAAATTGGTCAAAACAGTTTGTTGCTCAGTCCAAAAGGGATAAATTGGGCAAAAAATTTTTCAACAATAGTTTTTCTTTCTCCTGTGCTTGATACAAGATTTATTGCAGCTTTAAACAAAATTTCAAAAGCGGAAATCTTTTTGCCGATGGAAAAAAATACTGCTATAAAACAATTTATAGGAATGGATTTATCAAGAGAGTGCTATGGAAAAATATACAAAGCTTTAAGCAGCAAAGCCGGAAAAGCTATTTATAATATTTTTGAACTTTATGACCAGCTCAATCTTCCTCAAGACATTTCATTTACAACCTTTTATGGAGCTGTTACAGTTTTCAATGAACTTGGTCTTATCAGCATTGTGGACGAAGAACAGATGGTAATTTATATTGATCGAAAAACAAAAAAAGATTTGCAAAGTTCTAAAGTTTACAACAAATTTTTAACTTTAAAAAAGGCTTATAAAGGAGATTAATCATGAGCCAAAACCTTATGGAAAAAATAAAAGATAACATTTTCTCACATGTCAAGCTAAGCTTGAACGATAAAAAACTGATTAATGATATAATTTGTGAGGAGATGAATTTAAAGCGAGTTGACGTGATAACCGATATGATAATGTCAATGAAACTTGACAAAGATTCTATCATTTCTTTTTTGCTTTATCAGCTTTTTAAAGTGGATGAAAAAAAAGCCGATGAAATTGAAAAAAGACTCAGCGAAGACAGCATTGAAATGTTTGAAACTTACAAGATAATTAAGGACATAAGTCAACTTACATTAAGCGAAGAGATTGAAGACATTAAGCGAATGTTTATTGCCATGAGCAAAGATATGCGGGTGGTTTTTATTAAGCTTGCAGGCATTTTTTATGATATTTCGGTGTTAAACTTGCCGTTGTCAGAAAGGGAAAAGAGTTTTGTAAAACAAGTTGAGGAAATTCATGTTCCTCTGGCTGAAAGGCTGGGATTTGACAGACTTAAGCAAGATTTGGCGGACAATGTGATAAGGCTGTTGCATCCTGAAGAATATAAGCGTCTTGAAGAAACTGTTGCTAGCAAATATGAAGAAAATGAGAAGCAACTTGCTTTGACAAAATCAAAAATTCAAAAGATTTTAGATGACCTCAAAATTAAGGGTGAAATCGTTACTAGACAAAAACATATTTCTTCAATTTACAACAAATTGCACAGTAAAAATCTTCGCATAAATCAAATTTATGACATAATTGCCATGAGAGTGATTGTTGACACGGTAGAGGAATGTTATGCCGTTCTTGGCCGAATTCATGGTCTGTATAAGCCGATGGCAGGAAGAGTGAAAGATTATATTGCAAATCCAAAGCCAAATGGTTACAAATCTTTGCATACCACAATTATTGTGGAAAATCAACATCCTATGGA
This sequence comes from uncultured Bacillota bacterium, assembly GCA_946495675.1. Classification (GTDB taxonomy): domain Bacteria; phylum Bacillota; class Clostridia; order Christensenellales; family UBA1242; genus Caccovivens. Next base: position 145,407 of record CAMMDQ010000002.1, on the reverse strand, counting down.
AGTGCAAATTCGCACTTACAAAATGCATAAAGAGTCAGAATATGGTGGTGTGTGTGCTCATTGGCTTTACAAGGAACATAAGAGCAAGAAAAATGAATTTGACAGCAGAATGACTTGGTTTCGTGAGACTGTTGAAAACGCAAAAAATATGTCAAATGAAGATTTCATCAACACTTTGAAAAGTGATCTTTATGATGGGGTTATTTTTGTTCAAACACCAAAAGGCAGAGTGCTTGAGTTTCCTGAAGGTGCAACTGCAATTGATTTTGCATATGCGATTCACACCGACATTGGAAACAGCTGTGTTGGGGCACGGATAAATCAAAAAATGAGACCGCTCAACACTCCGCTAAGCAATGGCGATATTATTGAAATAATCACCTCAACACAATCAAAAGGGCCATCAAGAGATTGGCTGAAAATGGTCAGGTGCAATAGTACCAAATCAAAAATAAGAGCTTTTTTCAAGTCAGAAATGAAAGAAGAAAATATTAAAACTGGCAAAACCATCTTAAGCGAGCAAATTCAAGCCAAGAACTTTTCAATCTCTCAACTTTTAACGGAAGAATATTTGACTGAAGTGCTTGATAGGTTTAATTTTGAAAGTGAAGATGAACTTTTTGCTTCTATAGGTGGAGGTTCGTTGTCTGCTGGACAGGTGGTCGGCAAATTTATCGCTCTTTGGAACAGAGATCACAAAATTCAAACATTGCCAACAAAAGTGGTTCAACTTAAGAAAAACAAAGATGGGGTTTTGATTGACGGCGACAGTGGTCTTTTGGTTCGATTTGCTGGTTGTTGCACTCCGATTGAGGGAGATGAAATCATTGGCTATATCTCTCGCGGCAAAGGTGTAACCATTCACAGGCAGTCATGCCCAAACCTCAAATACCTGGAACCAGAGCGTCTTATTGGGGCTCAATGGCAGGTGAGAGAGGGGTCCTCTTTTCTTGCTCATATCAAGGTTGAAGCTGAAAAAGCAGATAACAATATTGCAAAATTGACCACTATAATAAGCAATTTGAAAGTTCCAATACGAAGTTTTGAGGCTAAGGATATTGGCGATAGATTTGATTGCGTGGTTGGGGTTGAAGTGAAAAATGCCGATCAGCTTGGCAAGATTATCTCTTCAATAAAATCACTAAGCGATGTCATTGACGCATACAGGAGCGAAAAATGGTGATTAAAACAAATGTGCCAGCGCTTGAGATTGAGCTTAAAGACCTGGCCAATCTTTTTGGGGAACATGATGAAATTGAAATAGATCATCAAGAGAGTAAAAATACAACGATCTTGCATGATAGATTTGTTGTGAAAAATAAATCTAGTGATCAAGAAAGGGTTTATGAGTTCTCATATCAAATTGATTCAAACTTATCCGATTTGGAGCAAAAATCTTTAAGAAAAAAAATGCTTAAAAATCATCTTTATCAAACACTGAATAAAGAACTTAAAATGAGCTTGCCCTGGGGATCGCTTACAGGCATCAGACCTACCAAACTTGTGCGAGATATGATTGACAAGGGGCAAATCAAAGAGCATCTGGCTGCAGAAGCACTTGAAAAAATGTTTTTTGTATCAAGTCCAAAAGCCAAACTTGTTGCAAATATTTTGAAAAACCAAAAGTGCATCATTCGAAATGATAATCTTATTGACATATATATAAACATTCCTATTTGCCCAACAAGATGCATCTATTGCTCTTTTATCTCGCACAAGCTTTCTGCTTTAGGAAATGACAAAGTGGAAAAATATCTAGATTGTCTTGAAAAAGAACTGTCTGTTGTCAAGCAAATTATTGCAGACAAAGCTTACATTGTCAGAACAATATATATCGGTGGGGGAACACCTTCAGTTTTGACTGAAAGTCAGCTTGAAAGACTTTTAAAAATGCTCACTTTCAGTGTTGACGAGTTTACTGTTGAGTGTGGAAGGGCTGACACAATCACAGAAGAAAAACTTGATGTTTTAAAGAAGTTTGGAGTGACTCGGCTGTCAATCAATCCCCAAACCTTCTGTCAAGCAACCCTGAAGCGTATTGGCAGGCAGGTTTCAACCGCTCAAGTTTTGCAGGCATATTCAATGGCGCTTGAAAAGGGCTTTGTGGTCAATATGGACATGATTGCAGGGCTTCCACAAGAAAAATTTGCCACTTTCAAAAAAAGCATGGCAACACTTTTAGAACTTTATCCGCACAACATCACCATTCACACCTTGTCGCTCAAGCGGGCGGCAGACTTAAAATGGCAACAAGAACTGGTAAGCGACAAAGACGTTGAAAAAATGGTGGACTATTCTTACAAACTGCTCAGCGAAAATGGTTATAAACCTTATTATCTTTACAGACAAAAAAATCAGCTTAAAGGCCTTGAAAATGTTGGGTATTTTCGAGATGAGCATGTGTGCATATTCAATATCGACAGCATGGAAGAGACAAACACAGTCATTGGCATTGGCGCTGGAGCGATGAGCAAAAGGGTGTTTAACATTGAAAGAAGAATTGAAAGGCAGCATAACAACAAATTTATCGAAGATTATTGCCAAAATATCGATAAAATCATTGACGAAAAGAAAAAATTTTATAAATAACAAAAAAAACAGTTTACTTTCAAAAACAAATGTGATATAATCTTTTTCAGTCGATGCCTAAGCCACAGTTTACCGACACCTTCTGACGATTTACTTCGGTTTATGGATAAAAATTAAAAATGGGAGGAAAACATGGAAAAGAAAGATATTATTGATTCTTACAAACTTTCTGAAAAAGACACTGGGTCTGTTCAAGTTCAACTTGCACTTTTGACTGCAAGAATCAACCATTTGAACGAACATTTGAAGAAAAACCCAAAAGACAATCACTCAAGAAGAGGTCTTCTTCAAATGGTTGGTAAAAGAAAGGGCTTTATGTTGTATTTGAAAAACAAAGATATTGATGCTTACAGAGAGCTGATCAAAAAACTTGAAATTCGTGATATAAAATAATTAATAAGAAGGGGGGCAATGATTTTTTGTCCCTTTTTTTAAGGTAAAGGAGATTGATATGAAAGAAGACGCAAAAATTTATACTATAGAAATTGGCGGAAGAAAGGTTAGCTTTGAAACTGGCAGACTTTGCGAGCAAGCAAACGGCTCTTGCCTTGTCAAATGTGGGGAAACTGTGGTTATGGTCAATGTAACAATGTCAAAACAACCACGACCTGGCATTGACTTTTTTCCACTCGCAGTTGATTATGAAGAAAAAATGTATTCTGTTGGAAAAATTCCTGGCGGATTTAAAAAGCGTGAAGGAAAACCATCAGATAAGGCAATTTTGACTTCTCGCCTTATTGACAGACCTCTTCGTCCACTTTTCCCAAAAGGATTTTATCATGATGTGTGCGTGGTGGCAACTGCTTTGTCGGTTGATCCAGATTGCCCACCAGAAGTTCTTGCAATGCTTGGCTCAAGTTTTGCTCTTTCAATTTCTGATATTCCTTTTATGGGGCCTACAGGCTCAGTTCAAGTTGGGCTTGTTGACGGGGAACTTATCATCAATCCAAACAGCGAACAAAGAGAAAAGTCTGACCTTCATCTTACCGTTGCGGGCACAGAAGAGGCTGTTTTGATGGTTGAAGCAGGTGCAAATGAAGTGCCTGAAGAAAAGATGCTGGATGCAATCATGTTTGCACATGATGAAATCAAAAAAATTGTGGCTTTCCAAAAGAAAATCAAGGCGGAAATTGGCAAGCCTGTTTGTGAACATTTGATTTACGACATTGTTCCAGATGAAATCAACTTGGCAGTTCGTCAGTTTGCTGATGAAAAACTCGATTGGGCTCTTGACACTTTTGACAGAGATGAAAGGCAAAAAAGGCAGGAGCAAGTTGACAATGAAACCAAAGAGCATTTTGCTGAGATTTTCCCAGAAAGCGAAAAGGCTATTGGCGATGTGCTTTACAAGATGACCAAAGAAAAAGTGCGTGCAAAAATTTTGAACAAAGGTGTTCGTCCAGACGGCCGAAGCCTTACAGAAATCAGACCTATTTGGTGCGAGACGGGCGTTCTTCCAAGAGTTCATGGCAGTGGTATTTTCACTCGTGGTCAGACTCAGGTTTTGACAACTCTTACCCTTGGCACTGTTTCAGATATGCAAAAACTTGACGGGCTTGATGATGAAGAAGTAAATCGCTATGTTCACCACTACAATATGCCGCCTTACGCAACAGGCGAGGCCAGAAACCTTAAAAGCCCGGGCAGAAGAGAAATCGGGCACGGCGCACTTGCTGAGCGCGCTCTTGAGCCTGTGATTCCAAGCGAAGAAGAATTTCCTTATGCTCTCAGACTTGTCAGCGAAGTGCTCTCTTCAAACGGCTCTTCTTCCATGGCTTCTGTTTGCGGCTCAACCCTTGCTCTTATGGATGGCGGTGTGCCTATCAAACGTCCAGTTGCAGGCATTGCAATGGGACTTATCAAAGACGAAGAAAGCGGCAAGGTTGCAGTGCTTTCAGATATTCAAGGACTAGAAGACTTCCTTGGAGATATGGACTTCAAAGTTACCGGCACAGAAAAGGGGGTTACGGCCATTCAAATGGACATCAAAATCAAGGGTATTGACCGCGCAATCTTGACTCAAGCCCTTAAACAAGCTCGTGAAGGCAGAATGTTTATTATGAACAAACTTCTTGAAGAAATAAAAGAGCCAAGACCAGAGCTTTCAAAATATGCACCAAAAATTATCACTTTCGCGATTGACCCAGACAAAATCAAAGACGTTATCGGCTCTGGCGGAAAAACCATCAACAAAATCATTGACCAAACAGGTGTTAAGATTGACATTGATGATGACGGACAGGTGTTTATTGCAACTCAAGATCTTGCAATGGCTGAAAAGGCAAAATTGATTATCCTTGGCATTGTTGAAGAAGTTGAAGTGGGCAATGTTTATGACGGCAAAGTGTCAAGAGTCACAAACTTTGGTGCTTTTGTTGAATTTGCTGGAAACAAAGAAGGTATGGTTCACATTTCAAAACTTTCAAAGCAAAGGGTGGCAAAAGTGGAAGACGTTGTCAAAGTTGGTGACGAAATTGAAGTGGAAGTCATCAAAATTGACGATAAGGGGCGAATTGACCTTAAACGCCTTGAAAAATAATAAAAAGCTTGCTTAGTCAAGCAATTTTGAAACTAGCGGAATAAAAGACTCTGATAATGATATATCAAATGCTTTACATATTGCTGTTGAACTAGTCATTGATGGTAAAGTATTTCTACTAAACATATTATTTATTGTTGATTGAGGGATTTCAGTTTCTACAGATAACTGATAAATTGTTCAGTTGCTCTCGTTCTGTAATTGTCTAATTCTTTTTAATATATTCATAGTAATTCTCCTATGAATATATTATGACATACATTTGTATCTTATTTAAACCCCATTTATATTGACATTACAACACAAAAATGTTATAATCACTAATACATTTGAAGAGCAAGGGGGAGTATGTTGGATAGATATATAAAACAAAATGAAGGACTTAAAGAATTAAATATAATTCTTGAAAATTTATATAATGAGGAACAATTTGAAACTTATGTAGAAAAATTTTGTAAGTTCTTAGAAAGAACCAGTATTGATTTGCAAAACATGAGTCCAGTTGATAACTTTAATTTTTTTTGTCCAATGGAAATAGTTATTCAATTGAAAGGAAAGCAAAAAATAATTTCCGCATTAAAAACTTGTAAAAATGATTCTTTAAAAATTCTTATTGATATATTAAAGAATATAAAGGAGTAACATATGAAGAAAGTTTTTACAATTTTTTCGCTTATTGCAATCATGTTTGTAGGGGTTTTTATTCTTAGTGCTTGTGATAAAAACAATAATCAGGAAGAACAAGGTTTACAAGGGACACAGGCGGCTTTTTATGGTTTTGAACAAGTTAATGAAAACACATATAAAATTTCTATTGCTAATTCAATGCAGTATTTAAATTTAAATGAAATTGTGCAAGTGAGTACTGATAGTAATTGGACTTTGCATCCCGATATAACGGCAACTCAAACAATACCAAGCAAAGTTGCCTCACCTTTGGTTGTTGGAGACAATACTTTTTATGTCTTAGTTACAGCAAGCAATAGTAATGTTAAACTTTATGTATTACAAATAAGAAAAAGACCAATTTATATGGTTTCATTTGATTCTATGAATGGGACAACTGTTAATAGTCAAATGGTTGAAGAAGGTTTTAAGGCACAGAAACCACAAGACCCAACTAAAACTGGCTATACATTCATCGATTGGGATTATGATTTTGATATGCCTATAACAAGTGATACAACAATAACTGCTAACTATACAATAAATAAATATAAGATTATCTATAAATTAAACGATGATTCAAACAATGATATAATTAACGAATATTTTACAATAGAAGATTTAGAATATAATTTAAAAATACCAACAAGAGAGAATTATACTTTTGTTGGTTGGCATTTGAATGAAAATTTATTAGATGATTGCATCTTTACTATTAATTCTATTGGAGATAAAAAATTATTTGCAGAATGGGAATATGGTACTGAAGGGTTACAATATGAGCTTACCTCATATGGTTATTATGCAATAGTAGGATATATAGGAAATTCAAAAAATATTATCATTCCAAATACTCATCTTGGTAAAAATGTTAAAGTGATTCGTTCTTTAAGAAATTCACTTGTTAATGAAAATATTATTACAGAATTATATATTTCATCTAATATTTGGTGTATAACTAGTGAAGCTTTAAGGTCAATTAGTAATAGTATTAAATCAATCACTATTGAGGCTGTAGATGATTATTGGAAAAGAAGTTATTATGATGACCGAACACATGAGTTTCGACAATTTGATATGCGACAAGAAGTTGACATATCTGATCCTGAACAAACAGCAACTTATATGATTAGCTATTATGATTATTATCTAACTCCAAATAATTTTTATAATACAAACAAACAACCTTTAACAAATGATATTTGAAAAAATGGGGTAACAAAAAAGACTGGTATATTTAAATTTCAGTCTTTTTATTTTACTAGTTTCAAAATGGTTTAACCTTAGGCAAGCTTTTTTATTTTCTTTTATGGCTGCAGGTTGAAATTGGCTTTAAAGTTCAGTAAAAAATAGCTGTAAAAATCTTTATCTACGGAATGTTTAAAAAAATAAAAAAATATAAGATTTTTGTGTTATAATCTTTTTGAAATCAACACTTTAGAGCCTTTGTGTCGCGTGGCTTTTGCAACAACTTTCGTATAATACAAGTGTATTATAAAGGAGGTTAATATGAATACAGACAAAATTTATGCAGAGCATATCGCAAACGAATACTCAAAAAAGGAGGCATCTAAAGTGATGCAGCTGAAAAAACTTGACACCAAAGCCAAGGCTCCAGCAAATATTTTTGCTTTCACCTTTGGCATTGTCAGTGCTTTAGTGTTTGGAACGGGAATGTGCTTATCACTTGGCGTGATTGCTTCAGGAGTTGGAGCTTTCGTCGCAGGCATTGTTGTTGGTCTTGTTGGCATTGCAGGTTGCTGCGTGAACTATCCAATCTACAAAAAGATTAAAGAAAAAGGAAAATTGAAATACGGCTCGGATATTATGCGCTTGGCAAAAGAAATAAGTGATGAAGAATAATAAAAGGAGATAGTATTATGAATAAATCTGAGAGCAAGTATTATAATACTTCTCTGTTAATGAATCAAGCTCTCATCGAACTTCTCAATAAAAAAGATTTTGAATTTATCACAGTTAAGGAAATATGTAAAAAGGCGGGGGTAAATCGCTCAACTTTTTATCTTCATTATGAAACATTGCAGGATTTGCTTGAAGAATGCGTTGAGAACTCAAATAAAAAATTTATTGAATATTTCAACAAAAATCCAAAACAGTTTTTTGAAAAAATCAAAAATTGTTCAAATGAAGATTTGATATTGATTACGCCTGAATATTTATCCCCGTACTTAACTTATATTAAAGAAAACAAGGTGATTCATCAAGTTGCTGTTAAGCATGCACATATCATGAATTCTGTGGAAAAATTTAATGCTCTTAACAAGCATGTCTTTATGCCAATTTTCAATAGGCTGGGTATTGATGAAAAAACTGGACATTATATGATTGCTTACTATCTTCATGGAATAACTGCAATTATAAATGAATGGATAAAAAATGACTGTAAAGATGAAATTGAATATATTGAGAAAATAATAATAAAATGCGTCAGACCATTTGGGAAAGGGCATGAAGATTAGTGAAAAGATAAAAAAATTTGTCAACAATCCAAATAAAATCATTTTTAGCGCTTATTTTTCGGCGCTAATTACTTTTTTATTTGCGATATACAATATTTTTTTAGGTTTGTATTATGCAGATTCTTGGAGTATAAGCTTTTCTATTTATTATCTATGCTTGACTTGTGCTCGAGTTATTGTGATACTTATCGAAAGAAAGGTTAATGCTTATCCGCAAGATTTTGCTGTTAGCATCCGAAAAAAAGCATGCATTGGTCTGTCGATTTTTATGTTCTTTATAGATTTATGTTTGTTTGCACCTATAACTTTGATGTTGCTCCGCCCAAAAGCAGCTGCATTTGGAATGATTCCTGCAATAGTCATTGCAACTTACACAACTTACAAAATAATTGCGGCAATAATAAACTACAACAAAGCAAAGAAAGGGGAGAAATTGACTTATAAATTGTTAAGAGCTTTGTCTATTGTTGATGCACTTGTTTCTGTCCTAAGCCTGCAACATATTTTGATTATGGTAAATGGGGGAATGACTTTTGAAATGCTGGTGCTATCTGCAGTTTCAAGTTTTATCATTTTGCTGATCATACTCATATTTTCAGTTACGCAAATTGTTTATGTCACAAAAAAATATAAACGGTTTTAATCTTTCATTTTGAAAATTCTGTGTTTGATATTTTTCAAAGCAAAAATCAGTTTCTGCACATCTGAGAATGTGTTAAAATAAGAAAGAGAAACTCGCACAGCCCCTTGATTTAAAGTGCCCAAGGCCTTATGCTTAAGTGGTGCGCAATGAAAACCGCCTCGCACACAAATGCCATATTTTTCATTTAGCAGTGTGGCAACTTCTGACGAATCTATATCTTTGATGTTAAAAGCAATCACTCCGTTCGCGTTCTCAGGTTGTGTGTAAACTGAAAATTCAAGTTTGTTAAGTTCAAAGTTTAGATATGTTGAAAGATCGTCAAGTTTGTATTTGATTTCATCAAAATGTTCTTCAACAAAATTTATGCCTGCATTTAATCCCAAAATCAGTGGAGATGAAATCGTTCCGCTTTCAAGCCGTTCGGGGAGAGAAGAAGGTTGGAAAAGCTCCAGCGAATTTGTTCCTGTCCCGCCATATAAAAGCGGTTTAGGAGGCTTTTCGGTGTTAATAAGCAGTCCACCGATAGCTAGTGGTGCATAAAAGCCTTTGTGTCCTGCAAATGCAAGAAGGTTAATATGATCTGATTGCATGTTGATCTTTTCATGACCGCAGCTTTGAGCGCAGTCTAGCAAAAAAAGAATTTGTTTTTCTTTGCAAAATTTGCCAATTTCTTGGATTGCAGCTGTGGCGCCATTCACATTTGAGATGTGGTTGCAAATTATCATGGTGGTATTTTTTTTGACTAGAGGCTTGATATCTTCAAGTTTTATTCCGATTGGAGATGATTGGAAGGCGACATCATATTCTAAAATGCCTTCCTTTTTTAATTTTTCTAAAGGTCTTAAAACAGAATTATGTTCATTTTCGGTGGTTATCACATGATCACCTTTATTTAAATAACCAAAAATAGCCATGTTGAGTGCGGATGTGCAATTTGATGTGAAAATAACATTTTGTGGCAATGGCAGGCCAAAATGTTTTGCGATGTGTTCTCTAGTCTTTTCAATTTCTAAGGCACATTTTATACTGGCTTGGTGCCCACTTCTGCCAGGATTTGCAGAATAGTGCAGCAAACTATCGTTGACTGCACTGACAACTTGCTTTGGTTTTATCAGTGTTGTTGCACTATTGTCAAGATAAATCATTTGTCAACATTCCTTTCGTTATACAATATAGTGAAATAGGAGGGAAAGTGTGATAATAAGGAAGGGTGGTTAATTATGATGTTGGTCGTTTTTAGTTCGCGCAATGAAACCCTTTATTTTGCTCAAGCACTGAGAAATCAAGGAGTTTTTTTTCAGATAGTCAATACTCCAAAAGAAGCAGGGCAAGCGTGCGGAATTTCGGTCAAATGTTCAGAAAAAATTTTGCCTATTGTGAAAAATATTTTATCAAGTAGGCCTTTTCGCTCTTTTGTCGGAAGCTTTCGCTTTTTGCAAAGTGGCTGCAGAGTAAGCCTTGAAAGGTTGTTTTAAAATTCCTTTCTTTTTGCTGCATGAAAGAATGTAAAACTCATAAGATATAACTATGAAAACAACTTTTTCTTTAATCAGTCTTGCTGTGGTCATTTTGATGCTAACATTTTGTCTGCACTGTTTTTATAGCTATTTTTATCCCATGAAATTTAGCGAGCAGATAACTGATTATGCCCAACAATTTGATATTGACGGGGCATTGATTGCGTCAGTTGCGAACACCGAAAGTGCTTTCAACGAAAATGCAAAATCAAGCAAGGGGGCGATTGGTATCATGCAGCTTATGCCCTCAACTGCAAGGTGGGTGGCGGAAAAAATGAACGAAGAATTTCAAGAAGAAAAGCTTTTTGACGGGGAATATAGTTTGAAACTGGGAAGCTATTATCTATCATATCTTGTCAAAAGCTTTGACGACGTAAAATTAGGACTGTGTGCGTATAATGCTGGTCCGTCCAATGTTCGCTCATGGCTTGCGAATGAGGAATATAGTCAAGATGGGAAAACTCTTTCAATCATACCCTTTGACGAAACAAAACAATATTTAAACAAAGTTTATAAAAATTATAGCTATTATAGCAAAAAATATAAGACTGTTTAGAAGTTTTTAGGAAAAATGTTTGAAAGAGAATGTAAAAAACTTAATATGTCAAATATAGTTTGACATATTTTTTATTTTATGTTAAATTAACTGCATACAAAACTAAATTGCATTATCTGTGCAATTTTTTGTTGATTGAAGGAGAAAATATGGAACAAAATTTGTCAAATGAAGTGGACATCAGGCGTGAGAAGATTTTGAAATTGCGAGAAATGGGGCAGATACCTTATAAAGCAAAATATGAGAGAACCGACACAATAGCTGAGGCTAGAGAAAAGGTTGGTCAGCATGTAAAAATTGCTGGGCGCATTATTTTTAAACGAGTTATGGGCAAGTTTGGCTTTATCCAAATCCGAGACATTCAAGCAAAAATTCAAGTTTCTGTCGGCCGAAATGAACTTAGCGAAGAAGATTATGATTTCTACAAAAAAATGATTGATATTGGAGATTTCGTCGGAGTTGAAGGCGAAGTTTATCTTACTCAAACGGGTGAAGTTACAGTGCGTTGCGAAAAGATTACCTTGCTTTCAAAAACCTTGAGACCTTTGCCAGAAAAATTTCATGGACTTACAGATACCGAAACAAAGTATCGTCAGCGTTATCTTGACTTGATTATGAATGAAGACACAAGAAAAGTCATGCTCACACGCAGTAAAGTGGTTTCGTTTATTCGTTCATATCTTGAAAAAAATGGTTTTATTGAAGTCGAAACGCCGATTTTGCAACGAAATGTGAGTGGTGCAAGTGCAAAACCTTTTTTCACACATCATAATGCTTTGGATGTTGATTGCAACTTGAGAATTGCAACTGAAACATGGCTCAAGCAATGCATAGCGGCTGGTTTTGATAGAGTTTTTGAACTTGGTAAAGATTTCAGAAACGAAGGCATGGATCCTTCGCATTTGCAAGAATTTACTCAAGTTGAATGGTATGCTTCTTACTGGGACTTTGAAGACAACATCAAATTTTTCAAAGAATTGATACCTCAACTGCTCAAACAATGCCTTGGCACAACAAAAATTTCTTATCAAGGGCAGGAGATTGAGTTTGCAGGAGAATGGCCAAGAATAGATTATGTTGCAAAAATGCAAGAGATTTTGGGATTTGACTTTTTGTCAGAAAATGATGTTGACGCATTTAAGAAAAAGGTAGTTGATCAGGGGCTGTTCAGTTATAGTGATCTTGAAGAATGCAAAACTATTAGAACGCTTATTGACTATATATACAAACGCAAAATAAGAGCAAATATCGTGAGCCCGACAATATTGTATAACTATCCAGCTGTTTTAATTCCGCTTGCGAGAAGAAACGACAAAGATGAAAGAATAATCGATGTTTTCCAAGTTGTTGCTGGTGGTGCAGAACTTGTTAAAGCTTATTCTGAGCTTGTTGACCCTATTGTTCAACGCAAAACTCTTGAAGATCAGTTGCAAGAAAAAGCTCAGGGGGATGAGGAGACGATGGATGTTGATGAAGATTTCTTGCTGGCTATGGAGCACGGCATGCCTCCAATTTCAGGGCTTGGCTTTGGAATCGACAGATTTATTCAATTTATCTTCGATCTTCCAAACATTCGCGACACCATTCTTTTCCCTCTTATGAAATAGGAGATATTTATGACAAGCAAAACCGAAGAAAAAGTGAAAAACAAAGCAAAACTTATTTCAGCGGGTCTTGATAAATTATTCCCAGATCCGAGTTGTGAACTTGATTATAAAAGTGCTTATGAGCTTTTAGTTGCAGTTATTTTGTCAGCGCAGTGCACAGATAAACGAGTCAATATTGTAACAAAAGAGCTTTTTAAAGAGTTTAACACACCGCAAAAGATGTTGACTTTAACTCAACAGCAACTTGAAGAAAAAATACATTCTTGCGGCTTCTATCATAACAAAGCCAAAAACATCCTTTCAATGAGCAGTGATCTGCTTGAAAGATTTGCTGGAAAAGTTCCGTCAAGTCAAGAAGATTTGGTTTCGCTTGCAGGTGTTGGGAGAAAAACTGCAAATGTTGTGATAGGAGAATATTTTAAGGGGGATGCTATTGCAGTTGACACCCATGTTTTGAGAGTTTCAAATCGTCTAGGACTTGTTAAAACAGACAATCCATTGAACTGTGAACTTGCTTTGAATGACCTTTTTGATAAAAAAGATTGGTCAAAGCTGCATCTGCAGCTAGTTTTGTTTGGAAGATATATTTGCAAAAGTCAGTCTCCACAATGCGACCGATGCCCGTTTTACAATATTTGCCAAAGCAAAGATAAAAAACAATTATTAAATTTTGCAGACTAGCACAAAATAAGCTATTATGCAACGCAGAATAGATACTATATATAGAAAATTGAAAAGAGGTAAGGATGTTTTTGGACAGAGTGAAAATTTCAATAAAAGCTGGCAATGGTGGAAAAGGTTCGACCTCTTTTTTGCGCAACGCAATGACTGCTTTTGGCGGTCCTGATGGTGGCGAAGGTGGAAAAGGTGGAGACATTGTATTTGAGGCAACAGCAAATCTAAACACTCTTTACAACTTTCAATTCAAGAAAAAATTTGTGGCTGAAAATGGCCAGGATGGAGCAAAAAAATTGCAAACTGGAGCAAACGGAAAGGACGAAGTGATTTTAGTCCCTTGTGGCACGGTGATTATTGATAGTCAAACCAACAAAATTATTGCAGACCTGTATGAAGATGGCATGAAATTTATTGCTTTGAAAGGTGGTAAAGGCGGGCACGGGAACGCCTATTACAAATCATCAATAAAGCAAGCACCACACTATTCACAAACAGGAGAGACAACGCAAACTAAAGAAGTTATTTTAGAGCTTAAAACAATCGCAGATGTTGGGCTTGTTGGCTTCCCAAATGCTGGTAAATCTACTTTGCTTTCATGCATTTCAAATGCAAATCCAAAAATTGCAAATTATCCTTTTACAACTCTTTACCCAAATCTTGGAGTTTGCGCAGTAAAGGGACAAACTTTTGTTGTGGCTGACATTCCAGGACTGATTGAAGGTGCAAGTGAAGGTCAAGGATTGGGGCATCATTTTTTGAAGCATGTTGAAAGGGTGAGGCTTATTTTGCATCTTGTTGATATTTCACAAAGTGATGGCAGAGATTTTGTTGAGGACTTTAAGGTTATTAATGATGAGTTATCTTCGTATAGCGAAGATCTTGGCAACACTCCGCAAATTGTTGTGCTGTCAAAAGCCGACCTTGTTGACGAACAGACTTTAAAAGAAAGGCAAGAGCGATTTAAAAAAGAAACAGGGAAAGATTTTATAACAATTTCAGGTGCGACAATGCAGGGCATAGAAATTCTTAAGCTTAAGACTCTTGAAAAACTGTCGCAGATTCCAAAGAAAAGTGCACTTGCTGTTGAAGAATTTGATTTTGATAAAAAAGATGTTGAGTCAATAAATATCAGTCGTCTTGATAATGGAACCTTTGTTGTTGAAGGCGGCAGAATTGACAATTTTATTCGTGGTGTTGTGCTTTCGGATAACTTGTCTTTTGCATATTTTCAAAATAGACTTAAAGAAATGGGAATTATTGACATGCTTAAGGCGCGAGGGCTTAAAAATGGCGATAGTGTGCAAATTAAAGATATTGTGTTTGAATATACTGAATGATGCATGAAAGAGTAAGTAAAATTTTTAATTTTAAAAGGAAAGAGATTATGGCGATAACAACAAAACAACGAGCAATGCTAAGAGGACTTGCAAATGCACTTGATCCTGTTATGCAGATTGGAAAAGAAGGGTTAAGCGAAAATTCATTTGATGCTATTGAGGCTCTTTTGCAAGCCCGTGAATTGATAAAAATTAAAGTTCTGAAAAATTGTCCACTTGCACCAGAGCAGGTTTGTCAAGAAATATGCCAAAAACTTTCGGCGCAGCCAGTTCAAGTCATTGGGGCGATGGTGGTAGTTTATAAATTTAGCACTAAGAAGGATTTTAAGCATATTGAGCTCATTTAAACTTTTACAAAAATTTTCTTGCTAGCAAGCAAGATTTTTTTATTCATAACATCTTGACAAATTTGTGATAGGAGCTAAAATATAATCAATGGAGGGATTTATGGCATCTATTGATATTAAAAACAGCAATGATAAGTGCTCCGCACCCAAAAATGTATTATTTGTTTCAGAGGATGGGAGTGCAGTTTTTTTTGATCAAAATGGCGACATTTTTTTGGGACGAAAGGATGATTTTGAGTGCCCTAATGTGATCGAGGCACCAAAAGAATTGCTTTTTTCGCTTGGGCTTGATATTTCTGAAAATGATATGTCGAGGGCTTTAACTTTATAAATTTTGATTGCGAAATTGCATGTATAATGATTTAAAAAATCGTTTTCACCTTTGTTTTACCGCAGCTATTCAACATTGACACAAGAGCAAACAGCAAAAGCAAAGTTGCTACAATGCAATAATATAGATTTTGTTGAATGAAAAAACTTATTGCGAGAAGTAGAGCTGCGGATAAGACATACCCCTTGGTGCGAGAGCGGTTGAATGCATAAGATAAAATTTGTTTGAATTTGCTCTCAGATGAAGATGGCTCGGCAGCTTGTTGGGGATAAAATTCATATTCTTTGAAAAGATATTGATAACATTCATATTGATCTAGTAAAACTATATCTACGGCAAGATTTTTGCAAAAAGACTCTACATCACTTTCAATTTTCTGTGCACATATGACAACTTTTGCAACCTTTTGCTTATTTGCAGAAATGCTGATTGCAAGAGTTGAATCCTTGTCTAAAGGTTTCATTTTTAAATATGGATAAATCATTATTTTGCCTTCTGCATTGTTTATGATGGTGCAGATTCTTTTTTTTATAGTGTTTTTGTGTCTTGATTTTGCCAATTGAAAAAAGAAGTCATAGTTTTTATTTTGAATCAAATTGTCAAACATAAGCCGAGCTTCCTCTTCCTCTTTGCTTTTTAAAGACAAGGCTTCTTTTTTGTTTTTGGTTAAAAGATTGATCAGTGCAATCAATATAAAAGTGCAAGGCAACCCAATCAAAGCTGCTTGCAAATCTGAGCCCAGAGCATAGCGAAGCCAGATAAAGAATATCATAAAAACAAGAGCGAATTTAATTAAAAATTTTAAAGCTTTTAAAAATACTTTCATAATTTTTTTATTGACAAAAATTTTAAAGTTAGACAAAAAATTTGACAAAAAGTTTTTGATGTATTATATTGTTTAAAATAAGCGGCGTTAAAGGAGTCAGGGCATGGAAGAGTTAGTCAAAAATTTTCTTCAATATCTTTCAGAGCAAAAATGCAAAGACATTGCAGTTTTCAACACAACTATTGATGGGCAAAACACAAATTCGATTATTGTGTCGATGAGTAATGTTATTGAAAATAAAAGACTGGCAGACAAAATCATGAAGGATTTTGATTTTGATGCTTTTCCAGAAGGATACAATAAAGGCGAATGGATTATTTTTGATTTTGACAAAGTGGTGCTAAACTGTTTTATCCCTGCTGTGAGAGAAAAATTTAACCTTGAAAAACTTTGGCAAAAGGAAAAAGTTGAAAACATCATAAAAGATGTGATTCCGCAAAAAAAGGGAAAAAAGAAAAATGACTGATTGCTGAAATTAAAAAAGTTTATCAAAAGGCTTAAAACCTTTTGATTTTTTTTTAATCTATGTTAAACTTGTCTTAAAGGTGAAAAAATGATAAAAATTGCTTTTGTTTGCACCGGAAACACTTGCCGCTCAATAATGGCAGAGCGCATCTTGAAAAAACTGATAAATCAAGATAAGTCAATCAAAGTTTCTTCTCGCGGTATTTATGCTACTGGAGAAAACATTTCATCTTTGGCAAAAAAGGTGCTCAAAGATCATCATATATCATCTGCTAACAGAAAAAGTGTAAAACTTGGAAAAATTGATAAAAATATTTTATATGTTGTCATGAACAACCAAATGAAAAAATTTATTCCTGGCGGGAAGGTTATAAGTTTTGAAGATTTAATTGCTGAAGGTGTTGCTGATCCTTATGGATGCGACGAGCAAGCCTATCAATTAACTTTCAACCAGCTGCTTAAAGGAATCAATATCTTATTAGAAAAAATCAATGAATGGAGAGTGAAATGATTGTATTGGCCAGTGATCATGCAGGGTATCTTTTAAAGGAAGAAATAAAAAAATTTTTCAATAAGGAAAGTATAATAGCAATAGATGTGGGCTGCTATTCCCGTGAGCAACTTGATGATTATCCTGATTTTGCGAAGGCGGGCAATATGAAAGTGCTTGAAGATCCTCGAAATGTCGGAATATATATTTGCGGCACAGGCATTGGAATGTCAATGGCGGCAAATAGAAATCCAAAAATCAGAGCTGCCCTTTGTAGAAGCGAAAATGATGCAATGTTTGCTCGTGCTCACAATGATGCAAACGTTTTATGCCTTGGAGCTAAAGAAACAAAATACAAAAAGGCAATTAAAATAGTAAAAGTTTTTTTGACAACTGATTTTGAAGGCGGCAGGCACGCAAGACGAATCAAAAAAATGAGTTAGGGAGAGCTTATGATAAATGTTTTAATCCCAATCGGAAGCAATTTAAAAAGCTATCAACAAATGATTGATGGATTGTCGCACTTTTATGATGTTAACATTATTGTTGGATTAAGTGAAAAGCAAGAAGATCAAATTGTAAAACTCGACAATGTGCGTTATGTGATTTTTAAAGATGGCACTGATAGGGAAGCTATGCTAAACAGTCTGTCAATGTTTGTGCTTGCTGGGCAAATACTCATTTTAAGAAGAGCTGTTGACGCAAAAAAACTTGAAAAGATATTGTCATCAAATGCAGGTATAACTTTGGCAAAAAACCGACCAGGCAACAAATTTACTGCTTTCTTTATCAATCTTTGGCATAAATTGGTTCAAATGTTTTTTGGTGTTAAGTTTTATGAAGGTGATAATAGTATCATAAAATTCAGCCAAGACCTTTCCGAAGTTCTTTTGCAAACAGGAAATTTAAGTTACAACAGCAGGGTAAACAGATGGAAGGGAGTTGATCAAACAGTGGTTGAAGTTGACTGGGGCAAAGCAGAAAAATTTTCGACTGATAAAAAACAAACTTTAATTTATAGTCTTACTGCTGCAGCACTTATTGTTGTGGCGACGGTTGTAACAGTTTTGCTTTGCGTGTTTGCAAATATCAACTTTGTGTTGGGGCTTTTGATCGTTTGCATTGATATAATTTGTATTTTTATGGCAATAATTTTGCTTATGATGCTGGCATTTAACAATAAAGTGGGGAAGAAAATAGTGGGAGAAGGCGAAATTGTTGGTGGGAAGCTTGACTAGCAAAGTTTTCAAAGATATCAAACTGCTTTTGCAAGAAATTTGTTTGGCGGTAAATTTGTTATAAAAGGGGAAAATAAATGAAAAAAATCAGAATTGCAATCAATGGTTTTGGAAGAATAGGGAGACTTGTTTTAAGAGTTTGCACAAACAGAGAGGATGTGCAAGTGGTGGCGATCAACGACCCTTTTATTGATGCTGAATATGGCAAATATCTGTTCTTGCATGACTCCATTCATGGACATTTTGATTGTGAGTGTAAAGTTGTCAAAAACAAACTTGTTGTTAATGGCAGCGAAATAGCTTTTTACAACGAGAAGGAACCTTCTTTAATTCCATGGAAAAATCATGATGTTGATGTTGTGGTTGAGTCTAGCGGTAAATTTACAAAATACGAAGATGCTGTAAAACACATTGAAGCGGGTTCAAAAAAGGTTGTCGTTTCTGCTCCTGGCAAAAACATGCCTATGTTTGTCATGGGAGTTAACCATAAAGATTACAAGAAAAATATGCTCGTGGTTTCAAATGCCTCATGCACAACAAACTGCCTTGCACCTTTGGTAAAAGTTATTGATGATGCTTTCGGAATTGAATGGGGGTTGATGTCAACGGTTCATTCAACAACCGCAACTCAACTGACAGTCGATGGACCTTCAAAAAAAGATTGGCGGGGTGGTAGAGCCGCATCTTACAACATTATCCCTTCATCGACAGGCGCGGCAAAAGCTGTTGGACAAGTGTTGCCACAGCTTGAAGGAAAACTGACAGGCATGAGCTATAGAGTGCCAACACTTGATGCATCTGTTGTTGATTTGACATGCTCTCTCAAGAAACCGGCATCAATTGAAGAGATTGCAAAAGTGATAACCAAAGCCTCAAAAAAAGAAATGAAAGGCGTAATTGGTATAACAGATGACGCAGTTGTATCGTCAGATTTTATTGGAGACAGCAGAACTTGCATTTTTGATGTCAATGCTTCAATTATCTTAAATCCTCATTCAGTTAAATTGGTGGCGTGGTATGATAACGAATGGGGCTATTCAAATAAAACTGTTGATCTTTGCGTGCATATTTCAAAATAGGAGAAAAAATGGAAAACAATTTGCAGAGTCCTAAAAAAAAGGAAAAACTTTCATTTAATCAAATTCTTTCATTTGTTGCTTTTATTGGAATAGGCTGCATTGCCATTGCACTGATATTAACACTTATTTTTGAAAACAATGTCAATGTTTCAAATGTTTTTCGCACGATTGGTGAAGTCATAGCCTATTTGATTTCAATCTTTTTGGCATTCTTTTGGGTTAAAACTCATCCACACAAAGCTTGGCTTATTTGTTATGTGATTTTTGTTGTCACTATTGTTGTGCTATACATTTTGACGGTGATATAATGCTGAATTTTTTACTTACACTTGGCGGCGTTGTTTTTATCTTATTATTTGGATTTTTGAAAACCTTTTGGGAAGGTTTTGTGTATTTTTCTTTCGCAATTTTTGTTGCTCTCTGCCTTTATTGGCTTTATGTGCTGATCAACTCTTACATAACAAGTTTTCATAAAAATTTGCAAGAGCGTTTTAATCTTTATTGTGCAAAACTGGTCAATTCAACAAATTTAACTATGAGTGAAATTGTCGCTGAGAATGAAAGATATTTTCAAAGTTTCAAAAAGTCGTTGCGTAAGGAAAAATTTTTAGAAATATGCAAAATGATTGTTGTTTTAGCCATACTTGTTTCCTGCGTGGTCTTGCTTTTTTCGGGCAGACTTTTTTAAGAACATCTTTTCGACACAAAAGAGAGCTGAGCATCTCTTTTTTTATATAAAAATAGTTGATAAAAAAAATTTATTGTGCTAAAATTATTCGGACAAAAAGGAGAAAAATATGTTTACATACGAAAAGAAAGACAAAAAAGGAATTTTAAAAATCAAAATTTCAAAAGAAAACTGGGATAAAGCAGTCAATGCTGTTTATGAAAAAACTAAAGGCAGATTCACTGTTCAAGGTTTTAGAAAGGGAAAGGCTCCTAAGAAAGTTATTGAACAAACTTATGGCGATACAATTTTCTTTGAAGATGCTTTTGAAAATGTTGTTAACGAAGAATACAACAAATTTTTGACTGAGAACAAAGATGTTGTGCCTGCTTCATATCCTCAAGTGGAGATGAATTCTTTTACAGTTGATAGCGGGCTTGAAGCAACACTTACTTTTGACCTTATGCCAGAAGTTGAAATTGGCAGCTTGTCTGGGTTAAAAAGTAAACGCAGCGAAGTAAAGATTTCGGATGAACAAATTGAGGCAGAGCTTAAAAAAGAGCAAGAAAAACATGCAAGAATGGTTGAAGAAGACAAAGTCTGCGAAAATGGAGACTTTGCAACTATTGATTTTTCAGGTTCTGTTGATGGAGTGAAATTTGAAGGTGGCAGCGCACAGGACTATCGCCTTGAACTTGGCTCACACACCTTTATTGAAGGATTTGAAGAACAGGTGGTTGGCATGAAAAAGGGTGAGAGCAAAGATATTAATGTTAAATTTCCAGAAAACTACGGAGCTGAAAATCTTAAAGGCAAAGATGCTGTTTTTGCAGTTACAGTAAAGAAAGTTGAAAAGAAAGTTTTGCCAGAAATTAACGACAAATTTGTTTCAGACACAACTGAATTTGAAACCCTTGAAGAGTATAAAAAATCAATTAAAGAACAACTTAAAAAGACAGAAGAAGAAAAAGCTGAAAGAGATTACGAAGTTGCTCTTATTGACGAAATTGTTGACAGATGCAAACTTGAAATTCCTCATTCAATGGTTGAGCATGAAGTTGAGCATATGGTGGAAGATTTTGCTCATAGACTTTCACATCAAGGCATGAAAATGGAAGATTATCTTGCTTATATTGGAAAGACTATTGAACAATTTAAGAAAGAACGAGAAAATGATGCGGAGAAAAATATAAAAACTCGCCTTGTTCTGCAAAAAATCATCAGCAAAAACAATATAACAGCCACAAGTGAAGAACTTGATGCTAAAATTGCTGAGTATGCAGCACAATATGGCATGAGCGAAGAAGAATTTAAGAAAAATCTTTCTCCAAATGACTATGCTTTCTTTGAAAATAACATTGTTATGACAAAATTATTGGATTTTATTAAATCTAAAAATAAATAATTTGTCAATAACTAAAATATCATAACTTTGTATAAAAAATATTTCTTTTGGGAGGATATATTATGTTAATACCTATGGTTATTGACCAAACGGGCAACAGCGAAAGGTCTTACGATATTTATTCAAGGCTGCTTGAAGATCGAATCATTTTTTTAAATGGCGAGATTACTGATGATGTGGCAAATATAGTGGTTGCACAACTGATATACCTGGAAGGCAAAAACCCAAACAAAGATATTTTCATATATATAAATAGTCCGGGTGGATCAGTTTCTGCAGGGCTTGCAATATATGACACCATGAAATATATTAAATGTGATGTTTCCACAATCTGCGTGGGCAGAGCTGCCTCAATGGGAGCTTTCTTGCTTGCTGGAGGAACAAACGGCAAAAGATTTGCTTTACCAAACAGTGAAATTATGATTCATCAACCTCTTGGCGGGGCTCAAGGGCAGGTTAGTGATATTCAAATCCAGGCAAATCACATTCAATATATTAAGGATCGCATGAACAAAATGCTTAGCGAAAACACAGGCAAACCTTTAGATATTGTTGAAAAAGACACTGATAGAGACAATTATATGACCGCACAGGAAGCAAAAGAGTATGGTCTGATTGACGAAATTTTCCAAACAAGAAAAACAACTAAAAAATAAGGAGTTTTATGGAACAAAATCAATATAAGTGTTCTTTTTGCGGTAAAGGTCAAAAGGAGGCTAAAAAACTTATTGCTTCTCCAAACGGAGAAGCTTACATTTGTGATGAATGTGTTGGCATTTGCAAAGATATAATTGCAGAACTTGGCAAAAAAACATCTTTTGAAAAAATCGAATTGCCAACGCCAAGTCAAATCAAGGAGGCTTTGGACCAGTATATTGTGGGGCAAGATGAAGCCAAAAGAGTTTTGGCTGTGGCTGTTTATAATCACTATAAACGCTTGAATTACAACTTTTTGAAAACGGAAAAAGATAAAGACGAAGTTGAACTTGAAAAAAGCAACATTCTTATGGTTGGCCCGACAGGAACAGGCAAAACTCTGCTTGCAAAAATGCTTGCAAAAATCTTGAAAGTCCCTTTTGCTGCTGCCGATGCCACAACTTTGACAGAAGCCGGCTATGTGGGAGATGATGTAGAAAATATTTTGCTAAAACTTATTCAAAATGCCGATTACGACATTGAAAAGGCTCAGCGAGGAATTATCTATATTGACGAAATTGACAAGATTGCCAAGAAAACACAAAATGTTTCAATAACTCGAGATGTTGCAGGTGAAGGAGTTCAGCAAGCTCTTTTAAAAATTATGGAAAGCACGGTTGCCTCTGTTCCACCGCAAGGCGGCAGAAAGCATCCGCATCAAGAGATGATTCAAATTGATACCACAAACATTCTTTTTATTTGTGGAGGTGCTTTTGTTGGAATTGACAAGATTATTGATCAAAGAAAGAATGATACTAATCTTGGATTTAACGCGACTATAAAGACGAATGAAGAAAAGGCTCAAGTGAATATTGTAAAGGATATTCAACCAATTGATTTGATCAAATTTGGTCTTATTCCAGAGTTTATTGGCAGATTGCCTGTTGTGGTTGGTCTTGACGATTTGACCCAAGAGGCACTTGTTAAAATCTTGACTGAGCCAAAAAATTCGATTATAAAACAATATAAGCTTATGTTTAAGATTGATGGTGTTGAAATTGAGTTTTCTGATGATGCTGTGGCCGCAATCGCAAAAAAAGCTATGGAACTTAAAACGGGTGCCCGTGGACTTCGAACAATTCTTGAAAGCAAAATGACAAAACTTATGTTTGAAGTTCCTAGCTATAAAGATATCAAAAAGATTGTTGTAACAGATAAGTTTATTGAATTTGATAATGTTCAACCAGAAATTATCAAAATTGACGACAAACAAGAGGTTGGTTAAAAGGCATGTGGAAGCATGCTTTTTTTTGACAAAACTTAAAAGATGTGCATATATAAAATCGATTAGGAGGAAAATTATGCGCAGATTTTTTAGCTTGGTTGACAATCAAAGCAGGCCGAACAAGTTTTTAACTGTTCAAAACGCAAGAGAAGATATTATTGGAGAACTTGATGCAATCATTCAATACGAGAATCATTTAGAGCAGACAACGGATGTGGCAGCGCAGCAGACAATAAGAGATATTGTTCTAGAAGAAAAACTTCATGTCGGTCAGCTTTTTGGACTTTTGTTTAGTTTGGACCCTGAAAGCAAAACTCAGTTTGAGAAGGGACTTGAAGAATTTAATTCAAGAAATAGATAACCAAATAAAGGTGAACAGTTATTTGTTTGCCTTTATTGTTTTTATTTAATTTTTTGCAAAATTTTGACTAAATCTCTTGACAAAGCATGTTAAAATCTCTATAATTTATAGAGTAACAATAAGGGATGTGCGAGCGTGGCGGAATGGCAGACGCGCTTGTTTAAGGGGCAAGTGGGAAACCGTGTGGGTTCGACTCCCACCGCTCGCACCAAAGAGAAGACTGCGTGTAAGATGCAGTTTTTTTGTTTAAGATAGAAATTGCATGAATGTGGGAGTCGAATCCTTGGGTTCGTGGGGTCCCCAAAAATGAGGAGCATTTTAGGGGCAGGGCTTCCACCGCTCGCACCAAAGAGAAGACTGCGTGTAAGATGCAGTTTTTTTGTTGATAAAAGTTTAGCATGTCAAAAAGATTTTTGAGACTTATTCACAAATGTAATAAATATAAAATTATTTATATTTTATTTTTTAATGTTTTTTATTTTCTTGCTAAGAGTTAAAAATTGTGATATAATTCTTCTTTGTAAGGAGAATATATGAGAATTGCAGATATAAAAGAAGGACCTGTTGAAGTTCAAGGCTGGATTGAAAATTTAAGAGATAAAAAAAATATGCAATTTGTTGTTATTCGAGATTTATCTGGGAAAATACAAATTACTGTTGTAAAAAGCGAAACACCAGAAGTTGCAGAGATTTTTTCACATGCAACACTTGAAAGCACAATCAAAGTGATAGGAAAGGCAGTTAAAAATGATTATGTTAAACTTGGAGGGATTGAAATAATCCCTGAAAGTGTGGAGATAACTTCAAAGGCTGAGGCTCTTCCTATCGGCCCAGAAAGTTTTATTGACCAGCGACTTGATTATCGTTGGCTAGATTTGCGACAAGTGAAAAATCAGTTGATTTTTCAAGTGCAGACTGTTATGGCTGCAGCTTTGCGAGAGTTTTTGCTTGAAAGACACTTTATTGAAATCCATACTCCAAAATTAATCCCAACAGCTAGCGAAAGCGGTTCTGAAGTGTTTGAGGTAAAATATTTTGATCGTAAAGCATATTTGGCGCAAAGCCCACAATTTTATAAACAGATGGCGATGGCTGCTGGTTTTGAACGCATTTTTGAGTGTGGACCAGTTTTTAGGGCTGAAAAATCTCATACAAAAAAACATGCTACAGAATTTACCGGATTTGATCTCGAATTTTCTTTCATCAATTCATTTGAAGATGTTATGAAAATGGAAGAAGAAATGCTTGCGCATATGCTAAAGCGTATTAAAGAAAGGTGCGGCGAAAAGATAAAAGAAGTGTTTGGCATAGATGTAGTTGTTCCTTCTTTGCCTTTCCCAAAAATGAAACTTGCTGATGTTTATAGTGAACTTGAAAATAGATATGGTTTTAAAGTTGATGAAAGTGAAAAGGGCGATTTGACTACAGAAGCTGAAAGACTTTGTGAAAATTTGGCAAAAGAGATGTTTGGTCATGAGTTTTTGTTTATAACAGACTATAGCTTTGAAAAGAGGGCATTCTATCATATGCGTAAAGATGGTGTTCCGCAAGGATATGACTTGATTTGGAAAGGGGTTGAAATTACTACAGGGGCTCAAAGAGAACATCGGTATGAAGTTTTGAAAGCACAGGCTGAAGAAAAGGGGCTTGCCAAAGATGTTGAGTTCTATCTTGAATTTTTCAAGTATGGAGTTCCTCCTCATGGTGGTTTTGGGCTTGGGCTTGACAGAATGATTATGGTCTTGTTGGGAGTGCCAACAATTAAAGAAGCGGAATTCCTTTTCAGAGGACCAGATAGACTCAATCCTTAAAAAGATTTGACGAAAAATAATTTAAAGACAAGGATGTTGATATGAAAAAAGTTGATATAAAGTTGCTTTATCAAGAAAAAGAAAAATTTTCAGAGAAAGAAATTATCGTTGCTGGATGGGTAAAAAGCTGCAGAAGCAACGGGTCGTTTGGTTTTATTGATCTTAATGATGGAACAGCCTTTAAAGGACTGCAAATTGTTTTTACCAAAGACAAGGTTGCAAACTTTGATGTGGTTGAAAAACTGAACACAGGTTCTGCTGTTATGTGCAAAGGGGTGGTAATTCTTACTCCAGAAAATAAGCAACCGTTTGAGATTCAGGCGAGTGAAATAACAGTTATTTCCGCAACGGATAGTGAATATCCTCTTCAAAAGAAAAAACATTCGCTTGAATTTTTGCGCGAAATTGCATACCTTAGACCGAGAACAAACCTTTTCAATGCGGTTTTTAGAGTTAGAAGTGAACTCTCATTTCTTCTTCACGAATTTTTTAACAAAAAGGGTTTTGTTTATGTGCACACACCAATCATAACTTCATCAGATTGTGAAGGAGGAAGTGAGCTTTTCAGAGTTACAACCCAAAATATTTATGAAGAAAAGAAACAGTTTGATCCAAAAGATGAACTATTTGGTAAAAAAACATTTTTGACTCCAACTGGGCAGCTTGAAGGGGAAGCTTGCGCAGCGGCTTTTGGAAAAATTTATACATTTGGTCCAACTTTTAGGGCGGAAAATAGTAATACTACAAGGCACCTAAATGAGTTTTGGCATTTAGAGCCAGAAGTATCTTTTATGGATTTAAACGGGCTTATGGATCTTGAAGAAGAAATGATGAAATATATCATTTCTGGTATTATGCAAAAATGCCCGGATGAAATGGCTTTCTTTAATAGTTTTGTTGATAAAGGTCTGATCGATAGATTGAACAATGTTGTCCATAGCCAGTTTGCACATATCACATATACTGATGCTATAGAAATTTTGAAAAAGAACAATGATAAGTTTGCCTTTAAAGTAGAGTGGGGCTGCGATATTCAAACCGAGCATGAACGATACTTAAGTGAAGAAGTTTTTAAAAAACCTGTGTTTGTTACCGATTATCCAAAAGAAATCAAAGCGTTCTATATGAAAATTAATGAAGATGGCAAAACTGTAAGAGGTTGCGACCTTCTCTTCCCAGGCATTGGTGAAGTTACTGGTGGTAGCGAAAGAGAAACAGATTATTACAAACTTAAAGCTATTATGGATGAAAAGGGTTTGAAAGAAGAAGATTATTGGTGGTATATGAATCTTCGCAAGTTTGGTTCTGTTGAACATAGCGGTTTTGGCCTTGGTTTTGAAAGAATTTTGATGTATGTGACAGGCGTTTCAAATATTCGTGATGTGATTTTGTTTCCAAGAACGCCAAACAACTGTGAATATTGATAATGGTTTAGTTGGGGGTGGAGCATTGCTCGGCAACAGAATGAAGGACCCATTGATTAAAAGTCAAGGAGTCTCATTCAAACCAATTTTGCTCTGCCCGAAAAACTAGCTGTTATTTCACAAAAAAAATTTCAGCAAGTGTTAAGCAGAGGTGGCCGAGCGGTTTAAGGCGCACGCTTGGAAAGCGTGTGAGGTCACAAGCCTCCGCAGGTTCGAATCCTGTCCTCTGCGCCAAAACTATATTTTGTGGGATTTATGCACATACAACATACAAAATATGCCGATTATGCAATAAAAAAGATGCGATTTTCTCGCATCTTTTTTTACTCTGCGTCTTCTTCGTAGTGAGAACCTTCATGCTGAGTGGCAGGGAATCTTTGACCTTTTTCAAGGTATGTGCTTCCGCCGCATTTTCCGTTTTTATCGTAGCAAGAATAATTCCCAGATTTTGGTGCTTGCTCGCCAGGTCTGTATTGTTTCATATTTTTACCTCCCGTCATTATTGTGTGCGTTTATTTGTTTTTTATTCAAGTCTTAATCTCTAAATATAAACTGAGAAAAGCAGCTAAATTGACTCTTTGGGCTGTTTTGCTTAGAAAAGGTTATTGTAAATTTTTTCTCTATGTTATTAAATTAATTATTACTAAAAAAACTTAAAATTAGGTATTGACTTTGACTTTTTGATGATTTATAATTACATCATCAACATTAGGAGGAATTATGAAAAAAGAACAAAATGGACATTTGTCTGAAAATGAAGAGCTCAAAAAAGAGATGGAGACACAGGAAGATATTGTTGCTAAAAATATAAAAGATGGTTGCTTCAATCAAGAGAAGAAAGCCAAAGAAATTTTGAGCGGTGAAGAAAAAAATGATTGGAAACAAGTGGAATGGCTTTTTAAAAAAGCTGCTAAACTTGCGGAGATACGAAAATATAATTTGTTTAATAAAATTGTTGCTTTGATGGTGCAATTTTACGATGCTGAGCATAAAAAATTTGTTGCAATGCCATTAACTCAAAAACAAAAATGTGCTTTGACTAAATTAACAAGGCAATATATCGAAGTTACTCAAACCGAGGGCAATGTCTTTGTTGACAGCACGGGTAAAATAACTTGCAATGGCTATCCAGAGATGTAAGGAAGATTATGGAAAAATACAATTCTAAATGGAATAACAAGGGCTATTTAATTGGCAGGGTTGTCGATGGTTCTATAAAAAATGTAAACCTGTTTGGAGGAGAGTTTTATCAAGCAAATTTTGCTTATGCCAATAAAACTAATGATAAAGAATTTGTTATTCCTATCATATTTTCTGAAAAAAATAAAAAGACAATAGATAGCTCTATCAGAAGAAATAAGCCCGTTGTTATTCGAGGGAAACTAAGGTCGTATAATAGTGATTACCACCTTTTTGTGTTATTTCAAGTTGATAAGGCAAAATTTGATACCGCCAGCATATTTAATCCAAATATTATCTCTCTAAAAGCTGCTACTACTAAAAGAAAAGGAAAATTTATCAATACTAAGAACGGAGACGGTGTTATGAATTGGGTATGTCAGGTTGCCGAATTTAATGAAAATGGTGAATGTGTTGACATGAATTTTATACCAGTTGTGTTTTTCGGTAGCATGGCAAAAAAAATAGGTAGGCTAGACGAAAAAAGTCAGTATAAAATTAATATGCAAGGAATTTTTGTCAATAGGGATTATACAGTTCGCAAGGGCGAAGAGAAAGTGAAAATGACGGCTTTTGAATATGTGGTTTTGCAGGTTGAAGAAATAACAAAGAAGACTTTATCGCAAAATAATGTGGAAGAAGAACGAGAAATTTAAGATAAAATTAAGAGGTTTATTATGGTAGATAAAAATATACAAGAAAAAACTACAAAATTGATATTAAGTAAAGAAATTTTTGGAAAGAATTTGCCGGGGGAATTGTGCGAATTGATTAAAAAGGATTTTTTGCGTTTGATTCTGGCGGAGAATAAAGACAAAAAAGATGATTTTTTCATTTTAAAAGCTAGATATATGCACAATGCTGCCGCTGTGATCTGCAAAATGATTAGAGTGGTTGTTGCGGAAAAGGGTGTTTTTTCAAACTTTTTGTTTTTTAACAATCAAACTCACGAAATTATTGAAGAGATGGATGTTTCGCCAAGGTTGTGGCTTTCAATTGTGAAGAATTTGCTTGATGAAAAATTTGCTCTTTTTGAAGATAGTTTAAAAGACAAGGTCTTTAATTTAAGAACTCTTTGTCTGCCTAAGGATTATGACAAGCTTTCAATGGTGCTTCCTCAAAAATTTATTGACGAATTTAAAAACGGCTTATTTGAAAGCCTTGAAAATTCTTTTAAAAAATTTTCAGAAATCTTGCCAAGTATGGTAAGAAATTATAGCAATCCAGGCGACGCGGACTTTATTAAAAGCAGTGCCGTTGTCTCGTTTAAAGATCTTCAATTTGTCATGGAGAATGATGATAAGCAACTTTTTGAAGAGAAAAAGCAATGCAAATCAGATATTTGCAATGTCAAAAGCTTAAGAGAAACGAAACCTTTTGACAAAGCAGAATCGAAACAAAAAGCTTGTGCTCAATCGCAAGCAAAAAAAGCTGTTATGTCAAGATTTGTTAATGCTTTTGAAACTTTAATCCGCACGCTGAGATTTCAACCATCCAACTTGCAGCCTGAAAATTACCGAAAAATTATGGATTTTGTGAATACTTATACTGACGTTTCTTCGTCTGCTGATGAGTGGGACAATAAAATTTGCGAATTACGCTTGAAAAATATTAATGTGAATAATTATCGAATGGTTTTCAACGAACTTTTAGAAAATATTGAAACTGCTCGCAATCTTTATAGAGGAGATGTTGATTTTTCTCTGTTATATTAATTTGTAAAAAGGAGTGTTTGCTCCTTTTTTTGTTTGCTTTAATCCATCTATTTGGTGTATAATCATTTCAGGAGATCGAAAATGGAAGATTGTATTTTTTGTAAAATAGTCGAAGGCAAAATGCCTTGTTATAAAATTTATGAAGATGACTTTGTTTTGGCTTTCTTAGATATCTCAAACGATGGGAACGGACATACTTTGGTGATTCCGAAAGAGCATTGTGTTAACATCCTAGATTGTGACAGCAAGCTGCTGTCAAAAGTGTTTGAAGCTGTCAAAAAAATTTCTTTGCACTATGTGCAAAACTGTGGGGCAACAGGTGTGAATGTGTTGAACGCCAGTGGTAAAGATGCTGAGCAGTCTGTTTTTCATTTGCATATTCATATTATACCAAGATTTAAAAATGACAATTTGAAGGTTTTTCCATCTCTTAAGCAAAATTTGAACACATTACAAGAAATACATGAAAAACTGAAAATGAATTAGGTGGTGCAAAATTGAAAAAGATTACACTTTACACTGACGGAGCTTGCTCGGGCAATCCTGGGAAGGGGGGTTGGGCGGCTATACTCAGTTACAATAATCACGAAAAGGTTTTGTCTGGTGGAGAAAGCCAAACAACAAACAATCGAATGGAGCTTATGGCTGTAATTTCTGGGCTTGCGGCATTAAAAGAACGCTGCCGAATAGATATTTATAGTGATTCAGCATATGTAGTCAATGCTTTTTTGCAAGGATGGACGACAAGTTGGATCGAAAATAGTTGGAAAACATCCTCAAATAAGCAAGTGCAAAATGTAGATTTGTGGCAGCAACTGATCAAACTTGCGGATGAGCATGAAATTTCATGGAATAAAGTTAAAGGGCATGCAGACAACGAATTGAACAATCGCTGTGACAAAATTGCTCGAGGAGAAATTGAAAAGTTAAATAAAAAAGACGCATAGGAATTTATGCGTTTTTTCTTTTACAGTATCACTAAGCATGCTTTAATCAACGTTGATAAGTTTTACATAAATCATCTCATAGATTGCAGGCGCATTTGTTTTCCATTTATGAATGGCTTCATTTGCCGATTGTCTTGATGGAGCTTTTATTCTGAGTTCAAACATTGGCGCGGTAATCAAAGGTTCATAAATTTTTAAAACAACATTATAAGAACCATCTTCATTTTTTGTGTAAGTGGCCGTATATTCTTGAGCGGACTTGACATTGAGTCTGTTTGCTTGCAAATAGGAAGAAATCTCTTCTCTTAAGGCAAGGGGGATCCTTCTGTAAAGGTGTGAAAGACATTCTCTGCCTTCATAAGTTAAGGCAAACAATTTTTTGTCTTCATCATCACTGCTAAGCTTATACAAAAGCTTGCTGTCAACCATATCATGGATGATAGCCTTGCAGTCCATATAATTTTTTATCCAAGTGTTTTTTACTGAGCAAATGTCTAAGATGGAATCTTCAGTCAAAGGAATTTCCATTTTGTCGATGACAAAAAGCATTGTCAGTTTGTCAAGCACTATTTGTTCTTTATCCGATAAGAATTTTTCCACCCAAATATAATAGCATGTTTTTTGTTTGAAATCAATTTTTTTGCGATAACTTGTTGATATTAGTTTGAAAAATTTTTGCTTTGTGTTAAAATAAAACCAAATATTGATTGCAAAATCAATGTTTCTTAGGGGTGCTTATGTCAAATGACGAAATTGAAAGATTTTTAGATGCATGTGATGAACTTATAAATTGCAAGTTCTTGGTTGCGGAATACAAAATTGCAAAGCTGCTTAAATCTATTGCTTCTTCAAGTGATATTTGTGATTTAATCAGTGAGTGCTTGAGTTCTTACAACCGTGATAGAGAGTTTGCTAGAACATATGTTCAAGATTCTCATGGGCAGTTTGTGTGCTTGATGCCGACGGACGAATATAAGATCGTGGCTCTTGTTTTCTGCACACTTGCTGATATTGATAACAAAAAAATTGATTTCACTGATTTTGTAAAACGATTTTTCGGTAGAGATGAAAACCCATATCAAAGTTTTGTTGAAACAATGATTATTCCTTTTAAATCTTTGATTGCTGAGGCTTTCGGTTATAAAAGTGGAAACGAAGCCAATGAAAATGAGGAGGACCAAGAGAATTATCTTTTCGATGAGGTTCAAGAGACTGGCGAAGAGGAGATTGAAGAGGATGAATCAGTTGATAAGTTTGAGCAATCTACAAAGGTTGCAGTGCAAATTTTGGCAGAACTTGAGCAGTGCCGTCAATCTATTCAGGCGGAAGATGCTTACAATATGGCAAGCTCAATCATTAAAACTGCAAATCTTCGCGATGAAGTGGTGCTTAAAGCTTTGACTGCTGCGCTTAAATATGTGAGCAAATACATTAAGCCAATAAAATTTTTGGTAAGAGAGTTGTCTGACTTGGTTTTCGATTAAACGCAACTGTGGGTTAACATTAAAAAATCTTGTGGTAAGGGAGCTGTAAAACACAGCTTCTTTTTTAAATAAGGATGATAGAAAGAAAGTTCGGTGCAGCAAAGTGCCGCATGATTGATCTTGTCTGATATTTTTCCATAGAGCTGATCGCCAACAAGAGGGTGTCCGATGCTAGCTAGATGCACTCGTATTTGATGGGTTCTGCCGTGCTGCAATTTGATTGAAAGAAGAGTGCACTCGTCCATAATCTTTACAGGAGTGATAGAGGTTGTAGCTTCTTGCCCCTTTTCACTTATTACTCGTTTTTGCAGATTAACTCCATTTTCGCATATAGTTAAAATAGGTTTTGAAATTGTGCAGGATTTATCAATTTTGCCTTCGCAAATTGCTAAATAGGTTTTTTCAATGTTTTTAATAT
Organism: uncultured Bacillota bacterium; assembly: GCA_946495675.1. Classification (GTDB taxonomy): domain Bacteria; phylum Bacillota; class Clostridia; order Christensenellales; family UBA1242; genus Caccovivens. The sequence continues at coordinate 112,687 of CAMMDQ010000002.1, read as the reverse complement.
CTTTTTGAGCTATCGAATTTTTAGCGACTAAAACAAGTCCGCTTGTGTCTTTATCAAGTCGATTTAGAATTCTTAAGGTGAAATCTGGTTGACGGCTTTGCATATACCAACAAATAGCCCCAGCAAGATTTTTTGAAAAATGTGACCTGTTCGGCATGGTTGAAATGCCGCTTGGCTTGTTTACTAGTAGGTAGTATGCATCTTCGTATACTATATCTAGTGGTAGTATGCAGGGCATAATAGTTGTTTTAGGATTTGGATTGTTGCAGATGGATAAGATTGAATCTTTTGGCAAAAAAGACTTTGTTGTCGAAGGCTGATTGTTTATAAGAATAAATCCTTTTACCTTTCTCAAATTTGTAATAAAATTTTCTGAAAATCCGTTATCTTTTAAAAAATAATAAACTGTTTCATAGTCCTGTTTGATCTTGTATGACGAAAAAGCATGGCTTTTTTGTAGCAACAAACTATTATCTTCACTTTTTTGTTTCAAATTTTCAGATTTGGTTTTGGTCATAATTTAATTGTATAAAAAATGTCACTTTAATGCAAGTTTTTCGTCAATTTAGTTGACAAAATTTTCATTACAAGATAATATAACTATGTAATCTTTGATTTTAAGGCATTTATTTTTTGCAAATGGCTGATAATCAAATAATATAAAGACGATGATGAAAGAGTAGTAACTTGCAGTTTTTTATCATTCCAGAGAGCTTGTTCTTGGCTGAAAAACGAGCATGATAAAGGCAGGTGAATTCGCTTTCTAGTTGCAGCGTGAAGGCTTTTGCTGTGTAGTGCTTGCCGCTTTGAGTCTGCGTCAATGACTTAAGATGAGTGCAAGAAATTGCAGAAATTAGGTGGTACCACGAAAAGTTGCTCTTTCGTCCTAATAAGATGAAAGGGCTTTTTTGAAAAATATTGCCTGAAAATGCTTAAGATTGCTTGCGTCTAAACTGGTAAAGCTATATAAAAAAGGAGAAGTTATGGAAGAAGAACTCTTAAAAATCAAACAGGAAATAAATGAGGCGATTGAAAAAATTGAAAACAAAAAAGATCTTGGCGATGTTAAGGTTGCTTTTCTTGGCAAAGCAGGAAAGCTGACTGCTGTTTTAAAAGGAATGAGAGATGTTCCAAGCGAAGATAGACCTCGCATTGGGGCTTTAGTGAATGAGGTTCGCTCTTTGGTGGAAGAGAAGATTTCTCAGAAAGAAGAGGAATTTAATCAGCAAGAGCTGGCAGAGAAACTTAAATGCGAAAAAGTTGATATTACCATGCCGTCAGTTGGGACAAAAAAGGGGGCGTTGCACCCAGTAACAAGCATGACTGACAGGTTGGTTGACATATGTGTTAATCTTGGATTTTCAGTGATAGAGGGGCCGGAAATCGAAAGCGATTATTACAATTTTGAAGCTGTCAACACACCAAAAAGCCATCCTGCAAGAGACATGCAAGATTCTTTTTACTTTTCTGATAACATTTTGCTTAGGACTCAAACAACTGCAGTTCAAGCAAGGGCAATGGAGATGCTAAAACCGCCATTTAAAATCGTTGTTCCTGGCAAAACTTATCGAAATGACAGTGATGCAACTCATTCTCCAATGTTCAATCAGCTTGAAGGCCTTGTTGTTGATGAAAATGTTTCAATGGCAGATTTGAAAATTATGCTGTCGGTTATGATGAAAAGATTGTTTGGTCAAGATACTTTGATTAGATTCAGACCTTCTTACTTTCCTTTTACCGAACCAAGCATAGAGGTTGATGTGAGCTGTCCACAGTGTCATGGGCAGGGTTGTAAGTTGTGCAAGAATAGTGGATATCTGGAACTTTTGGGGGCGGGAGTTGTCAATCCAAAAGTGCTTGATTTCAATGGAATTGACAGCAAAAAATACAAAGGTTTTGCTTTTGGATTTGGTATCGACAGAGCTTCAATGCTCTTTACGGGAAATACAGATATGCGATCTCTTTTCAAAAACGATATTCGCTTTTTGAAGCAGTCTAGATGATTTGAATTAGTTAAAAATTAAAAGGTGGAAAATATGAAAGTAACATATAATTGGCTAAAAGAACATGTGAACATTGCATTGTCGCCTGAAGAACTTGCGGCAAAGATGACAAAAAGTGGCTTTGAAGTTGAAGAACTTATTTATCAGAATCAATATCTTCATCATGTGGTTGTTGGCAAAATTTTGAAGATTGAAAAGCACCCTCAGGCAGATAGGCTTGTTGTTTGCCAAGTTGATATTGGCGATCAAACCACGCAAATCATCACAGCGGCAACCAATGTTTTTGAGGGGGCAGTTGTTCCTGTTAGTTTGCCTGGTGCAGACCTTGTCAATGGTGTCAAAATTCAGCCTACAAAAATGCGTGGTGTTGAATCAAATGGTATGTTCTGCTCAGGCCAAGAACTTGGCATTGATGAAAACTACTTTGAAGGCGCTGGTGTTGACGGAATTTTGATTTTGCCAAATGATATGAAGATTGGTCAGCCTATTGAGAAGGCTTTGATGCTTGATGATGTGGTATTTGATGTCTATATAACACCAAATCGTCCAGATTGTTTGAGTGTTGTGGGGCTTGCAAGAGAAATCGCTGCAATGTTGGGAGAGAGCGTAAAAAAGATAAACTTAAATTATCCTATTGACATTTATTCAAAAGAAACTGTGCATGATTTTATCGAAGTTAATAATTTGACTGAAAATTGTTCTCGTTATTGTATGGGGGCTGTTAAAGATGTTAAGATTGAACGCTCTCCATTATGGATGCGAGCGAGATTAAATGCCGTTGGAATAAAACCGATTGACACAATAGTTGATATCACAAATTATGTTCTTGTTGAAATGGGACAGCCTCTTCATGCTTTTGATCAATCACTGATTGAAGGCGGGCAAATCAATGTAAGACAGGCAAAAAGTGGTGAAAAGATTGAAGCTTTGAATGGTCAAACTTACAATCTTGATGAAAAAGATATTGTGATTGCAGATGCTCAAAAGCCTATGGTTTTGGCAGGCATTATTGGTGGCACAAACTCTTGCATCAATCAGAAAACAAAAACTGTGGTGCTTGAATCGGCGGTTTTCGATTTGAAATCAATAAGAACTTCAAGCCGCAAGTATGGCATCAGAACGGATTCTTCTGCAAGAAATGAAAAAGGAATAAATCTTGCCAGTGCAGAAGATGGGCTTCTGCGTGCACTCAGTCTTATTTCAAAGCTTGGTTGTGGAAAAATTGTAAGGGGTGTTATAGACAAAGCGCGAGCGGAGAATCAGTGGAGAAATCTGACAAGTTCTGTCAGCAAAATCAATGATATTTTAGGCATAGAAATTCAAGCAAAAGAAATTTCAAGGCTGCTTGCTAGTTTGAACATTGAAAATAAACTTGTTGGAGATAAAATAGAATGCAAGATTCCGCCATACCGAGAAGATATCGAAAACGACAATGACATTGCTGAAGAAGTGATAAGGCTTTATGGTTACGATGTTTACGACAACACAGATAATGTGCTTTTTAAAAATTCTCCTATAACGGAAAGCGTTCCAAACAAAAGATACAACTTTGAAAGAACATGTAGAAACTTGCTTGTAAACGAAGGTTTTTATGAAATAATGACTTTCACATTTGGAGGAAAAGACTTTGTTAAAAAGTTGATGCTGACCGACCAAAGAGCAAATCCTATCAAAATTTCAAACCCTCTTGGTGAAAATTTTGCATATATGCGCACAACGATGGCGACATCAATTTTGCAAACAGCTGCCTATAACTTGTCTGTTGGCAACAAGCAAATGCGGCTTTTTGAATGCGGCAAGGTTTATCTTTCAGACCAAGAAAAACTTTCAAGTTTGCCATATGAGCCAAACATGCTTGCAATGTTTGTATGTGAAGAAGGCTTTGACTTTTTCAATTTCAAAAATGTTATCGAAAAGCTTTTGGCGGGTGTTGGAGATGTTTCTGTTGAAAGGTCTGTTGAACCATATTTGCACCCAGGAATTAGCGCGGATGTTTTTGTGAATGGTCAAAAAGTTGGGCATTTTGGAAAACTTCATCCTGTGGTTATCAAAAACTATGAGTTGCCTGCAAATTCTTATTATGGCGAGCTTTGCACTCTTGTTTTGTCGCAGATGCCTGAAAAGAAAATTTCGTTAAAGCAGGTTTCAAAATTCCCAAATGTTGAACGAGATCTTGCCGTTGTTGTTGATGAAGATGTGCAGGTTGGACAAATGCTTGAAACTATCAAGTCGGCTTGTGGAAAACTTTATTTTGATGCATCGCTATTCGATGTTTATCGCAATCAGACTCTTGGAGAAAACAAAAAAAGTTTGGCTTTCAATATCATTCTATCTGACGAAAACAAAACTTTAACCGACGAAGAAGTTGCTAGGGTTATGGCGAAAGTTTTGAAATCTTTGCAATACAGGTTTGGAGCGGTTTTAAGATGATTTATCTTGACAATGCTTCAACTACAAAAATGTTTGAAAGTGCGGCTGGGCAATATCAAAAATATGCCTGCCAGCTTTTTTATAACCCAAGTGCTTTTTATCGTCCTGCAAGAGAAGTGAAAAAGGGCCTCGATGGAGCGCGAAAATGCTTGCTTGAGCGACTGGAGGCAAAGCAAGGTCAAATCATTTTTACGAGTGGTGCGACTGAAAGTAACAATCTTGCAATATTGGGCTCTCGTCGAAATGGTAAATGGGAATATGTTTTTTCTATGGGTGAACATCCAAGTGTTTTTAATGTTGCCAGAGAGTTGGAGAGACAGGGGTGTGTTGTTCATTATGTTCTGCTGAAAAATAACGGAGAAATTGATTATGACGCCCTTGAAAATGTTGTTAACGAAAAAACCAGGCTTGTATGTGTGATGCATGTGAGCAATGAAACAGGTGTGCTTAATGATATAAAAAAGGTAAGTCAAATTGTTAAATCTAAATCTAAAGCGCTTTTGCATGTTGATGGAGTGCAAGCTTTTAACAAAATTGTCTTTTCAGTTGACGAGCTGGGAGTGGATTCTTACACGATATCAGCTCATAAATTTCATGGTCCTAAGGGTGTTGGTGCTCTTTATATCCGCAACCAAAGCTCGCTTAAGAGCATAGTTTTTGGGGGTGGACAGGAAAATGATTTGCGTTCGGGAACGGAAAATGTGCCGGGCATAATGGCGATGAAAGAAGCTTGTGAGCAAATAAATGTTCTTAAGAATTTTGAGCAAACTCAAATGCTTAAAAAGGCTTTAGTTCAAATTTTGATGGAGGATAAAAATATTAAGATTGTTGAAAGTTATTCTCCGTATATTTTGTCTATTTCTTATCATGGTGTGAATGGCGAAACTTTATCTAGAGCTCTTCAGGATGAAGGTGTGCTTGTAAGCACTGGCAGTGCCTGTTCAACCAAAAAAGCGGGGAATAGAATTTTAGAAAGCATGGGCATGAGAAAGGAAGAGGTTGTTTCAAGTATAAGAATTTCTTTTAATGCTTATATGAGTAAAGCGGAAGTCGAAGAAGCTGGAAGAAAAATTTTGGAATGTGCGCAAAGGCTTAGTTCGCTTAAAATTTGAAGGAGAAGGTATGAAGGCGATTTTGTTGAGATTTGGAGAACTTTATTTAAAGGGTGATAATAGATACATTTTTGAGTCAATGCTCATATCAAATATCAAAGCAAAGCTGGCTGGGCTTGTCTATAAATTTGAAAAGACTTTTGGCAGATATGTGGTAAGTGAATACGACATTCAAAAAGAAGATGAAATTGTTGACAGATTAAAAAAGGTTTTTGGACTTTACAGCATTTCGCTTGCCCAACAGGTTGATGCGGATGCGGAAACAATCAAAAACCTTGTATCAACAATCAAAATCAAAACATCCAATTTTAAGGTTGTTGTGAAAAGGGCTGATAAGACTTTCCCAATTTCTTCAATGGATTTTGCAAAAGAACTCGGCGGCATTATACTGTCAAAAAATCCAGATGTTTCAGTTGAGCTTTATAATCCTCAAACAACTATTAATATCGACATTAGGCTTAATAAAAAAGCGTATATTTTTGATGATATAATTAAATGTCAAGGCGGTTTACCTCTTGGCAGTGCTGGCAAAGGTCTGCTTTTGCTCTCGGGTGGTATTGACAGTCCTGTTGCTGGCTATATGGTTGCAAAGAGGGGTTTGAAAATTGAAGCTTTGCATTTTCACAGTTATCCTTATACTTCAGAAGAAGCTAAAGACAAGGTTTTGGCTCTTGCAAAACAGCTTTGTGAATATGTGGATGAAATCAAGCTGCATGTCATTTCTTTTACAAAGGTGCAAGAGGCCATTCATGTGCATTGCAGAAATGAGTTTATGATAACGATTATGCGGCGAATTATGATGCGAATAGCGCAAAAGATTTGTTTGAGAGATGGTCTTGGTGCGATTGTCACAGGGGAAAGCCTTGGTCAAGTAGCGAGTCAGACAATGCAAAGTATGACTGTTACTGGGGCGGTTGTTGATACTTTACCGATTTTCAGACCGTGCCTAGCGCTCGACAAAGAAGAGATTATGGAAATTGCAAAAAGCATTGGCACATATCAAACATCGATTTTGCCGTATGAAGATTGCTGCACAGTCTTTTTGCCAAAAAATCCAGTTATCAAACCAACACTTGAAAAATGCGAAAAAGAAGAAGGCTTTTTAAACATCGAACAGCTTGTCGACGAAGCTTTACAAACAGAAGAGATTGTGACTTTAAAAAGAGATTGAATTTAAAAACCTTTCAGGCGGGCAGCAGCCCGCTTTTTTTGTGGGGTGTTTTTTGCCGCGTTTTTTTGTTTTTGCAAAATGCATAAAGGCTTATAATTATAAATTTGATTTTTATAAAATTTCAAAATATCAAATTTATATAAAAAATCGCTGAATATTTATGCAAAAATCGCTTGCATAATTATAAAAAATGATGTATAATAATCAAAAATGCATGAATAATCATAAATTTATAATTATGCATAACGGCTACATGCCTTTAAAATAAAGGCGAATAGCGATTTAGGAGAAAACTATGGCGAGAAGCGCACGACAATCAAAAATTTTGGAAATCATTTCCACAAAAGAGATTGAAACTCAAGATGAGCTTGCAAGAGAACTTCGTAATGCAAACTTTGAAATTACGCAAGCGACCATTTCAAGAGATATTAAAGAGCTTGGGCTCACTAAAATTTTATCTGCTTCTGGCAAGTATAAATATTGTTTTGTCGGCTCTGAAGACCAGGTTATTTCCAACAAATACATAACAATCTTCAAAGAAGCTGTGATTTCTGTCAAATCTGCAATGAACTTAGCAGTGCTTAAAACAATGAAAGGAATGGCTGGCGGAGTGTGCGGTTTTGTGGATAAACTCAATTTGAATGAATTAATGGGGGCTTGCTATGGAGATGATACCGTTATGCTTATCTTTCCTACAACAATTTTAGCGGGCGAAGCGGTGGTAACTCTGAATGCAATGCTTAGCTAAGTTTTGTGTTGAAAATGTTTGATTTTTTTACTTGTAAATGATAACATTATAAAGAGGATAAAATGTTACAAACATTAAAGATTGAAAATTTTGCACTTATTGAAAACATTTCTATCGACTTTGAAAAAGGCTTAAATATCGTGCTCGGCGAAACAGGTTCAGGAAAAAGCCTTATTTTTAAAAGTCTTCTTTTTGTTTTGGGCTCAAAGATTGATAGGTCTGTTATTCGATCTGGCAAAGATTTTATGAGGGTTCAAGCTCTGTTTTCTGATCTTAACCAAGAAACAATTTCTTTTTTGACTGAAGCAGGGTATGAATGCGAAGGCGAACTTTTGATAGTAAGAACACTTAGTCAAGATGGGAAAAGTCAGGTAAGAATAAACGGAATGATCGCAACAGCTGCAATGTTAAAAGAACTTTCTTCCTTTCTTGCTGACTTCTATACCCAACATGAAAGTGTTGATATGTTAAGCACAAAAAATCACTTAGCAATGCTTGATAAATTTGCTGGCGACACCATCAAAAAGGTTAAGGAAGATTTGGCAAAGCTGGCTAGTCAAATGAGCGAAATAAACAAAAAAATCAAAACTCTTGGTGGGGATGAAAATGAAAGAGCAAGGCTTATATCTCTTTTGAAATTTCAGTATGACGAAATTGAGCAGGCTAATCTTGAAATTGGCGAAGATGAAAAAATAAAAGAACGGCTTAAGGTTTTAAATAACAGTGAAAAAATTTTTAATGCTGTATCAAATTGTGAAATGCTGCTTTCAGATAATGCAGATAGTGTGTCAAATCAGTTGCAAGAAGTTTCTGCGCAACTGGGCTCTCTTTCAGGGATTGAAGAGGCCTCTGCTTTTAAAGAGAGAGTTGACAGCACAAGATATGAACTTGATGATATTCTTGATGGACTTATTGAGCTAAAGGACCAAACTTCGTTTGATCAACATGAATTTGATATGCTTGACCAAAGAAGTGATGTTATCAAGAGTTTATGCAGAAAGTATGGCGGTTCAATTGAAAAAGTGCTTGATTTCGGACAAAATGCAAAACAACAACTTGACCTTTTGGAAGATGGAGAGTTTGAACTTGAAAAACTTGAAAAGCAAAAGCGGGATGTGCTTTGCAAAATGCAAGAACTTGCAGACCAGTTGACTACGGTGAGAAAGCAAACTGCTTTGACTGTTGAGAATCGAGTTGAAAACGAGTTGAAAGAGCTTGGCATGAAGTCATCCACCTTTGAAGTGGAATTTGATAAGCTTGAGCAAATTTATGCAAATGGGCAAGATGATGTTAAATTTAATTTTTCTGCAAATGCCGGTCAGGAAGTCAAATCACTTGCAAAAACTGCTTCTGGTGGAGAGTTGAGCAGGTTTATGTTGGCAATAAAAAATATTTTTGCGCAAAATGGAGCCGCTTCAACTTTGCTCTTTGATGAAATTGATGCTGGAATAAGTGGCGAGACAGGCAAGATAGTGGGGCAAAAACTTAAAAATATAACCAAATTTTCGCAGGTTTTGTGTATCACGCATCTTCCGCAAGTTGCTGCCTTTGGTAATAATTTTATCAATGTTTCAAAAACTGAAAAAAATGGGCAGACTTTCTCGCAAGCAAAAATTTTGCAAGGTGAAGAGATTGTCCAAGCAATTGCGAGGATCACTGGTGGAAACTCTTTAAGCGATATTGCAGTTTCTCATGCGAGAGAAATGTTAAAAGATGCCCAGTGTTGATTTGCCGCTATAGCATCAACAACTGTTGATAAAAGCCAAACTTAAAGTTTGGCTTTTTCTTTTCGTGTGCAAAGCAAACGAAAAGACTATGGCGGCAAGGTGATCAAAAATGTCCGATTGAAAATAATAAACTTATAGCTTAGTTTGATTGACTTAATTTTTTTTATATTGTAAAATTTACCTATGATAGTATTAGGTATTGACCCGGGTTACGCAATCATTGGCTATGGAGTTTTGGATACAAACAAACAAAACATGCTTCTTGATTATGGAGCGATAACAACTCCAAAAGAGGACAGTATGCCGATAAGGCTGGAAAATATAGATAAAAGCTTAAAATATTTGTTTGACAAATTTAAGCCAGATGTTGTTGCTATTGAAGAGTTGTTTTATTTCAAAAATCAAAAAACAGTTATTCAAGTCGCGCAAGCTCGAGGAGTGATTTTGCTTGCTTGTCAAAAGTATTGTGGGAATATCTATGAGTATACACCGCTGCAAATTAAGCAGGCATTAACAGGTCAGGGAAGGGCGGAAAAGGCTCAAGTGCAATTTATGGTCAAGGCTATTTTAGGATTAAACAGCATACCAAAACCTGATGATGCGGCTGATGCTCTTGCTGTTGCAATTTGCCATAGCCAGTCAAGCCCGATGCTTAATAGGAATAGAGTGTAGGAGTCATTATGATTTCATTTTTAGTTGGAGTTATAGAAGAAAAGAGTGAAAACACTCTGATACTGGATGTGAGTGGTGTTGGCTATGAGCTCACAGTTTCAACCAACACATTGTCAAGTTTGCCGATGGCTGGTGAAAGTGTAAAGATTTTTACTTATATGGCTGTAAGAGAGGATGGTGTTTTCTTATTTGGTTTTTCAAGCAAAGAAGAGCGGGAAGTTTTTTTCAAACTTATCTCTGTAAGTGGTGTGGGGCCAAAAATGGCAATTACGATTTTGTCTGGTTTAAGTTTGTCAGATCTCACAATAGCAATAATCAAAGAAGATAGCAAGCTTTTATCAAAGATCAAAGGGTTAGGCAAAAAAACAGCTGAAAGAATTTGTTTGGAACTTAAAGATAAATTAGGGCAAGCAAGCACAAATGAAGCGACTTTTAGTGCTGATTATGATGAGGATGCAGTCCAAATGGCAACTGACACTCTTATCAGTCTTGGCATCAATAAAAACGAAGCTTATATGCTTGCAAGAGCAAACGCACAAAATGATGCAACTGCTGAAGAAATTATTTCTAAAGCTTTAAGGGGGTATAAAGGTTGAACGAAGAAGAAAGATTTGTGCAGAGCACAAAGAACTTGACTGATGCGGAAATTGAAAATTCTTTAAGGCCAACCAGTCTTGATGAATATATTGGTCAAAATAAGGTCAAAGAAGCATTAAGCGTGTATATCCAAGCGGCAAAAACAAGAAAGGAAAGCTTGGATCATGTTTTGCTTTATGGTCCGCCTGGCCTTGGGAAGACAACGCTTTCGCATATTATTGCAAATGAACTGGGGTCGCAATTTAAAGTGACATCTGGGCCCGCCATTGAGCATGCTGCCGACCTTGCTGCAATCCTTACCAATTTAAATCAAAATGATGTTTTGTTTATTGATGAAATTCACAGACTCAACAAAACGGTAGAAGAGATATTGTATCCCGCAATGGAAGATTTTGCCTTGGATTTTATAGTGGGCAAAGGGCCTTCTGCTCGAAACATGAGATTAAAAATCAAGCCTTTTACTTTGATTGGTGCAACAACTCGAGCTGGTATGCTTACAAATCCACTGCGTGATCGTTTCGGGGTTATCTGTCGTCTTGAGCTTTATAGCCCAGAAGAGCTCAAAATAATTATAAAGCGCTCTGCAAAAATTTTAGGGGTGCAAATTGATGATGATGCGGCGGGGGAAATCGCAAAACGCTCAAGGGGAACTCCAAGAATTGCAAATAGGTTGCTAAAAAGAGTTCGAGACTATGCTCAGGTTATGGGTAAGGGGCATGTTGACAAAACCATTGCCGATAAAACACTGCAAGTGATGGAGATTGACGACCTTGGCCTTGACACTATTGACAGAAAAATATTGCTTGCCATGATAAACAAGTTTGGTGGAGGTCCAGTGGGGCTTGACACTTTGGCGGCAACCATCAGCGAAGATGCAACAACTATTGAAGATGTTTATGAACCATATCTGTTGCAACTTGGCTTTATTTCAAGAACGCCAAGGGGAAGAGTTGTTCTTGAGCCTGCATACAAACATTTTGGAATGCAGTATGTCGCAAAATAGAGGAGAACATGTCTAATATAAACAATAAAGATTTGCTTTGCAAATCAAGCTATTTTTATGACTTGCCGCAAGAGTTGATTGCGCAGCAACCTATTGAGCCTAGAGACAGCTCCAGGTTGCTGATTTTTTGCCGTGAAAATGAAAAAATAGAGAATAAACATTTTTATGATATTGTAGATTTTCTCCGAAAAGGAGATGTTTTGGTGGTCAACAATACTAGGGTTTTGCCGGCAAGACTTTTTGGATATAAAGACACTGGCGCAAAGATTGAGGTTTTGCTGCAAAAGAGGCTTGATTTAAAAAGATGGGAGGTGATAGCCAGACCATTTAAAAGATTGAAAATAGGTAGCGAAATTCACTTTAGTGAGAAGCTAAGTGCTGTGATCGTGCAAAAAGCAGATTATGGACAATGTGAAATTGAGTTTAATTTTTCAGGAACTTTTGAGGAGAGATTGTTAGAAGTTGGTCAAGTGCCTCTTCCACCTTATATACACGAGAAATTAAAAAATAAGGAAAGATATCAGACGGTCTATGCAAAGGTTGAAGGATCTTCAGCAGCACCTACGGCTGGGTTGCATTTTACAAAGCCTCTGCTTGAGAAAATAAAAGATAAAGGGGTGGAAATAGCTGAGGTCTTGCTTCATGTTGGGTTGGGCACTTTCCGTCCAGTGAAGGAAGAAAATATTTTAAGTCACCAAATGCATAGCGAATATATTGAAATGAGCGAAGAAAATGCAGAAAAAATCAATCAAGCAAAAAAAGAAGGGCGAAGAGTTATCGCAGTTGGGACAACGAGTGTTAGAGTGCTTGAAAGCTGTGCTGACGAGCAGGGGCGAATCGCTCCAGCAAAAAGGGAGACGAGCATCTTTATTTATCCTTCTTACAAATTTAAGGTGATTGATGGGCTGATAACAAATTTTCACCTTCCAGAAAGCACCCTTATCATGTTGGTTTCGGCTTTTGCAGGATATGATCAAACCATGAAAATCTATGATCATGCTGTGAAAGATGGGTATCGATTTTTCTCTTTTGGAGATGCTATGTTTATTTATTAATATTGCATAATACTATATCTAGTTGTTATGCATGCAAAATACCTACAAAATATTAGGAGACACTATCAATGGAAAAGTTTTCTTTTGAAATAATCAAGGAATGTTCGAAAACTGGTGCGAGAGCAGGTATATTTCACACTCCGCATGGAGACATAGAAACACCTATTTTTATGCCGGTGGGCACCCAAGCAACGGTAAAAGGTCTTACAGTTGAAAATCTAAAAGATTTAAACGCGCAAATAATCCTTTCAAATACTTATCATCTTTATCTTAGACCGGGCCATGAAATAATAAAACAAGCGGGTGGTTTGCATAAATTTATGAATTGGGATAGGCCAATTCTGACTGATAGCGGTGGCTTTCAAGTTTTTTCACTTTCAAAACTTCGCAAAGTAAGTGATGAAGGAGTTGAGTTCCGCTCACATATCAATGGTGCAAAACACTTTATTTCTCCAGAAAAAGATATGGAAATTCAAGAAGCACTTGGTGCCGACATCATCATGGCTCTTGATCAGTGCACCGAAGCTGGAGCTAGCTATCAAGAAGCGGTTGAAGCAAAGAGATTGACAAAGATTTGGCTTGAAAGATGTTATAAAGCTCATAAAAATGACAATCAAATGTTGTTTCCTATCGTTCAAGGCAACATTTACAAAGATTTGAGAGAACAGTGCGTTCAAGATTGTTTGCCTTATGCAAAATGCGGAATAGCTATAGGGGGACTATCGGTGGGTGAAGAAAAGTCGGTAATGTATGACATTCTTGACCATTTGCAGCCTCTTCTGCCCAAGAATATGCCAAGATATTTGATGGGGGTTGGATCCCCTGATTGTCTTGTGGAAGGATATTCTCGAGGTATTGATATGATGGATTGTGTGCTGCCAACCAGAGTAGCACGAAATGGCACGGCTTTTACCAAAAAAGGCAAGCTCGTGATCAAAAATGCAATTTATAAGCAAGATTTTTCGCCTATCGAAGAAGACTGTGATTGTTATACCTGCAAACATTATTCTCGAGCTTATATTCGCCATCTTATCAATGCAGGAGAAATGCTTGGGGCTGAGCTCCTTTCAATTCACAATCTACACATGCTTTTAAATTTAGCTCATCAAACACGAGAAGCAATTCTGGGGGATTATTTGCTTGATTTCAAAAAAGATTTTCTTGCACATTATGATCTGTCGAAGTCAAGATTTTAAAACGCTTGCCAAAAAGTTTGCTTTTGGTTTAAAAATTTTTAATTTAAATTCAATAAGTTGTTAAGATAAAGATGTTCGCTTAGCAACTTTTTTTGTTAAAAAATTTCTTAATTTATAACTAAGTTTTATTTGACTTGGTCTATAAAAAGTAATATAATTGATTTAGGTATTTTAAGATTTTTAAGTTGTCATCAACTTATTATATATTTAATTTGGGCATTACTTGTTGATGTCAACCTATTTTTGAGATTTACCGAGTTTATAATTAAAGGGGAAAGGAATGAACAACAGTATTAGCATGTTATGTGATGCTGTTGCGACCGCAGGCGTAGTTGCTGGTGTGTGTGCCCTTATAGTTGGGATTGCAATCGGCATGATTGTGTATAAGTTTGTTATTGATAAAAAAATTAGCAAAAACAAATCGAATGCATTGAAAATTATTGAAGATGCCTATGCGGAAGCAAAGAGCGTTAAAAAAGAATCAATTCTTGAAGCAAAAGAAGAAGCTCAAAAAATTCGCGATGAGGCGAATAACGAAGCCAAAGAACGCAGAAATGAACTGCAAAAGCAAGAGGAAAGGCTTGATCAGAGAGAAGAATATATCACTAAAAAAGAACAACTTATAGATTCGAAAACTGATCAACTTGAGAATGAAAAACAAAAACTTGAAGGAGATAAACTAAAACTTAACGAAAAGTTGGAAGAGCAGGAGCAAATCAAAAATCAAATGCTCGATAAACTGGAAAAAATTTCTGGGTTGTCAAAGAAGGAAGCTAAAGATATTTTGATTGAAAGCATTACCGATGAGGCAAAAAAAGATGCAGGAATAATGGTGAAACAAATCGAAGATGAAGCCAAGGAAAACGCGGAAAAGAATGCTCGAGATATAGTTATGGGAGCCATCCAAAGATGTGCTACAGACCTTTCAAGTGAAATGACGGTTACATCTGTTGCTTTGCCAAACGATGAGATGAAGGGCAGAATTATCGGTCGAGAAGGTCGAAATATCCGCTCTATTGAAAGTATGACTGGTGTTGAACTTATTGTTGACGACACTCCAGAGACAATAACAATTTCAAGCTTTGATCCGTTTAGGCGAGAAATTGCAAGATTGGCACTTGAAAAGCTTATTGTTGACGGAAGAATCCATCCTGCTAGAATTGAAGAAGTTGTTGAAAAGGCTTCTATTGAAGTTGAAAAAGCTGTTAAAGAAGCAGGTGAAAATGCTTGCAATGAAGTTCAAATTTACAACCTTAATCCAGAACTTGTTAAGGTTCTTGGAAGATTGAAATATCGAACCAGTTATGGTCAAAACTGTTTAAGACACAGTGTAGAAACATCCATCATTGCCGGTCTTATTGCAAGCGAAATAGGTGCAAATGTTGCGGTTGCAAAACGAGGAGGCTTGCTGCATGATGTTGGAAAGGCTCTTGATCATGAAATCGAGGGCACCCATGTAACCATTGGTGTTGATTTGGCTAAAAAATATAAAGAAAGCGAAGCGGTTATTCATTGTATTGAAGCGCACCATGGAAATGTTCCATTCCATAGTATTGAAGCAATTATTGTTCAAGTGGCCGATGCAATTTCAAGCACGAGACCTGGTGCAAGAAGAGAAAGTTTTGAAAATTATATCAAACGACTTGAACAGCTTGAGACTATTTGCAACAGCTTTAAAGGAGTTGAAAAATCATTTGCTATTCAGGCGGGCAGGGAAGTTCGAATAATGGTTAAGCCTGAGGAAATTTCTGACACTGATGCAATGTTTATGGCAAAAGAAATTGCAAAACGAATTGAAAACGAAATGCAATATCCGGGACAGATTAAAGTTAATGTTATAAGAGAATCAAGGTTTACCGATACTGCAAAATAAACGATTAATACAGATTTGATAGTGCACGAAAGGTTTTCGCTTCAAGCGAAAAAGAGTTGAGGTTTGCAAGCTCAACTCTAGCAATTTGATAAATTGCGACCTTTCGTGTTTTTTGGTTAAGTTAACAAAATACTAGACGAAGTAAAAAAGAAGACTTGTCAAATGGACAACTCTTCTTCTTTAAATGTGAAGCATATTTCCTTCACGATATTATCTTGCGTAGTTTTAAGCATTTTATTCATTCTTTTTAAATTTAATTTTCATCCCTTAAATGCAAAACATTAGCAACGCTTTTGCGCATATCCTCATTTATCGCTGCGTAATGCTTTTTTGTTGTGTTGACATCTTTATGTCCAAGCACATCGGCAACAATGTAAATGTCTTTGGTTTCACGATAAAGATTTGTTCCGAAAGTGCTTCGCAATTTATGTGGAGAGATTTTTTTAAGAGGGGATGCCAGTTGTGCAAACTTTTTTACCAAATTTTCAACTGCGCGAATTGATATGCGTTTGTTTTGAAGAGAGATAAACATAGCTTTTTCATTGTCGTCTAAATTCAAAGTAGCCCTCTTTTCAAGCCAAGTTTTTAATGCCATAGCGACTTCTTCTGAAAAGTATAGAACAGACTTATTTCCGCCTTTTCTTGTAACAATAAAGGCATTCTCTTTAAAATCGAAACTGTCAATATCAAGGCCAACAAGTTCAGAAATACGAATTCCTGTGCCAAGAAACAGAGTTATTATGGCATTGTCTCGCTCAAAAGTGTTTTTGTTGTAAGCTTTCTGTTTTTGAGTAAATTCGGTTGGGTTTTCAACGGCGCTTAGCATCTTTGCCACCTCATTTTGCTCAAGTCTTATAATTTCCTTATTATGAAGCTTTGGTGTTTCTATTTTGCTGACCACGTTTGATTCAATATGATCGTGATTGAACAAATACTTGAAAAAACTTCGAAGAGAGGCGAGTTTTCGAGCCTTTCCGCGTTCTTGATTTTGGCTTACTTTATTATTTTCGCCGTTATAGTAGCTTAAATAAGACAAAAACTGTTCAATATCACGAGATTTTAAGTTGTTTAAATCGGCATATGTGATTGATTGCTTATCTTTTTTTAAAACATATTGTGACAGATAGTCAAAGAAGACATTTAAATCCATGGCATAATTATATCTGGTCAATGAAGATGTGTTATTTTCAATGCCTATAAAAAAATCAAGGCAATAAGCGGGGAGAGATTGTAAATATTTACTCATTTTCATGCGATTTTTCAAATCTCGCTGTTGATAGAATGTAAGTTTTTCCATAGCAAAATTTTATCATATTTTGTTTTAATAAG
Organism: uncultured Bacillota bacterium; assembly: GCA_946495675.1. Lineage (GTDB taxonomy): Bacteria > Bacillota > Clostridia > Christensenellales > UBA1242 > Caccovivens. The sequence continues at coordinate 95,771 of CAMMDQ010000002.1, read as the reverse complement.
CAAATGATTTTGCAAATCTATGCGTAAAATCTTATAAACTACTTATATTGTGTCTATTATGTGCATAATAAACACAATATCTAGCGGCGATCTTTTTTTTGTTTATTCTTTATTGAAAATATTTTAGATTTTATTTGTTGAGCTTAACAAAATTATTTGACTATTTTTTTTAAAAAATGTAAGATATATAAAAAGAGAGGTTTGACAATGATAGACATAAATTTAATAAGAACAAATCCTGAACTTGTAAAGGAAAATATAAGAAAAAAATTTCAAGACCAAAAACTTGTATATGTTGATGAAGTGCTAAAACTTGATGGGCAAATCCGTGCATTAAAAAAAGAAGGAGACAATTTAAGAGCAGAAAGAAACGTAAAAAGCTCTAAAATCGGTCTTTTAATGCGAGAGAAGAATGTTGAGAAGGCAAATGAAGTTAAAGCAGAAGTTGTTCAAATAAACGATCGTTTGACTAACATTGAAAATGAAGAGGCGAATTTGTCGGAGCAGCTTAAAAAACTCATGATGTCAATTCCAAACATAATCGCAGATGATGTTCCAATAGGCAAAGATGACAGTGAAAATGTGCAAAGATTGACTGTTGGCGAAGCAAAAAAAGTTGACTTTGAAATTCCATATCATGCTGATATTTTAGAAAGTCTTGGCGGTCTTGATCTTGACAGCGCACGAAGGACAAGCGGCAACGGATTTTACTATTTGACGGGAGATGTTGCAAGGCTTCATTCGGCTATTCTATCTTATGCCCGTGATTTTATGATTGACAAGGGCTTCACTTACTGCATTCCGCCATTTATGATTCGAAGTGATGTTGTCAACGGAGTTATGAGCTTTGAAGAAATGGACAATATGATGTATAAAATTGAGGGCGAAGACCTGTATTTGATTGGGACTAGCGAGCATTCAATGATTGGAAGATTTAAAGACACCATTATAAAGGAAGAAAATTTGCCTATATTATTGACTTCATATTCTCCATGCTTTAGAAAAGAAGTTGGAGCTCATGGAATTGAAGAGCGAGGTATTTATCGTGTTCACCAGTTCGAAAAACAGGAAATGATTGTTATTTGCAAACCTGAGGACTCAATGGAATGGTATAATAAAATGTGGCAAATTTCATCTGAATTTTTCAAAAGTATAAATATACCGCACGAAGTTATGGAATGCTGCAGTGGCGACTTGGCAGATTTGAAGGTAAAATCATGCGACTTGAATGCTTGGAGCCCACGACAAAATCGCTATTTTGGCGAGTTGGGATCTTGCTCAAATCTTTCTGATGCACAGGCAAGACGCCTTGGTATAAGATTTAAAACCAAAGATGGAATGAAATTTGCGCATACACTTAACAACACTGTTGTAGCTCCACCAAGAATGCTTATAGCTTTTCTTGAAAACAATATCAATGCAGATGGAAGTGTTGATATTCCAACAGTTTTAAGACCTTATATGGGTGGAAAAGAGAAAATCTTGCCAAAAAATAAATAATAGATTTTTCTTACCTCCAATTTTACATTAAAATGCTTAAAAATGCTTAAAAGATTTAAAAATCTTTATAAGCTTGCGAAAAAGGAAAATGAATGGCAAAAATAGTTATAGATAAAGAACTTATAACCGGCATAGCAGCTCAAAGCAATCAAGACTTCTACAATTCTGTTGAAAAAAAAGTCTCGAATATTTTGTCGGCTGCCATAGAACGATTGGGCAAACAGGTCCCATATATAAGTGTCAATAATGTGATTTTGCAACCATTCAATGAAGTTTTGTCTGGAGCCGTTACCGATAATTCAATATTTTATTATCTGTTAGGCATTGATAATTCGCAACTTGAACTCAACACAATCAAAACGAATATGTTTTGGTATAATTTGAAAAAAAGGCTTAAAATTGCTTGGGACAGTCGAAAAAAACATAGAAAAAGGAAGAAAAAAAAGGACGAAAAATCTCTTGTTTCCCAGGTTGATTTTGATGCAAGCAAATATAATATATTTAATTTAACAAGAGATTTATTTGAAACTATCAGATTTTATATTTCACAGACTTCAATCATATCAATGGAAGATAATTTTTTATATTTGGTTGGAAAAGATGATTTTGGAAACAATACTCAAATTAAAATAGAAATTTGTTTTTGCAATAGGGACTATTTTAAATTTTTTGAAGGAAAGAAAAAACTAAGGCAGTATAATTTTTCATGCAGGGTAGAATGTTTGCGTGAAAAAAAACGTGAAGCCGGAGCTAATTTTGTCAAAATGCTTAAGATTTTTAATGTTTTATATTATCAAGCAAATCACGAAATGCCGAATGCAATGTTCTTGGAAAGTGTGCTTTATAACGTGCCAGATAAACTTTATGAAGATCGAAACATTTATGAGACTTTTATAAAAATTGTTAATTATTTGAACTTAAAATCTATAAATAATTTTAATTCAGTCAATGACTTAAATTTAAAGTTATACCAAGATAAAATGCTTGGATATAATCAACAAGTTGGATTTTTAAAAATGTTAAAAATGATTGCGGACAATAAATAAGTTCGCAATTTTTTATGATCAAATGGTTATATGTTCTTATATAATTATAAGCTTTAATTAATGAATATTGCTAGATAATTGATTGAATGCGAGTTTTGCATAATTATAAAAAAATAACATAATAGACCAAATATATATCTATTATGCGGTTATCTATGCGTAAAAGTTGTGTTTTACGCATAGATAACAGATGTTTTATTTTAATAAAATTTTGCCCCCTGTTTTAAAATTACTTAAAAATTTCACTCCAGATTCCTGTTTCTATTTCACAATTTTAAAAACACCCCTTTATAAGAAGAGTTGTTTATCACAGCAAAATAATTTTAAAATGTAAAAAGGATAGCTTAAATGAATTATTGGCAAAACAATCCCCTACTGTAATTTTAAATTTAACACAAAAGCATAGTTTTTGAGCTGTTCTTTTCGCTTTTTATAATCAGGTAGATGGATTCCCACTAATTTCCAAAATTTTGGAGAATGATTCATTTCTTTGCTATGGCACAGCTCATGAACTATCACATATTCAATCAAATTTAAAGGTAAAAACACACAATTAATATTTAATACCAGTTGCTTTTTGCTTGAAAAACTGCCCCAAATTCTTTTTGAATGTTTTAGTTTTAACTCCTTATACCAATATCCCAGTTGAGCTGCTAATTTTTCTGCGATTTTAGGTAGATATTTTTTTGCGGCTTCGACATAGCTAAGATCTTGTTTTGTATATATTCCTCCTAACAAATATGTATATTTTTCAAAATCAAAATTATTGGCAAAGTGTTGCTTTTTATTGATTTGGGCAATTTGTTTGTTAATCCATGATGTTTTGCTGCTAATAAATTCCCATATGTTTTTATTGCTGCATCTGAGTGGAGCTTTTACCTGCACAGTAGCAGTGTCTAAAACTTGAATAGAAATGGTTTTTCTGTTGCTCTTTTCTATTTTTACCGAGATTTTGTTTTCCATCTTTATCATTATATCAAATATATGCCTTCCTTGTAAAACGAATTTTGCATACTAGCAACTTTTCTGCATACTAGCACAAAATATGGAAAATTTTTCAACAAAATTTGCAGAATACCCCCAAAACGATTGACTTAACAGCTGTTTATTTTTTATAATCAAACTAAGAGGTGTTTATGGAAATTTTTGCAAAAGGTCAGCTTTCTTATATGATTTTGAATTGCCTTTTAGAGCGTGATTTCTATGGGCTTGATTTTATTTCAGAAATCAATAAAAAAAGCAATGGAAGAATTGAGCTGAAAAAGCCTAGTGTATATTCAAATTTAACAAGAATGGAAAAGCAGGGATATGTTTCTTCCTATACAAAATCAAGCGAATTTGGGCCGAATAGAAGATATTATTCCATAACAGAAAAAGGAAAAAACTATTATTCTCAACTCAAACAAGATTTTGAGGCTAACAACATTGATGTTTTCAGAGACTTTGTTGTTTCAAATTCAGAATTGGAAACAGATAAAACAGTTGAGCAAGTTGCCAATGCCATTGGAGAGTCTGAAAATGAATTTTTTGATTTTTCTTCTTTAAACTCCCCTAGCCAGTCGATTGTTGAAACTCAAAAGCAAGTCAGCGAAAAAACTGATGAAACTGTGGCAGCGTATGAAAATAATGTAAGCGAAGCTGCGCCAATGCCTAAGCCTCATTTTGATGAGCAAGAGAAAAATGATGATGGTGCTTTTTTGAATAAAAATGATGTTGACAATTACAATCAACGAATATACGACATTTCAAAAGACATTCGAAAATATAAAAAGCAACGAAGTTTTGCTGAAGATCAGATTGCCATGACGGTTGAGACTCCATTGCAAGAATCGGAAGAAAGAAATCGAGCAAACATTGAAGCATTTAAGACTTCACTGCTAGAAAACAAAAACAAATATGAGCAAAATCAATTTGCACAATATAGTGAGCGTCAAAACCGCAATTCAACCCTTTCGAGCGAGCTTGGGCATGTAAAGGGCAATACATATTTTCAAGAAAAACCAATTGAAAAAGTTGTTGAAGATGATGGTAAATTTATCACAAATCGCATTGATGATCAAGAATTGGTGCGTCCTAAAAAAATTGCTCCACCAAGATTAAAAATTCTTCCGCAAGAGAAAGACGATTCGCTTCCTCCGCCTAAACGAGATGTAAAAATTGATCCTTCTCACAAAGAAATCATTTCTCAGCTTTATTCACATACCAAATCTGATCAAGAGCAACGCCCAGATGCCATTTATGACTATCAAGATTTAGAGGATTATTACAAAGAACAGGACATAGAATTTAGTGAATATAAGAAATCAGAAATGCAGGTTAAACATAACACAAACCAACTTGCTTTTTATCACAGTTTGATCATATTTTTTATGTTGGCAACTGTTTCTGCTGCAGTTTTTATAACTTTGTATTACACTGGCAATATAAATCCAAATTTAAACTTTTTATATATACTTCTTCCTGCTCTGCAATTAATTGTTGTTGCATTCAAATTTTATAATTATAAATGCCACACTAGTTGGCTGCCAAAACCTATGAGTTCAATTTGGGAAATATTAAGTTATACCCTACTCGTCATTGTTGCAATCGTGGGTTTGAACTTTATCTTCGGTCTTAACACAACAAATTTTGCACTTTATGCAACAACATTGATTTTGCCAATCTTGTTGTCAGTAGTTGCACTTCCTGTTTCGTATTTTATCCAAAAGACAATTATTGTCAAATATTGGAAATAGAATCTATGTTGCTTAACAAAAATAAAAGCAGGTTTTGTTTATCCTGCTTTTTTTGTTGATAAATTTACCCTTCCATCTCCTTTAACATCCAATCTGCATAAACTCCATAACCTTTGGTTGGATCTTTGAGAAAAACATGAGTAACTGCCCCAATTAGTTTGCCATTTTGCAAGATTGGAGATCCACTCATCCCTTGAACAATACCTCCAGTCAGCTCAAGGAGACGCTTGTCAACGACTCTGAATATCATGCTTTTATCATCTTGATCTTTTTGATAGTTTGCTTTTATGATTTCTATTTCATATTCTTCTCGAATTCCGCTGACACTGGAAACGATAGTTGCTTTACCCGGTCTGACACTGAGCCTTCCACCAAGAGATGCTGTCAAATTTGCGTCTATCATTTCGGAACTGTCTTGATATTTTCCCACTATTCCAAATTTTGTATTTTTATCGATTTCACCATTTTTTTGATTTTGAACAAACAGGCATTTTAGTTGTCCCGGTTTGTCAACTTTGCCTTTTTCTATTCCTAGCAGCGAACAGTCATAAACACTTCCGCTGTTTATAGGTACAATGTTGCTGCCACTTGAATCTGTCACCGGGTGACCTAAAGCGGCAAATTGATTGTTGCTTTTGACAAAAGTTAAAGTTCCGATGCCGGATAAGTCGTCTTTTACCCAAGCCCCAAGTTTGCAAGATTCTGTGTTTTTTATGTAGTTCATCTTCAAAGTTTTATGTTTATTTCCCCGCAGCACTTCTATTGATATTTCTTGATTTTCGTCAAAATTTTTGTTCAAAAATTGTTCAATATCACTAGAGTTTGTGATTTCGGTATCATTAATTTTCAAAATTAAATCGCCATTTTTAAGAATTTTGTTTGAAAACATTTTTCCGCTACTTGGATCCACCAATGTATTGCTGACAACGATTGCCCCCTGAGTTGTTACGCTAAGTCCTAGTGGAACGCCTCCTACATATACCTCCTCTTCTGGCAAAATTTCAACTTTAACTTTTTTTATGGGAATAAAACCGAAAAGTTTAAAAATTACCGTGCCACTTTTATCGCTTTTCTCCCCTGTTTCAAGATAATCATTTAAAAAATCAGCAGAATAGAGCTTTCCCAAACTTTTATCTTTATTTAAATTTTCAATTTCTTCCAAATTGGTATAAAAATTGTCCGGAAGCGAATTGATTGAAACAAATGATAGATTATTTAATAAACATGACAGCAAAAAAACTACTAAAAATATGTAAGAAAACAGAATGCTTTTATTTTGTTTTTTCCTAGGGAACATTAGCTTCTCCTTTGCAAAGTTGATATCTAAGGTTAAAAAAAGACTAACCTAGTGGTTAGTCTGTGCAATTATTGGGTTTTTATGTTACCTAATTATTTTTCTGTAGAGTCTTGTGGGTCATCAAAATATGGTTTTAGCGATGGTGCTAATTGAATATATTCGATGGCTGTAATGTATAAGTTTGCATACTTTAAATATTTCTTTGCTTCCTCTTGAAAAGCATATAAAGCATTGTTAATTTCAATATTATCATCTGCGCCTTGTAAAGAATAAATCGTTGCAACTTTATAGTTTTCTCCCTTGTTATCTTTTGTGTTTCTGTAACACTGAGCGAGTCTGACAAAATCCTCTTTTTTCTCGTCAAAATACCTGCTCATAACATCGCTATCATCAAATGTTTCAATAAAAGCATCCAAAAATTCTTGTTTTTGCTTGATGTAATTCAATGTTTCATCAAACTCTTCTTCTGTTTCGTAATCATCCGTATCCCAATATTTGTTGATTGAAACATTTTTTATTGTATTTTGCAATTTGTTTGCGTATTCAGACAAGGAAATAAAGTTGTTTTCTTGTTTTTCGCCATTATTTTCCATAGATCACCTCTTTTGTTAATTTATTTTACCACAAAAAATAGAAAAAATCAAGATCAATTTTTAATTATTCTTCATCTGGTAAATTTACATTGTGATAAACTTCTTGAACATCGTCTAAATCTTCGAGCATATCAATCATGCGGTTAAATTTGACAAGTTTGTCTTCATCGAGATCAACATAAGAATCTGGAACAAGTCTCGTTTCAGCATTTAAAACTTGATAGCCTTTGTCTTTCATTTGATCTGCGACTGTGTTGTGCTCGTTTTGCTCTGTTACGACTTCACAATAATCATCATATTCAACGACATCAACGGCACCAAGTTCAAGCGCATCCATCATAAGAGAGTCAACGTCTTTGTCTTGTTTGTCAATTTCAACAATTCCTTTGCGTTTGAAAAGATAGCTTACACACCCTGTAGCACCAAGAGAACCTCCAAACTTATCAAAAGCATGGCGAACGTCGCCAGCGGTTCGATTTTTGTTGTCGGTCAAGCATTCAACAATTACAGCAGAACCACCTGTGCCATAACCTTCATAAGTGCAGCTTTCATAATTAACTCCAGAAAGTTCACCAGCAGCTTTTTTTATGCTTCTTTCAATTGAGTCATTTGGCATATTGTTTTGTTTTGCTTTTGCAATGACGTCACGGAGCTTTGGGTTTGAAACAGGATCTGAGCCTCCAGCTTTGACAATAACGGCGATTTCTCTGCCAATTTTTGTGAAAATTTTTCCTCTTTGAGCATCACTTTTCCCCTTTCGAGCTTGTATGTTGTGCCATTTTGAATGTCCTGACATAATTTTTCTCCTTTTAAAAATTGTTCGCTAAGATTTAAGTAGTATTATTTTGACATTGATATAATATATGTTAATTTTTTTGTAACAAAAAGTCAAACTAAAGTGCATTGTTTTAAGATGTTTGTCATTTTTTAAATCATTTCAATATGACTTAAATATTGTTGTTTTGCGTGTAAATATGATACATAATGACTCCGCCAGAGACCGCAGCATTAAGGCTCTCGACATTCTTTTCCATAGGCAAAGATATTGCTTTTGTGCAAATTTGGCTTATTGTCTGGCTGACACCCTGTCCTTCATTGCCAACCACCACGCCAACAATATCATCAAAACGGCATGAAAAAAGATTTTGTCCATTCATATCAGCTTTCATTAAAGGCAAACGCCACTGTTTTGCATGCAAAGCAAACTCCTCTCTTGTGCAACTTGTGATTTTGGCATAAAAGATTGTGCCAACAGAACTTCTTACTAGTTTTGAATTGGTTGGTTTAACGCTGTCTAAAAGATAGATCTGATTGAATTTGCAGGCAACAGCAGTTCTGATAAGAGTGCCCACATTGCCAGGATCTTGCAATCCGTCTATGACTAAAAAATTTGTTTTTGGCTTTTGAAAATCAACATGTTGTGGGTATTCTGCAACGCATAATACTCCCTGTGGTGTTTTGCAATCAGATAATTGTTCTATAACTTTGCTTTCAACCAAGAAAGACGGACAAATGTTATCCCATTTGTTTAGTTTTTCGTTTTGAACTACTATCAATTTTGGTCGCAAGCCATTTGATATTGCATCATTTATGATTTTTATGTTATCCAAAAAAAGCAAAGAACTATTTTCTCGTTTTTGCTTTTTTAAGTCTTTTATTAGATTGTTGCTTGCCTTAAGCATTATTTAACTTGTCCTACAAGTGCTGCAAATGCTTCAGGTTCTCTTACTGCCATATCAGCAAGAACTTTTCTGTTAAGTTCGATATTTTTGCTCTTAAGTCCAGCAATAAATTTTGAATAAGAAATACCATTGAGTCTGCATGCTGCATTGATTCTTGTGATCCACAAAGCACGAAAATCTCTTTTCTTTTGTTTGCGGCCAATATAAGCATATTGTCCACTCTTCATCACTTGTTCTCTTGCTGTTCTGTAAAGCTTAGATTTTGCTCCTCTGTATCCCTTTGCGCTTTTAAGGATAGAACGGCGTTTTTTTACTGCGTTAACGGCTCTTTTAATTCTCATATTTTACCTCCTATCTAGCCAAAAGGGACTTAATGTTGTCTGCATTCTTTCCAGCAATGTAAGACCCTTTTCTAAGCTTTCTTTTTCTTGCTTGTGATTTTGTTGTAAGGAAATGTCCTTTTCCTGGTCTAGCAAATTTTACTTGACCGCTTGCGGTTACTTTAAAACGCTTTTTGCATCCGCTATGTGTTTTTTGTTTTGGCATAATTTTTCTCCTTTTACTTGTTTGGGGTTATCGTTGCAAAGATGTTTCGGCCCAAATGCTCTGGCTCTTTGTCGAGAGAGCCAAATTCACTCAATCTTGAGCAAAAATCTTTGACAATTTCAATCGCTTTTTTAACATAGGCCTGTTCTCTGCCTTTCATTCGAAGAGAAACCTTGACTTTATCTCCGCCCATCAAGAATTTTTTTGCACTTGAAAGACGATATTGAATGTCGTGCTCTTCAATTGTCATTGAAAGTCTGACTTCTTTGGTTTCTACAATTTTTTGAGCTTTTTTAAGCTCTTTTTCTTTTTTGATTGCATCATATTTAAATTTGCCATAATTTAGAAGTCTGCATACTGCTGGAGATGAATTTCCAGCCATTAAAACAAGGTCCAAGCCTTTTTCTTCAGCAATTTGCAAAGCTTCTTGGTTTGACATAATGCCAAGTTGCTGACCATCTTCGCCAATGAGTCTGATTTGCGGTGCTGAAATTTGTTCGTTGATCAAAAGTTCTTTAAAAATTGTCTTATACCCCTTTTAACAAAATATAGTGGAAGCACAAAGTTCCACTATAACCAATTTCCCATAAAAGATAATTAAGTTATTACCAATTCAACGCAATTATCGAATGGTGAGAAGTGGAAACTTCTACTTTCATGTCTAGATATTATCATATATTTTTTTCTTTGTCAACTGATTTTTTACTTTTTTTGAAAGTTCTTTCATAAATTTTGCCAAGATTTAATATGATCTTGTTTGATTTTTTGACTGCAATTTCTTTCATAAGGGCTTTAAAAAAAATGGTAATGCCTGCAATAAGCGCAGTTGTAAAAATTGAAATCAAAGTGATAAGGTGAAGATTTTCTGTGTTTTTGGTAAGAGAGAGAACAATGCTGGCACCACCCGCCCCACAAAGAGTGCTGCAGATATCCCCCACCACATCGGCACAGAAGGAACAAACTTTTTCGCAATGCTGGCAAATCTTATATCCTGTGGCGGAACCTTCAATTTTTTTAATTTTCCACATCTTAAAAACTTCAATATCGCTGCTTGCCGAAGCAATGCCAATCATATCAAAAACAGTTGATATAAAAACAAAAAACAAGATGCCTATAATCGCAAAGACCATGCCCATATTTGATAATACCACTTGACTTAAAAAGCCGAAAGCGATTGATAGGCAAAGAGTGATTATAAGCATCCTTGTTGCCCATAAAAAATTGAGTTTTCTTTTCACCTTCACTATATTATTATATTAATAGTTTTGACTTGCTATGAAAAAAGATAACTGCAAAGAAAACTAAGGTTTTAAATCTCTTCAAGTTTTCCAAGAGTTTCTTTGATTTGTGAAAGCTGACCTTTTGCATTGTTTAAAAATTGATAGCAAATCTTGACAAGCTCTTCCCCTTGGCTGAATAAAGTGAGAGCTTCTTCAAGTGAAACATCTCCGTTTTCAATTTTATCAATGATTTCCTGAAGTTTGTTGCAAGCTTCTTCAAATGACATTTTATTTTCCACTAAGCTCCCCCATTTGTTTATCAATAATTGCTTCTATTATCTTTTCTATATCTTTTGTTTCAACCAAGATTTTTTCGCCAGTTTTTCTGATGGTGACTTCAACTTGGTTGTTTTCAAGACTTCTTGGGCTGACAACCACTCTGATTGGAATACCCATAAGTTCGCTATCAGTCAGTTTGACACCTGCAGAAACATTGCGGTCGTCATATAATACTTCAAATTTTTCATTCAGTTGTTTTTCAAGTTCTTCTGCAGTCTCTTTGACCTGTGCATTATCAAGTCTAAGTGGGCAGAGATAAACCTGCCATGGAGTTATGCTCATTGGCCATACAAGCCCCTTTTCATCGCAGTTTTCTTCAGCCACAGAAGCAAGAGCTCTGCCAACACCTATTCCATAACATGCCATTAAAGGATTTGTCAAGCTGCCATCTGGCATCGCAATCGTCATTTCCATTGCTTTTGTGTATTTTGTGCCTAATTGGAAAATATTTCCTATCTCAATCCCCCTTTTGATTTCAAGAGGTTGGCCGCATACAGGACATTTTTCATTTTCTTTGACTTTTGCTAGATCATAAAATTGTGCATTCTTAAGGTCTCTATTTATGTTTACCCCTATCAAGTGATAGTCTTCTTTGTTTGCACCGGTAACAAGCCCGCAAAGATTTTCAAGAGAGTTATCATACAAAATTTTAGTGTTTGGCAGATCTAAGTCGACACAACCAATATTGCCCTTCACAAAACCGGTTTCTGCCAGATCTTTGACAGCAACATCTTTGCCTAGCACTCGTTTAAGTTTTGCTTCATTGACTTCTTTATCTCCACGAATAAACACAACAACGGTGTTTTTGTCATCGCCAACCATTGCATAGCAAACAGCCTTGATCGTTTGTTCGGGTTTAATACTCAATTGTTTGCAAACTTCTTCAATAGTTTTAGCCTTTCCTGTGAAGACTTCTTGAAGTTGACCATCTTCAAAAGAAGGTTTTTCGTCAATCGATGTTGCAACTTCCATGTTTGCTTTATAGTCGCAGTGTGGGCAGATAACAATACTGTCCTCTCCAATGTCGGTCAAAAGCATAAATTCGTGAGCAACATCTCCGCCCATCATTCCTGTATCTGATTTGACTGCTATAAAATTTTTCATTCCGATACGTTTGAAAATACGCTGATAAGCTTCAAACACCTTTTGATAATACTGCTTAAGTTCTTCTTTGTCATAGTGAAAAGAATATGAGTCTTTCATGGTAAATTCTCTCACTCTTATAAGCCCTGCTCTTGGTCTTGCTTCATCACGAAACTTTGTTTGAATTTGATAAATCATAAAAGGCAGTTGGTCATAACTCTTTATAGTGTTCTGGCACAAATGGACCGCGGCTTCTTCATGAGTCATGCCAAGCAGCATGTCGTGGTCATTGCGATCTTTAAATCGAACCATTTCTTGCCCGATTGAATTATAGCGCCCACTTTTTTCCCACATTTCTTTTGGCATAACAACAGGGAAAAGCACCTCTTGCCCTCCGACACTATTCATTTCTTCTCTGATGATATTTTGAATTTTTAAACTAATGCGCTGAGCTGGGTTCATCATTGAAAAAATGCCATTGCATACCTGCTTCAAAAAACCTGCACGCAACAAAAAGTTGTGACTTTTAACATTTGCAGTGCTTGAGGCTTCTTTAAGACGCTCGCCAACTAATTTGCTAATTCTCATCTTTAATCTCCTTTACTACTTTTGCCTCAACTTTTCCATCTTGAAAAAAGATAGAAAAATTGCGTTGAAAATCTAATTGCTGTTTTGTTCCAATACTTCTTTCATTTTGTTCTATTTTTGCATAACCCTTCTGCAAAATTTGTTTTGGATCAATTTTGCTTAAAGTGGTTTCTTTCAGCCCTAATTCATAAAACTTTGTATTCAAAAAGTTTTGTCCTGCAGTTTGCAAATCTTTGACTTTTTCAAAATAAACTGCTCTACTTTTTAAAAACTCTTTTTCAATGTAATTACTGGTCTGTATAATCTTATTATATAGAAAATTTTTTTGTTGGTCAACATAAACACTAAGCAAGTTTTTAAACTTTTGTTTTATTGTTATAAAAATATTTTTTTGTCTTTCCACATCCATGGTTATAAGTTCGGCTGCAGCTGATGGTGTTGGAGCTCTTAAATCGCTGACAAAATCTATTATTGTAAAGTCTGTTTCATGTCCCACTGCCGAAATAATTGGTTTTGGGCAGCTGTAGGTTGCTCTTGCGACAATTTCTGTGTTATATGCAGAAAGGTCTTCCAAGCTTCCACCACCGCGAGCGACGATGATAGCGTCTATTTTGTCATAATTTCCCATAAGTTCAATGGCTTTGGCGATTTCTTTTTCTGCTCCATTGCCCTGCACCTTCGTATTGAACAAAACGATATCAAGAAATGGATTTCGTCGCCACGCAACGTTTTTTATATCTTGGATGACTGCCCCTTCTTTTGAAGTTATCACCCCCACCCTTTGAATATTTTTTGGGATGGGCTGTTTATGAATTTGGTCAAAAAGCCCCTCTTGTTCTAGTTGTGCCTTTAGCTTTAAAAAATCTTCATACAATTTTCCTTGACCAAGCGGCTGAGCTCGATTGACATTGAAATTAAGTTTACCCGCTTTATGGTAAAAACTAGGGCTGCCATAACATACGATTTTTGCCCCTTCTTGTATTATTTGGCTAAAAGCAGGATAAAAACACACGCAAGAGATTGAAGCATTCTCATCTTTTAGCGAAAAATATATTACATTGCGAGAAAAACTAACCCCATAAACTTCGCCAAGCAGCGGAATATTGTGCAGGAGTTCTTCATTATCAAAAATTTGTTTGATGTAACCATTTAGCTGAGATACTGTAATAAATTCTTGCATCGTTTGCCCTACAATTTTTTACAAATAGAAGATAACACACCATTTACAAAACGGGAGCTTTTTTCAGTGGAGTATTTTTTTGCAAGTTCAACAACCTCATTGATGACAACCGCCGTCGGAGATGAGATATACTTGATTTCGCAGATTGCTTCAAAAATAAGAGCAAGATCAACTTTGTAAACTCGTGAAAGTTCATAGCCTATAAGATTTTCACTTACAATTTTTTCAAGTTCTTTTCTGTTTTTGCAAAATTCGTTTACAATCTGTTTACAGAACTTGACATCTTCTTCTTTTTTTAATGAAACAAAAAACTCTTCATCAAAAGCTTTTTCGCTTTCGGTGAAAAGTCTTTCAAATATAAGTTGAAATGCAAGCTCTCTGGCCTTACTTCTCATCAGTTTTCTTCTGCTCCTTCTTTGTCTATCACAACGCCGTAAACATGGACATTGATTTTGCCTGGTTTTAATCCAACCATTGACCCTAGTGAATTTTTGATATTTTCTTGCACTCTGTAAGCCACATCTGGCACAGAATATCCGATATAGACTTTGATATAAACATCAATATTGATTTTGCCGTTTAAGTCAAACTTTATGCTTACACCTTCACTTTTTGGTTTAAGCACTTTTTTATACCAAGGCAGATATGAGTTGGTCAAAGATTCAACCCCGTTGATTTCTTTGGTTGCCAAATTGATTATTGAAAGCAGAATATCTCTGTCAATTTCAACCTTGCCCTTGTTTTGCAATGTTTTTGTTTTTGCCATATTTTGCTCCTATTCTTTAGTATTATAGCATATTATGTTTGCTTTTGGCAATTATTCTACTGGAATAATTTTAATATTTGCAAGATTTGTCGAGAGTTCAGTTTGGATAACTGAAACTATTTGAGCAACTTGCTCTGAAGTCAAGCTTGCAGCTTTTACAACAGCATTGACATTACCATCTGACATTGTAATAACGCAATCTTCAAAACCTTTTGCTTTGATAAGCCCCTCAACAACAAGTTCCTTTTCCATCTGGTTTATAAGTGAAAGTCTTGCCTCTTCAGCATTTGAAATTGCTTCTTCGCTTGATGAGTCACTTGCAATGATTGCATCATAATACAGCATTTCTTGGTCTCTCATAGATTCTCTGTCAGATCTGTAGGTTTGAAAATAGCTTGAAGTTTCTACGACTGGGTCTGAGTTGTTGATAGAGCTGTTGAGCACAACATTAAGGTAAGCTGTCACACCGAGCAATAAAACCATGGCAGATAAAATAATTATTTTTGTTCTTTTTTTCATAAATTAAAGCTCCTTTTATTTTGATGAATAAATTGAAATGTTTGCACTATTTATCTCAACCACTGTTTGAATGAGTGAGATAATATTCATCTTAACAGAAACATTATCTGCTCCTGAGCATACAACAGCAATTCCTTTAATGACTGGATAACTTTCTGCTATCAAAACTGGTTGTCCATCCACCATTACAACTGTTGTTGAAGTGCTTGTAATTCCACTAGCTGAAACTCTAGTCTCTTCTTCAGTCAAATAGGTATATTCAAAACCTTTCTCTAGAGTAACCACGACATCGACATTGCTTGTCCCCTGCATTTGTGAGATTACATTTTCAAGTTTATTCTCAAGTGAGCGCACATATTCTTCTGAAGTTGATAAATTTTGCTCTATGTTGTCGGTGTTTGTCGATGGGCTTTCATTTGAACTGGCAAAGCTTGCAAAGTATATAATAGCAATCAAAACAGCAAGTCCAATCGCCACATAAACATAAAAGTTTTTGTTTTTCTTCAGCTTGGCAAAGGTCTCTTTACACTTGGTCCAAATGCTATTCATAGAAAATCTCGTCCTCCCCTATATTAATGTGGCTTTTGATAATCTCAGTGATGTGCTGTTTGATTTTCACTATATTTGTATGCTCCGCATTTTCAGTTATGACAAGCTCTGTCAAATCAACCGTCACGCTTTTCACTGAAAAGGTGTTGTCAAAAATGTCAGAAGAAATATAAATATTAACATTGTTGTAGCCGTATGACGAAATTTCGCTTTCGATGTCAGATTGCAACTTTATCATTTTGTCATAGTTAAGCTGCTGCAAGTAGTCTTCATCCACTTTTATTGTCTGTGAGTCAAACCAACTCGAGATGTCAATATTTTGGTTTAAAAGTTTTGGAATAGGGCTCAAAATCACAAACATGATGATAAAGGCAAAAATGCCTTTAATATATTTGTTCATACTGCCTGCTGGTAAAATAAGTTCAACTAGCACAGACAGCAAAACCACTCCTGCTATTGACAAAATCCATGCTGATAAGGTAGATGTCATTTTTCACTCTCCTAAAAAATGTTTGCAGTGCACATCACAAGTCCCAACATGATAAAGTAAACAAAAGATAATGCGATAATTAAAGTGATAAGCAAAACCATACTTTTCGACAGGCTGCTGACAAAATTTGCAATTTGTTTGTTTCCAAGAGGTTCAAGAAGTCCAGCAATAAGTTTAAGTGCAAGCATAAATATGATAAGGTCAAGAAGAGGCGACAATATGCTTGCTAAAAGCAAAAACAATCCTGCTCCCCCAACGGCATTTTTGATTAAATTTGAACTTGCGAGCATTATTCCCATGCCATCTGAAAGATAGGAACCTAAAAGAGGCACATAACTTCTGATTGCATATTTTGCGGTTCTGATTGATATGCCGTCAACCGAGCCTGCCGAAATGCCTTGAAGAGAAATAAATGCTGTGAAAATGGTAAAAACGAGACCGGTCAACCATTTATAGCAGCTGTTTAAAAAAGAAGAAAACTTGTCCAGTTTTACTGTGTTTGAAAGATTTGAAACAATGGAAAAAACAATGGAAAATATAAATATTGGCAGTAAAATATATGTTGCGAATCCCCCTATAATATTGCTAAGCACAGCCATGGCTGGTTGATAGATAGTTGCCGAAACAGTGCCGCCCATGGCAGTTAAAAGAGTAAGCAAGATTGGGAAGATTGCGTCCATTTGGCTTTTTAAAGAAGTTATAGTGTTTGTTGTTGAAACAAGCATCTTTGTCACTATCGAAAGAAGCAGAACAACCACAATACCGTAAGAAACAAAATTGATAATATTTGCCATGCTCTTTCCGTTTGAAGTTGGTCTTATACCTTGCAGTAAGCTCCCCAAGATTGAAACGCCAATTATTGCTGAAATTATGGGTAAAAGACCGAGCAAGCTGCCTAAGAAAGTTTTGATAACTGCCTGCCAGAGATTTTGAGAATCATCGTATTGACCAGACAAAAGAGCTGACACTTTTTCGAGAAAGCTGTCGCCTCCAAAGATTGAAATTTGACCTTGGCTGAAAGAAGAAAGCACTTCATCTAGTGATGAAAAATCAAGCTGGTCAAGTTGAGAACCAACATTTTCTTCCAAGTCTTCCAAAATTTCTTCTTGCGAAATGTCTTGATCGGTTTGGGCAAAAGTTTGCGATGATTTTATTGCTGTTGGGCAGAAAAGTAAAAAAAGCAAGGCAAGCAATGCTAGTTTTTTCATGATGGCAAAAGCCCCATTATGATTTGAAGAATATTTGTGACTATTGGCAAAGCCATTACCATGATAACAATCTTTCCGCCCAACAAGATTTTATCACCTAAACTGGAATTGCCTGTGTCGGTGCAAACCCCGACAGCAAATTCGATAAGATAGCCTATGCCAATAATTTTTATCAAAATTTTATAGAGATCAGAAGAAACACCTGTTGCAGAAATTATGCTTCTGAAAGTATCAAAAATGTCGCTGACATAACCCAGAACGAGAAAAAGAATAACAAGGCCGCCAGCGATTGCAATAAAGATTGCAAAATCACTGCGGACAGGCTTGACGATCAATGTTGCAAGGCAAGTTATCAGCCCTATAGCTACAATTCTGATAATGATGTCCATAAAACTCCAAATTAAAATTTAAATAAATTATTAAAGGTTGTAAAAAGCTCTCCTATTAAATTCAAAACCATTATTATAACCAGAATTAATCCAGCAAGAGTTGCAATGGTGGAAATTTCCTCTCTGCCGGTCTGTTTTAAAATTTGGCCTATGATTGCAGTCAAAAGTCCAATAGCTGCAATTTTGATTATGATTTCAACCCCCATTTTCAGCTCCTTAAATAAACAGAACAACAACCATCAAGCAGGCAACAATGGCAAGCTTAATTGACAATTTCCCATATTTTTTAAATTCTTGAGAAGAAGCGGTGCAAAATTGTGAGAACTTGTTTTCAAAGTTATTTATTTCTTTTAGTTGATTCTCCATATCACTGCGTCCTAAAGATTTGAAAAATAAAAAAATTGAATTACCCTCTTCTTCACTTAAGAATGTAAGATTTTTTAGCAGTTTGTCCTTCTCCAAGCTTTCTTTGTTTTCAATGCTTGAGATAAAGTTTTTATCAAGACCATACAAATTTTGTTTTACCTTTTCTTCTAATGAAGAAATAATGTTGATAACTTTTTCTCTTGAAAAATTTATTTCAACATCAAATTTATGACAAAGAAAAATCAACGCATCAAAAAAATTTTTACGACGCTTATATTTAAAATAAAACTTCGCTCCGAATGCAAAACAAATGGAAGAAAAGATAACTATTAAAAGAATTTTCATATTCACCTTCCTTAATATCTTCTGCCTAGCCTGGAAAGATTTTCGTTGTAAATTCCTTCAAGCGTTCCTGGACCGTTTCGCAATGAAAGAACAACAAAACGCTTGAAAACTTTTTCTTTAATTACCTTGGAGAAATCTTCTTTGGCTAAAAAGCTTTCAACACTATCAGCATGCACACTTGCCATTATTGACACTCCGCTATTGCAAGCATAAAGTAAAGCTTGGACATCATCTGCTGTGCCAAGTTCATCAGTTATGATAAGATTTGGGCTGAGTGAGCGTATGCCATTTTCAAAGCCGACTTTTTTTGATGCAAAAGATATTTTGTCGGCAAAATTTCCTATACAGCCTTTTGTTCCCAGGTCAATTTCGCCACGCTCATCAAGCACAAGAACATTAAAAGCATAATTGCGCTGAGAAAGTTGCAAAATAAAATCTCTTAAAAAAGTGGTTTTTCCTGCTCCTGGTGGAGAAATGACGAGAGTGTTTAAAATGTTTCCATTTTCAATAATATAATCAAAGCAGCTTAGCGAACAATTTTTGATTTCATGTGGAATTCTGATATTGATGCTGTTGAAGTTTGTTAAGGTTTTTATCTGTCCCTTTTCTTCAATCAAATCTCCTCCCAAGCCCAATCTTATGCCACCTTGAGTAACCAAAAACCCTCGCTTTATTTGTTCATTGACTGAATATAGCGAACATTCACTTGCTCGAAAAACGATGTCTTCAAGAGTGGTTTTGCTTGGGCAAATTGCTTCTTTTAAATTGCCAGTTGTGCCATGAGAAGAAAGAAAAAATTTTTGGCTTCCTATTGAAAGAACGATAGGCTTGTCCACCCTCAAGCGAATTTCATTGATGGCATTAAAGCTGACATATTTTGTCAGCGGATTGTAAATTTCACTTGGCAAGATTTTTTCAAGCATAATTGCTCCTTTTAATACAAAACTAAATTATGAAAGCAGCCAAAATTTTATGATAGCTTGTCTGATTTGCAGAAAATAAAATCTTGACAAAAACTTACAACTATGATACAATGTGTTGTAAATAAAGGAGCACTTATGGGAATAAGCAGAATTGGAAGATTAAGCAAAGAAAGCATTGAATTTTTGATCAATTTTGAAGAAATTATGAAAACAAAAATTAATCCTAGAAATTATAGATTTAAAATTGATAAAACAGTAGAACCATTCAACAATAATGTTGTTAAACTAAAAATAAAAGATTGTTTGAGCAAAAAATCTTATGGTATTATTTTAGATGACTATGCCATTTCGGTCAATCCATTTCTCTCTCAAAAAACTTACAGGCAACTGATGAATTATAAATGGAATACAAAAGATTGGAAAGAAAATTTATCTTATTATGAAAAAGGCTATATTACATATTTAAGATATTTAATACTGTCGAGATTAAAGCAGATAAAAACCAAGATCGAAAAAGGGAAGCTAGATTTAAAATTATCAGAAATAATCCGATATACTGAACAATCTTTGAAAGCTCGTGAAGGGACTATAAGGCAGGGATATTCTGGAAACGATTTTAAATCATTAATCGATTTTGTGAAAAGTCCAGAGTTTTTAGAGGTCATTAAAGCATCAAAAAAATTTGCAATCTTCCGCAAAGAAGTTCAATTAAATGATTTTAAAGATGGATTGCAAACATTAAAATTAGAAAATGAGAATGTTGGACAGATGAGTGAAGATCTTAATTTCAACAAAAGATTAAGAAAATTTTTAAAAGATGGCGAATTGATATCAAAGAATTCTGCAAAGTCTGAGAACAAAACATATGAAAAATAAAAGCTCACATTTGTGAGCTTTTTTATGTTATTTTTTTGAATATTATTTAACCCTTTCCATGTAAGAGCCATCACGAGTGTCAATTCTGATTTTGTCCCCAATGTTGATGAAAAGAGGAACGCCAAGAACATAGCCTGTTTCAACTTTTGCAGGTTTGGTGGTTGCTTTTGTGGTGTCGCCTTGAATTCCCGGTTCACAGTCAATCACTTCAAGTTCAACAAAAGTTGGTGGGTAAACTGCAAAAGGGTTTCCTTTATAGAAATACATGGTGCAGTTTTCGTTTTCCTTAACATAGTTGAGTGCATCTTCAATACTGTCTTTGTTAAGTGGAATTTGGTCATAAGTTTCAGCATCCATGAAATAATAAATTTCCCCATCATTGTAAAGGTAAGTCATTTCCTTTTTTTCAATTACAGCGACTTGAAACTTGTCAGATGGGTTGAAAGTTGTTTCTTTAACTTGTCCTGTCATAACATTTTTGAGTTTTGCGCGAACAAATGGTGAACCTTTGCCTGGTTTAACATGCAAAAAATCTACAACAGAATAAACTGCTCCATCCATTTCAAAAGTAGTGCCCTTTCTAAAATCTCCAGCAAAAATCATAATAGTTCTCCTTAAAATTAATTTCCTATGTATTTTAACACAACAATTTGATTTTGTCTAGTGTTTAAGATTATTTTAAATATTTTCTTTCTTTTCAAAGTAAGTTTTTTTCATTTTCAGTGCATCATGAGGCATCATATTCATTGATTCGCAGATAACACGCGGTGTCAAATTATACTCGATCAGAACATCGGCTAGCGGTTCAAAGTTTGGGCCGTAAATATTGTCGTCGAAATTTAAGTGTTTGATTTCCCCTTTTGCCCCATATTGAATTTTGGAAAAGTGGATGTGGCAATTGTTTGTTCGTTCAAAGCCGAGATTTTCGATGCAGTAGTCAAACACTTTTTTAAAATCTTCAGCCGTTTTTAATGAGCCTTGTTCAAGAGCATTGATATGACCAAAATCAAATGTTGGAACCAAATGTTTGTTGCATTTGCACAGCTGGACAACTTCTTTATACGACCCAATTTGCATGGTTTTTCCCATAGTTTCAGGACACATCCACAGACCATTTAAGCTTCCCTCTTGTTCAAGAGCATTAAAAAATTCATCAAAGCGCCTTTGGGTAAGAGACAGAGCTTCTTCTCTGCTTAATTTTCCACAAGAAGCCGGATGGAAAATCAAATGATCAGCACCGAAAGCTCTTAAAAATCTTATACCTGTTTTAATATATCCTTTTGTTTTTTCATACATTATTGGATCAGGGTTTGCAAAATTGATATAAAATGGTGCATGCAGAGAAACTGCAATATCAAACTGTTTAAAAAGTTCACCTGCTTTTTTTGCAGTTTCAATAGTCATCTGATAACCATGGCCAAAGGAATATTCATAAGCATCAAGACCATAGTTTTTTATCCATTGTGGCACTTCATAGATTCCACTATGCCCTTGAGCATAGAATTCATCTCCGCAACCAGATGCGCCAAATTTGATCATAAATTTCTCCTTTAAGTGATTTTGTGTTTCCAAGCAAAATTTAAAAAAGTCGAATTAGCATTTTGAATCTACCATTCTCACATTGCCCAAGGCCAAGAAATTGGTTTTTAAAATAGATTTTAAATTGCCCTTCGGGAATTTGAATGTTTCCGCCATTTTGCACTCTTTCAAATTGCTGCTCTTCAAGATCAAATCGGGGTTGATCAAACAAAATGTCGGGATCTATAAGAGTATAGTTGCCTTGTTCAACATCTTTGAGAGTTGCCGCATCTTTTAATTGAAATTTGCCGCATCTTGTGCGTATTATGCGTTGCATAACACCACATGTTGAGAGTTCTTGTGCCATATCTCTGCAAATTGATCTGATAAAAGTTCCGCTCGAGCAGTCAATTTCAAATTCAAAGGTGTTTTTTTCGATTTTTTTTAACAGTTTTATGTTGTATATTTCAATTTGTTTTGGTTTTAAGGATGCCTCTATACCTTCTCTTGCAAGCTGATAAGCTTTTTTGCCGTTAATTTTTTTTGCACTATAAGTTGGAGGCATTTGGTTTTGTTTTCCAATAAATTTGTTTAAAATCTTTTCTATGTCAGATGATTGCAAATTTAAGGTTGGGTCTTCTTCAGTGAGAGGTCCTTCTAAGTCTAATGTAGGAGATGTTTGTCCAAATTTAAAAACTGTTATGTAAGATTTGTCCTTTTGCAAAAAATAATCAAACAATTTCGTTGCTTTGTTGATGGTGATTGGCAGCAGACCTTCACCTAACACATCGAGAGTGCCCAAATGCCCGGCTTTGTTTGCTGCCAGCATGTGTTTGACCTTGTTTACAGCAGAGTTTGATGAAATGCCAGCAGGTTTGTTTAAAAGAATAATTCCGTTTTTTTGCATAAACCCCCTAATTTTTTATGAATTGACCTTAATAGCTTTCCGTTGCAATATGAGAGAAAGAAGATAATTTAGACTTTTGGATATATTTTTTTAATTTCTTTGATTATCAAATTTTTTACACTTTCTACAGTTGCTTTGCTGTCGCGAATTTTTCCAGCACAAGCATAGTCATGTCCTCCGCCCCCAAGCCTCTGGGCAATTTCTCTTGTTGGATAACCCATTTTAGACCTGAAAGAAAAATAAAAAACTTTGGGTTCTTTTTCCACCACACTAAAAGCTATATATGATTTCTCAAAACTTACCAATTGGCTGCTGATTGAAGAAAAATCTTTTGTGCTGGCTTTTAATTGTTTAATATCGTCTTGTGAAACAAGGCAATAGCAAATATTTTTATTGGACTTAAAGTTATTGAAAATAAATTTTTTTATTTCTATTTCTTTTTTGCTGATAGAGCGATAAAAATCTTCATTAAACTTGACAGATTGTGCACCCAATTTTAACAGTTTGTGTGCAACCAGCAATGAATCTGCATTTGTGTTGCTGTTTATGAATGAATTTGTGTCTGAAGAAAGCCCCGCATATAAAGCGGTTGCTGTTTTTTCATCAATTTTAATTTTGCCTTTTTCAAGAATTTCAAAAATTAACTCGCAACAAGAGCTGCGGTTGGTTTTTATGTAATTATACTTTGCCTTAAACCCCAAGTTTATGTGATGGTCTATCACAATAGATTGAGTGTTTTCTGAAAAGCATTCTGGATTTTGGCATCGACTGCTTGTGGGATTGTCAAGAGATATAAAAAGGTCATAGTTTTCTCTATTAAAATGACTGACGCTAAAGTTTTCGCCAAAAAATTTTTTTGCAGTTTGGCTCATCTCTTCATTGCAAATGTAGTCTGCATTTTTCCCTATGTTATTTAAAGCAAATTTCAACCCTAAAGAAGAGCCGATAGCATCAAAATCGGGGTCGGAATGCGAAAAGATTGCAATACTTTTTGCAACTTTTAGTGCGTGTATAATTTTTTTAATTTCCTTCATCATCTTCCCCTTTTGGAATATTCAATTTTTGCAAAATTTCGTTGATCCTTATGCTGGCACTTGTGCCTTTGTCTATTTCAAATTGAAGTTTTGGTATATGAGGCATGCGAGCAACTTTAGCAAGCTCTCGCTTGATAAAGCCTTCCGATTTTTGAAGAATTTGGATTGTTTTTTTAAGCTCGTTTTCGTCATCATTGTCCAGTGCGATTTTTATTTTGCAATATTGAAAATCAGGTGTCACACTTACTTCACTGACATAAATAAAAGGAGACAACCTTGGGTCATTCATTTTGTTTTGCAAGATCAGTGCGATCTGTTTCTGAAGTTGACTGTTTGCTCTTTCAAATCTGTTTGACATAAGTTCTCCCCTTTTTATTATTCAATTTTTATTTCTAAACTCGTTTTACAACCTCTTTTACATAAAAATCAATAGTGTCGCCTTCCTTAAAGTCGATATTATCATGCAATTTTATGCCGCATTCAAAACCTTTTGCAACTTCCGCTTTTTCATCTTTGACAATTTTAAGAGAATCAACAGTTGTGCTTCCGATTTCTTCGTTTCCGCGCATAACTTTTGCGATTGCATTTCTCACAACTTTGCCGTCTTTTACATAGCTTCCGGCAACTTTTCCTGCGGTTGAAAGCTTGAACACCATTCTAATCTCTGCATTTCCAATATATTTTTCTTCATATTTAATGCTGAGCATTCCGTTGATGGCGTTTGTTACATCATCAACAACATCATAAATAATGTTGTATTCTTTGATTTCAATCTTTGCAACATCTGCGATGTTCTTGACACGGGCTGAAGTTTTTTGATTAAAGTTGATGATTATTGCGCTTGTCGTTTGTGCAAGTGAAACATCACTTTCAGTTACAGCACCTGTTCCGCTATGAACAATGTTGACTTTTGCTTCTTCATTTCTGATTGCAAGAAGTGCATTTTTCAAAGCTTCAACTGAACCCATTGTGTCTGCTTTTAAAACAATGTTAAGATTTTTAAGAGCCCCTTCTTGAACTCTGTTCATAAATGTGTCAAGTGTTACACCAGAAGATTGTTTTGCTCTTTCCTTCTTCAGTTTGTCAATTCTTTCTTGAATAACCTGTTTTGATAGAGTTTCTTCAACAGCATAAACCTCATCTCCAGATGATGGAACTTCGTTGAGCCCAAGAATTGCAACTGGTTTTGAAGGTTCAGCAACCTTAACAGGTTTGCCATGATCGTCGACCATCGCGCGAACTTTGCCGTAAGTTAATCCAGAGATAATTGAATCCCCAACATGCAGAGTTCCGTTTTGAACAATAATATTAGCAACTGGTCCGCGGTTTTTGTCAAGTTTTGCTTCAATAACAACTGCGACAGCCATTTTATTTGGGTTTGCTTTAAGTTCTTGCATTTCAGCAACAAGCAAAATGGTTTGTTTAAGGTCATCTAGTCCTGCTCCTGTTTTTGCAGAACATGGCACGCAGATTGCATCGCCACCCCATTCTTCAGGCAAAATATTATTCTCGGCAAGTTGTTGTTTTACGCGGTCAGGATTTGCTTCAGGCTTATCCATTTTGTTGATTGCAACAATCATAGGAACACCTGCTGCTTTGATATGATTGATTGCTTCGATTGTTTGAGGCATAATTCCGTCATCAGCAGCGACAACAAGAATTGCGATATCCGTTGCCTTAGCTCCCCTTGCACGCATTTGAGTGAAAGCTGCGTGACCTGGTGTGTCAATAAAAGTGATCTTCTCGCCGTTAAATTCAATTTGATAAGCACCAATGCTTTGTGTTATGCCGCCAGCTTCGCCACTGACAACATTTGTTTTTCTGAAAGCATCAAGCAGAGAAGTTTTTCCATGATCAACATGACCCATGACTGCCACGATCGGAGGTCTTTTAACAAGATTTTCTTGTTCATCCTCAACATGAGCACTCTCAAGCAGTTTCTCCTCATAAGATTTTTCAGCTTTAAGTTCAAGCGTGATGCCGAAATCACTTGCCACAAGCTCTGCAGTTTCAAAGTCAATATTAGAGTTGATTGTCGCCATAACACCTAGCAACATTAATTTTTTAACAATCTCTGTCACTGGTTTGCCAATTTTTTCGCTGAATTCCTTTACAGTAAACTCTTTTGAAGTCATGACTGCATGTGTCACAATTGTAACAGGCGCTTTCTTCTCTTCTTTCTTCTTTTTTACAACACTTTTTCGTGAACCATAAGAGATTTCTTCAAAACCATTTTCGTCTTCAATCAGTATGTTGTTTTTGCGAGAAGAAGATGATTTTTTGTTTTGCAATTTGCGTTCATCATTGCTTGAAGAATGCTTTTGAGCAAATTTGGCTTTGCTGGCATAATTGCGTTCAGCCTTAAGGTCGATTTCGGGTGTCTCATTTGAAGAAAATGACCTGAAATTGTTTGTTTTGGTTGAAACAAAATTGTTGTTGCCAAATTTTTTGTTTTGGCCTTTATTGAAAGGAGCGTTTTGTCCTTGAGGTTTTTTGGCAAATCCATCCTTTTTATCGTTTGGTCTTTGCTCACGATTGAATGGTTTTTGTGAAAATTTATTTTGTTGCTTTGTGTCAAACTTTCTAAAGTTGTTGTTTTGATCTTTGCCATTTGAAAAAGTTTGGGGTTGAGTTTCTTCTGCCTTTTGAGAAGGTTCAGGTTTAATTTCTTTTGCCTGCGAAGCCGCCTCGATCTCTTTCAATCTTTTTGAAAGTTTTTGTGCAAAAGACTCAACAAGTCCCTTTGATTGACGGACTTGCCCGATTAGACCATTTATCAGCCCTTCTTTTTGCATGTCATGAATGATTTTTAAATTATTAAGTTGATTTGCCAAATTTTCACTCCTTTTCTTCACATAATTTTTGTATATTTTCGCTTAGTTTTTTGTTTTTTATCGCACATATTTTACAATTTTTTATAGAGATCAAATCGTCTAAAGCCTCAACTCCTAAAAGTTGACAAGATTTGTTTTTTAGTTTGTCTATAAGCTTTAAGGTGTTTTTTGCACAAGCAAGATCATATAAAACAAGGTAAAATTTCTTATTATATTGTTCTAGCTTTTCTCCACCTATTATAAGATAATTAGCTTTTCTGCAAATATTCAATAAACCTTTTATTTTATCTCTTTGCAATCTCTTCCTCCAATTGTTTGTAAACTTGCTCATCAACCATACATTTAAAAGCTTTGTTCAAAATTTTCTGTTTTTTTAATTTTTCAAAGCATGATTTGTTTGAGCAAATATAAGCTCCACGACCATTTGCTTTGCCGCTTTTGTCAACAAAGATTTGTCCTTCCTTGTTTTTGACAACTCTTATCAAATCTTTTTTATCAAACATTTGTCGGCAAGCAATGCACATTCTTTGTCGTTTTTCCATTATATTCCCCTTCAATTATTCTTCGTCATCGATTGGAGAAAGGTCTTCAAGCTCTTCAAGATCACCAAGGTCGTCAAAAGACTCGTCGCTGAGCTCAGTAAGTTCATACTCAGGTTCTTTTGTGGCAGGTTTTGCAACTGAGCTTTCGCTTTTAACTTCGATTTTCCATCCAGTAAGCCTTGCTGCAAGACGAACATTTTGTCCATTTTTGCCAATGGCAAGTGAAAGCTTATCATCTGGAACAATAACCCTTGAAGCCTTTAAACTTTCGTTGGTTTCAACACTCAAAACTTTTGCAGGACTAAGTGCTCGTGCAATATATTCAAGTGCGTCATCTGTATATTCAATAAGATCGATTTTTTCTCCATTGAGTTCCGATACGATCGTGTCAATTCTTTGTCCATGAAAACCAACGCAGGTTCCGATAGGGTCGATATTTTGTTTTTGGGTGTAAAGAGCCACTTTTGTTCGGTTGCCTGGGTCTCTAGCAATATTTTTTATAACAATGTCTCCATTAGCAACTTCTGGAATTTCAAGTTCGAACAATTTTCGAACAAAACCGATATTGCTTCTGGTAACTTGAATTTGTGTTCCTTTGAAAGAATCTTTTATCTTTTTTACATAAACTTTTACTCTGTCTCCCACATTAAATTTTTCACCTGGTATTTGATCAGAAGGAAGCATAACACCTTCGGTGTGAGAATTTGAAATTTGAACATAAACTGTGCCATTATCAATTCTCTTAACAATGGTTGTCAAAAGCTCATCTTCCTTTTCGGCAAGTTCATCAAGAGCATTTTGTCGTTCCATTTCTTTAAGTTTTTGCATAACAACCTGTTTTGCAGTTTGTGCGGCGATTCTGCCAAATTCTTTTGTTGACTCTTCGCTTTGAACAATGTCCCCAACCTTATATGATTTTTTGATAAGTCTTGCCTCAGCCAAAGAAATTTCTTTGTCTGGATCCTCAACATTGTCAACAATAGTTTTGTAAGAATAGATGCGAATGGTGTTTTTTTCAGGATTTAGTTTTACCATTGCGCTTTTTGCTTCCCCATACATTTTTTTATAAGCGGAAGTCAAGGCTGTTTCGAGTGTTTGAATAAAAGATTCTTTATCAATCTTTTTTTCTGCTTGCAAGTCTTCAAGTGCTTGAAAGAAATCTTTGTTAATCATAAATTTTGTCTCCTTAAAATTTTATTATTGGCACAATATGTGCAATTTTATCTCTTTGAAGTGCAATTTGATTTTCATCAATTCTTTTGCCCTTCTTATCAGCTGAAGGTTTTATCATTATGCAGTTTTCATCAAAAGCCAACAACTCACCTTCAAAATTTTTTATACCGTTCTGTTTTGCAAAAAGTGTTATCGATATTTCTGTGCCGATATGCCTTTTTAAATCCCTGTCTGTTTTGAGTGGTCTGTCAATACCAGGCGAGCTGACATTAAGAATGTAAGCTTGATCATCTGTTGGGTTAAGTTCGTCAAGCAATGGATCGATTGTTTTGCTGACCTTTTCGCAATCATCAACATCAATGCCCCCCTCTTTATCAATAAAGAAAGTCAAATTCATGCCGTCAGCCTTTTTGGCATATTCAACTTCCACCACATCATACCCCATTTGTTCAATGACCGGAACGATTTTTTCTTCGCATAGCGTTTTTGTTTTGCTTGCCAATTTGTGCCTCCTTATCTATGAAGCAGGGAGTGAACAAAAACTGCTCACTCCCCGCACCATCTAGTCAATCATATTTTAACATAAAAATAAGATAAAATCAACTGTTTGATTAAATTATTTTTTTATTTTGCAAAGTTCCAAAAGAACTTGTGCTGTTGCAAAAGCGTCATTATACGCCCTGTGCGCCCCTTCAAGTGTCAACCCTAATGCTGAAACGATAGTGCCAAGTTTGTAATTGGCAAGTCTCAAAGAAGAGGTCCTTGCAAGAATCAATGTGTCGATAATTTGATTTTTAAAGTAAAGCCCAGCTTTTTCAGCTGCTTTTTTGATAAACTTAAAGTCAAAACCAATGGCATTGTGCCCACAAAGCACACAATCAGTGCAGAAATTATTAAAGTCGTATATGACATCTTTTATTGAAGGTGCATCTTTAACCATCTCATTTGTGATATGTGTCAATTCTTGCACTTCTTTAGGGATTGGAACTGACGGTTTGACAAAACTTGCAAATCGCTCACTTATCACTCCATCAACAACCTTAACTGCTCCTATTTCTGTTATTTCATCGTTTTCAAAGTCTAATCCTGTGGTTTCGATATCAAACACCACGACAGTTTTCCCCCGCACAGTATCGTTGTAGGAAATGTTGCTGTCGAAAAGAAATGCTTGTGATTTGATTTCGATTTTTTCAGGAAACACCACTTGTTTATGGTCATAGATAACTTCCGCCACCGGCTGTTGCGATTCTTTTCTGTGAGCCCAAGACATTTTTCTCACATAATAGGTTAAATTTCCGCTGATGCCATAATTTAGATCGCCAACACACAAAACGGCCATATTGTTTTCAAGACTGTCCATCACCTTTTCATTTGTTTTTGAACAGAAATAAACGCATTCAATTTTCTTTCCATCATCAAGCGAAAAGGTGTAAAGAGATTTTTCTTGCCCTGCTCGTTTGCCTTTTTTTATTGTAAAAGTTTTTTTGATTATGTTTGAAATTTGTCCAAATAAGATGACTGATTGCTTTGGTTTGGTATTGTCTTTTATGTATTCTGGTTTTGGAGTAATATCTCCTCCAACAATTTTTTTAAGAATTTCCACATCATATCGCTCAACTTTTTTTGTAAAGGCAGGCTGCAGATCGGGAGTATCAATTTCGTCAGGTAAACTATCTTGATTTTCAAGAATGTCTAATGAAAAATCTGCAATAAATTTTTCATTTAAATATTTTATTAGTTCGGTTTTTAGCTCTTGTTCATCAATCATTGAAAGAACATCTTGGTTGATTTTGATTTGCACTGCAATCTCATAATTGTTTGATGAAATTGAAATGTTTTCATTGAAAATATAAGGAGCTAAAGATTTTTTTTCAGATTTAAAAAATTGATCAATTTCTCGTCTTATCAAAACTTCGTCTAAAAAGCTTTTTTTAAATTTGACCTTTATATCGCAGTTAAGCGAAAAAGTCTCTTTTATAAACTGCTCAATCTCTTTTCTGTCTTGAGCTTCTAAATCTTGATGTGAAAATGGGAACAAAAAAGTAAAAGTGCAAAGATTTGAATTTTTATCAAATAGCACTTCATATAGTTTCAAAAAATTATATTTATCATCATATTTTTTGTTTAGTTTTTGCAATATTTCATTCATACCGACATTTTACAACACAAAATGCAAAATGTCAATCAATATGACTGCAGCAAAAAGAACGAGCAATCCGATCGTATGAATCATATTTTCAATTTCTCGTTTAATCGGCTTTTTCCTTATGCTTTCAATCACCGTAAAAAGCACATGAGAGCCATCAAGCGACGGCAATGGCAAAATGTTAAACACTGCCAAATTTGCCGAAATAAGAGGTATTAAAATCAAAATATTCGATAAGCTTGCTTGAGTGAAAGAGGCGATTGTTTCAATTGTGGTGATTGGTCCCCCAATCGCAGATATTGGTAACTGGAAGGTGATAAGCAACCACAAAGATTTGAGAACAATCCATGCAAGACCAACAGCAAAAGGCACACATCGCTCAAGAGCCTCCCAAAATGTATGCACATATGCAGTTGCTGTGATTCCGGTTGTGTGAACAGTTTTGCTTTCGCCCAGCACATACTCCCCTGTTTCACTATCAACTGAAAGTATAGGAGCTCGAGTGATGACTGAAAAGCCTGTGTAAGCGGTCATGTATTGTCCATCTCTACGAATGGATAATTCTAGAAGAGGATAGTCTGCAACACTTGCATTGTTTTGTTTAGCCCACTCTTTTGCTTCATTTTCATATCGAGAAATAAGATCGTTATAATTAGCTCCGTAAGCAAAATCAATTTTTTCTCCATTAATGGCAAGAATGACATCGCCTTCTTGCAAACGCAAGCTTTCGTCAAGTGTAAATATTTGGGAATTTTGTTCAACCTGTGAAATTATATAGCCATTTTGCGGCTGATCTGAAACGGTCGGATAGCCAAAAGAAACTACTTGAGGAATGTCATAGCCCATAGTGCATAACAATATCAATGAGAATACCACTGCGGTGGCAAAATTGAAGGAAACACCAGCGACAAAGACTAAAATTCTTTTCCATGGCGGCTGACTGTTGAAACTGTCCTTTCCGTCAGCACTTTCTTCCTCTCCCTCAAAAGCACAATATCCACCCAATGGAAAAATACGCAAAGAAATCAGCTCCCCGCGTTTATTCTTATGAGAAATAAGGGCTTTGCCAAACCCTACTGAAAACTCTGTAATTTTAAAATTTAACATTCTGCCAATGCAATAATGCCCAAACTCATGCACTAAAACCATGAACAGCAAAATCACAATGGCAAGAATGATATAAAGAACAAACATTTGACCTTCCTGTAATTTTTTTCAAACTTATCAGTTTCAAATATTATATTGTCAAAAAAGCCTAAAAATACCCAGCAAAATTGGTCTTTAAATGATCAAAACAATGATTGCAAAAGCAATAAACACAAAAGGCATCACAAACATGTAAGAATCGCATCTGTCAAGCATTCCGCCATGTCCCGGCAAAAGACGACCGCTATCCTTTACACCAGCTTGTCTTTTAAATAAGCTCTCTAAAATGTCGCCAAGCTGAGCAAGAATAGATCCAAGGAAGGAAATCACCATAACTTGCCAAAATGCAAATCCAGTTTGAGTAAATATAGTTCTTAAATCAGGAATCGAAAAGAGAATAAAATAAATTGCAACTGAAAAAAGTAGGCAGCACAAGCTTCCACCAATAGCCCCGGAAATTGTTTTATTTGGACTTATTTTAGGACACAATTTTTTCCCACCAAAAATTCCTCCAACAAGATAAGCGAATGTATCGGTGAAAATTGGAATTAAAAAGGCAAACAAAAGAGCGATTAAAGACAAGTAACCACCAAATTCTCCTACTTGTGAAAATGAAGATGTCATTTCATCGAAATGATTGATAAGAGACATAAAAATCAGCAAGAAAGAAGGATAGATAAAGCAGAAAGTTGTGTTCATTGCCTTTCTGAACGAATATTTTGATAAAGAAATATTTAATTTTTTATATCGTATTTCTTTGAGTGTTTTTCCTTTCGAAAGAAGCGATACTACAAAGCTGATGGCAAAGAAAACAATTATTAATGCAACCAAAATTACAATATTATAAATCAAACCTACAGAGGAATCAAACGCAATGTTTAAAAGGACTGCCAACATCAAAAAGGCTGGGAAAATCGAAACTAAAATCTGATTGTTTGGCTTGTCCATTTTGGTTAACAGTTTGCTCATTTCGTAAGCACAATAAATTGATATAAATAAAATCAAAGCATCAAAAAAGTATGGGCTTACATAACTTTTAAGCACAAACATAAGTGCCAAAACGGCAACAATCAAAATGGATGTCATAAGTCTTGTTTTCATTTTACTCCTCCAAACCTTCTTTCTCTTTTGCTATAAATTTTTAAGGCTTTTACTAGTTGTCTTTCGTCAAAATCCGGCCATAAAACTTTTGGAAAATATAGTTCACTATATGATAGTTGAAGCATCATAAAATTTGAAAGTCTTTTCTCGCCAGATGTTCTGACTACAAAATCTGGGTCTGGCAAAAAGCCTGTATCTAAGTTGCTTGCAATGTCTTTATAACTCGAGATCTTTTTACCTGCGTTTAAAAGCTTGTTGAAAGTGCGGACTATTTCATCTCGCCCACCATAATTTAATGCCAGTGTTAAAACAAGTTTGTTGTTTTTTGCGGTGGATTTCTCGGTTTTGTTTAGTTGAAAGATCAAATCTTCAGGAAATGGTTGGATGTCGCCGATATGTTTAACGCAAATGCCCCTTGATGAAAAATAATCAGGGTTGTCATTTAAATAATCTCTTACAAGCGAGAAAATCCCGTCAATCTCTTGTTTTTCTCTTTTCCAATTTTCTGTGGAAAAAGCATAAAAGGTAATATACTTGATGCCATATTTACAGCATGCGTCCACTGTCTTTTCAAGAGCTTTTATTCCCCTTTGATGTCCTGCATTTCGTGGCAAGCCCCTTTTTTGAGCCCACCTACCATTGCCATCCATGATAAAAGCGATATGATGTGGTATTTTCAAATTTTTTGACATTGATAAATCCTTAATACAAAAATTAAACTTCCAAAATTTCCTTTTCTTTGGTTTTGAAATTTTCGTCTATTGTATCGCAGGCATTATCTACAATTTTCTGCACATCTTTTTCAGCCACTTTTTGTTCATCTTCGCTTATCTCGCCGCTTTTTTCGAGTTCGTCAATCATATCCATAGCATCACGCCTTGCTCCTCTGACACCAATCTTGGCATCTTCAGCAATTTTTTTGATATCTTTAACTAAATCTCTTCTTCTTTCTTCAGTAAGCATTGGGAAAACAAGTCTTATCACTTTGCCATCATCGTTTGGTGTAACACCAAGGTCAGCCATAGAGATTGCTTTAATAACATTTTTCACTTGACTTTGATCCCAAACTGAAACGCAAAGCATTCTTGCCTCTGGAACGGTAATGCTGGCCATATTTTTAAGAGGTGTTGGCACTCCATAATAATCAATAAAAACTTTATCAAGAATGTGAGGATTTGCCCGACCTGCGCGGACAACCATGTATTCATTCAGTTGATGATTGATTGCTTTCAAAGTTTCATCTTTGCATGACTGCAAGATTTCATCTATCATTTCATTCATTATATATGCTCCTTGCAAATAAGTTTACACAAAAAACCTTTATTTTGCAAATGTTTTTGTGTTTTATTGTTAATAATTTTGATAAATTTGTCATTTAAAATTCAAAAATAATTTTATGGTAAAAAATTTGATCATAATATAAAAAATTCTCGAATTTTTCGAGAATTTTTTAGTTACCTTTCATTTGTTTTGCAACTTCTTCTGCCAAGTTGTCATTTCTTTTTTCAAGACCTTCACCAAGTTCATAACGAGTAAATCTTCTGATTGAAATTTTTTCTCCAATTTGAAGAGTTTTTTCATTGATATATTGAGTGATTGTTATGCTTGGGTCTTTGACAAAAGTTTGTTCCATAAGACAAACATCTTGATAAAATTTTTTAACTCGTCCTTCCACCATTTTTTCAATGATTTGAGCAGGTTTACCTTCATTGAGAGCTTGATTTCTCAGGATTTCTTTCTCTTTTTCAAGTTCTTCAGCAGGCACTTCTTCCACTCTCACATATTTTGGAGCAGAAGCGGCAATTTGAAGTGCAACATCGTGGCAGATTTCTTGGAAAGCATCAGTTTTTGCAACGAAATCGGTTTCACAATTGATTTCAACAAGCACACCAATTTTTCCACCCATGTGAATGTATGAAGCAACAGCCCCTTCAGATGCAATTCTTGATTGTTTTTTTGCTGCAGCAGCAATTCCTTTTTCTCTAAGCCATATAGCAGCTTTTTCAAAATCACCATTGCAAGCGGTTAAAGCTTGTTTGCAGTCCATCATTCCTGCATTTGTTCTAGCCCTAAGAGATGCAACATCCTTTGCTGTAAATTCCATAACTATTCTCCTTTCTTTTCTTCTTTTTGCTCTTCAGCCTTCTTTTCAGTTTTTTCTACTTTTTTCTTAGCAGGTTTCTTTTTGGCAGGTTTCTTGCTCTTATTTTCTTCACCAGCTTCTGCTATTTCAAGATTTGGTTTTGTTTCAGCAAGAACTTTCTCAATGTCGATTTGTTCTTCTTCATTGCCTTCTTCATCCTTCTTCATTGAAACGCCTTCTCTTGCTTCAATAACGGCGTCAGCAATAGCACCAGCAATGAGTTTTACAGATCTGATTGCGTCGTCATTTCCTGGAATAACAATGCTGATTCCATCTGGATTGCCGTTTGTGTCAACAAGTCCAACCATAGGAATGCCAAGATTTTTGCATTCGTTGACGCAAATATGCTCAACACAAGGATCAACAACAAAAACAACGCCAGGAAGTTCTCTCATTTCTTTGATTCCGCCGAGATTTTTTTCAAGTTTGTCTCTTTCGGCTTTTAAAAGAGTAACTTCTTTCTTTGGAAGAAGGTCAAATTCTCCAACCTTTTCCATTTGATTGAGTTTGTTTAGTCTTTCGATTCTTGACTTGATTGTTTTAAAGTTTGTCAGGCAGCCTCCAAGCCAACGAGAATTTACGAAAAACATTCCGCATCTTTCTGCCTCTTCTTTAATTGCTTCTTGAGCTTGTTTTTTAGTCCCTACGAAAAGAACATTTTTACCTGAAGCAACAATATCACGAACAAACAAATAAGCTTTGTCAATCTGTGCAGATGTGTCTTCCAAATTGATGATATGAATGTCGTTTCTTGCTGTGAAAATGTACTTTTTCATTTTAGGATTCCACTTTCTTGTTTGATGTCCAAAGTGAACTCCAGCCTCAAGAAGTTGTTTCATTGAAATAACTGACATGATTTTCCTCCTTTTTGTTTTTCTTCTTCCCCAAAGTTTTCAAGCTCCAACCTGCGACCACAGAGCTTATGATGGAAAAGCCCTTCATTGCAAAACTATATTGTTTTGGATTTTGCAACTTTTTGGCAACTGCAGATGAATCTGCTTTGAGTGCAAATTTGTCTTCAATGACGAGAACGATTATATCAAAGCTGAAAATCTTTGTCAAGTCAAAACGACCGAAAATTTATTATTTTATAAAAAAGTTTTGACAAAAAAAGGAGAAAGATTCTCCTTTTAATTTTAAATAAATTTTCTTGTTTTCTTAATCGGTTTATAAACACAATAATATAGCCCATTCACGATAAATATTGCACTATAAAAATTTACGATAGCTGAAATAAGCAGTGCCAAAGCAAAGAACCTCATGATCATTGAAGGAGCAAATGCAATAAGCAAAATTGAAAGAAGAAAAATTGCCGCATAAATATAAATGTTTGACTTTAAATTTGCTTTTGTTGTCTCGTTTGCAACCACCCTTCCATCAACTGGGTCAACGGCTCCACTTGCAGTGAGTTCCTTTGATTTACTATAGAAAATCATAAGGTTTATCACGCTCATAAAGAAGGTAAAACAAATCACTCCAATAGTTGCAATGTTGAAAGGAATTCTTGTGATTGCAATCAAAGCAAGAGAGAGCAAAATGTCATGCACTATGGTGAGAAATACACTGACAAAAGCCGGACGTTCATATCTGCAAAGCATGTAAACCATTGCAAAGACTGTTGCAATGACGATGGCGATGATAGCCGAGTAAATAATTGTTGTATTGTGGTTGTATGAATTCAAAATCGTTGCAGCGCTTACGCCATTTTCAAGGACTATTGAGTCTTGAGTTTGATAGCCAAATGCAGTCATAATATCTTCTTTAATTTGTGCGTTGAGAGCAGCTTGCTCTTCTACAGTCAAAGAAGGGTCATTATAGAAAGTGATTTCAACAGCTTTTGCATCTATGATATCTAGTTCTAAAAAGTCCATTGTGCTTTTTTGAGCTGACTGCATTGATGTGTTGTTTTCCTTTAAAACTTGTCCAATTTTGTCAAGCACAAGATTATACCCTTCAGTCGAATCAATATCGTAGCTTTCAAACGATTGCATGTAATTTTCTGAGTTTGTGTATACTTTAAGGCTGCTAAGTGAGGCAAAATCGCTGCCAAGATTAAATCCTGCAAAACCTGCCACAAAAGCCCCTGCAATTATTACTGCAAGAGAGATGAAAATGAAAATCAAAAACAATTTTGAAAAATTGATTTTGCTGTTTGTAATTCTTCTGTCAAACTTTTGATTTAAAGTGATTTTATTTTTCATTATGCTTGACCTCCTTTAATTTCGGAGTCAACTTTATCTTCTGGCAAAACCAACACTTCTTCTTTAATTTCTTTAACATTTGCTTCTCGATAAAGTTTCATTTTTGCAGGTTTTGTGCTATTCAGAGGCAGATAAGAGTTGACAAAGAAACGGAAAAGCACATAAAGGCAGAAGAATGAAACCAAACTTGCAATAAACACAACCCCGCCAAAATAAGAAATTGTATATCTTCCAATAATCAACATAAGAAGGGATGCAACAAGTGTGATTATATGCAAATCAAACAATCTCCAGAAAGACTTTTTAAAACCATTTTTGCACGCAACATGAATTCTGTTTCCAATAGAATATTCTTTGCCAATTCGTTCAAGAATAATGATCTGGCTGACAACGAACATTAAAATTGACAAAAAGATGGCAAGTGCTCCGCCCAAATCTAGCCTAACAAATGGAATTGCTTGCATAAAGAAGAATTGAAGAGTAACAAAGAAAATAAGTGCAAAGTTTGCAATAAGTCCAAGATCGCCATATCTGATCCATAAAAACGCCATTAATGCCACAACGAATATAAGAAGAGCAATCAAAGTCATTGTCCAAGCATTTTCGCCAAGCCTTGGAGTGATTGTCGACATAGATAGCTCGGAAAGTTCAACTGAAAAAGTTCCTACAAAAATGTTGCTTGCTGTTTGATATGCCTCGGAATAAGCTGTTGATGTGTTTGAAGAAGACGAAGAAGAAATAAACATAGATTGTCCAAGATCATCTACTGAAATTTGTCCATACAAATTTGAAGAATTGACTTCATCAAGATAGATATAAACTGTGTCAGAGCCAACTATACCAGCTTGTGACCTAAGATTATCAAGACTAAGTCTGCCAAGGTTTGTCAATGTCAAATTGACACCATAAACAGAAGAATTTTGATCGTAGGATACTTCGGCGAAAGAAATGTCGCTGCTTGAAAGATAACTTTGTGGCGAGAGCTCATCTGAAGCTTCTTGCACTGTGAAAAAAATTTGTTGTGGAGTTTCAAGCAAATTCAGCATTGCAGAAGAATACTCCTCTTGCAATACTTCAATTTTGATTTGACTGTCTCCTTGTTTTTCGATTGAATATTCAGAAAACCCGTGATAAGACAAAAAGCGATCTAACTTTGAAAGCGATGAATCAATGTTTTGTGAAAGTGTGCTGTCATTCGTTTGTGATTTTTCTGCGTTATAGACAATAGAAACTCCACTTGCGTAGTCAAACCCAAGTGGAATTGAATTCATGAAACCATTATAATTTGTTGTTGTGAAAGGAATTATACAACTGCAGACAGTCAATAGCAACAAAACCAAAGCAATAATTGACAATATGACAAATCTTGTAATAGAGCGTCTTTTAACCATGAAAGTCCCCTTTTCAATTTGAAAGCAAATATAGATTGTTTACCAGTCAATTATATAAGAACTTTCATGTGCCTGTCAAACAATTTTGCGTTTTAGTTTGTAGATTTTTTCAAATTTACACAGATTATGCCGCAAATGGCTCCCATAACCGCCCCAAACAAGATGTCAGTTAAAAAGGTCAAGTCAAAGGCAAACACTCCACCAAGGCAAGAAAAAATCAAAAATGCAACAATTGTGTAAATAAGCCCTATCAGTAAACCGCTTACAAGCCCAAGTTCTTTGCTCTTTTTAAGACCAATAAAAACGCCGATTAATATTGACAATCCCTTTATCACTTGATTGACTGGCTTTATTGTGCTTTCAGGAATATTTGTAAATTTGAGCAAAAATGCAAACAACAAAACCAGCACAAGAGAGATGCAAACAGCCACTAGCACTCCTTTTGCCACCGAGATTGCATAGCTGTGATTGGCGATTTTTAATGTATCTTTTTTTGCTTTCAACTTCATGATTGACTCCTTTTGAAAATTTTATACTTAATTTCAAAAGTATGTTATGTTTTGACTAGAAAAAAAATGACAGCATTAATAACTTTTGCTGCCATCTTCAGTTGCTTCAATCTCATATTTTTTTAAAACACTTTCTCTGTCGAGCAAGTATTCAAGAATATCAAAATCATGATCTTTAAGAGGAGCCAAATCTGTTAAAAGAAGGTTGAAATCTAATGAAGAAATTGTTTTAAAATTAAAAAGATTTTTGTAAAGTTTTTCATCCATAATAATTGCATGCGATCCATCAAAAATCTTGTTTTCTTCACCATTTGAAAAAAGACAAACAGAATGCAAAAAACCTTTGTCATAAGAAGTCAGTTCATCCTCCATGCGATTGTAAAATCCTGTCAAAATGGTTGGCTTGAGCTCGAGATGCGACAAAGCAAACAGATAAGCTGTGGAGTGGCAGTGTTTTTCTTTGCAATAAGCATCTTTGATAAGCGTTTTTGGATTTGAAAAAAAGCCATTTCCAAATTCGCAAAAAAGTTGATGTTGACCATTTGCATTTATGCTGACTTTGGCGGGATATTTGATTAAATGAAACTTGGCAGAAAGGTCTTTTGGCTCTGGAATCAACATAGAAAAATTTTCAGCAATATTGATCTTGGATTTTGTGAGAACCTTAACAAAATCAGTAATATACTTTTTAACGCTAAAATTTGTTTTACATGTGTAAATCTGTTTTAATGCGGCTTCATTTTTTTCAAGTTGATCAATCCACTTGTCAAGATAATTCATGGTTTATCTTTTCTCCTTCTTATTTTATTTTAAAATAAAACTTTTGATTTGTCAACATCGATATAAACAAGAAAAAAGAAAGCTTATTCGCTTTCCTTTTTGTCATCTTGTTTTGCTTTTTTCTCTGTTTTTGTTTTTTTCAAATCGGCTTTCTTTTCAGTTTCTTTTTCAGCGACTGTTGCTTCAACCGTTTTGGCAGGCTCAGCTTTAGTTGTCTCAGTTTTTTGAGCTTGCACCTTTTCTTTTCTCTCTTTTATTGCCTCTTGACTTACAGGTCTGAAATTATCATCCAAAACACAGTGAATTGCGAGAGCATCAATTGACATATATCCTTTGTTTTTTCCCATTCCTGTTTCAAGGGTTACGATCGTGCGTTCGCCTTCTTGGTGAAGGTCAACAACAGTGCCCACAAAGCCACTTGTGGTCATCACCTTGTCTCCACGCTTAAGAGAATTTGTTTGCTCATCAAGTCTTTGCCTTTCTTTTTTGTCCCTTGAATTTACCAAAATTGGATAAGCAATAATCAGAACTACAATAACAACAATTAAAATAATTTGAGCAATATCCATGAAAATAACCTCCTATTTTTTCATAAACACGAAAATGAATAAAAATGCGAAGAAGATAACAACTAGTGCAGTAACGACTCCATTCATTTTAAGTTCCTCCTTAGTTTAACATAATTATATTCATTTTCAAAACGATTTCAACTAGATTTTTTTAGAATTTACTTCATTTTTTAATCTTTCGACAAAATCTTCCAAAATCAAACCGCTTTGATTTTCGAATTTTCTGCCACGAATTGAAATAGTCTTATTTTTTTCTTCTTCGTCGCCGACAATGATAAGGTAAGGAACTTTCATAGAAAGTGCTTCTCTAATTTTGTATCCAATTTTTTCATTTCGAGTGTCAACTTCAGCTCTAAAGCCAAGGTTAAACAATTTGTTTTTAATTTCTTGTGCATAATCATTGTTACGGTCAGTCAGAGCAAGAACTCTCACCTGCTCTGGTGCAAGCCAAAGAGGGAACGCTCCTGCATATTTTTCAATAAGGTAAGCCAATGTTCTTTCGTAACAACCTATGCTAGTCCTATGAATTATATAAGGAGTCTTTTTTGAACCATCTTTATCTGTATATTCCATACCGAATTTTTCAGCAAGCATTTGGTCAATTTGAATTGTTATTAAAGTGTCTTCTTTCCCAAAAACATTTTTAATTTGTATGTCTAGTTTAGGTCCATAAAATGCAGCTTCGCCAATGCCTACAACATATGGAATTTTCAAGTGATCAAGGATTTTTTTCATAGTTGCTTGTGCTTCGTCCCATTGTTCTTTCGTGCCAATGTATTTTTCTTTGTCATTCTCATCCCATTGAGAGAAACGATATGAAGCATCTTCATAAAGCCCTAAAGTTTTTAACATAAATATTGCAAGTTCTAGGCAATTTTTGAATTCTTGTTCAAGTTGATCTGGTCTGCACATTAAATGGCCTTCAGAAATTGTAAATTGTCTAACTCTTATAAGTCCATGCATTTCGCCACTAGCTTCATTTCTAAATAATGTTGAAGTTTCGTCATATCTTAAAGGCAAATCCTTGTATGACCTAGGTTTATTTAAATAAGCTTGGTATTGGAAAGGACATGTCATAGGTCTCAAAGCAAATACTTCTTCATCTGTCTTTTCATTACCCAAAACAAACATTCCATCTTTATAGTGGTCCCAATGTCCAGAAATTTTGTATAGATCACTCTTTGCCAT
The DNA here is from genome assembly GCA_946495675.1 of uncultured Bacillota bacterium. Classification (GTDB taxonomy): domain Bacteria; phylum Bacillota; class Clostridia; order Christensenellales; family UBA1242; genus Caccovivens. Next base: position 54,349 of record CAMMDQ010000002.1, on the reverse strand, counting down.
AAAAGGAGTCTTTGTAAGTTGCCAACCTCTTTTAGCTTCTTCATCTTCGACAAATCTTTGCATTATTTGAATGACTTTTGCACCTCTAGGTAATAAAATTGGCAAACCTTGACCGATATAATCAACAGTAGTAAATAGCTCAAGCTCTCTACCTAATTTGTTATGATCTCTTTTCTTTGCCTCTTCCAGCATTGCAATATGGTCAGCAAGTTCTTTTTTTGTTTTGAAAGCATAGCAATAAACGCGTTGAAGCATTTTGTTTTTCTCATTCCCCCGCCAATAAGCCCCGTTTATGCTGTGAATTTTAAAGCCATAATTTTGAAGCCTTCTTGTGCTGTCAACATGAGGTCCGCGACAAAGGTCAAAGAAATCATCACCTGTGTAATAAATTGAAACTTCTTCGCCGTCAGGAAGTTCATTTATAATTTCAGTTTTATACTCATTGCCACTAAAAAGCTCAAGAGCCTTTTCTTTTGAGACAACCTCTCTTTTAAATTCTTCGCCTTTATTGATAATCTCTTGCATGGTTTTTTCAATGACTTTAAACTCGTCAGGAGTGATTGAGTGATCGAGATCGATGTCATAATAAAAGCCATCGTCAATAGCAGGACCTATTGTGAGTTTTGTGCTTGGATAAAGTCTTACAAGTGCTTTAGCCAGCACATGAGCAAGAGAGTGTCTTGATTTTTCAAGTTCTAAATCTTTTTCTTTTTTAAGTTCCATGTTTTCCTCCTTATTTTTGACGGTTAAAATAAAAAAGCGCCCTTAAAAACTTAAGGACGATTTGTCAAATCAAACCGCGGTTCCACCTTAATTGCAAAAGTGCCACTCATTATTTGCTTATCATCACAACAGTGGTTTCGTTTTTCATCTAGCCAAGGTTTTTCACCAACCAACCCTTCTCTGAACGCATCAAATCAAACTACTTGTCTGTCGCTCCAAGTCTAGATTCATTATATTCTTATAAATCAAAGTTGTCAAGATTTTTGTTAAGAAAAATCAAATTTTTCCAAAATTGTTTATGTGTGAAATGTTTTTATCAGTTATTCTTTCATCAAACAGTCGATGAAGTAGCGTTATTGCCCGACTTTCATCTTGACAATACAAATTTATTTTTTGTGGCGAAAGGTCGATTATCGAAGAAACCAAGCACTCCTCTGAAAAATCTTTATTTTGATATTGTTTGTCGCTCACATAAATTTTATAACTGTGATCAGCACTTTGATAAATGCTGATTTCCTCTTCGCAAATTTCAAGGTTATCAATCAAAAATTTTAATAGGTCAATAAAACTTTCGCTGCTTGTCAAATATTCTCGATTCTCATTTGCAAGGGTCACCAGTTCTGTCCATTTAGATTTTAGTGTGGCAAGTTTGAATTGATAAAAGCTTTCAAGGAAAAAATCTTTTTCAAGCTTAAGGCTTTTTCGAACTAGATATCGATCAGTTTCTTTATCAAAGTTGAGTAGTGCTTTTTTAAATGCGTTCATCCCAAGTTTATCTTGACTTGGCAAAAAAAGATGAGCATCTAAAAAACTTGACTTAAAAACGGTGCAGATCACTTCAGTAATGCAACTTGAAAGATAGACTTGAGTTCTTTCTTTGTCTTGCTCTTTGACTGCCACAAGAATGGAAATATAGCCGCCTTCTTCTACAGAAGTTACAACAGCATGGCATTTTGAGCAAAAGAGAGAAATATTGTTATATATAAATTTTGCAAGTTCAAAATTTTCTGTTTTCAGATTGAGCGAAAACTCCCACATAGAAACTCCTTACTCTCCTATTCTATGCAAGCAAATGAAAAATACTCAAAAAAAAGAATGTTTTCTTATAAATAATTTGACAAAAAAAATAAAATAATCAATAATAAAGATGTAAAAGGAAACAGAAAATGAAGAATAAATTGAAACTTGTTCTATCGCTCTTGCTTCTTATGCCAATTATGCTTTTGGCTTCCTGTGGTATAACTCAGTATTATACCATCACTTGCCTTTCAAGCGACGAGACTCTTGGTCGTGCGAGTGGCGGAAGCGATGTGGCAAAAGCTGAAGGCTCAACTATTTCTCTTTCAGTTACAGAGCTTTCACCACAAAGTCATCCTTTTGTTTGCTGGATCAAAGATAATAGCAAAATTGTATCGTTTGAAAAAAATTATTCCACAACTTATTCCGCTCAATCTCAAGGCAACTACACTGCTTTTTTTCAAGAAAATGCCAGCGGCGTTGCTTATGCGACAATCACCGAGATTGCAATCGAAGGTGTAAATAATGGAAGTGTGCAAGTTCAATATGCAAACACAAATTCTTCATCAAATTATCGCACACTTGAGAATTTATCTTTCAGCGATGGAGTTTGCCAAACAGACAAAACAAACTTAATCTACTTTGGTGGAGCAAGCGGCAGTGATGGCAGAAACGAATTTGTTTTCAGAGTTGTTGTTTCAGTGCCAACAAGCAGTGGTGGAACAACAAATTATACAATCACCATTGACTCAACATTAGTTAACACTTCGACGGCCGATCAAGGACAGACCAATTTTGACAGCCAGGGACAATGCACTTTGACAGGAACTAATGGCGATAATATCAATCTTACAATCACACTTTCAAAACTTTCAGCAGCATTGTTTGAATAAATATATATAAAACAAAAAAAAGAAGACAGGATCTGTCTTCTTTTTTGGTTGAAAACTACCTAGAGCAGCTTTTTGTTTCAGATTTTGAAGCTCTGCTGCCACATGATTTAGCCTCTTTAGCACTTTCTACATTTTTTGCAGATTTAGCACTTTTTGCAGACTTGTTCATTTTGGAATTTTTACCAAACATAGTTTTCACCTCCTGTTTATTCAAGGATAAGATCCTTGTAAAATTAGTGTGCCCACACTGCAAAGAAATTATACTTCGTTTAAGATTTTGCAGAAAGATTTTTTGTGTCATTGCAAACAAATCAAACAAAAAGGACACCGATGTGCCCTTTTAAATTTTAATTTATTTTTTATTTGTTTTTTTAGCTGGAACTTTTGCTGTCTTTTCTTCTGCTTTTGTTTCAACCTTCTTGCCTGCGGTTTTGGTTGCTTTTTTTGCTGCAGCTTTTGCTGGAGCCTTCTTCGCTGAACTCTTTTCTTTTTGTTTTGCCATCTCTTCTTCGAGCAGGTCATAGTATTCATCAAAAACATCCATAGCAACATCTTCGTCTTCTTCGATTTTCAAAACTGTGTTGCCGTCTTTATCTTGATCTACCAAGAACACGATTGCATCATTTTCGCCAAGGCCTTCAATCTTGTCAATTGGTTTCAAAATTGCATAAAGCTTTTTTTCTTTTTTCACTTCATGAACAATCATTGCAATTTGTTCGAAAGAGATTTGCTTTCCTTTTTCGTCCATCAAAGTGATAGGCTCTTTGTTGTCTTTATCAAGAAGTATATCAAGAAGGTCCACAGCTTGAACTTCTTCTTTATTTTCTACTTTTTTATTCATAATTAACCCCTTTTTGATTGATTGAGATATGTTTGCAAAATAATCTGCGCCGAGATTTTATCAATAAGTTCTTTTCGCTTTTCCCTTCGAACCTTGCTTTGAATCAAAATTTCTTCTGCTTCAGCCGAGGTTAAGCGCTCATCGACAAAAACGACCTTGACACCTGACAAATCTGAAAGTTTTTGCCCAAAATTCCTATGGATTTTTGCCCTTTCACCTTCACTGCCGTCCATGTTAAGTGGCAATCCCATCGCAACTTCATCAACATTAAACTGTTTGATCAGATCATTTAAGTGTTGTAAAGATTGTTCTGGAGAAAGGTTTTGAAAAACTTCATAAGGGCTTGAGATAATGCACAGAGCATCAGTGAGTGCGACTCCGATGCGTTTATCTCCATAATCAACTCCCATTTTTCTTGTCCGTTGCATCATAACTCCAACTATAATATACAATTTTTATTGCTCTTAGTCAAACAAAAATGCTAGATTTACAAAAATTATCAAAAATTTATGAACGGTAGAATAGACAATAAATCATTAGTTTGCTTTATATAGTGCGTCCAAATTGTTTTGTCTTGATAATTTGTCTCAAAAGGATTTATGCAAATGGTGGTCACGCCACTCTTGCAAGCATCCTCGTCATTAAAAGAATTTCCTACGAAGATTATTTCTTCTTTTTTTAAATTATATTTTTCCATTTGCTTTAAAATAAAATCACTTTTGTTCTCAATGTTTGTGCCTGTTATCACAAATCCGTTTACTATCCCACTATCATCCACAGTTAAGCTTCCTGCTTCAATATCAGTGATGTATTTGTTAAATTTTTTTACTTTTTCGTCAATAATATTTTTTACTCCACCAGATAAAATACAAATTTTTATTCCGTGTTCATAAAAATTCCTAAAGACTTTTTTGCAATTATTTAAAAGTTTTATTTCTTTTGCAAGAGAAGCAAACATTGATTTGTCGACTTTGTTTTGCCGAAAAACTTTAATGACCTGGTCCACCCATTGACGATATGTGAGTTTTTTGCTTCTATACAACTTATAAAGTCTTTCGTCTTCATCCATTAGTCCAATTCTGTTCCATATTCTAGCCCATGAGTTGTCTATTTTGTGTGGCTTTGTCAGCGTTCCATCAAAATCGAAAATAACTAGCCTTGTTTTAAATTTGTTTTCATTTGCATTCATACAAATTCTCTCCAATTCCAATAGATACCTTTAATGGCACTTTGAGATCAGTTATATTTTCCATTTCGGTTTTTAAAATTTCTTCGACAGCATTTTCTTCACCTGGATAGCAATCAACAATAAGTTCGTCGTGAATTTGAAGAATAAGTTTGCTTTTAAGATTTTGTTCTTGAAGACTTTTTGAAACTTTTATCATCGCAATTTTGATTATGTCCGAAGCGGTGCCCTGAAGAGGCATATTCATCGCCACCCTTTCGGCAAAATTGCGGACCAAATATTTTGACGAATTTATATCTCCTATTATTCTTCGTCTGCCAAATTTTGTCAGAGCATAGCCATGTTGTCTTGCAAACTCAACATTAGAATCCATGAATTGTTTCACTTTTGGATATTTTTCAAAATAGCTGTCTATATATAGTTTTGCACTTGCTCTTGTTGATTTAATGTTTTGTGAAAGTCCATAGTCGCTTATGCCGTAAATAATTCCAAAGTTTACAGCCTTGGCATCTTGTCTTTGCATTGCTGTAACCTGCTCAAGTGGCACATGAAAAATTTCTGAAGCTGTGATAGTGTGAATGTCAAGTCCTTGATTGTAGGCAGCAATCAGTTTTTCTTCCCCTGACATATCAGCAAGAAGTCGCAATTCAATCTGATTATAATCTGCAGAGATAATTTTGCCATTAGGATATTTTGAAACAAAAAGTTTTCTCAGTTCTTTGCCTTCATTATCTCTTGTTGGAATATTTTGCAAATTTGGTTCGCTGCTTGACAGTCTTCCGGTGTTTGTCAAAGTTTGATTGAAAGTTGTGTGAATAATATCCCCATTGTTGTGGCATATCTGCTTGTATACATCAATGTATGTGTTTTTGATTTTTGCAAGTTTACGATGCTCTAAAATATGGGCTACAACAGGAATATACGAAAGCTCTTCAAGCACATTTTTGGCGGTTGATCTTTTTTTGTTGTTATAAGATTTTATTCCAAGATTGTCAAACAGAACATTGGCAGTTTGCTGAGTTGAATTTATATTAAATTTTTCCCCTGCTTCATTGTAAATTCCCTCTCTTAGCTGCTGCAACTTTAAAGAAAAATATTGATCTAGTTCTTCAAGTTTTTCGTCATTGATTTTAAAGCCCTCTTTTTCCATTTCAAACAAAATTTTGCAAAGAGGCAATTCAATTTGATTGAAAACAAACCTTAGTCCTGCATCCATTTTGTCAAGATAAGCTTTAAGTGATGAAAACAACTCTTCAGTTTCAATCGACTTTGGCATATTGCCGCCCACATTTACCGCATAATTTGCAATCATTACATCTGAGTAATTTGACAGTTTAATCCCAAATCTGTCAAGAGCATGCATATCTTCTTTGGCGCAAGGTGTGATTTTCAAAACCTTTTCATTTTCAAAAACATTTTTAAGCTTCAAAGCAATGTCTTCAAAAGATAGTCCACTGTCAAACATCTGATAATTTTGTTCAAGAATATAAAGTTTTCCTTCATAAATGAATTCAAGCTTTTGTAGGTTATAAATAAACTCGCCTTCAGAAATTTTTGACATTTTTTCAAGCGTAACATCATCAAGGACAACCCTTTCCATCTTTTTTTCTTGTGTTAAAGGTTGATTTTCACCAAAAAGTTCAGGTTTTAAAAGAGATGAAAAATCCCACTTTTTAAAAAGATTGTAACATTCCGATGAAAAAGGAAGAGTGAAGGACAATTTGTCTGAAGAATATTCAAATTCACAATCACATTTGATTGTGGCAAGTTTTTTTGACATAAAGGCTTTTTCGCTGTCTTGCTCAAGTTTTTCCTTAAGTTTTCCTTTGATTTTGTCAAGATTTAGATAAACATTTTCAAGATTGTCAAACTGCTCAAGCAAGCCAAGTGCAGTTTTTTCACCAACTCCACTCACACCAGGAATGTTATCAGAGCTATCTCCCATCAAAGCTTTCAAGTCGACAATTTGCTCAGGAGAAAGATTAAACAATTCTTTTAAACGATTTTTGTCTACTTTTTCAACAACTGAAACGCCCTTTTTTGTCAACCAAACAACTGTATTTTCATTTATAAGTTGCAGCAAATCTCTATCCCCTGAAAGCAAATATTTTTCACCATCCAGTTTTCTTGAAAGAGTGCCGATAATATCATCTGCTTCGATCCCTTCAACTTCAATTGTGCAAATATTCATAGCTTTGAGCATCTGTTTTATAAGCGGAAATTGGCTGATAAGTTCTTTCGGAGTTTCTTTTCTTTGTGCTTTGTAATCGCTGTAAATTTCATTTCGAAAAGTTTTTCTTGCATGATCAAAAGCCACCGCAATTTTATCAGGTTTAAGCTCTGAAATAATCTTAATCAAAATGTTTGCAAAACCAAAAACTGCGCCGGTAGGCTGTCCATCACGATTAGACAAAAAAGGCAACGCATAAAAAGCACGATTTGCAAGACTGTTGCCGTCGATAATTAAAATTTTATCCATATTTTCCCCTTAAAATTTTATCATTGTTGTATTGTCTTGAATTATGTGAAAAAGTTCTCTAAAAGTGTCAGGCATCACAGCGGTCAAAATTAAGAAGACTGTTGCAAGCACAAGCAAAATAAAGAATGCAATTTTAAGTGGATTGCCAAAAAAATTTATTGCAGCATAAGCCAGCATGATTGCAAGGCCGCCGTAATTGGCAATCAGCCTTATAGTTTCATTAACTTCAACAGCAACATTACAATAACATAAAAGTGCTATATAGACAATTGTTAAAACTGCAAGCACGAAATATAAAATTGTTTTCATCCTTCTCTCCTTTTACAATCTTCAAAAGTATTTTAACACAATTTTTTTTGTTAAACAAATAAAAATAAGCAAAAAAGAAAAGAGCTTTTTCGTTAAACCTCTTTCCTTTGCAGATTTTCGACTTATTTTTCGGTTTTTTGTTTTTCTTTAAGCCGTTTTTGTTCAAGTTTTTTCTCTTTATTTGCTTTTGCGGCTGCTTTTTTCGCCTCGTGCTTTTCTCTATTAAATAATGGTTTTATTTTTTTGGATTTTGTTTTCTCTTTTTTTACTTTCTCTTTTTTTGTTTTTGGTTTGCCTTTCAGTTTTTTAAATTTGACAATTCTTGTAGCCTTCTTTGGAATGGTTCCATCATCTGGAAGTGAAGTTTTCAAATTGTCAGGATTTTTTATGTAATCAGAAAACAGTCTTAAGCTTTTTCCCATATAGAGTCCATCCGCTACTCTTTCATCAAGACTCAACCCAAATGTAAGCATTTTTGCGATGGTAAGTTCTTTGTTATTTTCAACATAAGGTTCCATTCGTTCTTTGCCCATTGCAATGAAAATTGTGGTCGTTCCAAAATTATAAAGATGATGGAAAATATAGTTTAACTTGATTGATTTCAGGTTTGTCAAAAAGCAACTTGTATGAAATGGACTTGCTTTTATCATGGATTTTGGCAGCATGCCATGTCTGTCAAGAAAGCGCACAAAAGCCATTGCCCATCGAAACATAAAATCTGGCAAATGAGTAAGCTTTCCAGCTGCCTTTGTTGTTGTGTGCACTTCGTCTTCTTTCAGATTTTTGGCAATTTCGTCATCGATAATTTTTTTGACTTCTTCAATGCTTTCTCTGCCGCTGAACATCATCTTTAAAGTTACTTGTTCGCCATCATCTTCAAGTTTTTTCTTGATGTCCATTGAAACAGAGATTGTGTTTCGTTGATAAATTGAACCTCGCATTATAAAGCGATTCAGTTTTTTTCTGATATACAAAATTCTAACAATCGCAGCAATCACAATATGCATATAATTGTAGGAAATGCCATTCTTGCGTTCTCTTGCAATAAACTCGTCGATACTGTCGCATTTAACTTTTACAGTTGTGTAATTTACTGCATCAATTCGCTGTGGCATAAAAAAAGGTTCAGCTTTATCAATTATGCCCATTCCTTTTACTTTTTTCCCGTCACTTCTTATACCAAACATACTCCACCTATTTATCTCTAAACTTTTTTCTTATTAAATTTTTTTCTCGCCCATTTTGGCTTGGAATGTAATACACCCTATCTTTCAAAGAATCTGGCATATATTGTTGTTTTACATATCCACCATAATCATGCGGATATTTATACTTTCCATGTCCGTCAGCATTGGTAGACGGATGATTTTTCAAATGATTTGGAACTTTGTTGTCATTGTAAGATAAAGCATCTTCCTTTGCAAGAGCCATAGCTTTGACAACAGAGTTTGATTTTTCAGCTTCACAAACATAAATTATAGCATGAGAAAGAGGAATAAGTCCTTCCGGAGCTCCCATTTTCTCAACTGCATACATCGCACTTGTTGCAAGCAAAAGAGCATTTGAATCTGCCATGCCAACATCTTCAGAAGCATGAGCAACAAGACGCCTTGCAATGATCATTGGATCGCAACCCGCTTCAATCAACCGTTGACTGTAAAACAAGGCTGCTTCAGTGTCACAGCCGCGCAGCGACTTGCAGAAAGCAGATAAGACATCATAATACATGTTTTCATCAAGGCTTAAAGCCTTTCGATCGGTTGATTGCTCAGCGATTTCTTTGTCAATATGTATTATTTTATCTTTGCTTGCAGGGGTTGTCATGACTGCAAGTTCAAGACTGTTAAGAGCGTTTCGAAGGTCGCCACTGCTTGCATAAGCTATGTATTTAAAAGCATCTTCATCAACTTGAACATTCAAATTACCAAGACCTTTTTCTTTATCGGCAACAGCTCTTTTCAAGGCTATAATGATCTCTTCATTAGATATAGGTTTAAATTCAAAAATTCGACATCTTGACACGATCGCTCTAGTCATAGATGTGTATGGATTTTCTGTAGTTGTTCCTATAAGATATATATCTCCATTCTCAATAGCTTCCAGCACACAGTCTGATTGAGCTTTGTTCCATCTATGACATTCATCCAAAATCAAGAAGGTGTCTTTGCCAAGCATTGCCTTGTCAGTTCTTGCCCGTTCGATAACCGCTTTTGCATCATTCACTCCGCTTGTTACAGCGTTTAATTTTACATAATTTGCTCTTAATGTTTTTGCAATGATGTTGCCAAGAGTTGTTTTGCCTGTGCCTGGTGGGCCATAAAAAATACAACTGCCAAGTGTGCCATATTTAATTGCACGGTAAAGTAGCGTGTTTTTTCCAATTATATGTTGTTGACCAACGAAATCTTCAAAAGAAGTTGGCCGCATTCTTTCCGCCAAAGGGACTCTAGTTTCCATAGACAAATTATACACAGTTACCTATCAAAAGACAAGTATATTTCGTTGTTTTTTTTAAAAATTTCTTTAGTCAGCAAAAAAAAGTTGAAATATCTTGTATTATCGGCAAACATATATCGAGCTCCGTTGCGGACAATGAAAATGCGTTTCCACCTTTGATTTCGGTATAAAGAGACCTCTTTAAGCCCTTTGAAATTTTCATTTATTTGTTCGCCATTTTCAAATTTTTTGAGCACTGAGTTTTTGATTTTAAGCCAGGAATTTTCACTTTCCTCATCATGATCATTTTTTTGCCATTTTTCCCAGATTTTTCTTGGCAAAGAGCGATTGAAATTTTCGTCAAAATTGGCATCCTTAGTTTTAAGCTGCAAATCAAAAATTTCAAACATCTTTTGTTGACTTAAATTGAAAAATTCAGCCATATCCAATGATGAATGAAGACAATATTTTTTATCTCCAAAATTGAAATATAGTTTCTTTTGCTCTTTTGGAAGAAGCTTGAGCTCCACTTCAAAATTTATGCATGCAAAAGATGAAAACTCAAGCCCATCAACATTGGCAAAATTAAACCTTGCGCCACGGCAGAAAAAGTTGAAGTAGGCTTTATCTAAGTTTGTAAGATTTTTGATTTCAACGCAATCTTTTTGTTTATCAAAAAAGTAATACCCTCTTGGCAGCGGTAAATTCATTTCTATCTTCACTCTTTGACAAGTTTTCTCAATATTGGATAGCGACATGATAAAATTTTTGCCATTGCATAAAAATTCCTTTATATCCATCACCACTCCTTTTTCACAAAATTTTTTGTGTAAAAAATAGGGCGAAAATGAAAGCTTAATTTCTTTGTCATTAACTGCCAAAAACTCATTGTTATATTTCACTTTATAGTTTGATGAAGCCGGATAGTTTATATTTAGTGCATCTAAACTATAATAAAAGCTTTGCCCCATTTCATCTGGAAGAATAATGAAGACATTTTTTAAAGTTTTAAGTTTTCCAGCTTTAACAGATGGTTTTTTTGTCAAAATCAGATTAAAATCTGCTCTTTTCTGAGCTTTTTTGAAGGCTTGAAAAAAGATTTTATTTAATGGTTTTTTAAAAACAAATATTGGCAAACTTGGGTTGATGCCAACAACTTTTAAAATCTCATAATCAACATTTTCACTGTTTAAATTGGGTGCATGATATTTTATTTTATTGAAAATTAATTCTTCCAATTTTGCAATGTATTCTTTTTTGCTCATGGCATATTTATTGCCTAAAAAAAATCTTCTAAACAAAAAAAGTGGCAAGAGCCACAAGTCAGTGATGCTGTAAGCCGAGTTCTGTATTTGACAATCATCTATCTAGTTTTGCAGTTGCCTGCAAAATCAAGCGGTCTAAAAGAGCGTGAGAGAACGCACATATGCCCTTCAGCCTTGCATCAGGTGGGGTTTACAGAGCAAAAACTATCTCTAGCTTTTCGGTGGTCTCTTACACCACCTTTCCATCCTTACCAAATTTTGGCGGTTTATTTCTGTTGCACTATCCTTAGGGTCGCCCCCACAGGCCGTTAGCCTGCACCATGTTCTCTAGATGCTCGGACTTTCCTCATCTTGCGATGCGATTGTCTGCATAACTGACAGGATTATTATACAAAAAAAATATGATTTTGTCAATAAATATTTTGTCATATTCTTGACATAATACTTTATATATGATAGGATGGGTATATGCGTAAAAAATATGTGAAATCAAATTTAAATCAAGCCCCTAAAGTTTGGATAGGAAATAGTCCTGCCTTTCTCGAATTGGCGCAAAACCCTCCTGCAAATCACCTTAAGCAAATTGACGCATCCCTTAAACAAACCATTAAAGATGGCGCTATAACAGGAGCTCTTGATTTGCTTAATATAATAACTTTTATTAAAAATATTGACTCAAATTTCAATGTTGAAGATTACAAAAAAATTTTTATTGAAAAGACGTCTAAATCAGAAGAGGCATTAGCAAAATTTGTTATCAACAAAATACAAAAAGAGCAAGTTTTGTTGGAAAGTTTCTCAACAAGCCAATTAGAACAACTTGAAACTATATTGCGAGATTTTAAAACAATTAAGGATGACAATCGACATGTTTAAAAAGAGGTAAAAATGCAGTTTTCAGACCTTAATTTCACCCCATGTGAAAAAGATGCCAGAACTTGTGCCCTTTTTGTGATAGAAAAGCCTTTTAATCTAGATCAAACCAAGGTAGATAAAATTATCAAATTGATCAAAAAGGCTTACCAAAAAGATAAAAATATGAGTCTAAATTATTTGATCTTATTGCAAATGCAAATCAGTCTAGATGCATATGGCTTTCATTATGACAAAGATTTTTTAGATTCAAAAGCGATTGAAAATTTAAATTCAATTTACAAAAATTTGCTTGATAAAGATCAAAAATTAGATAGCGAGCGACTTTCTGTTTACCTTTTTCACTTAGGCTTATTTAAAAAAAATGCTTTGCATATAAATGAAGATTTGATTAGTAAAATTGTATATTATCCTGAAGAAGAAAAATCACTAGACTGATTCTAGTGATTTTTTAGCCTACTGTGAACAATTCTTTTATCTTCCCGTTTTTCCTATCACTGTAAAGCGCCGTTAAATTGCCATCTTGCGATATTTTGATTGAAATGCCATATTTTGCGAGTGTTTGGGCTGCTGCCAGCCTTCCACCACCTTCACTGCCCGCTTCAATCTTTATAATTGCACCTATCGCAATAATGTTCCCGTCGTTATCTAGGACTGTTGCCCCATCCATGCTCACAAGCTCTTGACGGAGTTTGCGGCTTAAATCTTGAAAAGGCTTATCCGCAATGATTTTTCGCAAAGCTAAAGCTTTGTAGCATTTTTCTTGTTGAAGAAATACACTGTAAGGCACTTTGTATGTTTTTTCGGTAGATGCCAAGCGTTGATAATTATATAGTTTGCTCGCTTCTTCAAGTTCTTGCTCTTTTTTCATCTCAAAATATTTTTCCATTATGATGTCATGGGCATCAATATGGGTCAGCGCTTGCTCAACTGAATCTTTATTTAAATAAACAAGGCACCCACCAGAATAAGAGAAAGAAGTGTCAAGGGCTGTGAAATATATTGATCGCCTGATATCTTTTAGCGAATATGTTCCACGGCTAAGAAGCAACTGGATGACTTCATCATGAGAAAATACATTCCAGCGGCCATTTCTTTTAGCAAACAACAAAGTTCGATTTTTAAAAATCAAAAAATCGCCATACGAAGTCAATACAAGACCGATTCTTTTGTCATTGCAATATTTTGCAATTGCTTCATATTTGTATGGTGAGACTGCTGGTGCTCCTTTGCGTGAAAGCATTTGAATATAGCCATTCAAAATTCCATTTTTATCAAATTCGATTGCAGAATATTCTCCGTCTGTCAAAAGTGCATAAAAGTCTTTGTTCATCACATCGGTGTAATAGATGCTGCCTTCTTCCTGCGAAAGATCCATTGAAAGATTTAATACCGTGCAAATAGAAATTTTTTTGCCTTCGTAAGTTCGAGAAGACCACATATCAAGTTCAGAAAGGATGCCGAGCATAACAGAAACAGTGTCTTCTTGGTCGCACAAACTGCGACATATTGATTTTTCAATAGCATGCGATTGCAAGTTTGCAACATAGTTTGAATCTTGCAAATTTAGTTCAGATATTGTATTTATCTCAGAAAGGATAGATCTTAAAAGAGCAATTTCAAAATTTTGAAAGGCTTGTCCACGTTTTAGAACAAGTCTATATTCATCTTGTTTTGAAGGTTTGATCAAAAGAGAGTTCTTTTTGCCGATGGCCACTTCGCTATCTCTTGATGAAGATTCCTCTTCACCATCAATATAAGAACCTGTAAAAAGAGGTAAAACAAGTTTCTGTAGAATGTTGTAGAATTCTGTCTTTTCCATGTTTTACCCCCTTTTTCTTAATTATAATTCAACTTTTTTATTTTTTTCAAGCAAAATTAAATATTTTTTTAAATTTTACTTTATTTTTTTAACATTTTTCATCATTGGGCATTTTGTTTCGAATTATGGATAAGGCTTTGGTTTCAATCCTTGAAACATACGAACGAGATATTCCAAGCAAATCGGCAACTTCTTTTTGTGTCATAGGGTCATTGCCGTTAAGACCAAATCTGAGAACAATTACCGCTTTTTCTCTTGCTGCAAGGTATTTATCTAAAATCTCTCGAACATCAGACATAAACAAGTTTTTTTCTACAGATTCAAAAACATCTTCACTATTAGGGTCGCAAATTACTTCAAAAAGTTCAAGTTCATCACCCTTGCCATTGTTTGGAACGGTTGTGTTATATGAAACAGTGCAATTATGTTTTTTGGTTGCTCTTATTGCCATCAATATTTCATTTTCAATACATCTTGATGCATATGTGCCAAGTTGTGCGTTTTTGTCTGGCTTAAAGGTATCAATAGCTTTCATAAGCCCTATTGTGCCTATAGAAATCAAGTCATCAACCTCCAAACTGCCCGAAAATTTTTTTACAATATGACTTACAAGCCTCAAATTGTGCGTGATAAGTTTTTCGCGCGCCTCTTTGTCTCCTTTTGCTAAAAGTTCAAGCAATTTTTGCTCATCTTCCTTTGATAAGGGTTTTGGAAAGCCCTGAACACTTCCCACAAAATAGGTAAAGCTGGAGATTTTACCAACTATAGTAAGCAAACTTTCATAAAACATATTTCCCTCTCAATTTTATAGTAAGAATATATGTTGAAATATGTCGAATTTTGCTTGTCTAGTCAAAAAATGATAAAGAAAAACACAACCTTTCTTGGTTGTGTTATAATTTTGAAGGTAAGATTATCAGAATAAATTATCGATAAAATCATTGCTGTCAAAAGGCTCTATATCATTTTCACCTTCCCCAACGCCAATAAAAACAACTGGCAATGAAAATTCTTTTTCAATGGCAATCACAACTCCACCTTTGGCTGTGCCATCTAGTTTTGTCAAAATTATCCCATCAATTTTTACAAAATCATTAAATGCAGAAATTTGAGAAAGTGCATTCTGCCCCGTTGTCGCATCAAGAACAATAAAAGTATAACGATGTGCTTGAGGATATTCTCGTGATATAACTCTGTCAATTTTTTTAAGCTCTTCCATCAAATTTGTTTTGGTGTGAAGTCTACCTGCAGTGTCAACAAGCACAACATCCGTTTTTCTTGCCTTCGCACTTGCAATGCCATCAAAAACCACAGAAGCAGCATCGGCACCTTCGTTTTGTTTCACGATTCTTGTTTTTGTTCGAATTGCCCACTCATTAAGCTGATTTGCAGCAGCTGCTCTGAAAGTATCTCCAGCCACAAGTAAAACATCCTTTTTGTTATCTTTAAAATATTTAGAAAGCTTGCCTATCGTCGTCGTTTTCCCAACACCATTAACTCCGATAATTGTTATAACTGCCGGATACTCAATGGAAATTTGATTAAGCGACATAAAATCTTCTTTAAGAATCTGTTTAAGTTGATTTTTAACTTCTGCAGCAGTCCTAATTTTCTGTTTTCTTGCACTAAGCCTTAACTGCTCAACAATTTCCAAACTGGTTTTGACTCCAACATCGCAAGAAATCAAAATGTCAGTCAACTCGTCATAAAAATCATCGTCAATTTCGCCATGGCTTAAAAGAGCATCAATTTTGCGAGCAATCGCCTCTCTAGTCTTTCTTAATGCATTGCCAATTTTTTTAAAAATCCCCATAATTAATTCTCCTGAGCATGCCTGATAGCATCTGAAAGCTGAACAGACACAATTTTTGATACACCTTTTTCTTCCATTGTAACACCAAATAGAGCTTGTGCATATTCCATCGTCGGTTTTTTGTGAGTGATAAGTATGAATTGTGTTTCATTTGAAAGTTTTTTCAGATATTTATCAACAATTTCAACATTGGAGTCATCAAGAGCAGCTTCAACTTCGTCAAACAGGCAGAAAGGCAATGGTTTTATTCTTAAAATTGCAAAAATGACAGCCATTGCGGTAAGTGATTTTTCACCACCTGACAAAAGGGTCATATTTTGAATTTTTTTGCCTGGCGGCTGGGCAAAAATTTCCACCCCACTTTCAAGAGGATCGTTTTCATCGCATAAAGCAAGTTTTGCCGTTCCACCACCAAACAATTCCCTGAAAGTCAGTTTAAAACTTTCATTGATTCTGTTAAGTTCATTATTAAATTTTTCAATCATGATGCCAGAAAGGTCTCTGATGATCTTATTCAAATCATCTTGCGCCTTCTCAAGATCTTGTGCCTGGGTGTTAAGATCTTCATATCTTTCATAAAGCACTTTACAATCTTCAATGGCATTAACATTGACATAACCAAGAGCATTGATAGATTTTTTAAGTTTTGAGATCTCTGGCAATGCCTGATTTATATCGAAATCTGGTCGTCTAAGTTCTTGGCATGTGGTATAAGTAAGGGAATATTCTTCATATATTCGCTCTTGCATATTTTCAAGCTCGCTGTCAACCTTCGACAAATTCATCTCTTCTCTAAACTTTTTGTCATGAAGTCTTGTAAGTTCATCCATAAGAGAAGCTTTATGCAGGTCAAGTTCTTTGATTTTATCATTGATTGCCTGCTTTTCACTTTCAATGTCAGCTCTCTTTTTGGTGCATTTTTCAAGCTCTTGCTTTTTATCGGATGTTGGGGCTGCAGCCAGTTTTTCTTTGATGAGCTGTTCTGATTGATTGATAAACAAATCGTTTTTCTTGATTTGCTCTTCTATTTCAATTATCGATTGATTCAATCTGCCCTCTTCATTTTCCAATCTCAATTTTTCATTCTCTGCGTTTGATAGTTTGGTTCTGATTTGAGCCATTTCAACTTTCACAGTCAAAATATTATCATTTATCGCATCTCTTTCTTTTCTGAGAAGTTCAAATTTTTCTCTTTTCTCCTTAACAAGCTCGTCAGCATCTTCTTTGTTGCCAGAAAGTGCACTTTCAAGTTTTTCAGCTTTTGCAAGCTCTTGCTCTATAAGTTGAAGTTTATTCTTTACTGTTTGACTTTCCATTTCACTGACTTGCAAATTGTCGGCAGTTTCAATAAGATTTGAAGAAAATTGTTCAATCTTTTCCTTGTCCTTTGCAATTTCAACTTCCAGAGAACTTATAAGATTTCTTTTTTCTGCAAGTTCTTTACGATTCAGTTCAAGTTTGCCTGCAGTTTGTTTAAGTTCATTGTCAATTTGCCCAAGTCTCACATTAAACTTTACTATTTCATCTCCTAGCGTTTCAATTTCACGTTCTCTTCCCATAATGTTTGAAGATTCAGCCTTTTTGCTTCCGCCAGTCAAAGATCCTTGTGGATTTACAACATCACCATCAAGAGTTACAATTCTAAAAGCGTAACCGCTGTTTTTTGCAAGGTCAACCGCAACTTGCAAATTTTCAGCTATCACGGTAGAGCCGAGCAAATTGCTTACAACATTGTCAATTAATTTATCATAATCAACCAGTTCAGATGCTATGCCATATATGCCCTGCTTGCCGTCAACATATTTGCGATCAAGATTTCTTCTTTTCATTGAAGTAATAGGTAAGAAAGTTGCTCTGCCAAAAGAATTTTCTTTTAAGAACTTGATAAGTGATTTAGCCTCTTCTTCATTGTGAGTAACAATGTTTTGTACCGCTCCACCAAGAGCAACCTCAACAGCAGTTTCAAGTTTTTGCGGAACTTTAATAAGTGATGCAATTACACCCACAATTTTGGATTTAATTTGAGCATTTTTCTCACTTTCTTTAAGCAATTTTTTAACTGCGTAAGCATAGCCATCATATTCATTTTGCAGTTCAGTCAAAAGTTTTCTTCTGTTTTCAAAAACTTTGATCTGCGTGTTTATGTTGGCTTTTTCACCTTCAAGTTCTTTATTTTTTCGCTCATTTATAAAATCTTGGCTGGCAAGATTTTTTTCTTGTTCTTTGAGCAGAGCAAGTTTGTTTCCTTTTTGATTTAACGCGTTTTTTGCATCACTAGCAAGTTTTTTGCTTTCATCTTGCTTGTTTGAAAGTCCACCAATGTCCTCTTCCAAATTTTTCAAACTTTCGCTTAAAAGTGCCTTTTCAGTTTTAAGGCGAGAAACATTACTTTTTATATCTGAAAGTGAGCCAAGGGTTTCAATAATCTTTTGCTGATTTGCCCCCGCTTCATCTTCGCTGAGAGTAAGTTCATTTGCCAGCGCTAGATATTTTGCAGATAACTCATCAAAAGAGTTCTCCAAAATTTGAAGATCCTTTTGCAATGTTGAAATCTGATTTTCAATTTCTTTTTTGCCTTCTTGACAAGCTTCAAGAGCAGTCAAGCTGTTTGTTCTGTCAAGGTGCAGACGATCATTTTCTTTGTTTGTGTAGTTTATGCGTTCTCTAGCAAGTTTTGTTTCCCCTTCCTGTTTTTCAAGCCCTACAGTAAGATCTAAGATTGTTTGGTTGATTGCAGCCAAAGTTTTGTCAAAGTTTTCAATAGAATTCATAGCTTGATTGTATTCTTCATTTGCTTTGTCAAGGTCTGATTGTCTGACATCAATTTGCTTTGCAAGAGCATCAAGCTTTAAGGAAATCTGCTCTTTTGCAGTATTTGCATTTTCGTATTGATAGATGTATGCATTGACTTCCAAATCTTTTAGCTGACCTTTGAATTCCAAATATTTCTTTGCGTTTTCAGCCTGTTTTTTCAGTGGTCCCATCTGCCTTTCAATTTCAGACAAAATGTCTTTGACACGAGTCAAGTTGTCAGTTGTTCGCTCCAGTTTACGCTCAGCTTCACGCTTATCATTTTTATATTTCGAAATGCCTGCGGCATCTTCAAACATAGCCCTTCGACTTTCTGGTTTTGCGTCAACAAGTTCGGTAACTTTGCCTTGACTGATGACCGAATAACCATTTTTCCCAAGTCCGCTGTTATATAACAGATTTGTTATATCTCTCAAATGGCAGGTGTTGCGATTGATAAGATATTCACTTTCACCAGAGCGATAAAGCTTTCTTGTGATTGCAAGTTCATCATAATCAAAATTGAAAAATCGATTTGTGTTATCAAATGTTAAAGTCACTTCACAATATGAAAGACTCTTTCTTTTTTCAGTTCCGTTGAAAATAACATCTTGCATACTGTCGCCACGCAAAGTTTTTGGGCTTTGTTCCCCCAAAACCCATCTTATAGCATCAGAAACATTGCTTTTACCACAGCCGTTCGGACCTACAATTGCAGTAAAATTATCGTTAAACTCAATCACAGTGCGATCTGCAAAAGATTTAAATCCTATCATTTCAATTTTTTTAAAAATCATAACTACCTCGCATTTTTCTTAAGTTATTAGCAGGAAATTCAGTAAATCAAACAGTTTGTAAAGATCAGATCAGAAACAATTTTTTTATTGCTGCCTTTGCCGCATTTTGTTCTGCTTCAATTTTGCTGGCACCTTCCCCTGTGCTTATTGCATCTTCGTCCATATAAAATGTTGACACAAAACCGACGGCGGCTGGCTGTGTTTTATATTGCATGTGACACTTAAAACCGCTTTGAACTAGTTCTTGCAACTTTGATTTATAATTGTCGTCAACAACATTGTCAAAATTTTCAAGATCAAAATTTCGATAAATGAAATCTTTTGTTTTTTCAAGCCCACATTCAAGATAAACGGCCGCAATCACAGCCTCCACAATATCTGCTTTGACAGCCTTTGAAATTTGACCTTGATAACTTTTGCCCAAAACCACAAAATCGTAAAGTTTCAAAAGATCAAAAATCTTGCAGAGATTGTTTTCGGAAACATAATGGCTTCGCAAAACAGTTAGTTTACCTTCATGGGCCTGCGTGTGAGAAAACAGGTACTCTCCAACAACAAAATCAAGTATTCCATCGCCCAAAAATTCAAGCCTTTCATAGTTGTTTTCGCTCTTAGAACTATGGGTGAATGCTCGAGAAAAAAGGTCTTGATTTTGCACTTTGATTCCAAGTGTTTGCGATAAAAGATTGAGTTTTGTTTTATTCATTGCTGTCCGCCTCAAAAGCTTGGATTGAATTTTCAATTTTTTCAATTAATTTATTGCTATGAAGAAGCATAGTCTGCTCAATGGACGAGAGGATATTCAATCGTTTGCATGAGCCATGATTTTTCACAACAAGCTTTTTGCAGCCCAAAAGCGGACTTCCGCCATGCTTTTTCTGAATATCAATGCGGCTTTTAAGCTCATTAAAAGTTTTTTTCATAAAAAGAGCTCCAATCATGCTCATTTTATGAGATTTTATACTTTTTTTAAGAAGGCTCATCACGGCAGCAACCGCACCTTCCGTTCCTTTAAGCAAAGCATTTCCGGCAAAGCCGTCTGCAACCATAACGTCAACTTCGCCACTCATGAAATCTCCGCCCTCACGATTGCCGATAAAGTTAATTGCCGCTTTTTTCAAAAGAGGAAAAGCTTCTTTGACAAGTTCATTTCCTTTTTCTTCTTCAACACCATTGCTTAACAAAGCCACTCTTGGTTGAGCTTTATTGTAAACGATAGAGTAATAAGCACTTCCCATCAGCGCAAAGTGCAGAAGATTGACAGGTTTGCAATCGATATTCGCCCCACTATCAATGATTATAACATCGCTTTCAGCCTTTGTTGGAAGAATTGGAGCAAGTGCTGGTCTTGAAATTCCTTTGATTCTTCCAATTTTCATAATAGCACCAGCCAAAACAGCTCCTGTGCTGCCCGCACTGACAAGCCCAACAACATCAGCCCGTTCTTTCAAAATGTCATATGCTTTAACAAGAGAAGAATCTGTTTTGTGTCTGATAGCTTCAGTCGGTTTGTCATTGTTTGTAATCACCTCTCGTGCGTCAACAATTTCAATTCTTTCTCCTCTTCCATTTAAAATCTTTTCAATTTCTTCTTTTTTGCCAGTCAAAATAAGTTCAAGGTCTTTGTTTCTTTCTATTGCCATCAAAGCTCCTTCAACTATTTCAAGCGGAGCATTATCTCCACCAAAAGCATCAACAACAATTTTCATCATAATCTCCTTTCATGCTGTATATATAATAACAAAAATATAACAAATAATCAAAACGATTTTTGAAATTTTATTGAAATTCTTGAAAATAAAAAAATGCATCACTATTATGCATATTTTGGAATATATTGTGTCTATTATGCATTGCATAACAGCACATATAGTTTAGTTTGCTAAAAAACTAACCCCCTTAATAAAAAGACAAAAACAAAAAAACTCGCCTTTTTCAAGACGAGTTATGAAATTATTTTGTTTTTTCTTTTTTCTCTATAACAGTTTCATTTTTATAGCTTCCACACTTTTTGCAAACTGTATGAGGTTTTTTCATCTCATGACATTTTGGACATTCAACAAGTGTTGGTGCTGTTGCTTTAAAATTCGCAGAATTTCTAGTGTTTCTTCTTGCTTTTGAAACTTTACCCTTTGGAACAGCCATTGTCTTTCCTCCTTTACATTTCTTGCTTAATTTTTCCTTGCCTAAGAAAGTATATTGATTTTCGACTTAATTGTCAAGTGTTTTTTATTTATTTTTTAATTCTTTTTAATCAGCCTTATCCGCAATTTTCAAAATTTGCAAAAATAATTTTATCTCTTTATTTTTTTATCAACTGCAGTGTGTCTCTTGCAATCAAAAGTTCCTCATCTGTTGGAATTCTGAAAATTTTAACTTTTGATTTTTTAGTGCTTATAAGTTCAGCTGTGCCTCTTGGCAAATTGTTATTTTTCTTTTTGTCAAGTTCAATTCCGTATCCTTCAAGACCTTCAAGTGCTTCTTCACGCAGATCTTCTTGGTTTTCACCTACACCACCTGTGAACACAATCGCATCAACTTTTCCAAGCACTGCCATATAAGAGCCGATAAATTTCTTTGTTCTGTATTTAAGCATGTCAAGAGCAAGTTTTGCTCTTTTGTTTCCCTTTTTGATTGCGTCATTGATTTCTCTAAGATCACTTGACACACCACTTATACCCAACATGCCACACTCTTTGTTGAGATATTTCACAACTTCTTGAGCTGTCTGACCTTTCTTTTCTGCCAAATAAGATACCACTGTAGGATCCAGATCGCCAGATCGTGTGCCCATGATGAGCCCTTCAAGTGGAGTCAACCCCATTGTTGTGTCAACACTTTTACCATTTTTGATTGCAGTTATTGAAGATCCATTTCCCATGTGAACAGTGATAAGGTTGAGCTCTTCAAGTTTTTTGCCCATCATTTTCGCACAAACATTTGCTACATATCGGTGGCTTGTGCCATGGAAGCCATATTTTCTGATATGATATTTTTCCGCATCTTGATATTTTATGCCATAGTTATAAGCTTTCTCAGGCATTGTTGCATGAAAAGATGTGTCAAAAACAAGCACTTGTGGCACTTTTGGCATAACTTCCATACATCCTTTGATCCCAGCCATATTTGCTTGGGCATGGAGTGGAGAAAGGTCGGTCAATTTTTCAAGGTCTTTAAGCACCTTTTTATTTACAAGCACACTTTGGTTAAAGATCCATCCTCCTTGAACAACTCTATGTCCACATGCTGAAATTTCTGACAAGCTTTTTATCACACCTTCTTTTTCATCAGTTAACATTTTCAGCACATTTTCAAGTGCTTGAACATGATTTTCCATTTTTACAGGAACCTCTTTTTTGTTCCCATGCATTGAGATTGTGATAAAAGAAGATGCAAGACCAATTTTCTCACAATTTCCTTTTGCAATCACACTTTCATTTGTCATATCAAACAACTGAAACTTTAAAGAAGAACTTCCCGCATTGATAACTAAAATTTTCATATTTACTCCTTTTCTGCCTGCAATGCTGTAATTGCAGTAATTGTAACAATATCTTCCACGCTGCAACCTCTAGATAGGTCATTTACTGGCTTGTTAAGCCCTTGCAAGATTGGACCAATGGCATTTAGTCCACCTATGTATTGAACCGCTTTATAGCAGATGTTGCCACTGTTTAAGTCTGGGAAAATCAAAATGTTTGCATCCCCTTTAATAGCACTATCTGGAGCTTTGCTTGCCGCAACCTTTGGCACCATCGCACTATCAAATTGCAACTCTCCATCACAGCAAACACCGCTCTTTTTAAATTTGGTATAAGCTTGCGCCATTTTCTCTGCACTTTCATGTTTTGCTGAACCTTTTGACGAAAATGATAAGAATGCAACTTTAGGTTGACCAAGTCCAAGAGTGTTGAAAGTTTTAACGCTATCACTTGCAATCTGAGCAATTTCGTCTGCGTTCGGACAAGGCAGGACGCCACAATCAGCTAAGATCAATGTTTTATCTTTCAAAAACTTGTTTTTGCCATAAACTAGAAAACATGAATTGACCGGACATCCTTTTTTCTTCGCTTTGATAATTTGAAGTGCAGGTCGAACCGTGTTTGCAGTTGAAGCTTCAGCTCCTGCGACCATTCCGTCTGCATAACCTTCTTCAACAAGAAGAGTTCCAAAATAGTAAGGATTTAAAGCAAGTTCTTTGGCCTGCTGCAAAGTCAAGCCCTTATCTTTTCGTTTTGAGTAAAGACTTTTTACAAGCTTATCAAGATGCTCAAATGTTTTTGGGTTGATGATTTGAAACCCAAGCAAAGATTTGTCTCTCAAAACCAAGCCGCTTTCATCGCCGATAAGAATTGGCTTTGCGATTTTCTTTTTTGCAATAATTTTGACGGCTTGTAAAGTTCTGTCACTAAATTCCGCTTCTGGAAATACAATAGTCTTTTGAAGTTTTGCTGCCTTTTTGTAAATATTTTTGATTTTCATTTTAACCTTCTAAAAAAATATTTTTGTGAATAAATTGTTTTATAGTGCTTATGTAATACAAAAAAAATTATAAATATAATACAATCCTTTGTCAAATAAAATGGTGAAAATATGCAAAAAACATTGAAAATAAATTTTTTAAAAATCCTGTTGACTGTGTTGATTTTATACATTCTTTGCTCGATAATTTTAAAACCTCAATTTTATTTGCAAACCACTCTTGACGGGCTTTCAGCCTGGGCTTTAAATGTGTTGCCAAGCCTGCTCCCTTTTATCTTTTTTACAAAACTGCTTTCAGGACTTGGTGTCATAGATAAAATCTCAAAATTGTTTGCCAAACCTGTTGAAAAATTGTATAAAGCACCACCACTTGCTGCCTACTGTTTTTTTTCGAGCATAATTTCTGGCTATCCCGTGGGAGCAAAAGTGACAGCTGATTTGTATCAGGCAGGCAAAATTTCACGCACAGACGCCTGCAAAATGTTAAGTTTTTGTTCAACATCAGGTCCAATGTTTGTTATTGGAGCTGTTGGAGCTGGAATGTTTGGAAGTGCTCTTGCGGGTTATATAATTTTTTCAGCACATTTGCTAGGCGCTTTTCTTAACGGTATTCTTTATCGAAAAATAAAGCTTAAAGAATTTGACCAGACTAAAACAAAACAAGAGGATAAAAATTTTAATATATCCTCAATCGTTCTTGATTGCTCGCTAAGCGTCATTTCCGTTGGCGCAATTATTGCTATATTCTTTGTTGTGATAACCTCTCTATCTCCTCTTCTTTCACTGCTTCCAGACTCTGTGTCAGCATTTTTTGGCGGGCTTATTGAAATAACCAAAGGCTGCCTTGATATTTCAACTGAGATGCCTCTTAAAATAGGAATTGTTTGTGCAAGTTTTGTTATAAGTTTTGGAGGAATATCGACAATGTTGCAATCATCAGCTTTGACAAGTGAAATAAAAATGCCAATAGGGCTTATGGTTGTTCAAAAACTGACTCATGCACTTCTTTCTTGCCTTATTTCAATAATTTTGGTGGTTATAATTTTGTAGCTACTATATAAAAAACAAAATTCCAACAAAAAAATCTCAGCTTATGCCGAGACCTTTTTAAACGCCTGCAGTTGGTGTTGCAAATTCACGAAGAAGAATTCCACCATCAATGATGCAAGCAATGATTAAATAAATTGTTGCAATCAGCACGAGAATATAAATGATTCTCTCAACAATTTTGCTGCCCATACTTAACCAAGCAACCAAATTGAAGTTTGTAAGTCCAATTATACCCCAGTTAAGTCCGCCTATCATCAAGATGATAAGTGCAATATAATTTGCTATAATCATATTTTACCTCCTGAGTATATTTTGCCCATATGACAAATTTTTATGCTAAAACCTTAAAATCCCCCTTCAATAAATCAATCAAAAAAAAGCAAGATTTTTCTCTTGCTTTATTTTTTATAACTTCTATCGATAATTCCTCCACCAAGACATAATCCCTGATTATCATACAAAACAACAAATTGTCCCGGAGTTATCGCCCGCTGCTTTTGGTCAAAATCAACTTGAATTGTGGTTTCTCCTGTTATTTTCACTTTGACTTTTTGATCAGGCTGCCTATATCTAAACTTTGCAAAACAAACAAACTCTTCTTGATTTGGCCTTTCAGGAATCCAGTTCATATCAGTTGCAATCAGGCCATCGCTAAACAGCAGATCATCTTCTCCTTGACTGACAATAAGTCGGTTGTTTTGTAAATCTTTTTCAAGCACAAACCAGCGCTGACCGTTTCCTCCTTTAAGTCCTCCAATATTAAGCCCTCTTCGTTGCCCCAAAGTGTAATACATCAGTCCATCGTGCTTACCAACAACTTTGCCTTGAGCGTCAACGATTTCTCCTGGCTGAGCTGGCAAAAACTCACTCAAAAATTTTTTAAAATTACGCTCACCAATAAAACATATGCCGGTTGAGTCCTTCTTTGATGCCGTGGAAAGTTCAAGCTTTTTCGCTATTTCTCGAACTTGAGGTTTTGAAATTTCCGCAAGTGGAAAAAGCACTTTTGAAAGCTGATATTGACTAAGCTGATTTAAAAAATATGATTGGTCTTTGTTGAGATCATCCGCCTTTGCAAGATAAAATTTTCCATCTTTTTCTATTTTTTTTGCATAATGCCCGGTTGCAATCATATCAGCTCCCAAAGCCAACGCCTTGTCAAGAAAAGGGCCAAATTTGATCTCTCTGTTGCATAAAACATCAGGATTTGGTGTTCTTCCAGCCTTGTATTCTTCGAGAAAATACTTAAAAACACGCTGATAATATTCTTTAGCATAATTAACAGAAAAATAAGGAATACCCAGCTTATTGCAGACCCTTTTTACATCCTCATAATCTTCCTCAGCTGTGCATGCACCGTTTTTTTCTTCCCAATTTATCATAAACAAGCCAATCACTTCATGCCCCTGTTTTTTAAGAAGATATGCTGCAACTGAAGAATCAACACCTCCACTTATGCCAACGACAATTTTCATTTTTCTTCTTCCTTTTGTAATTTTTCCCTGCCAAATTTGTCAGAAGCAAGGTCAATACCTACTGGCACTTTAAATTTTTTCACCGCGATCATAAAAATATCCCAAAACCAGATAAACAATATGAAACCTGCAACTGTGCATAGCACCCCAACAAGAGCCTCGCTAAAAGCCATAAGCGGTGCATTAAAAATCGTGAGACAAACAATCATGATAAAATTTAGCAGCAAAAGCAGACCTCTGCCATATCGTCCAACATAAAAACAATGCCCACCAACAAAACCAGTAAAGATGGATAAACACAAAAGCTTTATGAAATTTACATCACTTGGCAGCGTTGTGGTGCTGATGATATATTTCCGCTCCCCCCGCCTTTTCAAAGCTTTGGCATCTTGATTTGTGGCAATTGCAAGACGAGAAAAAACAAGACCGCAATCTGGACATTCTTCACAAGACATAGCCACCTTCAACTGACATCTTGGGCATACCTTTTTACTTTCAACAGTTTTTGTTCTCACAGACAAGATTTTAGCACCTTTGTTTCAAAGTTGTCAAGTTAATTCTTGCATTGGTTTAAGTATAGAAATGCAGTTTTATCGTTTGGATTTTCTCGCAGCAAATTTTCGAATATAAGTTTTGCACGCTGCTGCTGACCTTGAGTGAAAAACATCACTCCCTTTTCAAAAGATTGTTTGCTTTTGTCAAGAAGCATTCTCTTATGCCTGCCGTAAACCTCAAGACTTTCAAACAAATTTAAATTTTGATTGAATAATGTGCCAATATATCGATATTTCAAAAGATATGATGATGGCAAATTGTCAAGAACAGTATTTGAAAAAATCAAACAACATTCTGCTCGTTTTGAAAACTCTATAACTTTTTTTAATGCTGCCACATTTTCTTCATTTATTAGCAATTTGCCATTTTTATTCAGCGAGCAACAAATCTTCTGACCATTGACCGCAACAAATCGATTTATTTTAACGTTTAAACGCTTTGCTTTGATTTTTATAGCTCGACATACAGCATGTGCAAAATCCAGGGCATCTTGTGCTCGGAAAAAAACACCTAAACTGCCAAAAGAACAATTGTCAACACAAAGCCCGTTAAACCTTTTTACAAGAGGCTCGACAACATTAATATACAATTTTAAAATGTCATAATTACCTTGCAAACTGATTGTGCCAAAATCGTTTATAACGCAAAGACTAAGATATGCAAAACGACTTACCATTTGTCCACTTTGAAGTTTTTCTACATCCTGACTATCAACATATTTATCGAGCACTTTTGGTAATTTTATGGATGGGGCATCCTCACTTTCATTAAATTGGTTGTTTATTTTTAATAATGAATGACCTATATGATTAAATTGTTTCCCTCCGCCAAGCCGAAATTTCTTTTCTCTTATCTTTCCATCGCCCAGTCGCTCCAACAATTTTTCCATTTTATATATTGGTTTTGTAACGATAAAATAAACAATAAAAAGCACCAAAACATAGAGAATTGTAAGAAGCACAGCCCATAATATTGAGTTATATTGATTTTCTGTTGATATGTTTAATACAATTTTAACTGAGTTTGCGAAAGTATTGTCGATATTTGTAAGATAGGCCAAAGTATAAAGAGAAAAGCCATAAATCAAGGTAAATGGCAAAGTGGAAAAAAATAAAACTTTATTTAAAGAAAGAGTTTTCAAAAATTTGAAATAAAGCACAATGCCAAAAGAATTTGACAGAATAAGGAGCGCTAATGCTACATAGCCAAGTGGCGAAAAATTAAAAGAGAGTTGTCCGTTTTCAAATTTTATTGCAACTGAAAGATGCGGAAAAAGCACCACGGCGGCAATAGCTGTCAAAGCAAACAACACAAGGATAATTTTTGTTGAGGTTTTCATACCTATATTTTCTGCAAGATATTTTAAAAATATGTAAATGGCAACAAATTGAATAAAATCACAAAAATTGCACAAAAAAATCTAAGGAGTGAAAATCATGGAAGAAATCAAAAAAGAAGATTTGGAAAATTATCTAAACGGTGTATACCAAAACATTCGAACAGCAGTTCAGTCAATTGACGAACTTTTGCCAAAAGTGAAAGATAACAACTTAAAAAAGGAACTGGCTTCTGAACAAGATGTTTATATTGCTCTGCAAAAAGAATGTGAAGTTTTTTCACAAGCAGAAAAGCTTGAAAAAATCAAGGATAACAACTGGCTTGAAAAAGCAAAACTTTGGTCAAGCATAAATCTTTCAACAATGACAAACAAAACCACACGGCATATCGCAGAAATGATGTTGTTTGGCACTTTTATGGGGTATATCACCTGTGTAAAAGACCTGTATGATCATAAAAATATTTCAAAAGAAATCGATGATATACTGTCGCGGCTCAAAGAATTCGAAAGAAAAAACTTAGACGCTCTTATGCCGTATTTGGTTTAAAACATCCCCGATTGAAAGTGTCAAAGGAAAATTTAAGCTAAGTTTGAAAAGTTTTCCTTCATCGAGAAAAATATTTTTATCATCAATATTGACTACAAAAATAATGTATCTATTAAAATCAATTTTGCTTATCAATTTTGCAAGCGAAGTTGATTTTTTTACATATATAAACTTGACCTTTGCAAAATTTTTTATCTTTTTGTTTAGCCGGTTTGCATATACATATTTATTGTCGTCGTTTGAGATCAAGCTTAAAATCAAAAAACTACCAATTAAAGCAAAAGTGGGATTGAAATTGACAAAGCATGAAATGGCAAAAAACAAGAAAAAGATGGCAGATAAAACAATATTAAAGGTTGTTATCAATTTTATCGCCCTCTCTCGACTTATCACATTTTGCAAAATTGCAGCGGCAACCCTTCCCCCATCAAGCGGATAACAAGGAAGAAGATTAAGCAGTCCAAATATATAAGACTGCTTTGCAAAAGTTGCTGAAATATTGTAGAAAGTGGGAAAAGCCCACCAAAGAGCAACTACAATAGTTGCACAAACAATATTGCAAACTGGACCAGCAAGCGAAATTAAAAATTCATCCTTACTGTCCAAAATCTTTTCTTTATAGTTGAGCGATGCCCCATAAGCCGCTATGGAAAAACTTTCCAACCTATAGCCCAATTTTTTAGCAACCAAAAAATGTGCCCCCTCATGCAGACCAAGCACGGAAACAAAAAGCAAAAGACTTGTCAAGCCATTTGTAAAAATCAAATATAATGCAAGCAAAATAAATGCGGGTTTTATAGGCGTGTTGATTTTTTTTAAAAACCGATTGCCCAAAGCACACCAAGCACTATTTCTGCAATAAGAAGAAATAGTAAAAATATATTAAAAATTATCCCCCTAGCCAAACGATATTTAACCTTATTTTGATTGTATTTTTGCCCATAAACCCTAATTTTTTTCTGCATAAAACATATTATTATTTTCTACTGCCATTTATGCTATTTGGCATGAAAAAAGAGCCTTGTAAGGCTCTGGCTATTAGGTCTTTACGCAATCGACCCATCATCAGCCGAAATTGTTTGCACATCTTCCCCCTTCAAAAAATCAGGCAAGTCTTCTTCAAATTCAATTCCTTCAACATTTTTGAAAAGTGTGTCTTGTTTTTCTTGATCTTCTTCTTGTCTTATTGTTTTTATGCGCTCAAGTAATTCTTCATAATCAGGAAGCTCGTTGATATCTTGCAAGTTAAATCTTTTTAAAAAGCTTTCAGTTGTTCCAAATAATAAAGGCTTGCCAACAGCATCTTTTCTGCCAACAACTTCAATCATATTTTGATCCACCAAAATTTGCACTGCATAGTCAGAGTTTACCCTTCTTATATCCTCTACCTCAAGCTTGGTTATAGGCTGCTTGTAAGCAATGATTGCAAGGGTTTCAAGAGCCGCTCTTGTTAAAGATTTTTCTCTAATTGGATTGAGCACATCGGATATGTAGTTTGCATAGTTTGGATTTGAAGCAAGTTGTATTTTGTTTTTATATTCAATCAAATGCACCCCTTTATCGCCACTGAGTTCCTGCTTTAACTGAGCAATGGCCTTATCTAACTCTTTTTGACTAACTTGTAATTTGTCGGCAATAAAAGATCTTTCAATTCCGTCCCCTGCGACAAATAAAATTGAATAAAGAACCTCTTTCAAATTGTATGCTGTGTCGATTGTGCTCATAATTAAACCTCGTTTGAAATAATATTGATTTGCTTGAAGATGCCTGCCTGTTCAACCCTAACTGCTTGCAATTTCAAAAGCTCTAAAAGGGCAAGAAACACATTTATCATCTCACTCCTTGTCATATCTGGCGTGTAAATTTCTTCAAATGGAAAGCGTTTATGCTCTCTTGCATAAGAGCGTATTGAAACAATTTTTTCAGCCACTGTAAAACGATCTTTTACGATTTTTTTAGGCTCTGGTTTATCCTCTCCTCGAGCCTCTGCTTTGGCAAGCAAATTTGCAAAGGCGTCAAGCAATTTGTCTAAAACCATGTCTTTGATCACAATTTTAACCTTTTCAGTTTCCTTGCCTGGCATTCGATAAAGTTTGTTTATATCTTCAATTTCCTTCAGTCTTTTTCCCGTTTCTTTAAAAAGTTCGTATTCCTTCAGTCTTTCAAGCAACAACTTTTCGCTGTCTTCTTCGTCAACATCATCATCTTGCTCAACAGGCAGCAAATGCTTTGATTTGATTTCAATAAGTGTTGCCGCCACTGTGATAAACTCACTTGCTCTGTCCATATCAATAGAATCAAGATCTTTCATGTATTCAAGATACTGCTCTGTTATATCAGCAAGCTTAACTGTCATAATATCCATTTTGGCATCTTTGATTAAGTGCAAAAGCAGGTCAAGTGGCCCCTCAAAATTGTCAAGTTTAAACCTATATTTGTCGTCAACAAAACTCATTTGTTCTGTTGCAAGCACTTCTGTTGGTTGTTTTTCATCCATGTAAAGATCTCCTTATTGAGTTTTGTTCGGCTTTTGATTTTATAGTTTAAGTATAATATTATCCATCAAAAATTGCAAGCAATTTAAAGAGCAATCACTTCAAAAGTTATCGAAAAATTAAGCTGGTAGAAATTGAAAGTTACAAAACCATCTTTGCTTGCCGAAAGCAGAAAACCAAAGGGAAGTTTTTCAATCCTCATGTTCTCATTATCAGAAACTGAAGGTTCAACAAGAGGATTCAAAATCAAATTGTCAAATTCATCATACAACTGAAGTGAAAATTGACAAGAAGGGCCTGTCAAAAAGATTTTGTCATTAAAAATTTTGCAACCAACATTTTCGGACAAATGACATGTTAAAGAATCTCGGCTGACAGAAACAAGAAAACTGCAAGAGGCTTGCTTGTTTTCATAGACAGCAGTTATCATAACTGTTGTTACTCCTGCATTGAGTGCTGTTATGTTGCCGCCATTTATCACAACAATCTCTCTGTCTTCAACTTGGTAATTAAGTTCAGCACTTTCAAAGGACATTTCTATTGGAAGTGGACTTGTCTGCCCGACATTCATTTCAAGATTTGAACAACTGATGGTGAAAACATCACTGCTTTGAGTTTTTGGGCGAAACATACAAAAATACATAACAAGCACAATAATGCTTGCTAAAAGAAAAGCAATGGCTGAGAGCAAAATAACTTTCTTTTTCTTG
This sequence comes from uncultured Bacillota bacterium, assembly GCA_946495675.1. GTDB lineage: Bacteria > Bacillota > Clostridia > Christensenellales > UBA1242 > Caccovivens. The sequence goes on along the minus strand of CAMMDQ010000002.1, from coordinate 22,452 downwards.
GTATCTGTCAATTTATTTCCCCGTTTTTCTTGTTGTATGATAACAAAAATTGTCGAAAAATCAAAACAAAATTTATAATCTTATAAAAAATAATTGATTTATTTATTTGTATTTGAATTTTTATCAAAAAAAACAAGAAGGACTAGCCTTCTTGCTTTAAAAGAATGATTTACCAAGCACACACAACTCTATCAAAACAATCCTTAAATGAGAGCGGTTGAATATCATTTTTAACTGTTAAGTCAATTTCTTTTACAACCACACCATCTTTTGAAATCACTGCTTTACCAACAACATCTCCTGCCTTTGTTGGAGCATTAAGTTTTTCTGGGAGTTGATAGCTGATTTCCATCTCAGTTTGAGCACCTTTTTTTGTCGTCACGCTAAAATCTTCACAAGCAAAGATTTCCGCACTTTCAATTTTCCCTTTGTTGACAGCAAGATTTTTGATAGCTTTATTTGAATCAATCAAACACTTATTCTCAAAATTTGCAAAACCATAGTTGAAAAGCTTTGAGCATTCATTGAATCTTGTTTGACTGTTTTGCGCACCAATAACTACAGAAATCAAACGCATGTTGTTCCGCTTTGCTGTGGCAGCCAAACAGCATCCAGCTTCATTTGTTGAACCTGTTTTTCCGCCATCGCAACCCTCATAATAACGGACCAGTCTATTGGTGTTTACAAGTTCGGTTTTTCTGCCTGAAGGATGCACAAGTTCATCCATCCAAATGGTAGAAAATTCGTGATACTTATCGAATTTAGAAACTTCTTTAAGCACTATTGCACTGTCTTTTGCACAAGAATATTGTTCTGGCGCAGGCAAACCTGTACAATTAACATAATTTGTATCGTTCATGCCAAGCTCTCTTGCCTTTTCATTCATTTTTACCACAAAATTATCTTCGCTTCCGCTGATATGTTCGGCAAGAGCAACCGAAGCATCATTTGCTGAAGCCATAATCACACTCTTAAGCATATCTTTTGCTGTATATTCCACATATGGATCAATAAACACTTGACTGCCACCCATGGATGAAGCATTTTCAGTAGTAGAAATCATTGTTTCATCAGTCAGATTGCCTTTTTCATATTCTTCAAGAGTAAGAAGAATTGTCATCATTTTTACCATGCTTGCAACTGGCAAATGAACGGTTGCATCCTTTTCATAAAGGACTTCTCCAGAAGAAAAATCTACAAGACATGCTGATTTGCTTCCCAAATCAATCCCTGCATCTGCAAAGGTTACAGGTTGCAGACTAGCACAAAATGTTGTAGCTAGTATGCATAGCATAATACTAAATATGATAAATCTTTTCATAACAAAAAACTCCTTTTCATGCACTAGTTTAAACAAAAAAGAGTTTTCTATTCACTTATTAAATGATTAAGATCACATCAACGCTTAAAATTGCAAGCAAAATTGATTCAATAAGGCATATCAATAGGATTGCAATAAAAAATCCTAACAAGATGTAAAGTCTTTGTTTAGAAAACCTATATCCCCCAAAATTACAATAATCCTGCCTTGTTCTTATGACAAGGATGTAAAATAATGATAAAGCCGCCAAGCAAACAAGATGACAAGGCAATATAATGAAAATGGACAAAATCGCTCCTGAAAAACCATAAATGATTATCATAAAGCAAATATTGAGCCCTAAAAGATAGCTTCTGTATGCAAGTAAAATTAGCCCTAAAGGAAACAAAAATTTGTTTAAAGAAAAGGCAAATAGCAAAAGCATAATCAAAAGTGAAGATAAAAGCCTTGTAAAAAATGATGAAGTTATTATTTGAAAAGAGCCTTCTTTTAAGGCAAAACCAAAAATATTGTCTGGATTGTTCATTCCTGTTTTGCAAGCCACAATGATACCTGTTAAAAATAGCAACAGACAAAATGTCAAAATTATCAAACTTTTCAGTTTATGGCATCTTACACTCTCAAATAAAAAATCTTTAACTGGCGAAAATTGTCGCATTTTGTTTTTCATACTTTATATTTATGATAACTTTGCAAAAAAAGAACAACTCGATAGTAAGAATATTAATCAAATTAAAAAAACCTTAATCTAAAATAAAGGTTTTTTGTTGAAATCAAATCCAAATTTTTTTATTATGTCTTCCAGAAATTCTTTTTGACCAAATTCATAATGTAAAGCAGAAGAATTTTCTTGTATGTCTGACAAGTAAAGCTCATAAAAATTTTTATAGTTCTCTTTTACCGTTGATTCAGGATTACCCCTTAGTTTCATTCTTCTTGCTATTTCTTCTCGCATAGTTTTGTTTGGGTAGACAAAACAATATTTGATATTGCGACTTGCAAAATAATCTTGAAAAATAGAATGAGGAGAGGCGATTATCGTTTTGCCTTCTTTACGACACTTATCAAGTTGCTCAAAGATCTTTTCGTTAAGCTCATTGCCATGATATTGTCTTTGAAACAATCTTTCCCCTTTTGTTGATTCAAGCTGCTCTCGTGTTAAATCTTTAGGCACATTGTATTTAAGTTTCAGCCTAAGTTCGTCAGCATCGACAAAGAGCTCTGGATATTTATCACACAAAAACGACTTGCCGCAAGCAGGCGTTGCCATAACAGCTTCAAAATTAATATTTTTATATCTCATACCCCATTATATCGCAAACTTAGCCAAAAAAACAAGTGCATACAAATGTTTTAAATATCTTTTGTCCTTTTTGCATAACCAACTTACTTAATTTTTTGCTTAAAAGATCAATATAATTTGTCAAGTTCTTGTGCGAAAATTTTTATATGCTCATAGGTTAGTCCGCCTTGAAAATAGGCAATATATGGTTTTTTAATTGGGCTGTCGCAGGAAAGCTCGATTGATGCACCTGAAACAAAAGTTCCTGCAGCCATTATGACTTTATCTTGATAGCCCGGCATATCCCAAGGCAATGGAACGATAAATGAATCAATCGGCGAAATCTTTTGAACTAGTTGAACAAATTTTACAAGCTGCTCTTCACTATTAAAAACTACCGATTTTATTATGTCATCAGGCTGCTCATCATTTGACGGAATGACCTTAAAGCCTTTTGATTTCATCACTTCTCCAACCAGCATAGATCCCTTAAGAGCCTGTGCAACTGTATGAGGTGCCATAAAAAGTCCTTGATAAAAAAGCCTGTAACCCATTTCATAAGAGCCAACCTCAAGCATAAGTGAAGGAGAGGTAAATCTTGATGAAATCATGTCAATTGGTTTTGTTTTACCGCAAATATAGGCACCTGTTGGAGCCAAACCTCCGCCAGGATTTTTTATAAGCGAGCCAACAACCACATCAGCTCCAACCTCTGTCGGTTCTTTTTCTTCAACAAACTCGCCATAGCAGTTGTCTACAACAATAAAAGGCGGATTTTTAATTTGTTTTATCGCTTCAAAGATTTCTTCCATTTGTTTGATTGAAAGTGCTTTTCGGTTTGTATACCCTCTTGAACGCTGCACAAACACAACCTTTGGTTTATATTTTTTTATAGCTTTTAAAATGGCATTCTTGTCAAAATTATTTTCGGCAAGTTCCACCTGCTTAAATTTTATATTAAAATTTTCTAAGGAGCCGTTTTCTTTTCCAAACAATGTGTCATACAAAGTGTCATAAAGCTCTCCGCTGATTGAAAGAAGAGTGTCTCCTGGTCTTAAAAGCCCGTAGAGCACAATAGAAATGGCATGGCTTCCACAAGTTATCAAAGGCGAAACGATAGCTTTTTCAGTCTTAAAAACCTTGGCAAAAACGCTAGCCAATTTATCTCTTCCTTGGTCGTCATATCCATATCCTGTTGTGCCTGCAAAACATTGTGTTGTTATTTTGCAAGTTGCAAAGCTGTCAAGAACCTTTTTTTGATTAAAAAGAGCAATTTCATCAATTTTTCGGAATTGGTTTTCAAGATTTTTTTCAAACTTAATCAAGTTTTCCATTTTTCTATCTCCTCGAATATTTGCTTTTTCGCTTTTTCAATATTTTCCGCATCAATAAAACGAATATTGCGCATAGATTTTATAAACGTAATCTGTCTTTTTGCGTAATTTCTTGAGTGTTGTTTTATAAGATCAATCATTTCTTCCTTTGAGCATCGACCTTCAAAATATGGCAAAAATTCTCTATATCCAATGGCTTTAAAAGGTTGAACATCCTTTCCATATTGTTCAAATAAGCTTTTCACTTCGCGCTCAAGGCCGCTTTCAAACATTTGATCAACCCTTAAATTAATTGCCTGATAAAGTTTTTCTCGTTCTCTAGTTAAGGCAAAAACCTTGCAATCATACTCTCCTTCATTTTTGCTTTTGGTTTGCCCAGACAATGCAAGTTCTAAAGCTCTTAAAACTCTAGTGGGATTTTTCAAGTCAATCTCTTCACTTTTTTCGCCTAAAACTTGTTTCAACCGCTCAGCCATAAAAGCAAGTCCTTTTTCTTCAAGTTGCCTGCAAAGATCGATACGCAAATTTTGATCAACTTCTCCTCCAAGATTGTAATTTTCAATTAAAGCCTTCACATAAAGAGCTGTTCCCCCAACAATTATAGGAAGCTTGCCTTTTTGAATAATTTTTTCAATCGCAACTTTTGCCATAACAACAAAATCAAATGTTGAAAATTGTTCTGAAGGCGAAACTATGTCTATACCATAATGTATCACCCCCTCCATCTGCTGCGGTAAAATTTTTGCCGAACCGATGTCAAAGCCTTTAAAAACCGCTATTGAATCGGCTGAAATAATTTCACCATTAAGCTTTTTAGCAATGGCAATACCAATTTTTGATTTTCCAACTGCGGTTGGGCCGATAAGTGCAACTATTTTTGGTTTCACTAAACAATCCTTTTAAACATTTTCTCAAATTCTTTTTTTGAAATTACCAAAGTGATAGGTCTGCCATGTGGACAGAGCATAACTCCCTTGCGAACTTGCTCGATAATATAGGCACATTCATCTATAGTGATGGAATCCCCCGCTTTTATTGCGTGTTTGCAGGCTGATTGACAAAGCTTATTATGCACAAAATCGCTTCGTTTTTTATCCCATTGCAATCCTTCTTTTACAATTTCGTCTGCAAAGCTGTCAAGTGAAATATCTGAAAGGATTGCCGGCACTGCGGAAATTGAAATTTCAAGTTCATTTTCTTCAAGCACGAAGCCCAATTCTCGCAACTGCCCCATCATTTGACTTAAAGATTCAAATTCTTTTGAACTGACTGTAAAGGTGTAAGGCACTAAAAGTTGTTGAGTTGCCAAAGTGTGCCCGTCAACTTTTTTGACGAGTTTGTCGTATAAAAGTCTTTCATGAGCTGCATGTTGATCGATAAAATACAAATTTTCATCATATTCAATGGCTATATAGGTTTTAAAAACAGTTCCCAAAATTTTCATCTCTTCACGCACATTAGCTTGAAGAAATTTTGTAGCCTGCTCTTTTTCCTGCTTAGTTTTGATTTGATTTAAATACTGTGTGTCATCTTGGTCAAAAAACACCACATTATTTTTATTATTGGCAGGGACTCCTTTCTCTTCTAGTTGAATGTTTGCAAAATCAGGCAATTTAGTGTTCTTCACAATTTCAGTGTTAAACGAAGATTCAATTTCAACTTCTTTATTAAGTATTGTTACAGCATCAGCATAACTTTGCCCCTGTGAAGTTTGCAATGGTTGATTAAAAATTGGTTGCTTTGCAATTTCAGTGTCGTAGTGAGGTAAAATAGTTTTTCTGACAAATTCGTTTTTTGTTTGCTCGCCTGAAATAAACCTGCTGACCTGATCATCTTGCAAAAGTGCATTTTCGACTGCTCTTCTCACAAGTGAAAAAACATAATTTGGATTTTCAAATTTAACCTCTTTTTTTGAAGGATGCACATTGACATCAACACAGTCTGTAGGCAGAGTCAAATTTAAAACAAAAAATGGGAATCGACCTTTCATTAAAAAGTTTTCAAAAACATTTTGAACAGCTGAAGAAACGATGTAGTTTTCAACATAGCGTTTGTTTACAAAAAATGACTGACAAGATCGATTTGATTTTGAATATGATGGTTTGCTCACAAATCCGCTGAGAAAATAACCATTTTCTTCAAGAGCAACCGGAAGTAAGCTATCGTAAGTTTCTTTTCCGTATATCGTATATATTATGTCTTGCATACTACAAGATGTTGTGTTGTAAATCAGTTTTCCATCAACAAAGTATTTAAAACAAATATCACTTCGTGAAAGCATAAACTTTTCAATAAGATGTGTTATTTCGCTTTCTTCGGTTTTTGTTTTCTTCAAAAATTTTGCTCGAACAGGTGTGTTATAGAACAAATTACTGCAACTGATCGTTGTTCCTCTGCTGCGTGCAACCTCGATTGTTTGTCCAACAACACCACCATCAACTGTTATTGAATACCCCTCAGCATTATCCTGTGTTTTAGAAGACAAAACAACTTGACAAACTGATGATATACTTGCCAAAGCTTCACCTCGAAACCCCAAGCTCGCAATATTGTCGAGGTCTTCAACAGACTTGATTTTGCTGGTTGCATGCGGCATAAAGGCAAGCGGCAAATCATCCTTTGCTATACCACTTCCATCGTCTGAAACAGTAATATTCCTTTTGCCACCTTCTTCAATTTCGATTGTTATGTTTTTTGCGCCGGCATCCAAACTGTTTTCCACAAGTTCCTTTACAATCGAGGCTGGTCTTTCAACAACTTCTCCTGCACTTATTCGATTGTAAACCTTTGCCTCAAGCACATTTATCTTGTTCATTCGTCATTCTCCTTTGCCTTTAAGATAAAGTCATTCAGAAGTTCAAAAGCATACATTGGCGAAACCTTGTTTATATCAATATCTTTAAGTGAAGCCAAAATTGACAGCGCTTTCTTTGTGTTATTGCTTGCCTTTTCTTTGTTCTCTTTAAAAATATTCAAATCAAGTTTGTTGTTTACGCTTTCAAGATTTTTAGATATTTCTTTTGCCCTTTGCAAAACTTCTTTTGGGAGTCCTGCCAAAGTTGCAACTTCAATACCAAAACTTCGATTTGTTCCCCCTCGAACAATTTTACGCAAAAACACAATATGCTCATCAATTTCTTTTACTGCAACAGAATAGTTCTTTATTCCCTTTATCACGCCTTCAAGCTCAGTCAATTCATGATAGTGTGTAGCAAACAAGGTTTTGGCTTTAAAATTGTTTGCGATATATTCAATCACTGCCCAGGCAATGCTAAGACCGTCAAAAGTAGATGTTCCCCTTCCAATTTCGTCAAGAATAATCAAGCTTCTGTCTGTTGCATTTGCAAGTATAAGCGCAACTTCGCTCATTTCGACCATAAATGTGCTTTGACCAAAAGCAAGGTCGTCACTTGCCCCAACTCTTGTAAAAATACGATCTGTAATAGAAATTTCCGCTGACCTAGCTGGCACAAAACTGCCCACATGAGCCATATAAGTTATAATTGCACTTTGACGCATATAAGTGCTTTTCCCTGCCATATTCGGTCCGGTGATAACCATAATTCTATTTTCGTCTTGGTCAAGATAAGTTTCGTTTGCCACAAACTGACCATTTTTTAAATATTCTTCAACAACAGGATGTCTTCCACCTTCTATTTTTATATGTGTAATGTTTGAGTTGATCACCGGCTTACAATAGTTGTTTTTAACTGCAACTTGCGCTAGCGACAAAAGAGCGTCAATTTGAGCTATGCTGCTCGAAATCTGCTGTAAAAGAGGAATTTGGCTTGTCAAATATTCCTTAAGTTTGGCAAAAATTTCATTTTCAAGCTTGATTGCATTCTCCTCAGAATTTAGCACCACATCTTCAATTTCTTTAAGGTCTGGGGTGATAAACCTTTCATTGTTTGCAATAGTTTGACGCCTTTTATACCGCAGTGGAACACTTTCAGCATCTTTTTTGCTGACCTCAATATAATATCCAACCACTCGGTTATAACCAATTTTTAAAGTTCGAATGCCTGTTTCTTCAATTTCTTTGGCTTCAAGATCCTTGACCCACTGAGTGGCAGATTTTTTTGCGTCACGAAGTTTATCAAGCTGCTGATTGAAACCTTTTTTTATGTAGCCGCCATCTTTTGTTGAAGCTGTAGCTTCTTCAGCGATCGCATTTTCAAGTAGTTTGGTAAGTTCTGTCATTTCAACCAAATTTTCATTGCATAAAATCAACATTTTGCTTTGACATGACGATAAAATCTTTTTGATTTCTGGAATTTGCATAAGCGTATTTTTTAAGCCCAGCAATTCTTTAGGAGAAACCGAATTATACCCTATTCTACCACAAATTCTTTCAATGTCGTTGACTAGTGAAAGAGTTTGGGTCAGATTGTCTCTTACAATAAGTTTCTTGCAAAGCTCTTCAACAGCATTCAGTCTTAAGTTGATTTCTTTTTCATCTTGAAGTGGACAATCAAGCATACTGCGAAGCTTCCGGCTGCCCATTGAGGTTTTTGTTTTATCAAGCACCCATAACAAAGAGCCTGTTTTGCTTCTATCTCGCATGTTTTCAACAATTTCAAGATTTCTTCGAGAATTGGAATCTACAGTCAAAAAACGATTGTTTGAAAGAAGACGAATTTTATTAATGCTTTTAAGCATTCTTTTTTGCGTCTCTTTCAAATATTCTATTGTTGCACCAGCTGCAGCAATAAGTTCGTTTTGACCTTTAAGCTCAAACACAGATTGATAATTCCCGCCAAATTGATTTTCCAGGTTCTGTTCAGCTCTGCTTTTTGAAAAAGCCCACTCATAATACGGATAAAAGTTTGGGACAAGATTGTTTCTGGTTTGTTTTATCTTTGCAAGTTCTTCCCCTCCGCTTTCATTGCAAATGATTTCAGATGGTCTTACTCTTGCAATAACATCAGAAAGTTCACGAAGAAAATCTTTGGTGCATGGCACAACATAAAACTCGCCTGTAGAAATATCAACATAACAAATTCCCAGTTTGTCATATCCTTTAAAAACTGTCATAAGATAGTTGTTTTTTCCACCCTCAAGCATTTCATCTTCCACAACAGTGCCTGGAGTGATCACTCGCACAACATCTCGATCAAGCACTTTAACGCCTTTTTGAGGTGTTGAAGTTTGTTCACAGATTGCAACTTTATAACCTTTTGCAATCAATCTTGCAATATAATTTTGAGCTGCGTGGTAAGGGATGCCGCACATTGGAGCCTTTTCTGTCAGACCGCATTGTTTGCCTGTCAAAATAAGGTCAAGTTCTTTTGATGCTGTGATTGCATCTTCAAAAAACATTTCATAAAAATCGCCCATGCGATAAAACAAAATGCAATCTTTGTATTGCTCTTTTGTAAGCAAATATTGTTTCATTGCAGGCGATAATTCTTCTTTTTTCATCTTTTGCCTGTCTCCTTCTGTATTCTTTTTTCTTCATTTAAAAGCTTGTTTACTCGCTCATTTTTTACACTTTGAGGTATTTGATTTTCCATTTTGCTTGCAACGGTGCCTTCTCTTGGCGAATACATAAAAGCAAAAATGCTGTCAAACTGCACCTGTTTGACAAGTGATAAAGTATCATTAAATTCTTCTTCAGTTTCACTTGGAAAACCAACTATAAAATCAGATGTTATGCGACAATTTGGAATTTTTGCCCTTATTTTTTCAATGATGCTTAAATATTTTTCTCGAGTGTATTTTCTATTCATAAGTGCCAAAATTCGATTATTGCCACTTTGTGCCGGCAGATGAATATATTTTTCAATTTTATCTTCACTGGCAATCACATCAATCACTTCATCTGTAAGATCTTTTGGATGTGAAGTCATAAAAGAAAGTGTGAAATCTCCATCTAGCGCACAGATATCTTTTAATAATTTGGCAAACGATATTGGGTTTTTCAAATCTTTTCCATAAGAATTCACATTTTGCCCAAGCAGTGTGATTTTTTTGTATTTCTTTTCAGCCAAAATATCTTTGATTTCGTTTAGTATATTTTGCTCTTCCCGAGACTTTTCCCGTCCCCTTACATAAGGAACAATGCAATAGGTACAGAAATTATTACAGCCTTGCATAATGTTGACCCAAGCATTGTCGCCACTAGTTCGTTTGTAAGGCAAAATCTCGTCAATCTCTCCTTCTTGCCATATCTCCAGTTGTCTTCCTTTTTTTACAGCTGCAATATAATCGCCAAGTTTTGGCAAATTGAAGGTGCCAATCACAATGTCGACAAAAGGAAAAGTCCTTAGCATTTTTTGAGCTGTTGTTTCTTTTTGAGTCATGCAACCGCAAAGCACTATGATCAAATCTTTTTTGATTTTTTTGAGTTTTTTCAGATTTCCCACATTGCCAAAAACTCTTTCTTCTGCCCCTTCTCGAATTGCACAAGTGTTAAAAACAATAATATCTGCTTCTTCTCGTTTGTCCGCCGGTGTATAGCCCAGTTTTTCCAAAATTCCTGCAATCTTTTCGGACTCATGCACATTCATTTGGCAGCCATAAGTTACAATAAAGTATTTCATATCAAAATCCTTTCTTTAGAATAAAACAATTTAACAAGCCTAATAGCAAATTTTGCCTTGTAAATTATCGCTATGTATATGCAATGGAATGGTTGCAATAAAAAAGAATGCAAGACTTTGTCCATCACAAATCACTTTTATTATACAATACATTGATTAAATTTTCAAATAAAAAATAATCATGGCAAATATTTTTTTAAATAGACGCCATAATAAAAAAGATGAAAAAATTTCTGAAATGGTTTTTTATTATTTTGACTGTATTAATTTTGGCAGGGATTGTTGCTCTTTCTTTTTACATTGGTTCAATTTATACAAACGCCAGCAAAATCTCTCTTGACAATGCCAAACTTTCAGCACCTTTTACTACAATAGAAATTTTTGATAGCGACAACAAGTTGATCAAAGAAGATAATACTGTCAATGAAAATTTTGCAGAAATTTCAACCCTTTCACCTGACACCATCAACGCCTTTATCTCAATAGAAGACAAAAACTTTTATCAACATCACGGAGTAAATTATAAGCGAATCGTCAAAGCTATGCTTAGCAATCTGAAAGCGGGCAAGTTTAAGGAAGGAGCATCAACTATAACACAGCAGTTGATTAAAAACAGCCATTTGACAAGCGATAAAACTTTTGAAAGAAAAATAACTGAAATTGCACTTAGCAAAAAACTTGAAAAACAATATTCTAAAGAAGAAATTTTGCAACAATATTTAAATATTATCTATTTTGGTAACAACTGCTATGGAATTGAAAACGCAGCACAATATTATTTTTCCCTACCTGCATCAAAACTCACTCTTGAGCAATCTGCTTTGCTTGCAGGTATGATCAAATCACCTTCAAAGTATTCCCCTATAAAAAACCCAGAAAAAGCAATTGAAAGAAGAAATTTAGTGCTAAGCGAAATGGAAAAAGATGGCAAGATCTCCCCCGAAGAAGCAACGCTGGCAAAAAACAAAGATCTGGGCTTAAAAGTTGAAAGCAAGCATAAAAACAAACTGAATTCTTACAGCCAAGCTGCGATTGATGAAGCGGAAGAATTGTTGCATCTACCAGCCCAGCAAATAGCATTGCAAGGCTATAAAATTTATACATATCAAAATGAAAAACTGCAAAATGACCTTGAACAAGCCCTTTTGAAAAATCATCCTTCGTCAAACTATGCTGGCATTGTGATTGACAACAAAAAGCATAGTGTGGTGGCTTACAATGGCGATGGGAACTATAAAATATTGGAATGTAAACGGCAACCAGGTTCTTGCATAAAACCCATTTTAGTTTATGCTCCAGCTCTTAACGAAGACATCATTTATCCATGCACACAGCTTTTGGATGAAAAAACAGATATCGCCGGCTTCTCCCCTAAAAATGTTGGCAACACCTATCATGGTTATGTTTCGGCAAGAGAAAGTTTATCAAAATCAATTAACATCCCTGCTGTTAAAATTTTAAGTTATGTGGGAATTGACAAAGCAAAAAAATATGCACAAGAGCTTGGCATCGAATTTGATGAAAAAGACGAAGGGTATTGTTTGGCTCTTGGTGGAATGACCTATGGGGTAAATATTGCTCAGCTGGCTGGCGCATACACAGCCTTTGCAAATAAAGGTGTTTATTCAGCTCCACGCTTTATCTCTTTTATTGCTGATAAAAATGGAAAAATTGTTTATACTCACTCCACTTTAGAAAAGCAAGTTTTAAGAGAAGATTGTAGTTACCTTTTGACTGATATGCTCAAAACCTGCACACAAAGTGGAACAGGGAAAAAATTGGCAGCACTTGATATGCCACTTGCCAGCAAAACAGGCACTGTGGGCAAATCAAATTCAAAGCAAAATCTTGATGCTTGGAATATTTCCTATACACCACAGCTGACTTGCGGAGTTTGGCTTGGAAATCTTGATAACACTGCTATTGATTACACCGGAGGCAACCAGCCAACTGAAATTGTCAAAAACTTTTTCAGCAAAAATAAAACAACCGAAGATTTTGAAAGACCTTCTTCAATCGTTGAAAGAAAAATAGATACCACAGAGCTTGAAGAAAACCATCGTGTTGTGCTTGCAAACAATTTTATACCAGAACGATACACAAAGGATGAACTTTTTTCAATTTTTAATTTACCAAAAAATATCTCAAAAAAATTTGCCGAAGCTCCTTCTCCGCTTATCAAAAGCAAGGTGGAAAATGATCAGGCCGTGCTTGTTTTCAATGCAAACGAATATATGACCTATCAAATCTATGATGGAAATAGTTTGAAAAGCGAAATTTCAAACAAGAATGGCGAGCAGAAGTTAAGCCTGCCAATGGAAAAGGAAAGAAAAACATTAAAAATAAAATGGTTTTACACCTTGTCTCCAGATATTGAAGAAGAAAAGGAAATTGTTTTTGTCAAAACTAAATCTAAACCGTATAACAACAAAAGATGGTATATTTAAAAATAAAAGCAGGTATGAAGCCTGCTTTTTTAAGCAATTTCGTATTTTTCTTTAACTTTTTGAGTGATTTCGTTGTAAATATCTTGATGTTCTTCCAAAAATTGCTTAACATTTTCTTTGCCTTGTCCGATTTTTTCATCGTTATAAGAAAACCATGACCCAGACTTTTGAATAATGTCTGCATTGAGTGCAAGATCAACCACGCAACCTGACTGAGAAATGCCTTTGCCATAAACAATATCAAATTCAGCAGTTTTGAATGGTGGTGCAAGCTTATTCTTTACAACCTTAACAACAGTTCTGTTTCCGATAATGTTTGCCCCATCTTTGATGGTATCTTTTCTGCGAACATCCAAACGAATGCTTGCATAAAACTTTAAAGCTTTGCCTCCAGTCGTTGTTTCAGGCGAGCCAAACATTACACCAACCTTTTCACGAAGTTGATTGATGAAAATGACTGTTGTGTTACTTTTGTTGATGACTCCTGTAAGTTTTCTTAGTGCTTGACTCATCATTCGTGCCTGTAAGCCCACATGAGATTCTCCCATTTCACCATCAATTTCAGCTTTTGGAGTAAGAGCTGCAACCGAGTCAACAACCACAATATCGACCGAGCCTGATTTTACAAGAGTTTCGCAGATATTCAATGCTTGTTCTCCATTATCTGGCTGAGAAACCAGCAAATCATCAAGATTGACGCCCAATTTTTCTGCATAAGTTGGATCGAGAGCATGTTCAGCATCAATAAATGCCGCTGTTCCGCCAAGTTTTTGAGTTTCAGCAATGATATGAAGCGAAACAGTAGTTTTACCAGAAGATTCTGGTCCGTAAATTTCAACAACTCTTCCTCTTGGAATACCGCCAATGCCAAGAGCAATATCAAGAACTAGGCATCCTGTTGGAATAACATCAATTTTTTCATGGACATGCTCGCCAAGTTTCATAATTGAGCCTTTTCCATACTGTTTTTCAATCTGCAAAAGAGCCTGCTCTAAAGCTTCTTTTTTTGCATCCTTTTTCACATCTTTCTTTTCCATAAAATCCCCTTTAGTTTAATCTCTTTGTTAACATTTTATCACGAAATCATCAAAAAGCAAAATCATTTTGGCGTAATTTTTTAACTAAATGATAAAGGCAAGTGTTCTTTGCCATTTCAATAGACTGATCAAGGTTCCCCGTGAAAGTGCACTTATAAAAGTGAATTTCCTTTTTGTCAGCTATCGTGAAAACAAAATGCAGACTATCCCCTTCAATGCTGCCATTTGTTACAACCGCCAAATCACAGTTTGAGCTCTGCAAAATATTTTCAGTTTCCTTATGTAATTTTTCGTTGTCAGCATCCTCAAAAAATTTGATTTGAGCAAGTTTTAAAATATCTGAAAAATCAGCATTTTCAAGAAGAGATGAAATTATTTTGCCTTTGGTAACATTTTCGCAAATTGACATTGATAAATTTTTCATTTTTAAAAGTTGATAAATGATCTTTTCAAGATTCAAATCGTTTTCACTGAACATATAGCTTTTGAAAGCTGTTGCGATTTTGACTTGATTATCATCAATCATATCCCCTTGTCCTTGATAAGACAGATAGACATCGATCAAAATATTGTTTTCAATAACCTTGTATTTCAAATCAGCTATTTCACCTTTAAGATATTCAAGTTTTTCAACAACGCTGTTTTTATTTAAACCAAACAGGTGGAATTGACATGCAACATTATCTCCTAAAATTTGAGATAAAATTGACAAATCGCTTTCAAGTGGAATAAAAATAATTTTTTGCTCTTCTTTTTTAAACACAACAACTTGCTGAGCTATAATATCCTTCTCTTGTCCCAGAAAAGAATAGTGATCTATAATAATGTTGTCCAAATTTTCATTTTCCGAAAAAACAATGCAACAATTTTCAAATCGCAAATCTTTCTGTTTTTCAAGCGGCAAAATTTCAAGATGGCAGATATTACATAAACTTCGGGCAAAAACCAAGTTTAATTTTGCCAAATCAAACTTTGTCAAACCGCTGAAAACATTATCGGAAAAAATGTATACTTTAAAATCCACTATTTCTCCTCGAATTTATCATCTTTTTCATTTTTAAAAACAAATCTGTTTTGAATAAGATAATGCACTCCAGAATAAACAGTCAGCACT
This sequence comes from uncultured Bacillota bacterium, assembly GCA_946495675.1. GTDB lineage: Bacteria > Bacillota > Clostridia > Christensenellales > UBA1242 > Caccovivens. The sequence goes on along the minus strand of CAMMDQ010000002.1, from coordinate 7,375 downwards.
GTGGCTGCTGCCAAAATGATCATCAAAATCAAACCAATAATTCCTGTAACCCTGTCTACAACAGATGGAGCAATCAGTTGAACGATATCTGTCAAGAAGAAGGCATAAAACATGTAAAAAGCAATTGCCACAAACTGCAGTGTAGCCTTAATCTTTCCACTCATATCTGCAGCCAAAACCTTCCCCTTGCTTGCTGCAAGTTGTCTGAGAGCTGAAATAATGAATTCTCTGGCAAGCATAACAATGACACACACAACTCCAAGCCAAGAAGGCCAAACAACAGGAGCTGTTCCAGTGATTGGCACGGCAATGATAAGAATAAAGCCGGTCATTGTCAACACCTTGTCAGCAATTGCATCAAAAAATTTCCCCAGATCGGTCACTTGATTTGTTTTTCTTGCAATACGACCGTCAACAAAATCAGTCAAGGCTGCAATCACAAATAAAATTGCAGCAACCAGTCTTGCGTAAGGAATAAAAGTTGCAAGATAGAAAAACACAATAAGCGGAATAAGCAAAAGTCGTGAAAGAGTTATTTTATTTGGCGTATTCATACTAATTCTCCTTTTAAAAAGCTTCCATCAAAATCATAAATTTTGACTTTAACAAATGTCGAAAGCTCAACATTTCCATTATCCACAAAACGCACTCCAAAGTCAACTGTTGGCGAAAGGTTTTGACTATGAGCAACAAATTCACCGCAGTTTGAATCAAAATAATCAACAAGCACCACAATCTCGCTGCCAATCAGTTTTGAAATCTTTTCTTCCACAATTTTTTGTTGAATTTTTGTGATTTTTTTAGCCCTTAACTTTTTAACAAAAGAAAGAACTTGCTTTTGCATAAAATATGCTGCTGTATTTGGCTCTTTACTATAAGGGAAAAACCCTGCGTAATCAAATTCTGAAGCTTTGACAAAATTGACTAATTTTTTAAATTTTTTCAAAGTCTCTCCAGGATAACCAACAATAAATGTGCTTCTAAGTGCAAACAAAGGATATTTTGCCTTAATGTTTTCAATTAACTCCTTAGTTTCTTTCTCTCCCAACCTTCGTCTCATGCTGTGCAAAATCTCGTCATCAATATGTTGCAATGGAATATCAAGATACTTACACATTTTTTCATTTTTATTTATGTACTGAAGAAGTTCATCTGTGATTTTTTCTGGATAAAGATAGTGAAGTCGTATCCATTTTATCTCTTTGATTTTAGTCAGTTTTTCGCAAAGATCGATCAACTTATTTTCTCCGTAAAGGTCTTCGCCATATCTAGTCGTGTCTTGAGCCACTAAAATAAGTTCTTTTATCCCGCGTTTTGCAAGGTCTTTAGCTTCGTCAACCAGTTGATCTATGGCGATGCTTTTATACCGACCTCGAATACGTGGAATTGTGCAATACGAGCAAACATTGTCACAGCCGTCTGCAATTTTAAGATAAGCATAGCTCACTCCACAAGTGAGCACTCTTTGGCAAGTTTTTGCCGGTTTTGACGGATCAATTTGATAAAGGGCTTCAATTTTTTGACAAATAAGATCATTTTCTCTTACTCTTAGAAATAAATCAATCTCGGGGAAAAGTGAAGGGAGCTGCTCAAAATGCCGCTCTGGAAGACAACCAGAAACAATTATTTTTTCGATCACGCCTTGCTTTTTTAACTTTTCCATTTCAAGTATATTGGAAATTGCTTCTTCTTCAGCTGGCTCAATAAAAGCGCAGGTGTTGACAATCACAATGTCAGCATCATACACATCTTCAACAACGCAAAAACCATAATCTTTAACTCTTCCAAGCATTTTTTCAAGATCGACCTTGTTTTTGTCGCATCCAAGACTGATTGCTGATATTTTTTTGTGAGCAATTTCTTTTTTAGTCATAAGTATCTCCAAAAATTTGATAGAATTCTTCTATTGTAATGTAAACACTTCGTTGTTTTGCACCTTCTGCCGAAGAAATATATCCACGCTCTTCCATTTGATCAACAATTCTTGCGGCTCTTGGATAGCCTATTGACAATTTTCGTTGAACCATAGTAGTGCTCGCAACTCCGTTATCGATGCAAATTTTAAGCGCTTGTGGCAAAAGTGGATCCATGCCATTATCATCACCTGCTCCGTGGTTGCTTTTCCCCGGACTGTTGATTGCATTATTTGCTTCTTCGTCAAAAGTTTCTTCATTGTTTTCAATTACAAAATTAACAATGTCTTTGGTTTCTGGAGTGTCAATAAAGCAGCCTTGCAATCTTATTGGCGAAGAATCGGCAGGCTTATATAGCATATCGCCATAGCCAAGAAGTTTTTCTGCGCCAGTTGCTCCCATGATAACTTCACTATCGACACGGCTTGCGACCTTAAATGCAATTCTGGCAGGCAAGTTTGCTTTCAAAGTGCCTGTTACCACATCTGTAGATGGTCGTTGTGTTGCCAAAATCAAGTGTATTCCAGCCGCTCTTGCCTTGCCGGCAAGTCGTCTGATCTTATCTTCAATTTCATTTTTTGCAACAGCCATAAAGTCAGCAAATTCATCAAAAATAATAACTATATATGGCATCTTTTTAACTTTTCTTGACAGCACTTTTTCAGTTTTGTTGTATTCGTCAATATTTCTCACACGCTCTTCAGAAATAAGTCTGAATCTTCGCTCCATTTCATCAACAGCCCACTGCAGAGCATTGACAGCTTTTGTTGGGTCGGTCAAAACTTTTGGAATTACCATATGTGGCAAACCTTCATACATTGAAAGTTCAACTTGTTTTGGGTCAATCATAATAAATTTTACTTCATCTGGCGAAGATTTGTAAATGAGTGAAGTGATAATCGTGTTAAGACAAACACTTTTTCCTGAACCAGTTGTTCCGGCAACAAGCAAGTGCGGCATTTTTTGCAAATTGCACACTTTCACTGTGCCAGTTATATCTTTTCCAAGAGCAAAGGTAAGCGGAGATGGCGAAAGAGAAAATTCTTTTGACAGCAGCACATCTTTTATGCTGACTTTTGCCACCTTGTTGTTTGGCACTTCAATCCCCACCTTGCTTCTGCCTGGAATTGGGGCTTCAATTCTGATCTGCCCTTTTGCAGAAAGTGCGTAAGCAATGTCTGCATCGAGAGAAAGAATTTTTTTGACGGATATACCTTCCGGCATTTCAATTTCATACCTTGTGACTGTAGGTCCAATGACAACATTTTGCACTTTTGCTGGAACACCAAATTTTTCAAGTGCATTTTCAAGTGCGACCCTTTTCATAGGTATTTCTTCATTGAAAATTGAAAGATCGTCAGATTGAGTTGTAATAAGGTCTATTGATGGTCTTGTATAGTTGTAAGGTTTGACAAGTTCGGTTTTGCTTTCATCATCAAGCTGAACAAACCGTTTTTGTCTTTCTTGAATTGGTTGTTCGTTTCTCTCGCTTGCCACGCTTTCTCTTGATAACACAGAAGAGTTTCTCTCATCTTGCGATAATCGATTATTTGATATTTGCCTATCTCTTGAAAAATCTGATCGATCCCTTGAAAATTCCGATCGTTCTCTTGAAATACTTGACCTGTCAAATGATTGCATTTGAGAAGAATTTTCATGCTCTGATTCTTCATTTGAAAGTGAAGAATAGTCGATGAAATCATCATCACTTATATTGTCATTATGCATTTGATTGATTTCTTCTTTGACAACCTCTCTGATGATATCTTCAGCTTGAGATGTGATTTGCTCTGGTTTCATTTCAGGCAAATTTCCTCTTCTAATTTCAGGCTGAGAAAAATCATAACTTTCTTCATGAACATATGTTGATGGGTTGATTTGCTGTTGCTGTTTCATTTGATTTAAAGTTTTGTTTATGTCGCTTGTGTTGAGGTTTGTGATAGGCTGTGAAGTGCGTTTATTTTTGTTTGCCATAAACTTTTCAATGTCAACAGTTGGAGGCTGCAAAAGATAATCACGAATAGTCATCCCCTCAGGAATTTTTGGTTCATCTTCCTTTTCTTTAGGCAATTTTATCTGCTGATGCTGCGAAGAAATTGTTTTAAAACCGCCTGCAAGCCCCAATTTTTCTCGTGCTGTCAATTCTTTCTGCTGATCTTCTTGATGTTGAGCAGCAAACATAACATTGACATCTTCTTGAGGAGTCAATAATTTTGCAATTTTTGGAGATTTGTCATAAACAACCTGCTTTTGTGTGGTAGATTTCTCTTTAATATTAAGTTTCACAGGCTCTGATTGTTTCTCATTTTTCTTAAGAGATAAAATTGTTTCAACAAAGAAAACTACACAGACAACAAAAGCTAAGGCAAAAACTATATAAGTTGCCACACCGCCCATTAAATAAGCAAGAGAACAAGGCAAAAAGCCTATAATAATACCGCCAGCTGTAAAACGATTTGTATAATTGGATGCAATATAGCTTGCATAATCATTTTCGCCTGGTAAGCCAACGATTATCAACTGCAAAATGCATAGGAAAAAATATAGAGACAAAAGCAGCAAAACTGCATATCGTTTTGGCATAACATATTTTTTATCATTTAGAAGTGCAAGTGATAAAAGAAGCCCGAAAATAGATAAAGGATAAACAAAAATTCCTAAAATGCCAAGAAAGAATGTTTGCAAAGCAGGAATAAGGCTGGTAACAGAAAAAAGAAACACAATGGTTGAAAGAGCAAGCAAAATTGCGCCTATAAGCTTTTTCTTGTTTTTTGTTGATTTTTTATTTTTGTTTGAAATTTGAAAAGTAGCCATAAAACTCCCTTCTACTGCACAATATATATTAAATATAACACAAAAGAAAAATATCTCAAACTAAGTTGAGATAATTTTTGTTTTTAGCTGCAAATTTTTTAAGATTTTGCTTAATTTTTTGTCAAAAACTTGTCTTTAACTTACAGGCTCAATCGTTTGACTGACTGTGGTAAGATTAAATCCGTTTTGCTTGAACCATTCAATTATTCTTGGCAATGCTTCAACCGTTTTTTCTGTTGGGTGCATCAAAATTAAATCGCCACCACTAGCATTTTTGATTGCTCGAGAATAAATAAGTTCTGCATCTTTATCTCTCCAGTCAACAGTATCTCGAGTCCACATAATCGTTTTATACCCAAGCGATGATGCTACTGACACAGTAGTTTTGTCATAAGCTCCACTAGGCGGTGCAAACAGATTCATTTCGACATTTAAAAGTTCTTTGACTATGGTGTGAGTTGTTGAAATTTCATTCAAATTTCCATTTTCATCAAGCTTGTCATGGTCTTTGTGATGATAGCCATGATTTGCAATTTCATGTCCATCTTGATAAATTTTTTGTAACATATCTTCATTTAAAACAGCCCAGGTTCCACCAATAAAAAAGGTTGTTTTTACATCATTTTCTTTCAAAATTTCAAGCATTTGATCAAGATATTCTGTGCCCCAATAAACATTTATCATCAAACTTACATTTTTTGACGACTTGTCGCCATTGTAATAAACTCCACTTACTGTTGAAGTGTTAACAAGCAAATTCCCGCCCCATATTGCAAGCACAGACAAACCCGCCAGCAACACAACTATAAAAATGTTGACCACACTTTTTCGAAATTTAATAACCCCAAAATGTATCTTTTTCATGCTATAAACTATGAGATCAACTGACAAAATATGACTTTATTTCAATATTAATTTAATAAAAAAAGTCGTGCAACAACACGACTTAAAAATTATTACATTCCCGAATGCTCAAGATCCTCTGCTTCAGCAGGCACTGTAATTATTTTATAGATTTCTTTATATCTTTCATCCTCTTGAGCAGAAAGCCAACTTAAAAATGCCCAGCCAGAAACAGAAGTTGCTTGTGCTCCATTGTCAATTGCCTTTTTCACAGCTTCAACATCGCCCGATTTTGCAGCTTTAGCAAGTTCATTGTTAAGCCTGTTTTGTTCATCTTCTGCCTTTTTTTGTTGTTCAAGTTTGGCAGCTTCTTCTTCCTTTTCCTTTTGCACTTTGTAATTCATAATTGACGAAAGAATATATTTATTTGCATCATCTTTGATTGGCTCAATCTCACTAATTATGCCATCATCAACAACAATCTTGTTGGTGCTTGCCAAAAAATACCAAGAAAGAGGATTTTCTGAATTATTCAAAATATTGTAAATAGCACTATGACCTTCATCATCTTTTGCATTGATATCTACATCTTTTGAATTTATCAATGTCTTAAGCTCTTCCACCGTTTTATTCAAATTGGCTTTTGCTTTTTCAGTAAGTTGTATTTTCCCTTTTTGTGAATCTTTGCAAACTTGTTTAACGGCAGAAACAAAAGCATCAGAATTTTCTTCAGAAAATTTTTCTACTATTTCATTAAAAGCTTTGGAAACATTTAAAGGTAAAACAAAATCTTTGACAAGGTCATCAAATTTTTGTTGATTTGTCCTATTATCTGGTTTAGCCTCTGCCATAACTGTAACAGCTGACTTTGCTTTTTTTACAGCATTAAAGGGTTTAATTGCTGTCTTGTTTTTAATTTCGTTTAAAACAGTTGCTGACACATACTTTTTAACATCAGGGTTTAAACTTAAATAATATTGAGCCACATATTTGTCTGCAATACTTCCCTTTTTTGTTCCCATTTGCTCAAGCACATCAGCATTTGCTCTGATCGCTTTTTCATTAAAATCTCGATTTTTCTTAAGTGAATTTGATACAAATCTGTAAACTTCAGCGTTTTGCTCAATCGCGTTAAGCAAAAGATCTACATCTTTTTTGTATGCAGTTTTTTGTCTTAAAAGTTCACCTGGATGTTCAACTATTAAATCCAAAACCGCTTTTTTTGCAAGAGTTTCATCTGCTTTTTTCGCGGTTGATTTTTTACCAAATAAAGCCATATTTCTCTCCTTTTATGCTAATATTATACCACAAATTAAGATTTTGTCAATATATAGCTTAAAAAAATATGTCAATATTTAACAAAAGGTAGACTTTTATAGTCGAATTTTTAACATAAAATCACTATGAGAAAGATGGAATACAAAGAATTTTTTTATTTTCGTTATTACATTACACAACACAGGAGATTTGTAACAAAATAAAATCCTGTTTTTTGTCAAAGCGTGAATGCAAACAAAAAAGGTTCTGAGCTTCAAAACCTTTTTTATTACTAAAATGCTATATCTGAATTTTCTTGTAATGAAGAGTTCTCTGAATAAAATGGTGCATTTTCTAAAATTTTATATTTTGCTTCTCCTGCAATAAACTTAGCATAAACCTCTGCTTGTGTAAGATCAAGGCCAGCAACTTCAACTCGAGCCGTTTGAATTACAAGATCGTCTTTATTTTTTATTAATGATTCAACATAAAAACAGCGACAAAAAAAGAAGCCTAGCAATCAAGCTAAGCTTCTTTTATTCAATTAA
>CAMMDQ010000001.1 GCA_946495675.1 uncultured Bacillota bacterium | reverse complement strand
GAACAAAAAATCAAACAAAGTATGGACTGCTAGCTCAGTTGGTAGAGCATTCGACTCTTAATCGAAGGGTCCAGGGTTCGAGCCCCTGGCAGTCCACCAAAGGAGACCTGTTCGGTCTTCTTTTATTGTTTAGGGCTCTGCAAAGATTGATAAATCTTTGCCCATGCTCCGCATGGCGAACCCCGGACAAGTCCAGGTCACAAACTTCCAGTTTGAGCCATTCGGCATTTGCCTGCCTTCTGGCATGCGCCTCATACACCGCTCCCCTGGCAGCCCACCACGCTAGATCCCTTATAAAATAAGGGATTTTTTAATGTCAAGATACTCAAAATTTAACTCAAAACTGTCTAAAATTTTCGTAAAAAGTGTCTAAATTTTCAATATTTTCAACAAAAATATTTATTATTTTGCAAACTAATTTTTCACTTAAAAACAGCCAAAAATTGCCGCTGTCTAAAAAACTGTCTAAAAATAAGTGAGAAAGAAAATGAAAATTTTAATTTATTATTTGCTTGCGAACGCCATTTCAATCACCGAAAAGTGATTAAATTTTTAGAAAAATAGCACAAAAAAAGACTGAGAATTATCATAAATTCTCAGTCAATTTTATTACATCTCAAAATCTTTTTTCCACTTTTCTTTTTGTTTTTTCCACTCTAAATATTCTTCATCTTCTTTTTCTGCAATTATGTTTTTCAACCTTTCTATCTCCTGTTCAAGTTCTTGGACACCGCCTTGCCCGCCTCCGGCATTATTCCCCTGCCCCAATATTTATCACCAAGCACCCATCCGAGATGGGCTGCTTTTTTAATCTTGTCTATTGCATCAATCGCACCAACAACCTGACCATTTTCTTTCAAGACTATAGCCCACCTATAACAATTAAGATTTTCATAGGCTGGAAGCACAACATCTCTTAAATATTGTCTTGTGTCATCAATGCTCTTATGGGGTTTCCATGTCAAATACTTTGTTACCTTCTCATGGCTTGTATAATTTTTAAACATATCTTCGGCATCTGAAAGTTTAAACTTTCTTAAAATTAGTCTATCAGTTTCAATTTGTTTTGTTCCAATATGCTTCATATGTTCTCCTATTTTACTTCCCTTATTGTATACAATGTAAAAGATTTTGCGGTAAGCAGGCATCGAGCCAATTATTAATTTAATTTCAAACTTATTCAATCTTTTAATATGAAACAATTATAACATAATAAAAATAAAATAGTAAAATCTTTTGAATCCATATTCTAAGCAATCACAACCTTGCCTTCTATCCAACCTTTAATAAAGTTTTCAAGGTTTCTGCCTGTTGAAGAAGAAAAACTTGCAATAAGCTCTGCCGGCGAAATATTTTGATAGGCAAAATCTTTGTAAAGGTCTTTTAACGCTTTCAAAAATTTTCGCTCGCCAACACTTTCTCTTAAACTGTCAAAAAGCAGAACACCTTTTGTATAAACGCATTGCACATATTCTGGCTCGGTGCCAAATTGATCGAGCGACCGATCCATGCTTGTGTCAACATCTCCATTGATTTGTTGGTAAATTTGAACAAAAAATTTATAGTTTGTCAGTGCATTTGAAATCATGCTGCTGTAGTTTAACCCAAATTCTTCATTATTTTCAAAAAACAAATAAGTGCTATATTCTGCAAGTCCCTCATCAATCCAAGCATGGTCATACTCATTTGTGCCAACCACACCATACCACCACTGATGCGCAATTTCATGTGCAATAACATATTGATAATCTTCTTCGCTGACAGTGTCGCTGATCAGCACAATCCCTGGATACTCCATCCCACCATGCACAAAATTTGATTTGACAACATTCAAAGTTGAATATGGATAGGTGCCAAACATTTCATTGTAAGTGCTGACGCATTGGCTGGCAAAATCAGCCATTGCTTGCAGATTTTGGTCGCCTTGATAGCCATAGTAATTTATGGTTGTTCCACCCACCTGAGAAGAAGCCTTTTCAAATTTTTGTGACAAAACAATGCAAAAATCTCGTATTTTGTCGCCTTGGTAAGAATATGTGGTTGTTTGCCCGTTTGTTTGCTGACTTTTCGCTTCTCCACTTGCCGCTACCGTGAAATTTGAGGAGCAGCTAAAGTCGACTTCATAGCTGGCAACATCGCTATAAAATGGATCTCCGTTTGAGTGGTAAGCTTGAGTGAAAAAACCTTTTCCATCTTCATAAACACAGGCAATTGGATAAAAATTGCCAAGATTGATGGTGTTTTCTCCAAAACCAAAACGATGATTAGCATTTGGCAAAATTGTTTCAAATTGAATCGTAATTTTCACACTTTCATCAGGATAAAGCTCTTCAGATAAATCAACTTGCAAAATATTTTCATCTTCACCACCAATGGAAAACTCAAGTGGCAAACCATTTTCATCACAAACTTTCAAAATATTTATGCTGCCATAGCTTTCGCCATTTGGAAAAGCATTGTTATAATTGTTAGAGCTTACAACTGGCGATTTTGATCCCTGCCTGAATGCATTTGGGTAAAGATGAAAGTATAACGAAGGAAATGCATTTTCGCTGTTGTTGAAATATTCCACATCTTCACTGCCAGACAAAATATGAGTTTGATCATTATAGTTTAAATCCATAAAGTAACTGCTATAACTTTGGCTTTTACTTTCTGGTTTGAAAATAAAAGGAATTATAACAATAATTGCTATCAAAACTGCTGCCGCAATCAATTTAAATTTATGTTTTTTTAAAAAATTTGCAAATGTTTTCATAGTGTAATATACAAGTCAAGCTTAAAAGATATGACTTGAAAAATTTTGGGTATGGCAGCAAAATTGTTGTAAAATGGTTTTTTTTGTGATATTATCTTTATTAGGAGATCGTTATGGCTTTTTGTAAATACTCAACTGAATACATTGCCAGTTCAAAAACTGAAGTTGACAACATTTTTATTGATAGTTTTTTGCCCTTTGCCGATCCTGTTTGCGTCAAAGTTTACATATATGGGTTATATAAATGTTCAAACCCAAACTCTCTTGACAACAGCATCGAAAATTTTGCCAAAACCTTAAACATGACTGAAGAAGAAGTTGTGGGCGCTTTTGAATATTGGCAAGAGCAAGGCCTTGTGCAAGTTTTGAAAACCAGCCCCGTTGAAATCAGATACATTCCTTTGAAAAATGTTTTAAACTCAAACAGGCTTTATAAACCAGAAAAATATCAGGTGTTCAACAGTCAAGCACAAGAAATTTTTGAAGGACAAAGAGAGATTTCAAAAACTGAATATGGCGAGTATTATGATTTTTTAGAGCGATACCATGTTGAACAAGAAGCTTTGCTTATGATCATGAAATATTGCGTTGACAGCAAAAAAAGTGCCGTTGGATACAACTATATTTTGACTGTTGCAAAAAATTGGGCAAATGAAGGCATCACGACTGCTGCTCAAGTGGAAGAAAAACTGTCGGCTTTCGAGCAAAAGGAAAGTCAAATTGCCCAGCTTTTTAAAGTAGTCAACATCAAACGAAACGCCTATATCGAAGAACGGGCTTTGTTTGACAAGTGGATATGCGACTATGGATTTGATATTGGCACTTTGATATATTGTGCCAAGCGCATGAAAAAGTATAGCAACTTTTCTATGAACAAACTTGATCAGATGATAAGCAAGTATTATCAAATGAAGCTGATGACAATCGCGGCAATCGAACAGTTTGAAAATGACAAAAAACAACTCTACGACCTTGCAAAAGATATTAACAAAAGTCTGGGGCTTTATTATGAAAGTCTTGAAAATGTTGTAGAAAACTATGTTCTCAAATGGCTTAATCTTGGTTATGACAAAAATGTTTTGCTTGAAATTGGCTCATATTGCTTCAAAAAATCAATCAGAACACTGGAAGGCATGAACAATGTGATCAACAAATTTTATAAACTTGGCGTTGTTTCAATGCAATCACTTGAAGAATATTTTGATGCAATCTTGAAAACAAACAGCAAAATCGAAAATTTGCTTAAATCGCTGTCAATAACACGACATGTAAACTATATCGACAGAGAGAATTTTAAAACTTGGACAGAAGAATGGAAAATACCAGAGGCTCTTATCGACTATGCAGCCACACTTGCAAAAGGCAAGGATAATCCAATAAAATATCTCAGTCGAGTGCTTGCAGATTGGCATAGCAAGGCAATTATGACCGTGGAAGAAGCAAAACAAAACATTCCTGTTGAAAAACCTTCTATGCTTCAAGCCACACTGAAAGGTCGCAGCTATTCCAAAGACGAAATCAATGCTTTGTTTGAATCCATTGATGATGTTGAGATTTAGGAGAAAAAATGAATCAAAAAATTTTAGAAAAGGCAACCCAAGTAATTCAAAAGCGCAAAATATCGGCTGAAAATCAAGCTTTGCAAAACAAAATCCAGGCATTTGACGACCCCCTATTCAAAAAGCTTTACCAAAATTATGTTGAAAAAATGCTTTCCGACACAAAAGAAGGCAAAACTGAAGACTACTCATTTTTGAAAACGCAGATGGACAAAAGACTTCAAGAGCTGGGGATTGATTCAATAGAGCCAAAATACTTTTGCAAAAAATGCAATGACACAGGCTTTGATCATGAAAAATATTGTTCCTGCCTTGTTGAAACCATCAATGCTCTTTTGCAAGAGCAAAGCGGTTTTGGAAAGCTAGAAAAGTTTGAAGAAAGCAATTTTGATATTTTTGACGATAAAATTTTGATGCAAAAACTTTACCGAAAAATGCAAGAGTGGTGCTGCAGCCCTTTCAACAAAACATTGATATATATCTCTGGCGATACTGGCACAGGAAAAACTTTTCTTGTAAGATGCATGGCAAGCAAACTTATTGAAAACCACCATCTTGTTTGCCTGACAAGCGCCTTTGCAATGAATCAAGATTTTTTGAAAAGTTATAGCTGCAAAGATATTGAACAAAAACAATCGCTTTTGTCAAAATACTTTGACAGCGAAGTTTTGATAATAGACGACCTTGGCACAGAAATTCGACAACCATCCATCACAAACAATATGCTCTATCAACTGCTTAGCGAACGCAAAAACAAGCATTTGCCAACCATCATCACCACAAATCTTGACCTTAAAGACTTGCAAGAATATTATGACGAGCGAGTTTCAAGCAGAGTGATTGACAAATCTTCTTCCATTTGCCTGAGCATTAAAGGAGCAGACTTAAGACTAAAAAAATAGCAGCCATAGTTAATTGATTTTGAAACTATCAAAAAAATAACACTTTAACTATAGAAGTTAAAGTGTTTTTATTTTCTCTTGATTACAAAACAAAACGAATACTTCCGCCATTATCATAGGTTGTTATTAAAATTTTTAATTTACAAATTTTTAGACATTTACTTCAACCTTGAAAATAAAGAATATTCGTTTAAATTAAAAAGAAATAAGTCATTTTATTTTTTTATTAGTATTTTTATTCGTTTACTTAAAACTTCTGAAACACTTATTACTGGGTAGTAATATGCTTTATAAATTTTATCTTCTGTAATTAAGTCGTAAATTTTCTCTGCTTCATTAGCCGAAATAAAACCTATCACTTTTTTATCATATGTTAGTATCTTTACTGCCTTTTTAGATTCATATAAAAACTGCTCCAGTTTTAGTTGATCAAAAATTTTAACTTCTTTTAGGATGTCTAATCTTTTTTCACCATCTTCATTTGTAAATGAGGTACCAACAATTTTTGCAACATAAAGTTTATATAACTTATTTTCTTTATTTTCCAACACAATATTTTCGTTTATACTATCATCATTATTCATAAATTCACAAGAAATACTTAAAGCAGGTACATATTTCTCATTTTTTGTAATAACTTTAAATTTATCATCATCATATATTTTATATTTACCACCACTCAAATTAATCGAACAAGAAATATTTTTGCCATAATATAAAATGTTTCTTATTTTATCTAAATCTTCTTTAAAAATTGTACCAATGTAAATTTCATTAGCAAAATAATCTTTTATATAAACGCCATATGTATCAGAATCTTCAAAAGATTTAACATTTCCGTCAAATGAAGATTCATTAAGTTGATAAATTTTATCTCCAATGTCTTCAATATCACTATTGGAATATCCTTCATAAAGTTCATCTTTTTCGTAATAATCATTCTCAATATATTCTTCTACTATTTCTTTTATCCTGTCATTGGTATATTCTTTTATATTAATGTCAAATGTATATTTACTTCTATTTTTGTTTTTTTCGATAATATTATAAAATTCTTTTGTTTTTTGACTGCTAGTAGAGTTTGTTGATAATGGCATCTCTTTCTTGTTATCATCCAAACTTGAGTCATACTGCTCTGTATTATTCAAGCTTTTTGACTTTTTATTATTCTTAAATTTATAAATGAAAAAAATGCCGAATCCTACAAACAATAAGCCAAGTACCGTAAATACATCAGAAACTGACGACAAAAATATAAAAATAATACCAATGACAATAATTGCAATTGTTAAAAGTTTTTTATACATATACATATTCAAACCTCTAATTGTATTGTAACATATTTGAAGCAAAAATAAAATTAAAATATAATTGAAAAACAAAATGTATAAAAAGATAGCCAGACACTATCCCTTCCCTATTTTAAAATAGCAGCCACCAGCTGCTATTTTTATCTTGATAAAAAGCGCAAGAAAACTTTGACGTTTTTGTCTTGGTTTGCCTTGCTGCTGTCTGCCCCATGACCACTATGGGCTCTTTCAAACGGCACATTTTGCAGCTTTTGCAGTGAGTTTAGCATTTGAGCTTTGCTGCCGCCAAAAAGGTCTGTTCTTCCAATGCCTTGTGCAAACAAAACATCTCCGGTGAAGAAATCATCGCCAATCAAAAAACAGGTGCAGCACTTGCTATGGCCTGGACAGTGAAAATATTCTATGTTTTGCCCGTCAATATCCACCTGGCCGTCCCCCTCAAGAAAAACAAAGTCTGAAAAATCACGAATTAAAAAATTTTCGCCATAATTTTTTGCTGGATCTGGCAAAATCTCAGTTATATTTTTGTTTGCGTAAATCTTGCAACCAAAAGCTTTGGCATACTCAAGTGCATATTTTGCATGATCATAGTGCCCGTGTGTCAAAAAAATCGCAGCAACTTTGCCTTTTACAGCTTCTCGCACCTTGTCAAGCTCTGTCCCACAGTCAAAAATAAATGTTGACCTTCCATTTTGGCAAACAAACACATTTGAATCAAGAATATCACTGACAATCTGCGTTATTTCCATGTTTTCTCCTTTATTAAAAATAGAACTTGCATTTTGAAACCTTGTCTTTTGCAAATTCTATTAATTTTTTATTTGATCAATGCCAAGAGGAAGATTTCGGCACACATAGTTTGATTGAGCATCCCCTTTTTGAATATGATATTTATGGCAGGGGTGGAAGGAATCGAACCCTCCTCTGGAGTTTTGGAGACTCTCATTCTACCGATGAACTACACCCCTACAGCACTAATATTTTACTTTTTTTGCGCTGCATTGTCAATAATTTATGCAAAATTATTAAAATTGTTTTAAAAAATTTTTTTAATAAAATCGACAAAATTGTTTGTGCTAAACATTTTTTATGGTAAAATAACCATAAAGGAGGGAGAGATGGCAAAGAAAGCAAAAAAAGGTAAAGATTACTTTGGACTTGGCAGAGTTGTCAGCATAATTCTTGCAATTATTCCTGTTACGGCTTGGATTTTGGGATTCTTGACAAGATTTAAAGAAGGCAAAATCGTTGCCGGCATTTTAAGAATTTTCTTCGGTTTCAACATCGTTTGGCTAATCGACCTTGTGCTTATGATTGTAAACGGAAGAATTATGCGACTTTTAAACATTTAAGTTACAAAAAATGTGGACGACTTCGCCCACTTTTTTTTATGCTTATATTTTCTTATTCTTCAAGCCCCAACAAATAGTCAGTTGAAACATGAAAAAATTTTGCAAATAAAACAAGAATTTCAATGCTAGGCGAAATTGCAGCTGTTTCATATTTTGCGATGGTTGATTTATCAAGATTGAGCTCTTTTGCAAGTGCAATCTGGTTCAGACCAGCATCTTTTCTTAATTCTTTCAATCTTTGCGAAAAAATTTTCATATATATCCTCTTATTTACCTTACATTCTGACACAAAATCAGCAAAATTACAGAAAAACTGATTATTAGTCAGCGTAAAAAGGAAATATAATGAAAAAGATATTGCAGTCAATAAAACAAGAAATAAAAACTTTGTGCAGAAATTACGACACATCAGATTTCTTTACCATACATTTTTGTATTTGTCGCCAAATAAGAAATAAATATCTATGGTGTGATACAAAACTTCTTAAAAACCTTAAAATATATTTTAAAACACAAAATGTGGATGAAATTTCATATTATTTGTTTTTATCTGCATGCCAGCATTAAAAGCCTAGTGAAATCAAAATTGCTTTGTTGACTTCTTTCATTTTGTCTTGCGAAAGCATGGTGATTTTTTCTTTCAAACGCCTTTTGTCAAGGGTTCTGATTTGCTCGAGCAAAGCAACTGAATCTTTTGGCAGATTGTATTTTGCTCCAGCAAGCTCAATATGTGTTGGCAACTTTGCTTTTCCAAGCTGACTGGTTATTGCAGAGACAATCACTGTGGGAGAATATTTGTTGCCAACATCGTTTTGAATGATAAGCACGGGGCGCACTCCCCCTTGCTCGCTGCCAACAACCGGGCTTAGATCTGCATAATATATTTCACCACGCTTGACCTCTCCTATCATCTTCTCCTTTCCAGTAATCATATAATTCGACTTTTTCAAGGTCTTTGTCAGAAATGATATCAAAATCAAAGTCTGGCAAAAGACCTTCTAAAAGCATTGTATGTTGAAGTTGCCTCAAATTTGCTTGCTTTGAAAGATAAATTTCTTGATAGCAATCACTTTCGACCTTTTCAGCATATTTTTTCAGTTCTAGTCTGTATTTTTCAAACTCTTTCATAATATTTCCCCTTAAACGCAAAAATTAAACCTGGATTTAGCATGCAAAAAAAGCATGCTTTTATGCATGCTTAATTTCTTAGAACAATTAAATTTTCTAATTTATCACAGCCACGGCAACCACTATTTCAGGCGTGTGTGAAAGTGAAATTTCAATATTTTTGTCCTTAAATTTTTCTTCCATTTGCTCTTTTGCCCTGCCATAAAGAACAACAAAAGGTTTTCCACTTTCGTCATGAAGAATTTGTATGTCTTTGAAAGACACCCCACTATCTTTGCCAAGTCCAAGAGCCTTCATCACCGCCTCTTTTGCGCTGAACAGGCTGGCAATGCGTTGCTGACAAAGGCTTTGGCAAAATGACTTTTTGATATGAGCAATCTCTTCTTGATAAAAAAGCCTATTCAAAAATTGGTCATCTTGCGAAAATCGCTCTGGCTTGTCGATATCAATTCCTATCATTTGTCACCTCCTCCCATGCTTGGGAAATATCTGAAAAATTGAAGCCTTTTCCGGCAAGGTGGTTATAGAATTTTTGTTTGGTCTTCACATCAATTTCTCGATTTTTCATAAATTTTTGAGCATACTTCAAGCAATTTTCTTTTTCATCTTCGTCACTTAATTTTTCAAGGCTCTGCTCAATCAGCTCACTTTTCACGCCCTTTTGCAAAAGTTCAAACCTGATTTTGCGTCTGCTTTTGCTACCCGCTGAAAGATTGACATAATTTTCACAAAAGGCTTGGTCGTTTATGTAGCCATAATCTTTAAGTTTATCCACAGCCTTATCGATACAGCTTTTGGGATATTTTTTTTCGCTTAAATATTCTCGCAGCTGCTTTTCAGTTTTCATAACCTTTGCAAGAAGACTAAGGGAGCGATTAAAACACGCATAGTCTCCATTTTCAACAATAAGGTCATCAAAAAACTGCTTATCTAGCTGCTGCCCCGTTTTCAAATTGTGTCTTGCAAGCACTTCAGCTTCCATAATACCCAAGCACTCATCGTCAACATAGAGATAGTATCTTTGACCTTTTCCAATTTTTTTTATTTCAGTTATCTTCATTTCACAAGTTCTCCCGCCACTTTGCTGTAAGCTCTCACAAGTCCGCCTGCACCAAGTTTTATTCCGCCAAAATAGCGAACCACAAAAATCACTGCATTTTGCATATCTTTTTTCTGCAAAACATTCAAAATTGGTCGCCCTGCTGTTCCACTTGGCTCACCGTCATCAACCGCCTTTTCAAAAAATGGACTGCTAAGCCTGCCCGCCCAGCATATATGCGTGGCCTTTCTGTGTTCATCTTTTAAATATGCAAGAGCTTCTTTGATTTTATTTTCACTTTGACATAAAAGAAGATAGCCCAAAAATTTAGACTTTTTTTCAATAATTTCAGTCTCTTTGTCAAATTTGATCATTTTATAACCACTTTGATAAAATTCTTCTTGCCTTTTTTAAGCAAAATTGAATTATTTTCAAAATCTTCCACTTTCAACGTCATGGAAAAGTCGTCAACCTTTTCACCTTTCATGGAAATGCCGCCGCCTTCAATCATTCTGCGAGCATCGCTTTTTGATGAGCAAAGTTTTGTCATCACAAGAAGATCACAAATGCCAATTCCCCTTTCAATCAAAGACCTTGCAATTTCAAATTCTGGAGCATCGTCGCCGCCCTGTGCGAACAAGTTTTGTGCCATTTGTTGAGCCTTTATTGCCTCTTCCTCACCATGAACAAGTTTTGTTATCTCAAATGCCATCCTTCTTTTTGCAGAGATAATATCATGTTCAACGATATCATTTATCTCATCAAGTGGTATTCTTGTGAACAATTTCAAAAGCAACAGCACATCTTTATCAGGAACATTGTAAAAATATTGATAAAAATCAAAGACGCTCGTTTTTTCTCTGGCAACCCAAAGTGCACCTTTTGCCGTTTTGCCCATCTTTTGTCCCTCAGAGTTTGTGAGAAGCGGACATGTCAAACATTCAAGATTGTGTTTTTTGCCATCAGCAAAAGCCATTTTTCTTGAAAGTTCTGTGCCAGCAATCATATTTCCCCATTGGTCAGATCCTCCTATTTGAAGATTGCAACCATAGGTCTTGTTAAGATATACAAAATCGTATGCTTGCATAAGCATGTATCCCATTTCAAGAAAAGTCAATCCGCCCTCTTCCAAACGCCTTGCATAAGCATCATTAGAAAGCATTGTGTTGACATTAAAGTATGTTCCAATGTCTCTCATGAAATCAACATAGTCATAACCCTTAAACCAGTCAGCATTATTGACAATTACGGCTGGATTTTCACCTTTTGTGTCCACAAAACGCTCTACTATGCCCTTTACTTCATTTAAATTGTGTTCAATCTGCTCTTTTGTTTGCATTTTTCGCATGTCAGTTCTTCCACTAGGATCACCAACCATAGCAGTTGCTCCACCGATCAAAACAATAGGTCTGTGGCCTGCATCTTGGAAATACTTTATCATCATAAGTGAGAAAAAGTGTCCAATATGCAAACTATCGGCAGTTGGATCAATACCTACATAAACAGTTGTTGGCTCACCATTTACAATCTTTCTAACATTCTCTTCGTTCGACATTTGATATACATAACCTCTTTCTTTCAAGGTTTCAAACAAATGACTTCTATCTACTTTCATATTCTCCTCCCATAAAAAAGCACGCAAAGCCTAATATTTTAGGACGAAGCGTGCGTTTCGTGGTACCACCTAAATTTAAGCGTGGGGACAACCAATATTCTTAACGCGGACACGGCCAAAACAATCCTAACCGCTAAATATCAGCTCCTTTGCTCCTTATTATGCCAGTTCGTTGGCTCACGCAAAACTTGAAATAGATGTAATTCATTTAAAATCTGCTAAAGGTTTTCACCAGCCACCTTTTCTCTGAAAGCCAAAATTTCAAACTACTTTTTCTATCCCACCATTTTGATCTGTCTCAAGTTTAACAAAATCATTTTGCTTTGTCAACTTTTTAAGACCAATCTATCGGGGTTTGTCCATTTTTTTGCAAAAACTCATTACATTTTGAAAAATGTTTACATCCGAAAAAACCTCTGTATGCCGATAATGGACTTGGGTGTGGTGCTTTAAGCACCAAATGTTGTTTTTCAATCAGCGGTTCAAACTTTTGAGCATGGCTACCCCAAAACATAAAAACAACGGGCTCTTTTTTCTTGCCAAGCAGCTCTATAATTTTGGCTGTCAACCTTTCCCAACCCTTATCTTTATGTGAATTTGCAGCACCCTTACGCACTGTCAAAACGGAGTTTAAAAGCAGCACTCCTTGCTTAGCCCAGCGAGTCAAATCGCCAGATGGCTGACATTTTATCTGCAGATCGTCTTCAATCTCTTTAAAAATATTGACAAGTGAAGGCGGATAAGGAAAATTTTGTGGCACAGAAAAAGATAATCCTTGAGCTTGCCCTGGCTCATGATAAGGATCTTGACCGATTATTACCACCTTTACCTTATCAAAAGGAACATAATTGAGCGCATTAAAAATGTTTTCTTCTTGCGGAAAAATTGTTCTGTTTGAATACTCATCTTTTAAAAAACTTTGCAAAGACTTGAAATAATCCTTTGCAAATTCATCTTGCAGAAGAGAAAACCAACTTTTAATAATTTTTATCATAATAATATTATAACACAAAAACTTTAACAAACAAACTAATCGGAAATGAGTTCTTCAAAAGTGCAGTCTAAAATCTTCAGAAGTTTTGCAATATAAACAAGACCTGGCTCTATTTTCCCATTCAACCATTTTGAAACTGTGCCTTTGTTGCAACCCAAAGCTTCTGCGACTTGAACTTGTTTCAAATTTCGCTCGTTCATCAGAATTTTTAAGTTCTTACTAAAATTTGACAAGTATTCCACAAATTCCCCTTTTTTCGACATAATTCGTAAATATTGTATCTTATAAGCAACTTAAAAAAACAAATTCTGCCTATAAGAAGAATTTGCAAATCTTTAAAAACTATTAATTTTAAGTAAAAAAAAGACAAGCACAAAAATGTGTTTGTCTTAAAATTGGTTATTCTTTTTCATCTTCTGGGCAATCAAAATAATTTTTATAACAATAAACTAATTCTGGTTTAAAGTTGAGCTTAGGATTGGAAATAACATCTTTTAAATTTCCATCATATTTTAGCCCCATACCATATAACTGCTGTTTTACATCTTCAACATTCCATTTGTTTTGTTTGGCAACTTGAAGAATGTTGTAAGCCAAATAAACATAATAAAAAGCCCAGCTATTTTGCATAATGTTGTTAAATTTTTGGGTAAGCAGATTGTTGAAAACTGGTTTATTTGTGTTATGCCCAAGTTTTACCCTAAAAGCAGATGCTTCAATAGTAATTTTTGGATGATTTTGCGAAAATCTTTTTTGAGAAGCATTAAATGTTATTGCATAGCTTGTTGAAGCTGCATCTGGATTTGTTTCATTAAGCATTGGTTCAAAGCTCGCTTGTTTATTTTCTGCCGAATTCATCATTTTACATTTGATTCCACCAATTTGCATCCCTTGCGCAAACAATTTTTTTAATTCTACTTCAAAAATGTTAAGATATTTTTGAAATGGTATATTCTTATAATCAATTTTTTCTAATATATTGCCTGTGCAATGAAGTGTTCCACTTTTATAGAAAGAACCTAACTCCTTTTCATTAAGAGGAACAAAAACATCATCTTGGTTTACCGTTTCTTCTTTAATTTTTTCTACTTTTGTTTCTTCTTTTAAAAGTCCTTTTTTATTCTCTAAGCTTTCACTATTCAATAAATTATTTGACAAGCTTTCAGATTTTTCTGTTGACTCTGAAGTCTTTAATTCAGAAATTTTCTCCTTTTTAGCTGGCAATTTTTTACTTTTTGCCATTTCATCTTTTGGATTAAATTTTAAGGTGAAAGCTTGATCGATATATTCACTAGCTTTTTTCATAAATTCTTTTAAAGCTTGCCTGTCATCAACTCTGCCTATGATAGACTTCACCTTATCAAGTCCAAGAAATTCTGTTCTTGCAAACAGCAGATAATTTGTTTCAGCTTTTTTGTCATTTTCATGCGTTAAATTGTAAAACTTTGTGCTGATTGAGCAAATGCTGTCTTCTCCAAACTTTTTCGCATCTGTGTTTTTTGAACTAATTGGAACGGCCATAATTCTTTTACTGCCATCTTTGCTTATAGCAGTAACCAAAAATGGTCGACTTTTTGCCATAGCAAACCTGCTGGTTATAAGATCATTTTCAACACAAACAATATCTCCCACTTTAGGTTTTTTGCTTAAAGCATTATAGCATGGTGTTGCGACCAAAGCGGTGTTTTTTACTAAAGAAGAAAAGATCATTGTTGGAATCTGCAAAACTTTTACAGATTGCTCTTTGCCCAATTGAGAATATAAAGAAAGAATTTTTAAACTATCCAAAGCCTCTTGTGCTGCAGGTGTAAGCTCAAGTTTTTCTTGTTTAAAATATTTCCTAAAAGCAATGGTAATCTTTGCTTTTTTTATATCAGAAATACTATCGGAAAACTCAAGCTCTAAATTGTCGTTTATTGAACAAGTAAACTGTTGATTTTTAGCTTCCAAAGGGAATTTTATGCCAGAATTCTTGCCATCATTTGAAATTTTATTTCTTCTGGCTTGCTCATCGCACTCAACTGTTATCGAGACACCTTTAATGCCTTTAGCACTCTTTTTTTTAATGTTTGCAGTAAACCAAACATCCCTATCAAGATTGAGCGCATTATAAATCATTTTTTCAAATTGATCAGCTGTAAATTTATCTTCCATTTCTTCTCCTACACTGAAAATTATAACCTACATCGCCTTGTTTGTCAAGAATCAAATATATTTTGCAAAGATTTTCAAAAAAAGCCCCAAAAGGGACTTTTTCGTATATATTTTTAGGAAATATTATTCACCTTCACCATCGGTGTTGGTTCCGTTAAGCTGTGCCAGCATCTTTTCATGAGACTCGATGCTAGATTTAAGCTCGCCGTTTCTTGCTGTGAGCAAGTTGAAAATTTGTTCGAGAAGAGGATATCTTTCTGCATTCTTTTCCATAACTTCTTGGCAGTGCTGAACAGAAAGTTTAAGTCCATCATAAAGGTCAAGGTCTTCTGAAAGTTTTTTAGCCTTTTCTTCATCAATATCTGCAATGTTGTTTACGCCATAAAGTTCAACTTTTTGTTTTGCAACGAGCACTTCTTTTCTACGAAGCTTTTTCTCATCTCTTTCCAAAGTTTTCTTCACTCTTCTAAGTGGTATAAACTCTTTTTTGCATTTGCGAAGTTCTTTCTCGTTTGCTTTAAGCTCTTCTCTTTCGCTAGCCAACATTTCTTCAAGTTCTGAAACAGTATATCCAATTACTCCTGCATCAACTTCAGTTGATTCAACTGGAGTTTCTTCTTCGCCTTCGATTGATTCTTCCTCTTTTTCAGTTTCTTCTGTTTCTGAAATTTCATCGGTTTCTTCAGTCTGTTCAGTTTCTTCAGTCTCCTCGGCATTTTCCTCTTCTGAAGGCTCTTCAGTAAGGTCTACCTCTTCTTCAGCTTCAGATTCCTCAGATTCGTCCTGCATTTCTTGGCTTAAACGATTGATGCGTTCAAGAATTTCTTGTCTTCTCTTTTCAATTCTTTCTCTTTCTGCCTGTTCTTCGTCAATTTCTTCTGCAGATTCTACAGCAGGCTCAACTTCTTCTGAAGGTTCTTCAATTTCATGATCAACCTCAGGCTCTTCTACCCCTTCAGCCTTTTGATCTTCATTTGGGTCATAAGACTCAACTTTCCCCCCAGAAAGAACAACTGCTGCATAATCAGGATCATTTTCGATTTTTTCAGCATCTTCAGGATACTTTTCTGCCAAAACTGATTGAACTTTTTGTTTGTCTCTCTTAGATTTTCCTTTGATTGCTTCATCATCTTTTTTACCATGGCTTGCAAGGCTCATGAACAGGTCGCCAAGAAAATAGATCAAAAATCCGCCTGCAATGATGATTCCGAGTGTAACAACAACGGTTACAATAACTGTGCTCATAATATTTCCCCTTTTAATTAAATTTTTTTGGTGGAGACGGCGGGATTTGAACCCGCTTCCAAAAAACTTGAACAAAGTTTTTCTACATGTTTAGTTTATGTTTGCGATCTTGTCAAAATTTAGTCCATAAACAAACGATTTTGACCAGCCTTTTGTTTTTTCTGCAGCTAGAAAGGCAAACTTACAGCAGAATTTTGGCTAAACTTAAAACCCAAGAATTAATAAGCCACATTAAAACCTGAGCTGTTCAAAATAGTTGAACAAATTGTTTGTTAGGCAGCTATTGCAGCAGCGTAACGATTTTCGTTGTTTGCGTTTATTTTCGCTGTCCATTTTTAGGTAGGCATGGACGACTACCACATGCTTTACGCTTTATCCAACGCTTCCTGTCGAAACCAGTAACGCCCCCAAGGGTGTTAATAGTTTTTAAGTTCACGCTCGATGTCCCTTTTGACTGCCTTTTCTTTCAGGACATCTCTTTTGTCATAAAGTTTTTTACCTTTTGCAAGAGCGATTTCAATTTTAACAAGCCCTTTATTATAGTATGCTTTGGTTGGTACCAAGCCATACCCTTTTTCTTGCACTTTTCGCTCAAGTTTAAGTATCTCCTCTTTATGCAAAAGAAGTTTTCGATCAGGTCTTGTTTCCACCCAATTTGAAGGATTTTGCCAAGGTGGGATATAGCAATTTTTCAAAATAGCTTCGCCGTTTTTTATCACAACATAACTATCCGCCAAATTAATTTTTCCTGCCAGCACCGACTTGACTTCATTGCCCTTCAAAACAATACCTGCTTCGATAGTGTCTGAAACGAAGAAATTGTAGTAAGCTTTTTTGTTGTTATAAAGTATCTTCATCTCGCCTCCATTATACCATGTTTATTTCACAATTTCAATACCCTTTTTTAAAAAAAAGGCAAAATTATTGAAAATTTTCGACTTTTTTGCAATTTTTTCAATATTTTTTTGCCTATTTTAGCATTTTTAATTTAAAAATTCAACTTTATGCAAGCACAAAATCAATCTTGCGAGTATAAATATTTGCGTTTGCAAGTTTGACTTTTAGCTTTTGACCAATTGAGAATGAATGTGTTTGACCTTTAAGTTTAAGCTGACGCTCAAAAAATAAATATTGATCTGGTGGCAAATCTTCGATTTTAATAAGCCCCTCGACAGTGTTGTCAAGTTCAACAAATACACCAAAGTTTGTCACTGAAGAAATAACCCCTTCAAATTCTTCCCCAATTCTGTCTTTCATAAGATATGCTTTCCAAAGGTCATCAACCTCTCTTTCACATTTTTCAGCATTTCTTTCAGTAAGGCTTGACTGTTCTGACGAACTTATTGCAAAATCATCTAGTTCTTCAAGTCTTGATTTTGTCAAATTTTTCTTATGCAAAGCTTCTTTGATAATTCTATGAATTGTTAAATCTGGGTATCTTCTGATTGGCGATGTGAAATGGCAATAAAATTTCAAGCCAAGACCAAAATGCCCCAAACACTCATTTGAATATTTTGCCTTTTGCATTGACCTTAAAATGATAGTGTTAGCAGTTTTTTGATAGGTTTCGTTTTCAACCAAAGCCAAAAGTTGCTGATAGAATTTTGGAGAAATCTCTTCAGGAATTTGCGGAACTTTTACACCAAGACCTTTAAAGAAGTCTATTACAGACAAAACCTTTTCTTTTTTTGGATTTTCATGCACACGATAAACAAAAGGAATTTTTTTATCAAAAAATTCTTTGGCAACCGTTTCATTTGCAAGCACCATAAAGTCTTCAATCAATCTGTGAGCATCGTTTCTTTCACGATTTTTAAGGTCGATTGCCATTCCATTTTGATCAAACACAAATTCAACTTCAGGAATTTCAAAATCCAAGCTTCCCTCTCGTTTTCGTTTTTCTTGCAATATTTTTGAAAGCTCTAGCATCATAAGAAAATGTTTCTTCAGTTTGCTGGCCTTAGCCGTAGTTGTTTTTCCTTGCAATGCGGCATAAACTTCGGTATAAGTCAATCTTGCACAACTTTTGATCACTCCCTCGCAGATTTGATGAGAAATAACTGTGCCATTTTTGTCAACTTCCATAATGCAAGAAAGCGTCAGTCTTTCAACACCTTCATTTAAAGAACAAATGCCGTTTGAAAGTTTGATTGGCAGCATTGGTAAAACGGAAGTTGGAAAATACACGCTTGTCCCTCGATTGTAAGCTTCTTGATCAAGGCTGCTATAATATTTGACATACTGACCAACATCAGCAATATGAACAGACAATAAAAAGTTACCTTTTTCGTTCTTTTTTATTGATACTGCATCGTCAAAATCCTTTGCATCTTCACCATCTATGGTAAAAACTACATCCTTTGTAAAATCTATTCTTCCCTTCTTCTGACCCGGCAAGACATGATCAGGAATCTTTTTACACTCCTCGTTCACATTTTCAGGAAAGGTCTCGTAAAGATTAAATTGCCTTATTATGCCAAGCTCGCAACTTTTTACATCACTGATCTTTCCAAGGTTTTCAACAACCTTTGCTCTTGGATTTTTGCCATCTCGCAAAACTTTAGCAACCACTCTGTCGTCCACCCAAAAACCTTGACCGGCAATAAGTTTGATTTTAAAGGGAATATGATTGTTGTCGGGCTCTAAAAACAGACTTTTGCCAACTTTAACAACCACTCCAACAATCTTGTCAATCGGCTTATATATCTTTTCAATTTTCCCGTCAGCATCTTCGCCGTCATTGGATAGAACCTTGACAATCACTTCATCCCCGTCAAGTGCATTCATAGTCATATTTGCAGGAATAAAAATATCGTTCATGTTTTGAGCTTGAACAAAGCCAAAGCCTTTTGCATTGCCTATAAATTTTCCCTTGACATAGCCGCAGGAAGGAATTGTGATAAATTTGCCCTTTCTGATTTCAAAAACAAGCCCTTCCTTTTCAAGTTTTTCAAATTCTCGTTTCACTTCTGAAATAGGAAAATTATAAGTTTTTGAGATAAAAGAAAAAAGATTGTTCAGCCCTGAATACGCCAAACCCTCTTTGTTTAAAAATTCTAATATCTTTTTTTTAACTTGCATTTTTCTCCTTAAGACTGTGGAACTGCATTGATAAGAAGTGAGCAGAAGAACAAAATTGTGCAGATAAATGCAATGCATGCCATGGCGATGGTGATTTTTTTCAAAATGCCATCTCTAGATGCACCTTTGTTTTGAGCATAATAGCTTTCTTGTCCGCCACCTGTAAAAGCATCCAGTCCACTGTTTGTATCATTTGATTGCATAAGTGTGGTGATTATCAAAACGATAGCACTTGCAATGATCAAACCAAAAAGAACATATCTAAGAATAGGAAGAAATGTTGTCAAAAAATCGCTTTGAATTTCGCTAGCTAAAAGTAAAGAAAAATTATACATAAAACACTCCTTAAACTAAAGTTGCAAACCAGACTATAAATAAAACTACAATGACAAGGATAAAAATTTGTCCCCATAAAACTTTAACTTTTGTTTTGCCAAGTGAAGCTTTTAAGATGTTCCACGAAATTAAAAGAGCCAAACTTCCCAAAACAACAAGCATAACAATAAGGCCGGTATGACCAAGCCCTTGCCTTATCGCAAGCCCCCAATCTTGAAACCAATCACAAAGCAAACTTACATTCATTTATAACCTCTTAGCTAAGATTATATCATCATTTTAAAAAAATTTCAAGAATAATTTAACAAAAGATTGCTCGCAACAAGAAATATTATAATTTTTACAACAAATTAGTCAATCAAAATAACATAAAATGCAATATTTTTTTGTCAAATTATGTTTTATAGAGAAAAAAGCAAGTTATCGATCTAAAATAAATTTTGTAAAATGATTTCATCAAAATAAATAGTTGTGTTATACTAATGATTGGAGAAAATATGAAAAATTATTATCAAAGCAATCAATACTTCAAATTATTAAATAGATATTTTAATTGTGCAAATTATCTATCTGTTGCACAGCTCTATCTTAAAGACAACCCCCTTCTTCGCAGACCTTTGACAATAAATGATGTTAAATCAAAAGTTGTGGGACACTGGGGGACGGTGCCTGGGCAAAATTTTGTTTACGCACACCTTGACCGAGTGATAAAAAAATATGACCTTGATATGATGCTGATTTCAGGTCCTGGACACGGCGGCAACTTTTTTGTTGCAAATT
Organism: uncultured Bacillota bacterium; assembly: GCA_946495675.1. Lineage (GTDB taxonomy): Bacteria > Bacillota > Clostridia > Christensenellales > UBA1242 > Caccovivens. The sequence continues at coordinate 201,563 of CAMMDQ010000001.1, read as the reverse complement.
CTTATCTTGAAGGACGCTACAGCCAGGTCTATCCCGATGTTACTCAAGATGAAAAGGGACTAAAAAAACTTTGCAAACAATTTTCCTTTCCTGGCGGTGTATCAAGCCATGTCGCACCAGAAACTCCCGGCTCAATTCATGAAGGTGGCGAATTAGGATATAGCTTAGCCCACGGCTTTGGAGCGGTCTTTGACAACAAAAACTTGATATGTGCAGTGATTGTTGGAGATGGAGAAGCTGAAACTGGTCCGCTGGCGACCTCATGGCATTCAAACAAATTTTTAAATCCAAAAAACGACGGTGCCGTTTTGCCAATTTTGCACCTGAACGGTTATAAAATAAGCAATCCTACCATTCTTGCGAGAATTCCAAGGAATCAATTAAAAAAACTGATGGAGGGCTATGGCTGGAAGCCTTACTTTGTTGAAGGGAGTGATCCTGTAAAAATGCATAGAAAAATGGCAAAAGCAATGGATAAATGCATAGCTGATATAAAACAGATTTGGCAAAGTGCAAGAGAAAAAAACATTTTAGCAGCTCCCACCTACCCAATGATAATTCTGCAAACACCAAAGGGCTGGACGGGGCCAAAAGAGGTTGACGGAAAACAAATTGAAGGCACATTTCGGGCGCATCAAATTCCTGTTGAAATCAATGATGAAAAAGATTTAAAAATTCTAGAAAATTGGCTTAAAAGTTATAATATAGACGAAAATTTTGACAGAAATGGCAAATTAAAGGCAGAAATTAAAAATATTCTGCCAACTGGCGACAAAAGAATCAGTGCAAGCCCATACGCCAATGGCGGAAATTTGTTAAAAGAACTAAAAATGCCAGACTGGAAAGATTTTGCTGTCAAAGTGGATAAGCCGGGGCAAGTTAAAGCCCAAGACATGAAAGTGCTTGGAACCTTTATCGGCAAAATATTCACCCTTAATGATAAAGAAAAAAATTTCCGGGTTTTCAGCCCTGATGAAGCAATGAGCAACCGCCTTTACGGTATGTTCGACAGCCAAAAACGAGATTTTAACGCAAAAATATTGCCAAATGACGAACTTCTTGCTCAAGACGGAAGAATAATGGACTCGTATTTAAGTGAACATATGTGCGAAGGATGGCTTGAAGGTTATCTCTTGACAGGCAGACATGGAATGTTTCATACCTACGAAGCCTTTGCTCGAGTGATTGATTCAATGGTGTCGCAACACGCTAAGTGGCTTAAAGTTTGCTCAAGCCTTGAATGGAGAAAGCCGATCTCCTCGCTAAATATTGTCTTAACATCAAATGTGTGGCAACAAGACCATAACGGCTATACCCACCAGGAACCTGGATTTATTGATCATATTGCAAACAAAAAGTCGGAAATAGTAAGAATTTATCTTCCACCTGATGCTAACTGTTTGCTTTCTTGCTATGATCACTGCCAAAAAAGCAAAAACTATATAAATACAATAATTGCATCAAAACATCCTTCTTATCAGTGGCTTGACTATGAAAGTGCAAAACAACACTGTGCCAAAGGTATTGGGATCTGGGAATGGGCAAGCGTAAAGCCTCAAAATCCTGACATTGTTATCGCTTGTGCTGGCGACACTCCAACTGTTGAAGCTCTTGCCGCTGTAAGCATTTTGAAAGATAACTTCCCAAAACTTAAAATTCGCTTCGTCAATATTGTTGACATAATGAAACTTGAAAAACACTCTATTCATCCGCATGGATTGATCGACAATGAATTCTTCAAACTTTTCACTAAAAACAAACCTGTGCTTTTCAATTTTCATGGTTATCCAAAATTTGTTTACGACATGTTGGCGCAAAGGCAAGCTTTCAATTTTCAAGTTCATGGCTATAATGAAGAAGGCAGCATAACGACAGCTTTTGACATGAGAGTGCAAAACAAAATTGATAGATATCACCTTGTGCTTGATGCTTTAAAGCTTTTAGGCATTAAGGATAAAACCTTTGAGAATAAAATTTTATCACTTTTGAAAAAACACAAAAAATATATCACTGAAAACGGCAAAGACATTAAAGAAGTTGCTCTTTGGAAGTGGAAGTAAAAAACAGAAATTATTTAAAAACAAAAACCTGCGTTCAGGCAGGTTTTTTCGTTATTTTCTGTTTTTTTGCAAATTAAGCTGTTATTTTTCAAGTTTTTATAATTTTTTTGATTTTTAGCAATATTTTTTCTTTATAGTTTCAATTTCCTTCTTCACAACTCTCGCCTCATCAAGCAATCGCACATAATCCTTTTCGCTTTTTTCCATTTGCTGCTCAAGTTTTTCTCTACTGTTTTCTTTTGATTTTTCGCAAGCCAAAACAAGCTGCTGTTTTTCTTTTTCAAGCAGATTAAGCTCTTCTTTCAAATCTTGCAAATATGCAAGCTTGCCTTCCAACATTTTTTCAACATCTTTCATAAAAACCTCACTCTCTTTGCAAATTTGCCACAACCAAAGCATGTTTTGCTTTTTCCCCTATTTTTCTGCTTCACCAATCGTCTTCTCAATTTCCTGTTTGCAAATCTCTGTTGTCTCTTGGTATTGTGGATCTCCGAATCTTTTTTGTAGTTCATAAGAATCTTGTTTTGCATCTACAAAACGTTCAATAATATAATTATAGGCGTCGTCCACAGCCTTTTGGTTTTCTGAAAAACCACCCAAGGCATAATAGATTTTCATAAGGTCGATAATGGAATTGTATTTTCGCTGACCATCCAACCGTTCAAATCCAAGCTCTTTTAAAAGCTTTCTCCATTTGCTATAGTTTTTGTTAATAAAATAATTTTTAAACTGCTCAGGTGGGAAAATCTCAAACAGATATCGATGCCGAGGAATATATGGAATTTTGCCTTGACTTTTCCATTCTACCGCTTGAAGTGTATTTTTTCTTGAGTTTGAACCGCAAAAAGTTTTCAAATCGACTTCAATATATTCTGGTCCATATTTTTGCTGTTTAGCCGAAATAATCGCGTTTGCCCCATCTTTGCGAAGATAAACATGCTTAAACTTTTCAAAAGGTTCTATAGAGATGTCACCCATTTGCATAATATTATCAAATTTTATTGTCAAATCAATGCTACAATTGTCAAACGCATCATCTGCTATTTTCTCTACACCAGCTGTGAATTCAATGCTTTGCAAATTTGAACAATTCTTGAAAGCATCCCACCCAATCTTTGTCACACTAGATGGGATTGCAATGCTTTGCAAATTTGAACAATTCATAAACGCGGCGTCCCAAATCTTTGTCACGCTAGATGGAATATTTATGCTTTGCAGACTTGAACAATCTCTGAAAGCTTCAAAATCAATCTCTGTCACACTAGTCGGGATTGCAATGTTCTGCAAATTTGAGCAAGACTCAAATGCGTGTCTCCCAATCTTCGTCATACTAGTCGGGATTGCAATGCTTTGCAGACTTGAACAATTCTTGAAAGCGCCCCAACCAATCTCTGTCACACTAGATGGGATTACGATACTTTGCAAATTTGAACAACCACTAAATGCGCCTTCCCCGATCTCTGTCACACTAGATGGAATATTTATACTTTGCAAATCTGAACAATTCATAAATGACTCTTTCCCAATCTTTGTCACACTAGATGGGATTTTAATGCTTTGAAGACTTGAACAATCTCTGAAAGAACCACTCCCAATCTCTGTCACACTAGATGGGATTTTAATGCTTTGAAGACTTGAACAACCTCCGAAAGCACCACTCCCAATTTTTGTCATACTAGATGGGATTGTAATGTTTTGCAAACTTGTACAATTACTAAAAGCACTCCACCCAATCTCTGTCACACTAGATGGGATTGTAATGTTTTGCAGACTTGAACAATCCATGAAAGCATGCGGACCAATCTCTGTCACACTGGATGGAATTGCAATGTTTTGCAGACTTGAACAATCCATGAAAGCACTCGGACCAATCTCTGTCACACTAGATGGGATTATGATGCTTTGCAAATTTGAACAATTCTCGAAAGCACACCACCCAATCTTTGTCACACTAGATGGGATTGTAATGCTTTGCAGGCCTGAACAATCTTTGAAAGCCCCCACGCCAATCTCTGTCATACCGGATGAAATATTTATACTTTGCAAATTTGAACAACCACTAAATGCGCCTTCCCCAATCTTTGTCATACTAGATGGGATTTTAATGCTTTGAAGACTTGAACAATCTCTGAAAGCTTCAAAACCAATCTCTGTCACACTAGATGGGATTATGATGCTTTGCAAATTTGAACAATTCTCGAAAGCACGCCAACCAATCTTTGTCACACTAGATGGGATTGCAATGTTTTGCAAATTTGAACAATTCTCGAAAGCTATCCAACCAATCTCTTTCACCCCTTCCCAAAATTCTTCTGGACTTGTTTCCAACAGGTCTACATCAACATCGGAAACGCTTATTAAAACTCCACTTTCTTTTTTCATCTATTCCTCCTTACGAAAATTATATCACAGATTAAAGCACATTTCAACATGATTTTTGCATGCTTTACTTAATTTCTATAATTTTAAGTGAAATTTTTGCATAATTTCAACAAAAAACTAAAAACATGCGTTTTTAGTTTTCCAAAAAGCCTTTAATAATCACTTGCTCAGCTTGATCTTGATCAAGCCCAAGACTCATCAATTTAATCAACTGCTCTCCTGCAATTTTTCCAATTGCAGCTTCGTGAACAAGAGATGCGTTTTTGTTGATTGCATCAATTTTAGGAGTAGAAACAATTCTCGCTCTGTCCAGCAAAATTCCATCACACTCAACATGGGCAAAACATTCACTTTCCCCAATTACATCAGACACAAACTCTTGCACCGAATCATCTTTTGCAACACTGTGGCTTACAACTTCACATTTCGAATTTTTGCCCATCAGTTTAACTTTAAAATAAGTTTTTGCGTATTGTGTTTCTGTTGTCAAAATGTTCTCTTTTATGTTCAAAACACAGTTTTCTTTTAGCTTAGCATAGGTTTTCCTGATTGTGCTTGAAACTCCACCTATTTGTAAGGATTCAAAGTCCATTTGCGAATTCTCTTTCATATACACTCTGGTGATTGGATTTAATATTTTTTCCCCGCTACCATCTCCCTGTCCATAGTGTTTTTCAACATATCTGACTTTGCTGTTTTTCCCAACATGAAAAGTGTGAATTCCGTCATGTTGACTATCTTGACAAGTTTTATTATGAATGCCACAACCTGCAATTATGGTTATATCACAATCATCCCCAATATAGAAATCATTATAAACAAGGTCTTTAAATCCACCCAATGTGATAATCACAGGGATATGCACACTTTTGTTTTTAACTCCCTTTTTTATGATAATGTCAATGCCACTTTTGCTTGATTTTGGAACAATTTCGATTTCTTTTGTACTTTGCCGCATTTGAGCTTGTCCATTTTTGCGTATGTTAAAAGCCCCTGCAGGCACTTTGTGCAGCTGGGCAACCTTTTCAAGAAGCTCTCTGTCAATTTTGTCCATTTTCAATTCCCCCTTAGCCTGCCGCAACTTTTATCATCAAGCAAGGATAGCATTTTCTTTCCGCTTCCCTGCATAACGACCTGCCCATCACTGAGCAAAATAATTTCATCAGCAATTTCAAGAATTCGTTTTTGATGGCTGACAACGATTGTGATCCCACCCTTAAGATTATCAAAAAGGGAAGTCAAATTTTCAAAACTCCACAAATCGATCCCCGCTTCTGGCTCGTCAAACATATTCAGCTTGCCCCCTCTTGCCAAAGCTTGAGCCAACTCTATTCTTTTAAGCTCTCCTCCAGAAAGTTTATCATCTAAAAAGCGATTGATATAATCTTTAGCACACAAGCCAACCTTAGACAAAATATCACACATCTGTGAAAGATTGTGATTTTGACCTGCAGCAATGTCAAGCAAATCCTTAACCTTAAGCCCCTTAAATGTCACCGGTTGTTGAAAAGCATAACAAATCCCTTTTCTCCCCCTTTCGGTTATGCTTAAATTTGAAATATCTTCACCGTCCAAAACGATTTGCCCACTGCTTTTTTGCACAATACCCATAATAATTTTAAGTAGCGTAGATTTTCCACTTCCATTATGCCCGGTTATGACATATAATTTATTGTCTTCAAAAGTCAGGTTAATGTCTTTTAAAATATCTTTTTTCATCGAATTTTCTTCGACAGAATAATTTAGGTTCTTAATTTTCAACATATATTCATTATAAAAAATTTTCTTTCTTAAGTCAATAAATTTCTTTATATTGCAAAACCGCTTGACAAGACAATCTGATTTTGTTAAAATTAATACGGCAATTGAAATTTGGCTTCATTTGCCAACAATTCTTTTGATTTGACAAACTCAAAAAAAAAAGAATAATGATGTTTTGGGGGCATGGTCTAGTTGAATCAACCTTTTCGAAACCCAACAATCTTAAATGGCATCATAAAAACTAGCACAATATAACTTCGCCATGCCTGCAAAAATAGGTCCTGCAAAAACGACCAACTCATTTTTGTCAGAAGATTTTATGCTTATGTGGCGCAGCAGGTAGCGCACAGCCTTGGTAAGATAAAAAATGGCAAATTTTATCACTCGAAAATCAACAAAATTTAACTCAAAAACTGAATATGCTAATGTAGCACAGTCGGTAGTGCACCGCCTTGGTAAGGAAATTTTAGCGCCTAAAAAAGACTAAATAAAAAACTAAATATACCCCAAAATTATGGAGCCAATTTAATATGCTAACGTGGCGCAGTAGGTAGCGCATTACATTGGTAATGTAAAGGTCGGCAGTTCGAATCTGCTCGTTAGCTCCAAGCACATAAAACCCTTTAAAATAAAGGCATTTAGCCACTTTAAAGGGTTTTATTTTTTACTAAAATTTACTTTTATTTTATAGAGCCATTTTTATTTTTGAACTATCGTCATTATAGAGATTTTTTAACCGTTTTTTATCAAAAGTGAAAAGACTAAAATTTACTATCTATTTCGGTCTAATTCTGTGTAATTGGGGTCAATTGGTCCTACTAGGATAAAAAATTAGTCAGTGGAACTGTCAAATTTTGTTATTTATCTACTTTTAGTTTTTTTTAAACATTTATTTAATAACTTTTCTACAACTTTATAAATTTGCATATCAGGATTTGTATAATATATATTATTTTTTTGAGTATAGCATTTTTTCTCTGGAGTTGATTTATTTCGTTTCTCTATTAATTTACAACAATCAATAGCATGATAAACATCATCAAGGGTTATTTTAGAAACTATCTTTTTAATAATATCTGAATTTTTTATATCATCCCTATCTGAAAGTTGATAAACTTCTTTAAGAATTTTTACATAAGCATCATTACTACTTTTTTCACCATAAATAATCTTGTTTTTTTCTAGTTTATGTAAGACCAACCAATAATCAAAATTAATGTTGGAATATCCCATGTTAAATTTATTTTTTATTGATAAGTCAATAGCTTCTTCAAATTCTTTTTTTTTATTATCAAAATCAAACACAACAAGCGGAGTCTTATTGGCACTACAGTTTTTTATTGCTGTTAATACAGGGGTCTTAGGATTTCCACCTCCACAATTTTTTGGAACTATTTTAATTTTTAAATTATTTTTTACGTGCTCATTGATTAATGTTTTTAAATGAGAGAAATATTCTTCTTCCTGTTCTCCTTCATAATAAGCAAAAATTTGGTGCTCAAATTTTCTTTTAGGCCTTACTGGCAGCATTTTTTTCGACATCTTGTCTTAACCTTTTTATAATAAGTAAAGCTTTTTTTATTTCACTTTTAAAATCAAAAGATGGTAGAGCACCATATTTACCATCTAAATAATTTTTAATAAACGCCTCACTGGTTCGCACATCTTCTGATGGAAAATCTGACAATGAATATAGAGAACTAGAGTAATTGTCCGAATTTTTTTCAATGAAATAAATCTGATCCCTTCTAATCTTAACTAATGGAATAAAAATAGGATTATGAGATGTAAAAATTATTTGACCTTTCCCCGAATTGATTTCATTATCTGTGTATAAATTAACAATTTCTTTTATAAGAGCAAAATGCAATGATGAATCAAATTCATCTATTACAACAGTATTACCATTCAGCAAACTATCCACTAGAAAAAGTGCTATATTCACTAGCTTTATAGTTCCTGTAGATTCAGTATTAATGGCAGGTGTGTCAATTCCTAATTTAGGGTGTCCCTTTATATTATAATGAGCTCTCATTTCAGTGCTATTTCCGCCTTCAGTTGCATTTACTCTATAGAAAATATCTTGAGGTCCAAAATCAGATAAATTTGTAACTGCATCAATTATTTTATTTCTTAAGTCAATGCTTTTTAAATATGGTGGCAAACTACCTTCAACTGTAGTTCTTAGATTTGATATATCATCTACAACAACAAAATGAAATCTAAACCAATATAATATATTTTGAAAATCAGCATTATATTTGCCAGTTTTAAATTGTGAATACAAAAATAATTCTTCCTTTGTAATATGTTCTTGACCTTCATCTTTGCCTATTTCAAATTTTTCACCATTAAATATAACACTTGTACTATTCCTAAAATATATTTCTTCATCATTTATAAACAACTGTTCTTCAAAAATCTCCCTGTCGGCATAAAAATATTCTTCTCTTAACATGCACTTTATTTTTAATACAAACTCATATTTTTTCTTTTTATAAATAAATCCAATAGCTAATTTCATTGGTTCGATGTATTTATTATAGTCATGTAAGTATGGGAACAATTCTAAAGAGTGTAAAATTTCTTGAGGATTATCAGAATATATGCGACCATCTAAAATTATATTTCTTAACAATGCCATAGCTTTAATAATAGATGTTTTACCCGAAGCATTCCCGCCATATATTACAGAATAAGGTAATAATTTTTCTAAAATATTTTTCTTTTTTTTAATATAATCCTTTGTTATTAAATTTTCTGCATATTTTGTTTTTCTTTTATTTGCCCTTAAATCTAAAAATGTTTCTTCATTAAAAACTCTAAAATTCTTAATATTAAAATAAAGCATAATATAATTCTCCTTTATATAAAATATGCTTGTTGCATTTTTTTTGCAACTTACACAAATATTATAGACTATTTTTTTATAAAATACAATTAGATTTACATTTTTTTGAAAATAAAATTTATATTATTATTCCTATAATACTATATAAAAATATAAAATTTCAAGATTTGCTGACAAATTTTAAGAAAATTCATTTAAATATTCTTTTACAATATGTAATTAAATCTTTCCCTTTACATATTTTCAATAATCTCGAACAATCCAAATTAATTAAAAACGCACTTATAATTAATCAAACAATAGTTTAACAATATGTTTGATTTCAGAACTGTCAGAAACTATACTATTATATATTTCCAAAGTTGTTTTCACACTTCTATGGCCTAATAGGAATTGAACGATTTTAGGGTTTGTTCCTTTTTCTAATAGCATTGTTGCATAAGTATGTCGTAAAGTATGAAAATGAATGTTATATTTATCAAAGTTGTTATATTTTAAAAATCTATGAAACCTTTTACTTATAGATGTGTAAGTCCTAGGCTCTACTCCACCTAAAACATATATTGGTTTGGAATTATTGCTGATTTTGTGTAAAAACGACATTTCATTATACCAATCCAAAAGACATTTTAATAATCTATTTGGTATAGCAACATTTCTTAAACTACATTCTGTTTTTGTAGAACCTAATACATTAATCATTTTAATTGTTTGTCCATTATTATCAAAACTTAATTCAGAAGTTAGAGACCTTCTAATTTTTATCACTTTATCATCAAAATCTACATCTGCCCATTTTAACGCTAAAATTTCTCCTATTCTTAAACCTGCATATAACCCTAGATAACAAACAACTTTGATTAGTTTATTTTTATTTAACAAGGTTATAAACTTTTCACGAATTTCAACAGGAATAGCCTTGTAATCGTTTGTATTTCTATATATCCCCTTATATTTTATATTAGATAAAATAAAAGGATAATTAAATGAATTATCCTTTTGTTTTAAATATCTAAAAAACTGACTTAGCAGAAATTTACACTTATAAAAACTATTTTTTGTTACTTGTTTATCTAGTAAAACATTAAAATATAGCACAAGTGTTTCATTCCCAATTTCACAGATTTTTTTGTTGGTAAAATAAGATATAATGTAATTTCTAAATATTGATATGTTACCAGCGATTGTTCTGGAAGAAACATATAATTTTTTAACATTCAAAATCCAAAATAGCATACTATCACAAAAATCATTTTCTAAAATGTCATTTTGGATTGGCTGTCCAAATTTCTCAATATACTTTTTCATTAACTCAATTTTTGTTTTTGCATATATTGTTTTTCGTTTCTTAATTCCATTTTCAATAGTCCACCTTTTACAACACCAATAACCATTACAATAATAAATACTACCTTCACCATTGGGTCTTCTTGTTTTTCTTACAATATTTTTCATATTATTACCTCCTATAAAATTATAGAAGATAATAAAATTTGCGAACTGATTTTTGACTGATTACGCCTAAATTTTACTAAAATTGACTATCTAATTCTTTCTAAGGTGTCGCAATCCTTGGTAAGGCTGAGGTCATGGGTTCAAGTCCCATTATAAGCTCCAGTATTACTCGCTTATATGCGAGTTTTTTTATTGACAACATCATTTTCTTTGTGTTTGCCGCTCAATTACCTAAATGTTAAAGTTTTTCTTCTTTGATTCTTTCTATTTTTTGAAATTTTATTATCACAAAAAGCAGCGAGCGATTTAAATTATTTTAAATTTAAAAAATCGCTAAGATCTGATGCGTAGCGATTTTTTAATAAATCAACACTCTTTTGCTTGGCTGTGAGTAGAGATATACTGCAAAAATGGTTCTAAACTTTGATTGATCGTTGGACAAAACTCTCCTTTTTCAATCATTTCTTTAATATCTTCAAAGGTTGCCCATTTTGCAGCACAAACTTCTTCCTTTTGCAATTTAAGTTTGGCTATATCAAAATCTTGTTTGACAAACCACATATCAACAAAGTCTTTTTCTCTTTTTATAGTTAAAATAAGCTTCGAGTTTTTTAAATCAGGAGAAATCCCCAGCTCTTCTTCAAACTCTCTTACAAAGCTTTGTTCACTGGTCTGTCCGGCAGTGGCACCGCCGCCAGGATTTTCCCACATGTTTGGAAAAATTTTTCTTTCAGAAGCTCTTTTTTGAATATATACTTTGCCTTCACTATTCATTATCCATATATGAATAGATAACTTGTATCTGCCTTGCGGCATAGGTTCTCCTCTAACTAGCGTTTCGCCTGTCAGCTTTTTATTTTCGTCATACAAATCAATTATTTCCATACTTTCCCCCTCCAATGCATACTATGGAAAAAACAGACAAAAGGTTCTTGCCTAAAATTTTGATTTTCTTGAAAATTTATGTAAATGAAGAGCAAAAGTTTTTTCTCTTCAATTTTAATTTATTCGTTTGCAAAATTTTTGGTTCAGATATCATTAAACTTTTGATAAAAATTTTAATATATCATTTTGTGAGGTGAAAATGAATTATATTGATAAAAATTTCTATGCTCTAATTGAAGAATTTAAAAATAAAGACGAAATTGCTCTTTATACGCATATGTATGATAAATTCAAACAAATTCCTTTTCAAACGCAAGAATCTTTTGAAAGTTTTTTTAAACAATTTGACTACTGGGGAGATTTGGATTTAAAAAATGGCAATTATCAATTTTTATTTTTAAAAGCTCAGGTTTTTAAAAAACATTACAAAGATTATGTATGGCTTTACAGAAAGCTGCAAGATTATAGGTCAAAACAAACATTATTTGCAATTTTGAATAATTTCTATAATTTCGATTTTGCTTCTCTTCCACTAGTTACTGAAAATATTTTTAAACATTATTTTGATCTTGACATTATTCCCAAATTTGAAAACCAAACTTTTGTTGACGTAGGCGCATTTAGCGGAGATTCAACCTTAGATTTTATCCAGTCTTACGGAGAAAAGTATAAAAAGATCTATTGCTTTGATATAACGCCGCAATCTCTTGAGCAACTCAAACAAAATTTGTCTGCTTTTTCAAATATTTGTTGTATAGGCAAGGCGGTTTCTAACAAAAGTGAAATAAAGTATTTAAAGGAAAATATTTTTTCTTCTTCTGCAAATCAAACATGCTCGGATGGCAAAATCAAAATTGAGACAACAACTTTAGATGAACAAATCCACGAAAAAATTGGAATGTTGAAAATGGACATTGAAGGCGGAGAACTCAAAGCAATAAAGGGCTGTAAAGAACATTTGAAAAACGATAAACCTTTGCTTCTGATTTCAGTCTATCATAACAACACTGATTTATTTAAAATTCCAAAACTTATCCACCACTTTCAAAAAGAATATAGTTTTTATTTGCGATATTATGGCGGGCCGCTATATGCAACAGAAATTGTGCTTATTGCCCTGCCAAAAAAAAGCAAAAAGATTTACACCTGAGTTGTGCCAGCAATGAAAATAAAAAAGACAATAACTGCTTTGAAATCATATTTTTATGCTATCAAAGATGTTGTTATTGTCATTTTTGTTTATCTTTCTGTTTGCAATTTTTCTAAATAATTTTTAAAAATCTGAATCTCTTTTTGCGCAGCTTCTACGCTATCTGATGCATGAACTACATTTGCGGGAGTGGTCGGTTTGCGGCCAAGCATTGCAGGGATATCAAATCTGATGGTGCCTTTTTGGGGATCCATTGTTGAACCGACCATAGCTCTGATCTTTGCAATAGCATCTTGGCCTTCAACAATCATGCCATAAGCTTTGTCGCTTGTGATATAATCTTCAAGTTTCTGATAAAAATCCTTTCCCACATGATCATGATAATGCTGCCCTGCCATATCTCGATCGTAAGAAATGTACCCTTCTTCTATAATTTTAAAGCCAGCTTCATACAATCTTTTCTCAATCTCTTCAATTACTTTTTCATAATTTGCAAAACCTGGCTTCACCATAACATATGAAGTTTGAATTTTTTGTTCCATACTCTCTCCTTTTTTGTATTTTACACTTTTTTTGCACTTTTTTCAAGTATTTTTCGTTGCTTTTCAATCTCTTTGACAATCATAGATGTCACACCCTTATAGTTATGCCACCAATCTCTACTCCAAACTCTAACAATCTTCCAGCCACGAGATTTCAAAAATTCGTTGCGATAAACATCTCTCTCAAGAACCGAAGGGCTGCTGTTGATTGCCGTTTGATCAGTCTCAATACCTAAGATATATCTGTCAAGTTTCTTATCATAAATTGCAACCGAAACTTTGCTGTCAGAATTTCCCAAGTTTACCTGACAATCATAGCCAAGTTTTGAAAGTTTATGTGCAATCTGCTCTTCAAGCGGCTTGAGCCCAATCAATTTGTTGGTTTTGAGAATCCGATCGTTAAAGCTGTCAAGAATTGAACGAACTTCGTCCGTTTTTCCCTTTGAAACAGCCCTTGCATAAGCAAGATAACTTCGCAAAAGTTTTGGTCCTGCAAACTTTGCGCCATCCACTTTAAGTTCTTCTGGCTCAATGCTTGTTACCACATAGATTTTTTGTTTTGCTCTGGTGATGGCAACATTAAGCCTGTTTTCGCCGCCTTCGTTGGAAAGAGAACCGAATGAAGCATTGACTTTGCCAAATTCATTTCTTGCATAGCCGATTGAGAAGATGATTATATCTCTCTCATCCCCCTGAACATTCTCAAGGTTTTTGACAAACAAGCTGACATCTTCATCATTTTCTTTTCTGCTGGTTTCTTTGATAAATTTGACCCTGAAACTTTCGTCTTTGAAACACTCTTTGTCAAACAAATCTTCAATCAGTGTTTCTTGATCAGAGTTGAAAGTTATAATTCCTATGGTTTCGTTATTTTTTCTTGTTTTCAAAATGTGTTTTGTAAGCTCAACAACCTTTTTGGCTTCCGCCATATTTTTACGATCTGCCCATTTCCCGTCAACTAATATTCTTTCAATTGGTTTTTGTTTTAGATTTTTTGAAACATTTGGAGCGATCTGCAAATTACCGCTATAAAAAGCTTTATTTGAAAAGTCGATCAGCTCTTGATTTTTGCTTCGATAGTGATAGGTTATGTTTGCGCTGTTAAATCTTGAAACAGCAAGATCTAGCAAACTTTCAACTTCAAGTGCAGCTTGCGTTGACAGGTCAACATCGTCAAGGTTTGCACCCATGTATCGTTTCATAAAGGTTGTTGTTGGTCTCAGTTGTTTTGCATCTCCTGCAACAACCACACATTTTCCTCTGAATATTGAAGGAATTGTGTTCTCAATAAAAACTTGCGAAGCTTCATCAAACAGCACGATATCAAACATATTTTTTTCAAGTGGCAAAATTGATGAAACATTTTCAGGCGATAAAAGCCAACAAGGGAACATTTTGAAAAGATAGTCGCCATACACCTCCATCATCTTTCTTATGCTCCAGAAATTTTGCTTTTTTGAAATTTGATACAAAAAGTCTTTAGAAGCCACACTGCCATCAATCATTGCTTGATAGTCTTTGACAAAACTTTGCAAAGAAATCTGCTTTGAAAGAGCGTTTTGATCTTTTTTGAGTGCAACAATTCTTGCTCGTATATTTTCAAAATCCACCGCCCCAGCAAGCTCATTTTTCATTTTTTCTTCATAAGTCAAAATTTCGTGATAAATCCTTAGCGGCAACAATTTGTTTAAAATTTCCAAATATTTTGAATAAGAGTTTGCATGTTTATATGCGAAATTGAGCACAAATTTTTGATTTTCGGTCAAATTATTCAAAGTTTGATTTATGTCTTGATTGCCAATATAGTTTTCAACAGCATTTAATAAAAGTTTCAAAACATTGCTGTTTCCGCTTAAAAGACCATCAAGAGCCATAAGATAACCTTCTTGACTCAAAATATCCTTTAAAAACTGATAATCGGCAAGATATTCACCAAGTGCCTCAACTGTTTTTTCAAATTCTTTTTCAACTATTTTCTCCTTTTTATTCATTGCCGCTTTTGCAAAAGGATAAAGTGGGAAAACAATATGAGACAAATTCAAAAACTTGCTAGAAGCAGGATATTCAAGCTTTGCAACCATCTTTTTAAGGGCATTGTAATTTGTTTTGTCTTGAATTTTGCTAAAATATGTCAAAATCTGTCTGCTGTATTTGTATTGAGCTCCATCAAACAATGCCTGCCTTGTTGAAGAAAGTTGTGCCAGTTTTGACTGAGCCTGAGCAATCACATGAAGTCCAGCTTGTAAATTTAAATGATCAATAAAAGGATTTTTCTTTTTATTCTCGATGAAATTATAATAAAGTTGCGTTTTATTTTCTTCATCTAAAACGCTAAGTGCTTGACTTAACTGCTCGAAATTTAGTGATAGCAACTTCTTGCTGCCAAGCATCTGTTGATAAATTGAATATTCAACCGAATGTTTGCCGATCTTAAAGGAGTTGTAATACATCTCTTGCAACGAAAGCCCGAAAGGTGTTTTGCTTGTGAGACAATCATTTATCGCTTTGAGTTTTGCCTCTTCTTGAGCAAGTGCGGCAGAAAGTTCGTCAAATTTTTTGAACACTTCTTCATCTATTTTGAAATCTGTAAGCTGTTGATGAGTCAAAAGGCAACGCTCGTAAAAACCACGCTTTTCTTTTTCTGAATCAACAACAAACATTGCCCTGTTGTTTAGCACTCCCAAACGATTGAAAACAACATCCAAAGCAGCTTTCTTTTGAGAAACAACCAAAACTTTTTTACCTTTTGCCATAGCATCGGAAATAACATTGACAATGGTTTGACTCTTTCCTGTCCCTGGTGGCCCATAAATAACCATGTTTCCACTATCATTGACTTTTCTCACAACTTGCTCTTGAGCATAGTCAACATTGTTTATAAGATACAAATCTTGAGCTTTGCCAGACTTAAATTTTTTCACTTTTCTGTTTAAAAGCTGATTTATTGACTCGTTTGCAAGGTGGCGTTTTTCAAGCTTTGCATAATCATTATAGATTGAATTTGCAAGCGAGCACCTGGCCAGCAGGCACAGATTTTTGATCTCTGGAGCTTGATTATGCTTTGGCTCAGAGTATCTGTCAAAAGGGAATATGTTTTTGCGTTGTGGTGCCGAGATTTTTATGCCAAAACCGGCAAGATAGTCAAGCAGCTTTTGCAATGATGAAAACTTTGTTTTCAAACAATCAAATTCAGTTTCAATATCTTCAAGATTCAATCTTTTTGCATCAGCAAATGCATAAAGAAGTGCCTTGTTAAGCTGAACTGGCTCTGCTTGCTTTAGCCTTATGCTTGCATAATTGTCCCCTTCAATATCAATTTCAACTGGAAACATCAAAAGTGGTGCTCTGAAAGTATAATTTTTTACATTGCCAAACACAAAAGGATAGCATAGATAAAGCTCGCTTCTTCCAGTCTCTTTTTCAATCTCTTCAATCTCTCTTTTCAAGGCAATAAGATTTTTGATTTCCTGTTCCAAACTCTTTTTTGCCTGTTCTCTTTTTTGCCTTTCAAATTTCTGCCTAGCCTGAGTATCCGTCAAATCCACTTGGCTGTCATCAATTTTCAAATTTTTAATAAAATATTCAAGTTTATCTTTACTTATAAGTTCAAAAGAAGAGGTTTTGCCATTCCAAAGATTGTCAACAAGTTCGGCAACACTCTCTTGATTTTGATATAATAGTTTTCCAACATCATAACCATTTTTTTTGTTGAAATTTTTTAAGTATAAACTTCTATTTTTTCCGCTAATTTCTATCAATCGTTCTTTGTAATATGTATAGATGCTTCTCATTTCTTCCCCTTGTTTTCAGAAATATTTTATCACAAAAAAAGCCAAATGCAAAATAAAAAGCACTTAAAACTAAGTGCTTAATTTTTTATTTTTAGAGCAGAAAGCCCCGGATAAATTGCTTTTTTCCCAAGCTCTTCTTCTATACGCAAAAGCTGATTGTATTTTGCCACCCTTTCACTTCGACAAGGGGCGCCCGTTTTGATTTGTCCGCAACCTAGCGCTACCACCAAGTCAGCGATAAAACTATCTTCAGTTTCGCCGCTTCTGTGTGAAACAACTGCGCTCATGTTACTTTTTTGAGCAAGTCTAACAGCTTTAACCGCTTCAGTTAATGTGCCAATTTGATTTACTTTGACAAGTATTGAATTTGCAGCATTAAGTTTGATACCTTTTTCAAGTCTGCTTGGATTGGTTACAAAAAGGTCATCTCCGACGAGTTGAATTTTATCGCCCAAAGCCTGCGTAAGTTTTTGCCAGCCCTGCCAATCTTCTTCACCTAGTCCATCTTCAATCGAAACAATAGGATATTTTTTAATCCATTCTTGATAGCGTTTTATCAGTTTGTCAGCCGAGAAAATTTCTCCAGTTTTCCAGAAATAATATTTTCCCTTTTGCCCTATTTTTTCTGCTTCATCAAACATTTCAGTTGATGCAACATCGATTGCGATGGCAACTTGTTTTCCTTTTTTAAAACCCGAAACCTCAATTGCCTGCACAAGAAGTTTTAATGCCTGCTCGTCATTTTCAAGATTTGGAGCAAAGCCGCCTTCATCGCCCACCCCTGTTGAGAGCTTTTTTTCTTTTAAAATTTTTTTCAAGTTTTGATAAATGCAGGCAGACCACTCAAGTGCTTGTGAAAAGTTTTTTGCACCAACTGGCATTATCATAAACTCTTGGCAATTCAAATTGTTGTCTGCGTGTTTACCACCATTCAAAATGTTAAGCATCGGCACCGGAAGAATTTTGCCACTGCCAAGATAGCGGAACAAACTTTTCCTTTCCGCTTTGGCAGCCGCCGTCGCCGCAGCCAATGAAACACCCAAAATAGCATTTGCACCAAGTTTTGCTTTGTTTACCGTTCCATCAAGTTTAATCATCTTTTCATCAATAGCTTTTTGGTCAAACACATTCATGCCACAAACAACTTTGGCAATCACAGAATTAACATTCTTTACTGCTTGCATTACTGATTTACCGTTATAAAAATTCTTATCATTATCTCGCAACTCAACCGCTTCAAAAGCACCTGTCGATGCACCTGATGGCACAGCTGCCCTGCCCATAACACCATTTTCCAGCGTCAAATCAACTTCAATGGTAGGATTAGACCGAGAATCCAAAATTTGTCTTGCATGGATTTTTTTGATTTTAAGTGTTTTCATTATTTGCTCCTTTATTTCTCACAATTTTATTTTACACAAAGCAACTAAAAAATAAAAATAAAATGAAAAATATTTTAAAAATGTTTGTAGTAAAAGACAAAATGAATTAAAATATATCAAAAGGAGATGGAATATGGATAAAAAACTTGAACCACTTTTTTCGCCTTGGAAAATTGGTAATGTAGAAATCAAAAATAGAATAGTTCTCTGTCCAATGGGCGGAACTTCACTCTTTGGATGGATGGAGCCTCATCATTTAGACAAAGATGCCTGCGATTTTTTTATGGATGTTGCAAAAAATAATGTAGGCTTGGTTATTCCAGGTATTGCTCCACTAAAAAATTTAATCGGTGGACAATGGCTTTATAAATCAAAACGCACTTTCAAAAAATTGAAAGATTATATGCAAGAATTTCATAAAACGGGAGCGAAATTATTCGTTCAACTCACCGCTGGCTTTGGCCGCTCATTTTCTATTCCCAACTCAATGAAATCAATCATCAAATCAAAAATTTTATCAAAAGTTTTAAAACCTATTATCGACCTGCCTTATCTTTGTGCCAGCCCTTCAAAACTTCCTTCTCGCTGGCTTGAAGGCTACACTTGCCGAGCTCTTACCAAAAAAGAAATCGAAAAAATGATTTATGCCTTTGCAAAAACCGCAAAACTTTGCAAAGATGCCGGTGTTGATGGTGTTGAAATTCACGCTGTTCACGAAGGTTATCTGCTTGATCAATTCACTTTGGACTATACAAACAAACGCACAGATGAATACGGTGGAAACTGGGAAAACAAATATCGTTTTGCCACCGAAGTGGTAAAGGAAATCAAAAAAGAATGTGGGCAGGACTACCCTGTCAGCCTACGCTTTTCAGCAGTCAGCAAAACCAAAGACTTTTGCGAAGGCATCTTGCCTGGCGAAAAGTTTAAAGATATTGGAAGAGACATAGAAGAAGGCAAAAAGGCTGCTAAATATTTGCAGGATGCCGGCTATGATATGCTCAACACCGACAACGGAACGTATGATGCTTGGTACTGGGCACACCCACCACTTTATATGCCAAAAAACTGCAATCTTGAGGATGCGAGCAAAATCAAAAAAGAGGTTTCCATTCCTGTTGTTTGTGCTGGTAAAATGGAAGTTGAAGATGCAGCCAAAGCAATCAAAGCGGGCAAAATTGATGCAATGGGCGTTGCAAGACAATTCTTGACAGACAGCCACTGGGTAACCAAAATTATTGAAAACAGACCAGAAGACATTCAGCCTTGCATTTATTGCCACAACGCTTGTTTGACAATGGCTCACTATAAAGGTGTGGCAAATGACCAAGCAATGCAAGACTCAAAACATATGTCAAGATGTGCACTCAACCCTATGACCATGGATGGCGGAAAATATGACCTCAAGCCAGCAAAAAAATGCAAACAGATTGCAATCATTGGCGGCGGAGTTGGTGGAATGGAAGTGGCTAGAGTGGCGGCAATGCGTGGACACCAGGTCACAATTTATGAAAGATCATCAGAGCTTGGCGGTGTTTTTATTCCTGCAGGCAAAATGTCGTTTAAAGAGCGTGATAGAATGCTTTTAAATTGGTATCGCAGACAGATTGATAAACTGAAAATTGAAGTAAAACTTAACACTAACATCACCGATCCAAAACAAATCAAAGCCGATGAAATAGTGATTGCAACAGGTTCAACCGCCAAAAAACTCAAAATTCAAGGCATTGAAAGAGCTATTGAAGCAATAGACTTTTTAAACAATCCAGAAAAGGCAAAAGAAAATGTTGTTATCATAGGCGGTGGCTTGACAGGATGCGAAATTGCTTATCAACTTGCTCTTGACGGCAAAAAACCTGTTATTGTCGAAGCAAAAAATGATTTGATGGCAATGCGTGGACTCTGCCTTGCAAATTCATCATTTTTGAGAGATTATTTTAAGCATAACAATATTCCTGTTTACCTTGAAAGCTATGTCAGTCAGATTGGAAAAAATTATGTAATTATCACAAAGAAAGACGGCTCACAGAAAAAAGTAAAAGCCGACACTGTGATTGTTTCAGTTGGTTATAACCCTGCTCCACTTGCCAAAGCCTCAAAGCATGTGCATATTGTGGGTGATGCCTTGAAAGTTGGCAATCTTCGCACTGTTGTTTGGCGAGCTTGGGATGTTGCTGACAAGTTGTAAAAAATTTAACATTTCAAATAAACAAACCTTTAGTTTTCTTTTGGTTTGTTTATTTTTTTGATAAATGCGTCTTGATTTATTTGACAAAATATGCTAAAATCAAGGCATGAGTGAAAAACCAACAACGCAAAGCAAAAATTCTGCAAATGGCAAAAGAAATATTTTGGAGCAAATGCCTTCAAATTTTTTTGGCAAACCTGAAGAAAATAAAGGTAAACTTAAAGAAAATAAAATAAAAACCAATTACACTTTAAATTCACCTCTTTATCCCGCTTATCTTTCAAAAAAACTTGATGATTTTACTCCAGTAAAGTATGAAAACAAAAACAAATCAGAAAAAGATCAGGAAACAAAACAAGAAAACAAATCCGAAAAAGATCAGGAAACAAAACAAGAAAACAAATCAAAAAAAGACCAAGAAATAAAAGAAAATGACAAAAATGTTAAAGAAGAAAAATACATAGCTCCACAAAAAAAATCTAACAAAGCCATCGTCGCTTCTGGGCTGATCAAAAAAGTTGCAGCAGTCATGATTTGTATTGGACTTTGGCAAAATGGTAACGCGATTTATCTGAATTTATCAAATGGAGACAGAACGACAGGCGATGACTTTACATTAGATGGAGTTATTGATGACCCAAATGGTAACGATATTGAAACTGACGACGATTCAAATCAAATAAATCCTTTTCCAGTAACTGATGAAGAAAAGCAAGAGGCTCTGAATCAAATAAAAGCATATATTGCCCAAGATTCATCAAATTTTGGAATTACCGAACAAGTGGCAGAAATTATTTCGATTTCCAGCTTTCAACTTGATGATGTAATTCAAAATGGCACATTTACAAACTATCTTGTAAGCCTTAAATTTGCAACAGAAAATGGAACAACCTATGATATGCAATTTTATGCCGACCAAAATTTTGCACTTTCAACCGATCAAATGTCTGATATCAACAAGTTAAACGAACTTTTGAGTTTCTTGCAAAACCCTGATATGTGCGGACTTTTTAACATAACCTCCATGGATGAAGATACTCAAGAAATTATGGCTATTTTAAACGACCGCGGGAATGATGTTTTGTATGTAGGAGACACTCAGTGGGCTACAGCACGCAATGGGTCAATCATATATAAAATTCCAATTTATAATAACGATGGAAGCATCACTGTTTGGACTTCCGATATCAGTTCTACTACTGACATAGATTTAAACTACTCTTCACCAGCAAAAGCATTTATAGCACAATTAAATGGTGAAGCAGACAACCTTTTTTCAAGAACTGAGGAAAATTCTGCAAACAATAATTCGTTAAGCACAATAAACAAGATCCTAGACGATTTTCAGGCGGTTGGAAATGAGCCGACAACTGTTGCAAATGCTGTCAATGCCTATGAAGAAATTGATGACGAGGCTTTCAAAGAATAAAAAAAATCTTCTTAATTTAAGAAGATTTTTTTTATTCTTCAAACTTTTTTCTTTTCTGTCGATTTCGAACAAGATAAATCACATAGCAAATAGCAAACATTCCAAGCACACCAATGCAAACATAAGATACAACATCTATCCAGGCGTCGTTATCCGTCAAAAGAACAAACTCGCCAAGCTCATCAATATTGATTTTGATAACCCCGTCTTCATTTTCACTATTTACTAAAACATATTGTCCGCTTTCTGTTTTATGATACACATATATATTGTTTCTGTCAGCAAATGCCGAATCAAGTTTTATGGTCAATGATATTGTGCCATTCAAATCAACATTTTGCCCATCCCGCTCAAGTCTGATTGCAAAGCCTGTGATGACTTGATATTTATTCAGCCCCATATCCTCTCTGGCAATATCAAAATTGTTTACATCAAGCATTGTGCCATGATATAGCACTGCACTATCAAGTGCTTCAATGATCACTTCTTCATTTTCTGAAATGACTTCTTTGTATGTGATTGAACCAGTAACATCAGTCGGTAGAATCAAATTGTAATTGCCTGCCTTATCTCCAACAAGCACTATATCATGGAAGGAAACAGGGATGTTATCACCAACTTGCGAAGTTGCAAATCTTGCACAGTTATTTCTGTCATAAGAAAGGGATACATCTTTATCAACAAGGCCAGAAACGACCGGTGTTTTTATCTGAGCAACATCAGTTCCGTCATAAATTTTGTCGTAAACACTTGCCAGCATATAAACATCCTTCTTTTCAATGACAAGATAAGCTTCTTCCAAAGTTATATTGTAGTTGATGTTTGAAAGACTTGAAAGCATCTTATAAACACCAGCATCTTCGCCTTGCTCACGAGTGATCGAACCATAAAGAATATCAGAATTGATGAGCTCTCCTTCAACAATTTGATAGGTAAAGACTGGGTCCATCTGACCATAAGTTTTAACATAATTTTCTGTTCTTACAACAAGTTCAATCGGAAGAATTGTAAAAATTCCTCTCGTAAAATTTATTGTATAATTTCTACCAAGAGTTAAGCTGCTCCTTATATCATAATTTCCAGCATTTTCTCCAGCAACACGACTGATAGATCCCTGCAAAACATCCCCTGACAAGATGTCCTCTTCGTTGATAATAGTATAAACAAGTTCTGGGTCTTCTTGTCCGTAAACTTTGCTTGCGTTTTCCGCACGGATTTCAATCACTCTTGGTTCAACTTCAAAATAATGGGTGCCAAATGTTATTTCATAATTTTCGTGATTTAAAGTAGAGTAAATTCTGTAAGACCCAACATTTTCGTATAGGTATGGATCAGCATCAGTTGTTGGTTTATCACGATAAATTTCTCCTTCCAATTTCTCGCCATTTACAAGCGACCCAACCACGATTTGATAAGTTAACTCAGGCTCCGCCTCTCCGTAAATCTTTGACGAGACCGAAGGAACGATAGTAATTTGCCTTTTTCCAATCACAAAATCATTTGAAACAAATTCAAGGATATAATTTTCACTCAAAGAGAGTGTTCCTTGCTCTATGGTGTAAGATCCGAGAGTTTCGCCTGGTTGCCTTGTTAGCGCACCAACAAAATCGTCACTAAACTTCAAGCTACCAGATGTTATGGTGTATCCGATCACAGGATCGGCATCGCCGTATTGTTTGTTTGTTTGATTTGCCGAAACAGTGATTGACTGCTGAACAATTTCAAGACTTCCCGTCTGAAATTTTATTTTATAGTTATCTCCCAAATTATAAGACCCTTGACTGATAACATATTGCCCAACATTTTCTCCAGCAGCTCTTTCCATCTGCCCATTTGCAATGTTTGCCAGCACATCATTGTTTTTAAGCAGACCATCAACAATAATGACACTATATGAAGGATCTTCATCTCCATAAACTTTAACCTTATCTTCCGCCCTAAGCATGATTTCGCTTGGCAAAATGGTTAAAATCCCTGGCACAAAAGTGATTGAATATCTTGCATCATTTGATGACTCAAGCACCATTTCGTAGTCGCCTACATTCTCACCATACTGCCTTTTGACTGATAAGGTTATGCTTTCGCCATCAACAAGGTTTGTTGCAGTATAGGTAAACGAGGGATCTTCGTCGCCATAAATTTTTGTGGCATCATCAGCAATCACTGTTATAGGGCGTTTATTGATGACAAAATTAGCATTTTGGAAAACTATGTTATAGTTTTCATTTGTTGCACCATCGATTGAAAGTTGATATATACCAACTATTTCGCCACTTTGCCTTACAATTTGACCATCAAAAAGATCTTCTATGGTATCGTCAAATTGAAGAGTTCCTTGTAATGTAAAAGAGAATTCTGGGTCGGCATCGCCATAAAATTTAGATAAGTTGTCCATAACGATTTGAATTTCTCTTGGCAAAACAGTCAAAACAGCTTCTGATGAAAGATATGTGATAATGTAATTTGGGTTATTTTGATTGTTCAGATCATCAAGATAGATCAAATATTCTCCAACACTTTCTCCAGCATTACGCTTCGGTTTGCCGGTCAAAGTTTCGCCTTCAACAACACCCTCCGCCTGATAGCTGATTTCCGGATCTTGATCTCCATAAGTCTTGCTTAAAGATTCTATCACAATATTAACTGGCTTCTTTTCAATCTGAACAATATCGTTGAGCTGCTCAAAAGTAAAGTTGTAATTTGAAAGCTTGTCACCTAGATTCACCCTTTGCTCACTTAGTTTCACTTTTGGCTGGCCTTCTATAATAACAGAAACCTGCCCAGCGTCTTTGCTTTTAAGCGCTGCGTCAATTTCAATAGAAAAATCATCAGATGAAAGCGCATTTATGAAATTTGCTTGATATGAAACATTTGTGGTGCCGTCGTAGGTTTTATCTGAAAATGAAAATTGAACAGTTATATCTCTTTGTAAAATTTCAAACGATGCACCAGTAAAATGAATTGTATAATTCGAATTTGAAAGTGTGCCCTGACCAATTTGGTAGGTGCCAAGCTCTTCACCTGCCTCTCTTGTCAAATTTCCGTTTAACACTTGACCTTCAACTGCATTTTCTATGGTAAAGGTCAAAGCTGGATCAACATCGCCATACTGTTTTGTTTTAGCTTCAGCTGTGATATAAACATCTCTTGGTGTTATTTGGCAGTTTGCTGATTGATAAGTGATTGAATAATTTTCATTACTTAGATTACCAAGTGTTATGGTGTGACGCCCAACATTGAAATCTTCAATTTGCAATTCGCCTTGCAAGAAGTCGCCTTCTAAAAGACCTTCAACCGAATAGGTCAAATCAAGCTCGTCCCCAAAAACTACAGTAACATCATTCGCCTTCACTGTAATGGATTTTTGAATAATATTTCCAGTCAAAGCTTCAAGCTCCGGCAAAACATAATTTTCGTTATCTTGACCTTGAATTGAAGCAGTGATGTTGACTGTTTTGCCGTAGCCAGCATTGCAGTCTTCATATTGACCAACAATTTCAACTGTTACGTCTTCATTTCCCACAATGTTTGAAACTGAATAATCACTCAAAACGGCATTAGTTGTTTTGTCATAAACTTTATCTTCTACGAAAAGG
The DNA here is from genome assembly GCA_946495675.1 of uncultured Bacillota bacterium. GTDB lineage: Bacteria > Bacillota > Clostridia > Christensenellales > UBA1242 > Caccovivens. Next base: position 176,091 of record CAMMDQ010000001.1, on the reverse strand, counting down.
TTGGAAATTGTCAAAGGCCTCTTTTCTATCTTAAAATAAAACTCTCCTTCCGCCATCGAGATGTTATAGTTGCTATTTCTCGTGTCTGTTGCTATGCTGCCCAAGCTAATTAAGTATTCTCCAACTTCTTCGCCGACCTCTCGCGATAAACTGCCATAAAGAGTTTGCCCATCAACAAGACCTTTTGCATCATATGCAAGAGAGACATCTTCGTCTCCGTAATATTTTGAAAGGGTTGTTGGTGTCAAAGTAACATCCCGTTTTATAATATTTCCGGTTGCTGAAGGGACTGTTCGACTTGTAAGCACATACAAAGAGGCATTTGTCCCCGTCAATGTCATATTTTCCATGCCAGTAATAGAAATTGCTTTATCCTGACCGGCACTTGCATTAGCAAAGGCAATTTCAATGCCGCCAAGCGATACTTCATGCCCTTCTTCAACACCATTAAAGTGATAAGTAATGCTTTTTGAATCAATATTTGTTGTTCCATCATAAATCTTGTCTGCAACTTCAATTGAGTCGATTGTTATATCCTTGGTCAGTTTGGCATAAATTTCATCTCCAGCATTAACAACATAATTTAAAGTTGCTTGAGTGCTTTGAAGAATGTCATTGACATACCATCCTTCGAAATTGAAACCCGAATTGGAACTTTTGTTTGTGTCAATTCTCAAAAAGATTCTTCTGCCTTGCGTATAAACACCTTCGCCAGTGATTGTTGGCGGATTGTCAAAATCGGTCTTCACTTTCACCTCCACTTGAGAGTATGAAACAGTAAAAGTCGCTTCTTCGCTTGCAATATAAGTGTTATCATAAGAATTTTCACGACACTTTGCTTGTAAGACAATTTCTGCTCCTTCTGGTGCATCACTGTCTATGTAAAGATAGTTTCCAACTATTTTTGCGTATTCTGAGCCCGCAACAAATTCATATTCAATGGCGTGATTGATCTTGCTGTAACTAAGGAGATTGCCAGTTGTGTTGTTGATTTGCAAAATGTCATTTGTAGCATTAAGCTCAATAATTCCGCCTGCTGAAACAATCTGATCTTGATTTGAGAAATCAAGGCTATTGATTTTTGTGTAAAGCCTTATTGTAGGTTTTGATAAAATGAAACTAGAATAAGCTCCTATAGAAGTTGAAGACAAAGTGGTAAAACTAAACCTAATCTCAGAGCCTTCATCTGCAGACAGTTTTAAAAGTTCTGTGCTGTAAGCTGTTGATTGACCATTGTTGTATGAAGTGGTTATAGTCTGTGAATTATCGCCCTGCGACAAAGTCACTTCAATATTTGACTGAGCGTTGTCATTGTTTGCTTTAAAACTAAACTCTGCTCTTGCATAAAGAACACCTTTTTCAATCAAAGCATTCATATCGCTTGTTGTGATAACTGAGCCATAGCCAGAACTTGTTTTGCCAAGCAAAAGACCTGATGTTGGCACAATTGAATAATACTCTCCACCCTCATCAGAAAAATCTGCATTCGAAAGTGTTGAATTGTTTGCGTTATCTCGAAAATAATGCCCTGTTGTGTTGCCAATCGAAGCTGTCAAAATAAATTGGTTGCCAGAAATTGCTTGAATGACTGCATTAGCCCCATTGCCAGTCATATATAGGCCGGCGAAAAAGAATATGCTAAAAAGAGTTATTAGCAAAGCAATCATCTTTAATGAAAAACTCTTAACTTTCATATTCTTCTCCTTTTTTAAAATCCAAGCTTACTATCTCTGCGTGGTTGCCTGATTGCAGCCAAAATCACTTGATCGGTTTCATAATTCATCGCTGGTGTAATAAATGGATTGCCTCCGTAGAAAGTCAATAAATCAAGCTTTAAATGTCCGGATACATCGATTATAGTTCCTGGTAGCCTGATTGGTATTGTTTCGTCCAACACCCCATCTGTATAATTGAAACTTGTGTTGAGCCCACTTCTGTCAATAACACCATTGCTTTGGAAGGTAAACACGTTGTAAACAGATGCATACAATCGCAAGATACCAAACATATAATAGTCTTCGCCATTATAGGTGTATTTGTATTGGCTGTATTTAGTTCTTACAGCATCCTTAATCTTGTTGATAATGTCGGTGCCCACATCGCCCAAGCCATACTCTTCAAAGAAGCCAAGTATTGAGCTGCCTTCAAATTCATCAAGTGTAAGCCAGTTATAAATTCGCACATCACCCTTCAAAGTCAATTTGCTTTCATAACCTTCAAGTTGACTTGAAGTGTCTGGGCCAAACAGAATGCAACTTAAAAGACTGCTTGCAAAAATGCAATCTTCAACGGTAACATCAGGTGCGACTGTGTCATTGGCTGTTCGAGTCAAAACAAGTCCGCCTGAGAAAGAATTTCTCAAAATGCAACCTTGGAAGTAAGCTTGCGAGCTGATGACTTCAGCCAATATATGTGCATTTTCAATGATAGTGTTGTAAATTAAAACATTTTTTACATGGCCGCTAATTCTTAATATTTTGCCTTTACCATCAAGTTGAGACAAAGCACCGTCGCCTGAGAAAGTGTTTCCTCGAAGCACCACATTGTCAATCACAAGATTGCTGCGTGTTATGCAGATCTTATCATAAGTCGAGTCATTTGAAAAATCAATCATATAACCATTGCCATAAATGTTGTAATTTAAAGCATGGCTAAGAGAATTTTGCTGCATGATAATATCGCCATGAAGCACAAGAGCACTGAAATTGTCTGTCTTATTTTCGTTCATCTTTTCTAGTTCACTTATTGCAACTTGATATTGTGCAAAGTTATAAACATTGATTCCATCAACTACATAGAAGGTATATGAATCCCAAACTACATTTGCATTTTCATATGGAGGGATTTGCGAAGCTGTGATAGTTACAACCCCAGTTCCTTTGAAAGTTACCCGTCCATATTGATTTACCGTTGCAATATCTTCATTGCTTGATGACCATTCAATGAGATCTGAATAATCTTTATCGCTTGGACTTGTTGAGAAATTCATAACAAACTGATCGGTCAATCTGCCTGAAGAATTGACAAATTTGTTTGCAAACACACGATAGCCGCCAAAACCATAGGCATCATTGACTGGATCAAGCTCCAACCTAATATCAGTAATTTGCGTGTAGAAAGTGAAAGTTCGGCTGTAAGAAATTTCTGTTCCATCAACTGAAAGAGTTACAACAACTTCTCCTGCCTTTACTCCTCTCAACCTCCACTGCAAATCGTCAATTTGTTCAATAGTTGCAACCGAAGGATCACTGAGTGAGAAGGAGTATGAATACCCCTCCGCATATATTGGCTGCGGCTCAACTGTAAGGACAACATAATCTTTTACATACATTGCATCTCTTGTCTGGCTGAAAGAAATATCCTTTATTTCTCGTGTATATTCAATAGTTATTTGTTTTGAAATAGATGGATTCTCTTCAAGGATTATAGTTATCACAACTATTCCATATCCACTGAATGAAACAGCACCAAACTCATCAACAGTGGCAATAGATGGATTGTTTGTTTGATAAATAAGTTCTTTGTTTGATGTGTCAGTTGGAAGAACTTGAGCATTAATTTGGTAGCCAGCAGAAGAAACGTAAACCTGCTCATTTTCAACCCAAATATCACTTGCTTGACGAGTCACTATCACTGTGAACGAGCCAAGAGAGATATTGTTTGCCATAAGCTCAAATGTTGCCTCTCCTCCATTTAATGCTTTAAGCACTCCATTTTCAAAGCTGAGAACGGCTTTTGAAGAATCATTTCTCGTTTCAGAAAGATTATTCAAAATAATAGAAACATGTGCATTATCTTTTGGCACCCAGTTGTTGAGTGTAAGGGTTATTTCTTCGCCTGCATTTAATCTAAGAACACCATTGTCAAAAGGATCTAAATTCAAACTTGCTTCCAACAGAGTGTCGCCTGCATAATAGAAGATATAAGATACCGAAATTTCGCCATTTGTTCTGTCTGCACTAGTGAATGTTATCGTCACAGTGCCAATTTGATGGAAAGTGATAACTCCATCTTCCACTGTAGCTTTGGTTGGATCAGAAATAGTGTAAACAAAATCTCTATTTGTGGCATCAAAAGGTTTTACAATTTCATTAAAGAAAATTTGGTTTTGACTTGTAACATAATAATTTCGATAAAATTCTATTTCGCTGACAAAATCAATTTCAATACTTTCAACGGGGCTGCTTACCGTTACAACACAATCTGTATAAACTTCTTCACCCAAACTGTTATAGCTATAAGCTCTTATAATCGCACTTCCACCGTAGAGACCGTGAACAAGAATTGTCGAACCATTTTGGGTGATCGAAATTACATCATTTTGGCTTTCATCAGCTGCAGTCTGAGAAAGAATTTTAAATTGAACATCTTTGTTTGTTGCATCAAGTGGATAGGTTTGAGTTACATAAAGCGAGAAAGAAGCTCCTTTTGAAATAGTTCGAGCTGTTGCATTCAAATCGATGCTATGCAGATAGCCCATAGTGCTTGTAACAGTAACTTGTTTATAAATATCGCTTCCATCCATAGTGGAAATGGTTACAACCACAGTTCCAGCCGATGTGAAAGTCACTGTGTTGCCATCAAGAGTTGCAAAATCAACCTTTTCAATTTGATAAGAAAGTGTTTTGTTTGTTGCACTGCTTGGATATGCTGTTGCATTGATGACTGCAGTGTTTGAAGCCGTGACGATATTTTCTTCACTTACAACTATTGAGGTGACTTTTTTGATAACATTGATGGTAATATCCTGCGTCAAGCCATTTGAGAGCTCAATACGAATATTGCTAAATCCACCACTTAAAGCAGTAATTGTCAAATTTTGGCTATCGATACTGATAACATTGACACCTGTTGTATGATTTGTCTCTCTGATCAAAATTTGTTTATTAACAGTGTCGCTTGGTGTCCACTTAAGCACCTCGATTGTAATGCTTTCTCCAACATTGAGCGAAATTTCTCTGCTTATGTTAATCTCAGCAGCAAGAGCATCCCCTCCTGTGTATCTAAACCTAAAGGTTTTGTTCACATTTCCGTCAAGGGAAGAAACTTCAAGTGTCAAAGTGCCAGAGCTGGTCCAATAAAGTGTTTTTGAGCCGCTGTCAATGTAAGCAATATCTTGAGCAATTCCATTCGAATTATAAGAACTTGTGATTTTGTAATTAAGCTCAGCATCAGTTGCTTCTTGTGGCAATGCTGCAAAATCAAGACTAAGCGAATCTTTTGCAGTTGTCAGATAACCATTATATTCCTCAAGGGAACCTTGATAAATAATGTTTTCAACAAGTTGTTTTACCGTAACAGTGATTTGATATGAATTAAGTGGAGAGCCAAACGCATCGTATAAAATGCAAATGATTTGAGTTTGCCCACTTTTCAAAGCAGTGATTGCCTCTCCATTTATTGAAATCACTCCACTGTCTGCATCTTGTCCGAACATGATTTCCAAATGGTCGTAAACAATGCCTTGGGATGAGAAATCAAGCTTGTTGCTATCGCCGACAAACATTTCAATTTCGTCTTCTGTCGGGTCAACCACTCCTGTGCCCTTAGCAATCTTTTCGATAGTAAATTGATAAGTTATTTCTTGATTATCTTGGCTTATTGCAAGAATTTGAGCAACACCGTCTTGGATGAAATAAAGGGTATCACCGTCGATATATGCAATTTCTGGAGTTAAAACTTGATAGGTAACCCCTTTGTTTGTTGCATCAATAGGAGAAACATTTGCTTGCAAAGTTAAACTTGAATTTGTGGTTTGAATATTTGAAGGAGACACCTCAATAGATTCTACTTTTTGATATACAGTGATTTCAAAAGTCAGAATAACCGTTGTTGAAACACGAACAGTCAAAGTTGCCTGTCCGCCTGCCACTGCTTGAATAGTTGTTCCGTTTATCTCCAAAACTTTTCCCAACAAACTTGATGTTTGCTGATTTGAAACTGAAAGTGAGATATTTTTATTGATCGTGTCTGATGGGAACACTTCTTTGATAGCAACTTCAATTTCATCCCCAACATTGATCATTTGTGGCATAGTTTCAATATTGCCATCAACCACCATCCCCACTTCCGCAGAAATTGGGTATGAACCGGTATATCTTATTTGCACGCTTTCTTGATAGCCTGACGAAGTTGTTGCAATCAGTGTTACCACTCCGGGTTGATTGAACATGAAGGTTTCGCCCAGAATGACACCCATATTTTTGTCATCAAGCGACCATGTGATTGTTTTGTCACTTGCATCAGCAGGACTAAATGAAGCTTTAAATGAAACTGTGTTGACAGCTGTTACATATTCTCCGTTTTGTTGCTCAAGATCGATATGTATATCTATATCGTCGATTTCGCGTAATACTTCGACTTCAAGCGTGTGTGAAACTTTTTCTCCACTAAGCAAAACAAGAGAAACTTGCACTTGAGCTATGCCCCCGCCAATGCCACGCAAAGTACCATCTGGCAATATTTCAACGACTTCTCCGCTACCAGAATTGTTTTCTTGACTCAGCACTTCAACTTGCACAGCACTGGCATTTGCATTGCTCGGGAAAATATAATAATCAATGGCTGCAGATGAGCCAAATTGCATGATTATTTTTTCTTCATTCAGCTCAAATGCCTTGGCTTTTCCAGCTGTGTATTCAACAGAAACAGTTGTGGATATATCGCTGTAATCTGAATTTGCAAAAATGGTAATTGTTGCAGTTGTTGGATTGTCAGTCAAGAAAGTTACCAGGCCATTTTCGTTGACAGAAACTTCGTTTGAAGAAGAATGATAAAAGAATTTGTTGTTTGTCGAGTTTTCAGGGAAGGACCTTGGCTGAAGTTGAACAGTTTTTTCAGCTGTCACAACATCGTCAATCAAAATGCCAGTCGCAGGGCTTTCAACATAAACAACAATTTGCTCAGAAATATATTCGCCTGCCGCTTTTTCGACTGATACCGTTATCGTCGCACTTCCTCCGCCGACAAAGTAAAGATAGCCCCCTCTCACAAATGCGACATCCTCATTTGAGGAAGAAAAGGTGACTTGCGTGCTTGCAAGATAGCTTGGCATAGTTGTATATTCAATAACTTGTGCGGCATCGCCAATCATGGCTGTTATTGAATATTTTTCAAGCTGCAAACTTTGAGCATAACCTGCAGTATAAACTATTGTCATAGTTTTGCTAAATCCACCATCAACAGTCGTCAAAGTAACTTCTACCTCCCCAGCCTTAAGGAAGGAAACTTGACCAAGACTATTGACAGTTGCAATGGTTTCATCATCAACTTCAAAGTTTACATTCTTGTTTGTTGCATTGCTTGGCATAATCTGATAGCCTATTGAATAAGTTGGCTCGCCAGAAATTGCATAAGTTGTGTTTAAAACGATATCTTCCACCGGATTTGTGATAGCAAGATTGACAAAATCGCTATACTGTCCATCCTCAGTTGTAACTGTGATTGTAACATAACCCACTTTCAAACCAGTTACAAGTCCATTTTGATCGACTCGGGCAATGTCGTCATCAGATGAAGAAAATGTTACATTTTTGTTCTCTGCTTCGTTTGGCAAAATTTCAACATTAAGTTGCACACTTGTTCCAATATGCACCTCTGTTTTTGGTGTTGACAAGTTGACTTGGTGCACCCTGCTGTCTGTCACATAGAAATAACAGCTTGCCATCTTATTTCCGTCGGCAGTTGTTGCAGTGATATATCCATTGCCAAAGCCAACAAAAGAAACATTGCCATCAAGGTCAACTCTTGCAACCTCTTCATTTGTGCTTGCCCAAATTACTTCTTGATTTGTTGCATTTCTTGGATAAATTGTTGCTTCAAGCGAAATTGTTTCATCAATATTGGCAGTGATTTCTGTGCGATCAAGTTCAATCCTGTCAACTGCAATAGAAACATTGCCAACCACAACTTCGACAGTGAAATTGACTAAGATAATTATTACGAGCGGTATTGCAACCATCAAAAATATCATCAATTTTTTCATGCCTCAATGCTCCTATATCTTTTTTCAAGTTTGAAAAAGAGCGCGAAAAGTTCAATCGCCATAAATGGCACACCAAAACCAAACAGAACAATGTAAATGGCAGGAACAGACACAAACATTGAAACAGCGATTGCCCCAATGCCCATCAAAACTGCAATCACAAAACCGATAGTAATGCTTGCGTTGACATTTCCATTTGAATTTGTAATTTCTTTGCCATCAAGAAACATAAACTGCGGACGCTTTATATCAAGATTGATTGAACTTGCAATTGAACCAATCACAATCATGCAAACAGCAAGAGCAATCAGCATCGCATTTGCATAAGAAAGGAAGCCTGCAAAGGCGAGCACAAGACAGCTTATAATGATAGATGGAACTGAAACCAGCACATACATCAAAAATTTTACCACAATTTGTTTAGTGAATGAAACAGGGATTATCTTTGTATGAAAGAAATTCCCTCCTTCTCGCGTGATTGAAGTTGCGGCAAAAGATGTTCCCATGCTTAAAAACATCAAGAGAACAAGCACTGCAATTCCCGGCAAAATGCCTGCTCCAACTTGTTCAACCCCTATATTTGAAGCAATCTGACTTGAAAAGAAAACCATAAGCGGCGTTGTAATGACTATGGTAAGATATTGAAAAGAATAGTTCACTGAACGGAAGATAGAAAGAAATTCTCTGAAGAAAAGAGCTTGTGGCACTGATCTTTCTTTAATTTGAGTTTTATTGCGATAAATGCTGCCTCCACTCTCAATATTTTTTAGCAGTATGTTAAGATAAGATTTTTGAGCAAAGATATAAACCAAAAATGCAAGAATGAGAGCTATAGTTAAATTTACGACAGCACTCGGCCAAAAACGGTAGAACAACAAACTATTTTTAAATAGCAATGGTGTGTAAAGAAAGTTTGCAATAAATTTGATGTCTATCACCACCTGACTTTGAAGAATTGAGGAAATATCAGAAGAGCTCAAAACTTCCATAAAAAATCTTAAACCGTAAGTATAAACTGTAAAGCCTGCAGCAACACAAATAATATAAAGAAAGAGCATAACTACAAACTTGTTTTTAAGGTATCCAACCACATACATTGCAGGAACAGACAGTAACACACCAATCAAAAATGGAATCACTGGAAAGAAGATAAGATTTGGCAAAAGCATGATGTAAAACAAAGCACCCTGCATGGTTTGAATTCCATAAATAATAAAAACAGGCAGAGTCAAAAAGGTGGTAAAAATAAATTCATAAATAAACAAATATGTGATTTTTGCAAGGAATATCGTCTTCCCGCTAAGTGGCAATTTTAAAAGGTCGGAATCAGAATTGTAAAAAAGCGTCTTTGTTGTCAAACTAAGACCAAAAAACAGCTGAACAATTTGGACAAGACAGCTATAATAAACAATAAATTCTTGAGTAAGATCTGCACTTATGCAAACAGAGATAAGGCTGTTAAAAACATAGAGCAAAGCTCCACCTACTGCAATAATGCCAAGAATGGTAATTAAATATTTTAAGATTTTGGAAAAAATATGCCCCTTTACTCTGATTTTCGGTGCACGATTTAAAAATTCAAGTTTTAAAAGTGTCAAAAATTGGGTCATCTTTTCTCCATTTTTCAATCGTTTTTAAGTATCTTTTCCTTTTCTTCTGTGTTTTCAGGTTTCTCTTCAGAAGCCGAAAGGGTTTTCCCCTTCAAAAGATTGAGTTGAGATTTAATATTTGCTTTGTACTTTTCATCAAGTTGTTTTTTTAAATCTTTTTCTTTGGTTTTGATAATTTGAATTTCCTGTTTTGCCAAGCGCTCTTCTTCTTTCATAGCTTTAATCTGAAGAGCATTTTTTTCTTTCAGCTGCTTTTGCAATGCCTGTCTTTCCAGTTTTGCTTGACGCTCCTTCTCTTTGATAGCTTTGATCTGCAATGCATTTTGCTCTTTTGTTTGCTTTTGAAGAATGCGAATTTCTTTTTTATTCTTCACTTTTTCAGCTTTGATCTTTTTCTTTGTTTCTTTTTTGTCTTCAAATTTTATAACCTTTGCCTTGCTGTCTTTTGTCATATTCAAGAAGTAAGTTTCAAGTGGGACGGGACTTTCAGCCATAAACTTTTTGACATCGATAATTTCCATTAATTGTCCTCGATTCATAATCGCAACTCTGTCACAAAGCTTTTCAACCATATCAATATTATGAGAAGAGAAAAACACGCAATTCCCCTGTCTTTTGTGCTCTTTCATATATTCTCTGATCTCAAAAGTGCTTTGAGGGTCAAGCCCCATAAGAGGCTCATCAAGCACCCAAAATTTAGGATTATGTATAAGGGCTGCAATGATGCAGATTTTTTGTTTCATACCATGGGAATAAGAACGGATTTGATTGTCAATAGCATGGCTCATACTAAACAAATTAGCAAATTTTTCTATTCTCTCTTCAATAATATCTTTTGGCACCCTGTAAATATTTCCCATATAATTGACATATTCTCTGCCCGTCAAATTTTCATAAACGGCATGATTGTCAGGCACATAACCGATATTAAGTTTTGCCTCAATTGGATTTTTTTGAATATCATAGCCACAGACTTTGATTGTTCCTTCATCAAAGGGCAGAATCCCAGTCAAGCATTTGATGGTTGTGCTTTTCCCGGCACCATTTTTTCCAAGAAAGCCAAAAATCTCCCCTTCATTGAGCGTCAGGTTGAGATTTTTTACAGAATAGAAATTTGAATTTTTATATCTTTTTGTAAGGCCTACAATTTCTAACATAAATTCCCCTTGTTATAACCGAAAAGATTTTACCATAAAGTCCCCAAAAAGTCAATATAAATTTTTATGTAAATATATACTATAACTCTGATAACATTATCTCAAAATACCCTATTGACTATTGCGAGAAATTAGGTATAATTATTTTAAGGAAAACATATGAAAAAAGGTTATAAAGATTTTGACATCAATTTTGGTTACAGAAATTTTAAAGGTTTTAGAGAGCTTTCAAGCCAAAGCAAACAAAAATTTTTAGCAGACTGGCAAACACTAGCACTGCATCCAATACTTTTATGCGATCAAAGCTGGATTTTGTTTTTTGATGATATGACTCAAAGAGATTTTCTTGAAACTTTAAGCCGGCAAGATTGTGCTCAGCCCTTTTGCAGCAAAATTAATAAAACAAACCTTGATATTCAAAAATGTAAAGAACGACTAGAACTTTACAAAGCAACAGAAAATCTATCAAAATGCAACAAAATTGATAAAAAAATAGCAAAATTACTTGATGAAAAGAAAAATTTGTTGCTTGAAAAGAAAAAAGTTGAAACTGCAAAACAAATCAATATTGCCGTTGATGCAAACAATATTAATGAAAAATATATCAACAAGATCATCAAATTATGCGACTATCTTTATCTTCATGGATGCCACGAAATAAAAATTTTGGTGGCTTCCTCTGACAAATCTGTAAAATCGAAAATTGAATATTACTACACTAAAGAACAGCTTGAAAATCTGTCAAGGCTAAAAGAAAAACTCGACTTTTACAACAAGAATAAAAATAATAGTTGTGAACTTAGATTTTGTGAACTAATATCAATTCCTAAAACTTTAAAGGAATATAGAGAACTTTGGACACTAGAAAATGTCAAAAAAGCAAACGAATTTGTAGAAGAAACCAGAATAACCATTGCAAACAAAAAACTTTCTCCTTTGGAAGCTGCGTTATACATCTACATGAAAATTTCCGATACTTTTCTTTACAATGAAGATGAGAACTTTAATGATGGCGAACATACAATAGTTGGAGCCTTTTCAGACAGCAAAATAATCACTTGTGCAGGCTTTGCTTCAATGTTTAAAATTGCTATTGATGTTTTACATAGCAAAAAATTGTCCGCCGAATTTATCGGCACAGAAGACATTTCATATGGACACTGTTTTAATCTTCTGAAAATTATTGATCCCAGCTATAAAGTTAAAGGAGTCTATGCAGTTGATATTACTCTAAGTTCAAAAATTGATGACGATTCAAAAGCCACTGGATTTACCGGCTTTCTAAGCAGATTTAATGATGCTCTTTATGATCGCGATTCTGTTATATCAATCTGCACTCCTAAATCTCGCATTGACCAAACTTGTTATACTTTTGACGATATTATGAAAGGAATTACCAGGCAGCGACGAGGACTTTCAAATGACAAACTCAAAGCAAAAATTGATAAACAAATTTTGGCGACAAACAGTTTTGCATTGGCTTATGACGAAGTATGCAATCAAGTGCATTACAGAACTATTTTATCTGCCTATTTGAACATGATGAACAAAACTGATCAAATGATTGACTTTGGGCATATTGCAACAATGATCACTAACACCTGTATTGACCATTTGGTTTACACATCAAAACTATGCAGTTCTAGTTGGCTTGACCTACTAAACATTGACACAGTCAAAAATGAATTTGAGACTAAGGAAAAATGCGCTAAGATGCAAACTGAAATTCAACAATATATTAGCAAAAAAAATACAGAACCACTTATTGATTACTGCTGTCCAATAGATGAAATTTCTTCAACAATTTACGATTCAAAAGATAAAGAAAGATATTTCTCGAAAGAATATTTTGACCTTTTAGAAAAAATCAAACAAATAGTTGATGAAATCAATGAATATACTCAAAAATGATAAGCAACTTGCTTATCATTTTTTGAACTTATAGGCAAGAAGGTAAATATCTCCCGCACCCATGATTAAAAAGGTAATATTTTTTTGAGCTATTTTGTTTATGAAAGAAAAGCATTTATCAAAATTTGAAAAATATCTTACCAATTTATTATGTTTTGAAATCCCTTTTGCTAAAAATTTTGATGTTATCTTTGGGATCGGTTTTTCTCTGGCAGAATAGATCGGCAGAAGCCAAACTTCATCACAACAAGCAAAGCATCGGCAAAACTCATAATATAAATCTCTGGTGCGTGAAAATGTATGGGGCTGAAAAACGCATATCAATTTGTTTTTTGTATTTTGCTTGACCGCCTCAATAGTTGCGATGATTTCGTCTGGATGATGAGCATAATCATGCAGAATCTCCGACCCTTTAATTTCTCCTACATATTCAAGCCGCCGCTCAACTCCCTCAAATTGCAAAAGAGCTTTTTTGATGGTGTCAAGAGATATCCCGCATGCAATTCCAACGGAAATTGTCGCAAGAGCATTATAAACATTATGCAGACCAATCATTTTTAATTTAAAATTTCCGAAATTTAAATCTAGATAAAAAAGATCAAAACTTAACATACCGTTTTTTCTGCATATATTTTTGGCTTGCACATCTGCTTTGCTTTTGATGGCATACGACAAAATATTACTGCTTTTTAAACTGCGAGAAAATGGATCATCATAATTTACAACCAAAACACCACCTTTTTTTGTGTTTTTTGCAAATTTTTCAAAAGATTTATAATAATTCTCTTTAGTTTTAAAATAATCTAGATGATCTGGATCTTCATTTAAAACAACACTAACATCGCTTTCAAGGCTTAAAAAACTGTCTTTATATTCACAAGCTTCTGTGATAAAATGTTTTCCTTTGCCATAACGAACATTGCTGCCAAAGTTTTTCATGATACCGCCAACATGTATGCAAGGGTCTTTGCCCGCTAGGTCAAACATGTAGCCTATCATTGAAGTTGCAGTGGTTTTTCCATGGCTGCCAGCTATTGAGATTGTGTAATATTTTCTTGCAAGTTCCCCAAGCAGTTCCGACCTTGACAAGATGATTTTTCCTTTTTTTATCGCATATTCTAGTTGAGGATCATCCTTTGGCAAGGCACTTGTGTAAACAACAATGTCAGCACGATCTATCAAATTTTCATCAAACTGATTTACCACTAAAATGCCTTTTTCCTGAAGAGATTGAGTGATAGGCGACAGAAGCCTGTCGTAACCTGTTACAACTTTGCCTTTTTCTTTTAAAATGACCGCCAAAGCGGAAAGACTTATTCCTCCAATGCCTAAAATATGTAATTCTTTTGCACTATCAATAAAATCCATATACACACTATATGAACCACCCTTCAAAAAAGGTGCTTTAACATTAAGAAAGAAAGATTCATATATTTGACTATGATAGAAAATGATGTTTCTCTTGCGTCTATAACCAGCGTCAAAGTGGGCGGCAGTTGTCTTGGAATTTTTCTGCCTAAAACAAATGAAGAATTTATTGAAATTCTGACCAAACTGAGCAAACAAAAACTGCCTTATAAAGTGATTGGAAATGGCACAAATTTGCTGTTTAGTGATGATTTTCATCCTTTTTTTGTGATTTCAACCAGAAAAATCGCAAGAAAAATGTCAAAAAAAGATAATTCTGTAAAATTTTCATCTTCAACAACATTGTTTGAGGCTTATCAGTTTTGTATGAAATATGGTTTAAGTGGATTTGAAAAGCTCGCCTCAATCCCAGGCAACATAGGTGGAGCAATCGCAAGCGGTGCAAGTTGCTATAGTTGCAGCATTTTTGACAACCTGGAAAATTTGACTATTTTTCAAGACGAAAAAATCCTCACTATAAACAAAAAGAAAATTGAAAGTGGCTATCACTGGTCTTCTTTTTTAAAAAATCGATTATACAGCCCCACAATCATCCTGTCGGCAAAATTTAAGTTGGTAAAAGATGATCCTTGCAAAATTCAAAAAACTTATCTTGATGTATGTTCAAAAAGGAGATTAAACCAACCTCTCGGCCGAAGTTTTGGTTGCGCTTTTAAAAATACAGCAACCCAAAGTGCTGGATTTTTGATTGATGGATGCGGCTTGAAAGGACTAAGCTGTGGTGGAGCAAAAATTTCTGAAAAACATGCAAATTTTATAATTAACGAAAATAATGCAAAATTTGAAGATTTTGAATATCTTATAAATTTAACAAGAAAAAAAGTTGAAGAAAATTTTGGAGTTCAACTTGAAAATGATGTAGAAATTATAAAATAAAAAATCGCAATCTTTGCGATTTTTTTAATAACCTAATTGTTTCAAACTGTTCTCTTTATTTCTCCAATCATTGTCAACTTTTACAAAAATTTTAAGCAAAACTTTCTTCCCAAGCAAATCTTGAGCAAAATTTCGAGCATTTTGCCCTATTTGTTTTAGAGTTTTACCCATTTTGCCAATCACAATGCCTTTATGTCTTTCCTTTTCAACTATCAAGGCTGCTTCAATGACTATAATATCTGGTTTTTCTTCGAATCTTTCAATTACCACAGCAATTCCATGCGGGATTTCGTCTGACAGAATGTTTAAAGCATTTTGCCTGATTTCTTCTGCTATGATAAATCTGAGACTTTTGTCTGTATAATAATCTTGATCAAAAGCGAAGTTTTTTACATCACTTTTGGGCATTTTGTCAATGATAAAAGTCTTGAGCGTTTCAAGCCCCTTACCTGTAAGTGCAGAAACTTGAAAATCACTTTCAAAAGGCAAAATGTTTTTCTTATCAATTTTTGTCTTCACTAGCACTTTTGGGGCAGGAAGATTTTGATAATATTTTTGCTCTTCTTCATCAAATAATTTACTGCCGTCTGCAAGATACAAAATAAGATCGACACCAGAAATCGCACTTCGCACATTTTTCATCATTGATCTGTCAAGTTTGTTTTTGCTTCGATGCACACCTGGGGTATCAACCAACACAACTTGATAATCTTCTCCGTTTAGAATACCCAAAATATTATCTCTTGTTGTTTGCGGTCTGTTTGTTACAATTGCAACTTTCTGCCCAACCAAAGCATTAACTAAACTGCTTTTCCCAGCATTTGCTCGACCAATAACTGCAACATATCCAAAACTATACATTTTTTCCTCTTTTTATGTTCAAACTAGAAAGTATTTTTTCACAAGTCGCGTTCATAATTTTTTCATCTTTCCTTTCAATATGGTCGTAACCGAGAAGATGCAAAAGCCCATGCAATGCCAAAAAAGCAAGTTCTCTTTTATAACTATGACCAAATTCTTTTGCTTGAGCCTTTGCTTTTTGTTTGCAAATCACGATATCTCCAAGCCTAAGCAGCCCATCGGGCGAAACTTCTGAAGCAAATTCTCTGAGTTTTTGTGGATATTTAATCTGCAACTGCGGGAAAGACAAAACATCGGTAATTTTGTCAACCGATCTGTAGGTTTGATTTAATTTTTTGATTTCTTCTTCGCTGACAAAGGATACCTCGACTTCACATTCAATCTCAAAATTGTCTGTGGCAATAAGGGCAACCGAAAAAATCTTCTTAATCAGCCTTTTACAAAAAATGTTAGCTTTGTGGAAAGATATAACCATAACCTTCTCCTATGTCTTTTTCTACGGTCAAAGTGAGAGTGATATAATAAACACCGCCCCCCTGTTTTACTGATACCATTTCATCTTTTATTATCTCATTTTCAGCAACAGAAATCAAGGTTTTTTGACGAAGTTTTTCAAAAACCTCATTTTTTTCCTGTTCAAAATTGCGTATTATCTCAATAGTCTTGGTTTCGTAAAATGTGATTTTGTTATAAATAAATGGCAAAAGATTGTTTTGGGTCAAATAAGAGCTTGTTTCTTCGCTTTCATAATTTTCAAAAATGTTGTCACTAAGATTGGAATATATTTCAAGTCCAAAAAGCGTGATTGTCCAGCAATCAATTTTTCTGCCCGTTCTCTCTTCTTTTATTTGATATTCATAGAAAACCTCATTCTCGCTCAGCCACACATCCGCTTTAATCTCTGCCCTTGGCAAAACTGGCATAACTTCACCCTCGCCATCAGAAACATAAGGATAAACCAAAACGTCGCCCTTTTGCACAATGTCCCCCACTTTGACATTCAGGGTTCCTTGCACCAAATTAATTGCGGTTATCATGCCGTCATACTGACTTATAATAGGCTGAAAATCGCCCTCCATTTCCTCTGGCAAAACAGCTTCGTTTATGTTTACCACCAAACTTTGTCCAATGATTGCAACGCTGACTGAACTGATTTGCTCAAAATTATCTTTCAACTCAATTTCAAGCTTCTCTGTGTCAATATTTGCTTTAAAATTGGACGAGAGATTGTGGTTTATAAATTTTACTATTTCTTCCTGCTCGATATTTTCGCAGCCCCACACATCAATTCTGAAAACAAAAGCATACTGCAGACAATAAAGGATTATTCCGCAAATCAGTCCTGCAATAATGCCCCACATTTTAAAAAAAGTTTTAAGCCGTTTTCTCCAGCCATAATGTTTTATCTGCTCTATTGAAATATTGCTGTCTTTCAAAAATTTTTCGAGTTTATCTGCTTCCGACTCTTCCACTTCAAACTGAGTAAAATTATCATCTTGTTTGATATCGTAAATCACAAACTGTTTGCAAATTTTATTAAAAAGTTTTTCTAGATTTAAAGATTTGATCTTAAAATGAGAGCGATTATATTTTTTCATCAAAATTCTTCCACCCTTTTTATTTCGCCCTCTATTTTAA
This sequence comes from uncultured Bacillota bacterium, assembly GCA_946495675.1. GTDB lineage: Bacteria > Bacillota > Clostridia > Christensenellales > UBA1242 > Caccovivens. The sequence goes on along the minus strand of CAMMDQ010000001.1, from coordinate 158,626 downwards.
GAGTGTTTTGACTAAGTTCGCTTAAATATAATCCTTTGCCTTCAACTTCAACTCTGCCCTTTTTGATTTTGAAAGCTATAACAGTTGGCGAAAGTATAGTCAATCCAAGATGACCTTCGACATACAAAATTTTGCCCGAAAGATTGACCATGTTGTAAGAAGATAAAAGATTTTTATCAACTCGCTTTAATTGCCCTTTAATTTCTTCAAAAAAATTGAACATATCTCTCCCTTTTTTACATTAAATATATGTTTTTTCTTTCTGGATTATTAATGGTAAACGAAAGGTCAAAAAAAAGATGCACAAGCTACGCATCTTAATCATCAAATTTGTTAAAAATATTTCCCAAAACCAAAGCCTTAACTTTTGGCGAAAGATTTTTGATCTCTTTTAGAAGATTTTTGTTTACTGCTGCTCGAGAATAAGAATAGTCGTTCATAAAATCATCGAAATCGTCTTGTTTGTGTTTCTTTGGTATCACAGTTTTTTTCTCTTCTTCAAAAGGATTATAGCTTTCACCAAATTCTTTTGATTTAAACAGCCGCTCTTCCTCTTCTTTATCATCAAAATTTTCAACATACTCTTCAACTTTGCCTTCCAAGTTTTCAATGTTTACGGAATTTGTGACCTTTTGTTGAAGTTTTTGAGTTTTGGCGGCAACTTTTTGCTGTTTTTTTTCTTTTTTAAGTTGCTTTTTGTTTATTTTATTATCACTGCCATAGCTCTCATTTGCATCATAGGTGCCTTCGTTCATCTTCTTGTATTTGTTGATTTCTTCATCAAGCTTGCTGTTTGAATTTTTCTTTGAGATCCTTTTATAAGCAAACAGCAAAATCAAAATCAATAAACCGCAAATAGAGCAAACAACGATAATTGCAGTTATGTTTCCCATTATTCATCATCTCCAAAAATATCATCATCTGATTTGTCGTCAGAGCTGTCATCTTTGCCAGAAACGATGCTTCGTCTAAGAGCGGTGTCTGCTTGCAGGTTCATCAATTTGTAATAATCCATAACAGAGAATCGCCCCTCTTTGATCGCTTGTGAAATTGCAAGTGGAACTTGAGATTCAGCCTCCAAAAGACTTGTTTTTGTCTCTTCAGTTTTGGTGCGAGATCTGATTTCCCTCAGCTCTTCAGCATTTTTCATCCTGTCTGCTTGCATCTGTGCAAACACCCTTTCCTTTTCGGCTCGTTTCACTTCCATTTCCATTGCGATGTTTCGCCCAATAGAAATATTTGAGATTCTGCTTTCCATCAAAATATATGCAGTGTTTGCGGCAGCTTGACTCATGTCAAGCCCTTCAAGAATTATCTGTGGGTTGGTCATAATTTTCTCTTTATCATAAAGAGGAACCTTTTTGATTGCATGCTCTGTTACAAATGCTTTGATTTTGGCAACTGAAAGACCATAAAGGTATTTTGGCAACTGAATCTTCAAAGTAAGATTGATATCAATAACAAGCTCGATATTGTCTTTAGTGATAGCTTTGATCTGAGTGATATTTTCACTTATGCTTTCAACTGCACTTTTGACAATTTCGAGAGATTTTTTTGTTTTTAATTCAAGCGCAGAAGCAAGTGAAAAAGGACAAGGGACAGAAGCATCTTTTGCAAGTTTCATAGCCTTCAACATTTCTTTAACATTTCCGCCAGCAAGCAAAACCGACTCTAATTCGTTTATTTTGATTTCGACATCAAGTCTTTTTGCCAAGATGTTTGCTTCAACCAAAAGCATTGGATCAACTTTGCAATTTTTCATCGATGCAAGTTTTGCCATGGAAATATGTGCCTTTGATATTAATGCAGTAAAGTAAGCTTTAACTGGCACTATAATGAAAAATAAGATTAAAGCAATTATTGCAATTGCGCCAATAATTGTAAAGGTTATTTCAACAGCTCCGAAAGCAGCCAATAGTGAAAAATTCATTTTTCGCTCTCCTTTTATGCCCTAATTATATCACATTAGATGGCTGTTGTAAATACCCAAAATTTGAATTAAAGTAAGAAAAAAAGTTCTCTAAAAAAGTTTTTTTAACAAAAAAATCAACCATAAACATGGTTGATTTGCTTATTTTCCCAAAAAAGAGCGCTGGTAATAGAATAAATATTGTTGTGCATAACCAGATAACCCGCCAAACTCACAAATCAAGTTATTTCGAATTTGCTCCCGATTTGAAAGTGGTGAATAAAATTTGTTATACATTTGATTTATCCATGTGTCAACAGGAAAAACATCCTTTTTGCCATACCCAAACAAAAGCACACAATCGGCAACTTTTGGTCCGACTCCTGAAAGTGCGATCAAGTTTTTTCGTAATTGCTCGGTGTCCAAGGCTTGCCACTGCTCAAGTTGTTGTGGACAGGTTTGCCTTAAAACATTGTAAAGGTATTGACTTCGATAGCCACACCCAATCGATTTAAAAAAATCGACAGAGCAAGACAAAAGTTGCTCAAAAGTTGGAAAAGGTGGCAAAGCTGATGAAGAAAAGTGCTTTCGAAGCCTGCCTAAAATCAGTTTGATTCGCCCAATATTGTTATTAGCTGAAATAATAAAGGAAATAAGAGTTTCAAACAAGTTTTGCTTTAAAATTCTTATGCCGTAGCCAAATTTAATAGGTTCTTTCAAGAGATTTGTGCTGGATAACTCCTTTTTTATTGCGGTATAATCAGTTTTCAAATCAAAATAATCTTCAAAGAAACCTGGATTTGAAGTTGAAATTTGATAGCAATCATTTTTTTCTTCAATTTTTGCATAATTTGAACCAGGATAAACAACATATTCTCGATCTGTTTTCTCAAAGCAAAAAACTTGACCGCACTCCAAAATATGCTGCGGCTCAAATTGCGACTTATCATAAACTTCAATCTTTTCTTTAAATTTTTTGTATAACATTTTCATCCTTTTTGCAACTTGATATAACAAAAAAGCAGGACAAGCCTGCCAAATTTATTCTGCAACAACAGAAACAACTTTTTTGCCATTGCTAAGTCCAAATTTAACAATGCCATCACAAAGAGCAAACAAAGTATAGTCCTTGCCCATGCCAACATTTGTGCTTGGGTAAACTTTTGTTCCTTTTTGTCTTACGATTATGCTGCCTGCAGTTACTTTTTGTCCACCATAAGCTTTAACGCCAAGACGCTTGCTTTGAGAATCACGGCCGTTTTTAGTGCTACCACCACCCTTTTTGTGAGCAAAAAGTTGAGCATTAAACTTAAACATTTTTTACCTCCAATTTTGCAAATTTCTTTTCATCTTCCACAATAGATTTAAAGCTATAAAAACATGTTTTTAAAAGAAATTGAATGCTTTCATTTGCGGCATCTTTTGGGTCTACCATTATTTTCAAAAAACCATCGCAAATCTGCCGAAAAGATGCTTTTTTTTCAATTTCATCAATGCCTACAACTGCAAGTTGCGCAATTGTTGAAATTTGGCAGCAAAGCAGATCTTTGCCAAAATCGTCTTTTCCGGTATGTCCTGACACTTCAAATCCAAGATAGAGATTATTCTGTTTATAAAAAGTAATTGTTGTCATGACGACACCTTACTTTTTGATTGATAAAATTTTAATTTGAGTGAATGGTTGTCTATGGCCTTGTTTTTTTCTCTCATTTTTCTTAGGCTTATATTTAAAAACAACAATTTTATCGCCTTTGCCATGAGAAACAACTTCAGCTTCACAAACAGTGCCTTTCACTGATGGTGATCCTGCAACAACATTTCCGTTGTCAGAAACAAGAAGAACATCCAAAGTCAATTTTTCGCCAACATTTTTGTCAAGTTTTTCAACAGAAATGATGTCGCCTTCACAAACTTTGTATTGTTTTCCACCAGTCTGAACAATAGCAAACATATTTATACCTCCTCTAACCAAACTCGCTGTTTAACGGGTGCCTCTAGCGGACTTAAAAACCCTGCACATGCGGATACTGTTTCAATATACCATAATCTATCATAAAAGTCAAGAGAAAAGCGATTTTTATAAAAAATTTGTTGACAGTTTTGTAAAACACTGATGTGACACCAAAAAATTAAACAAAATTCATTCTCATTTTATTTAAAACAAAAAAGCTCGCTTTTTAGCAAGCTTTTTGATTTTTATTTAGTTTTTTTGCCTTTGTTCTCTTTAACTTTTGAAACGATAAAGTAAACCACAACACCAGCAAGAATAACGGCTGCAACTCCGATCAAAACTTTACCAACAACTTCTGTAACATTGACAGGGTCAGTTGAATCTCCGCCAACAGTGAAGGTGAATGTGCTTGTTTGGCTTGTGTTGCCCGCTGCATCTCGCACTGAAATAGAGATCTGATAAGTTCCTTCTTCTTCAATTGTATAAGAATAAGCATATTGCCCTTCAACATCTGATTGGTTGCTTAAGGTAACAGCTGAAGAATTTGTGCTTGTGTTTCTCACAGTGATAGTAAGGTTTTTAAGAAGTTCATCCCTACTTGAGCCACCTGGATCACTGACAGTAACAAGTGATTCATCAGCAATTCTGATGTCAACAGTGTCGCCAACATTATATCTTGCAGCAATAAACTGGTTGTTAGTGTTATCAATAGTAAGTTCCGGAGCAATCACATCACCAACAGAAAGAGTATAAGTTTTGGTCTTTGTGCTTCCAACAGACATTCCCATATAGTCAACTGCTTTGAGAGTATAAGTGATAGTGTATTGACCATTTCTATTAAGTTTTAGGTAAATATTTTTTCCATCCTGTCTAAGATAAGCATTACTGTCAGACACGGTCCAATCTGCAAGTGAAATGGTATCAATAATTCTTGTTGTTCCACCCGCTTCGGTAAAAGATATGCTTACATTAGAATTTTCTAAATCTGTTCTTCCGTTACCAGAAACATCTCCATCAAGCTCTTTTATCAAAACTTCGCTTGAAAGATCACCATACTGAGTTTTTGGATATGCCGAATCATCCATATAAAGATTTACTGCAACTTCGCCAGAAACAACGGTGAAAGGTTTGCTTTCAACCACATGAAGATTAACAACACTTTCGCTATTGCTATATTGTGGCAGCTGCGATATATCAATTTCTTTATCTCCACATTTAGCTGAAAGAGTGTTTTCCCCTTCTTTAGTCGTTCTTGTAATCAAATAAGTTTCGCCTGCAGTGGCTTGTCCGCTTCCAACAAGGTTTTCTGTTCCGTCTGCTTTGTATGCAAGAACATATTGTCCTTGATCATCTTTTGTCAAGAAGAGCTTGCCTTCTTCGCCACCTTCAGCGGTAGAGAAATAGTCTTCATTAGTTGAATAACTGATAAGGAAAGCTGTATATTTTAATGTGTATGTTCCTCTTGCATAAGCAGTGAATTCACCCTTTCCTTGATTGAGCTGATATTCGTTATTATCTGCTTCCTCCATTGTAACATAATAGTCGATTGCTATATTTTCGCTAGAATATGCATCAAATCCAACAAACCCAATTTCATCGCTCACTGAAACAGAAATTTTTGGTTTTGCAAATGTTTCTGTCTGTCCAACAACAATTTCGGTTGAGTCTTGACCTATGTTTGTGATCTCAATATCTTCCACAACTGGAATTTCATCAACTTCATAAGCAAAATATGTTGTAACTGAGTGATTTCCTGCATCTGAAACTGTTACAGCAGCAATATAAGTGCCGCCAACAGATGGAGTGAACTCTCCGGCCATAAGAACATAGTCTCCAGTTCCCCTATTTGGCATACCATTCATTCCTGAGCTGTGAACAACAATTTGCTCTTGAGTATCTCTGTCAACACGATATACAACAACAGCTGATGTCATATATTGAGGCAAGTTATCTTTGTAAGTCAGAGTTGGCAAAACAATTGTTTGATTGTTTATATATCCGCCATCAACTTCTGGAGCTGAAACGACATCATAAAGGTATGGTGCAATGCTATCTTCTATATTTGAAACCTGACTTTGTTGAGAATAGAACGCAACATTGCCTTGGTCATCAATAGCATAAGAGAAGAATTCGATATAAGCCGCCCCTTCCGGTTTGTTTGAAAGATCGATTTCATATTCATCTTCTCCTTCAAGAACAGTCCAACCAGAAGAAGAAACCACATTGTTTCCGTCCGCTTGAATATACCATCTGTCAGATGGAATATTTCTTTTTGAAGCGTCATTGATGACAAACTCTATCTCTTCCCCAACTGTTGTGATTGGTTGTCTGCTTGAATCGAGATATCTGTAAGCGGTGTGAAGATCAACATAAGAGTCGCCACCTTCATCTGAAGCTGTTGGCGCAGCCAAAGTGATAACCTCATTTTCAAGATATGAATCTTTAAGTTCGGTTGAATAAAGAATTGTTGGAACGGCTGAATCATCTGCATTGTCAACAATTTCAAAGCTATAGTCTGTAAGACCTGCATTGTTTGTTTCTACGTTGTCATTTGCGTAGTAGTAAACATTGTAAATTTGTACTGCAAAAGTTTGATTGCTGCTTGGCTCAATGCAAGCATAACCCAAAGCACTCCACTCATCTTCAGTGGTTGGAGCTTCTCCTTCTGCAAATGCAAACGCTTCTCCTGTGATAGGATCAGTTTGGCCATCTGTTACAATAAGATAGTTGTGTTCTTTAAGCCAATTCTTGATTGTATCATCATCAGTTGCAACATCTCCGCCAAGAATCATTTGATTGCGGATGTAAGCATTGTCATCATAGATCGCTCTGTAAACACTTTTATCTTGTGAATTTGTTTGTGCGTTGAAGATAAGGTTGTAGTGATCATATCCTTGTATGTCGTAAAGGATGACATTGCTGTTTGTTCCGCTTCTGATTTCACGATAAAGGTTAAGTTCATCCTCGGCAACCGCATTATCATGCCCACCGATTGCAAAAATCACAATGTTTCTATTTTCAGTTTTAGATTTTACATAATTTAATGCTGATTTATATGATCCATCTTCATTTTTTGGGTTTTCAGCACCAGCATCATAAATATATGGTGTTGCAGATTGAGTATCACGCACATTGGTGATTGTAAAGCTGTTTGTGGCAGTATGTCCATAGAAATCTGTTGCAACATATTCAATTCTATAGTCACCATTTTTTGGAGCCGTAAAGTTATAATCTTCGTCGATAGCCCCCTGTATAGTTTCAACTACGTTACCATTTTCCATGCGATAAACATTGATAACATAAGAGACGGTAACACTTTCGCTAGATGGAGTGTCACTAGCTGAAGTTGTCGCATTAATTGAAGGCAGAGAGGTTTTTACACCAACAACTGCAGATGATGGCACAGAAGTTGCCCTTGAAATTGTAAGCGTATAACCTGGATTTTTGTTGCTATCTGTGTAGTAGCTGTCGTCAACCGTGAAGCTCTTTGTTGTTGAAGCAATTTGCGCTCCATTTTGATAGAATGTGTAAACAATGTTGAAAGTGCTGCCATTTGCTTCACTTAAAGAGTCACCATCAATGTAATATTTGCCATCAGAAGTCCTTGCGACTTTGACATCATCAGAATAGCCTTGATCAAGAGTGATGGTCATGTATTCTTCTTCAGTTGCATCCTCCCCGTCAATATGCACTGGAACATCGACGATTTCGTTGCCTTTTTCATCAGTGATTGTTGGAACAGGTAAAACAATATCTTTAAAAGTTCCATTATCTTCACTTAAAGAAAGGTCATAAACAGAAGGCGCAATGTTTTGATCATTAGTGTCAAAAACAAAACTAACATCGTTGATAGTGCAACGAAGGTCTAGAGTGTAAGTGTAAGTAACTCCATCATCAGTCACACTATAAACAATTTCATATTGCCCAACTCGATCAGCATCAAATTGCACACCTGATTGGAATCCACCTTCTTGCTCAGAAGAATCATAAACCACAGTGCCATCGGCATAGCGAGCAACAACTTTTGAAGTGATGCCTTCTTCAGAAGCAGTTCCAATGATGTGCGCAGTTGTTGAACCGCCATAATAATTTCCTGTTGGAATAGTAAACTTCCCACCTTTTGCAACTGTTGTTTCAATGCCGCTTGCATCAACTTCAATTCGGTTTGTGTTTTGAGCAATCTGTCCATCAGTTTCGCTAGGATTGGAGCTTTGGTTCCAGTCGGCAGCCAAAGTCTGAATGGCACCAACAGGGACAAAAGATCCGCATAAAACAAGAGCTGCACCAAAAGCTACGCTCTTAAAAATATTCTTCTTTTTTAAGCTTTTTCTATTCATTGCAAAATCCTTTTATAGTATAAATTTTATAACAATGCTATTTTATAATATTTTACCTGCTAAGTCAACAAATTTGCTGCACATATTACAAAAAATATTTTGTGGAAAGACAGTGTTTCTATGCTGTCAAAAAATGACTAAGTTTGGCGAATTGTTAGATGTTTTAGTTTTTTTTGTTTTAAGAAATAGCACATTTTTTTACCCCCTTGCGTAGTATGTTAATGTGAAAGCAAAATCTTTCATCTTACATAAGAAATATAGGAGGAACAAATGAATTTCTTTAACGGATGCCAAGGTGGCTTTGGCGGCTGCAACAGCTGCTGTGATCCATGCTCACTTATTCTTTGGATAATTATTTTGCAAAGTCTTTGCGGCTGTGGCTGCAACAGCAACAATGGTTGTGGGATGGATGCCTGCACACTTGTAATTCTTTTACTTTTGTGCGGTGGCTGCAATAGCTGCGGTAATTGCGGCAAATAATTTCTTTGAATTTAAAAAACGGGCTTAAACAGCCCGTTTTTTTAGTAGTTCCGGACAATTTCGTCGTTAAAATTAATTTAAATCAAAGATTTTCAAAAAATCACTTTACTTTTGACAAAAATTATTGTAACATTGAAATTGAGAAAGCTTTACCTCAAGGAGAAATGTTATGAAATTTGAAAAAGAATGCGAAATTGTTTGGCACGACAGAAAACGCTTTATGGGAATGCCTTTGTCATTTACAAGATATTATATTGTCAAAAAAAATAATGAATGGGTAAAATTGTTCAGACATAAAGGTTTTTTTTCATCGGTTATCGATGAAGTCAATCTTTACAGATGCTTTGATGTAACTTTGCAAGCATCGCTTGCCGACAAAATTTTTGGAACGGGTTCAATCAAAATTGAAAGCAACGACGCTGGTTTGCCTGAATTCTATCTTCTGCATATTGCAAACCCTTACAAGATTCGCGACCTTCTTTCAAATCTTATTGAAATTGAAAGAAAGAAACGCCGCGTCGGAATCACAGAATTTCAAGCACCACAAGAATAATATTGGCAAAATTCCACTTACAAAATCAAAAAAGAACATATTGAAATCGTCATTATGTTCTTTTTTAAATCTAGTTATTTTTTCTTTACTTGCTTTTTCTTTGGGCCAAAATATAAGTCGTTCAGTTCATGCAAACTTTTTTTAAGCTCTTCCAATCGCTCCTCTTCACTATCTTTTTTCATATTAGCTCATTTCAACTTTAATTTTTTGTTCAATTATTCTTTTTCATCATCTGGGTTCCCAAACTGTTTGTCAAAAGTTTCTTTTGCATCTGTTTTTGCTTGTTTAAGTTTTTCTGCTTCCTGCTTCTTGCTTTCAATCAATTTATAAGGTCCTTCCATTTCTTCTTTAAGTTTAAGCAGTCCGCTGTAGACCATTTCTTCAATTTTTTGAGTGTTATGCTTATATATAACTTCATTTAAAGCTTTAGCAAAACCTTCATTCAAAAAACATTTTGGTGCTATTTCATTTATTTTTTTAATATCTTGCTCTGCAACTCGTAAAGCGCTGTCTTCATCATCAATCTGAAAATCTTTGTTAATACAATACCAAACGCCACCTTTTTTTACTTCAGCATAGCCTTCGCTGAAAACGAAAGCCTTATCAAACCCTTCGCCATGAAGTTTAAAGTCTTTGTCTACATAATACCATTTGCCATCTTTTTCTACTTTAGCATAGCCTCCGCTGAAAACATTAGTATAATCATACCCTTCACCATGAAGATTAAAATATTTGTCAACATAATACCATTTGCCATCTTTTTTTACTGCAGCATAGTCTTCGCTGAAATCCCATGCTTGATCATACCCTTCACCATGAAGGTTAAAGTCTTTGTCTACATAATACCATTTGCCATCTTTTCGTACTCTAGCATAGCCTTCGCTGAAACTACAAGCATAATCATACCCTTCGCCATGAAGATCAAAGTCTTTGTCCACAAAATACCATTGGCCATTTTTTTCAATTCTTGCATAGCCTTCGCTGAAACCTAAGGCATTATCATAGTTTTCACTGCAACGATTAAAATCTTTGTCCACAAAATACCATTTGTCATCTTTTTTTACTGCAGCATAACCTTCATTAAAATCCTGAGCATCATCATAACCTTCACCATACAACTTGCCGTCTGATCCTTCATAAAAATATTTTCCATTTCTTTCTACAATCTTAAAACGCATTTTTTCTCTCTCCTTTATCTTTTCAATGATACTTATATTATATCAATTTCCTACAATTTGTCCATATCCTTTATATTCAATTTTTTTCTTGACTGGTTGAAAATGTTGAATTAACAACATGATTTTTACACAAAAAACTGATTTTTAGTTGTTTTATCACTTAAGCTTATCAAGATATTCTTGAAAATAGGTTGGCAGTGCCGCTTCAAAATGTATAATTTCATTTGTGCGAGGATGGCTAAACTGGATGAAATAAGAATGCAAAAGTTGCCCTTTCAAGTTCTTTTCAGCTTTGCCATAAACATCATCTCCAACGATTGGATGCCCCAACCACTTGCAATGAACTCGAATTTGATGAGTTCTTCCTGTTTGCAAGGAAAATTCAACCAGAGTTTTGTTTGAAAAAGTTTTGAGCACTTTGAAATCGGTTATTGCTTTTTTCCCAGTTGAAGAAACCACATATTTTTTGCGGTCAGATTTGCTGCGTTCCAAAAAATTTTCAATATGCCCTTCACTTTCCTTGAAAACGCCTTCACAAAGGGCTATGTATTTGCGTTTGCAGGTTTTGTTTTTGATTTGCTCAGCAAGTGATAGATGCGCCATATCATTTTTTGCAACAAGCATAAGCCCTGACGTGTTTTTGTCAAGTCTATGAACAATCCCCGGTCTTAACACACCATTGATGCCGCTGAGATCTTTCACTTTTTCAAGAAGCCCGTTGACAAGAGTGCCATCTTTAGTTGATGCACAAGGATGCACCACCAAACCTTGAGGCTTGTTGACAACAAGAAGATCTTGGTCTTGATAAACAATTTCAAAATCGATATTTTGTGGTTTGGCTTGCAGCGGAACAACATCTTGAAAATCAAAAGAAACTTTTTGACCGGTTTTCAGTTTTTCTCCCGATTTGACAAACTTATTTTGCAACAAAATGCTGCCTTGATCAATCAAAGTCTTGATATGCGAGCGTGAAAAATCAGGATAATGAAGATTGAAAACAACATCAAGCCTTTTCCCCTTTTCATTTTCATCGACTGTAAAATATCCCTTCAAATTTTCTCCTTATGCTTTTCTTCATTTTTTGATTTTTTTTGTTTTTTATTGTTTTTTTTGCTGTTTTTATCAGCATTTTCTTTATTTTTATCTTTATTATCTGCGTCAACTAAAAATTCAGCAAGCTCTTCATTAAATTTTGATGCTTCATTTGACATGGCAGAATCTTCCTCTTTTTCAATCTGGATAATTTTTTTTTCTTTTTTGATTGAAATGATATATTCGCAGATAAAATAAATAACGAGCAAAATTACCCCAATCGTGATTACACTGTCGGCAATATTGAATACAGGGAAATTGATAAATTGAAAATTAATGAAATCTCGGACGTAGCCAAAAATTATTCTGTCGTATAAATTGCCGAGTGAGCCTCCAATTATCAAGCCCATTGCAACAGACAAAAGTGCCAAATATTTATTTTGGCCTTCTTTCAACTTTAAAAGATAATACCAAATTAGCACACCCAGCAAAACCAAAGTTATAACAATAAGTAAAGCCGTCTGCCCTCCAAGTATACCGCCACTTGCACCATCGTTTTGCACATGCACAAAATTGATAAAACCTTCAATAAAGGAGGCTTGATCTCCAACGTTTGGAATAAGGCTGTTGATCAAAACATATTTTGTAAGCATGTCAAAAATAAAAACTAAAACAACAACGATTATTGCAACAAAAGCTGTTTTAAAAAATTTACCTTTCAATTTCCATGCCCTCCGGCAGATATAAATACAGTTTGTTTTCCTCAATCTCATGACGAGTGGCTGCAAGAGCAAAGCATACCCCTTCAAAGTATGTCATTATTCGCTCAGCAAGTTCCTTTTCGCAATATTCGATTGAAATTATGCAAGGATTGCCCTTCTTAAGAATTTCAGCAAAATCTCGCACCTGCAAATAGCTTTCTGGATAATATACAGGCACTCCATCAATTTCTTCTGCTCTTGATTTGATTTTGCCATGCTTGATTTTAAAGCTTGCCTTAGTTTTATTCTTTTCTGGTTTGTTTTTTTCTTCACTTTCAAAGCCAAAAGCTTTGAAAATCTTGCCCATAAGTCCCATAATCATACCATCCAAATTAATTTTTATTTATTATAGCACAAAAAAAAGAAAAGATAAAAGAAAATTTTACTTGTTCTTACTTTTAAAAAAATTAAAAATATAAAAATAAGAAATTATTGCAAATTTCGTCCACAATTATCAGTTTTCGCAAATTTTATTTTAATTTTTTACATTTAAAATTGATTTTTCTAACAATCAGCAACAAAAAAATGACTGATTTTCTCAGCCATTTTTTATTTTCATCAAAATTATTCAACAATTGTTGAAACAACACCAGAACCAACTGTTCTGCCACCTTCACGGATAGCGAAACGAAGTCCTTGTTCAATAGCGATAGGATTGATAAGAGTGATTGTCATCTTAACATGGTCGCCAGGCATAACCATTTCTACACCCTTTTCAAGTTCAATAACACCAGTGATGTCTGTTGTTCTGAAATAGAATTGTGGTCTGTAACCATTAAAGAATGGAGTGTGACGGCCACCTTCTTCTTTCTTAAGAACATAAACTTCTGCTGTGAATTTTGTGTGTGGGTGGATTGAACCTGGTTTGCAAAGAACTTGACCTCTTTCAATGTCTGTTCTTTGAATTCCACGAAGAAGAAGACCAGCATTGTCTCCAGCGATAGCAGCATCAAGTGACTTGTGGAACATTTCAACGCCTGTGATAACAGTTTGTTTTGAAGCGCCAAGTCCAACGATTTCTACAGTGTCGCCAACTTTTACAGTTCCTCTTTCAACTCTACCTGTTGCAACAGTTCCACGACCAGTGATTGTGAAAACGTCTTCAACAGGCATAAGGAAAGGTTTGTCAGTTTCTCTTTGAGGCTCAGGAATGTAAGAATCAAGAGCATCAAGAAGTTCTTGGATGCAAGCGCAAGCAGGATCAGAAACATTGCCAGCTTGAGCAGCTTCAAGAGCTTTCAAAGCAGAACCTTTGATGATAGGAGTCTTGTCACCAGGGAAACCATATTCAGTAAGAAGGTCTCTGATTTCCATTTCAACAAGTTCAAGAAGTTCAGGATCGTCAACTTGATCAGTTTTGTTCATAAATACAACGATGTAAGGAACGCCAACCTGTCTTGCAAGAAGGATGTGCTCTCTTGTTTGAGGCATTGGACCATCTGTTGCAGCAACAACAAGGATAGCGCCGTCCATTTGAGCAGCACCTGTGATCATGTTTTTAACGTAGTCTGCGTGTCCTGGGCAGTCAACGTGAGCATAGTGACGTTTGTCAGTTTCATACTCAACGTGAGCTGTGTTGATTGTGATACCTCTAGCTTTTTCTTCTGGAGCTTTATCAATCTCATCATATCTCATTTTTTGAGCATAACCCTTAGCAGCTGAATACATAGTGATAGCAGCAGTAAGAGTTGTTTTACCGTGGTCAACGTGACCAATAGTTCCAACGTTTACGTGTGGTTTTTTTCTTTCATAAACACCAATAGCCATTTTAAAAAATCTCCTTTTTTTATTTTGCTACCATATCATAGCATATTTTTTTGTAAAAACAAAATGATTTTTTGATTTTTCTCAATTTTTTTGACTGAAATTGCTTGAAAATAAGCCAAATCAGCCATTTCCAAGCATTTTAAAGTCAGCAAACTGACAAAAAGTCAAAATTTTGATTATTGTTTATTTTTAGCTCTTTCACCAATGATTGTTTGAGCAATAGATTTTGGAACTTCTTGATATTTCAAAGGTTCCATAACATAATTTCCTCTGCCCTGTGTTTGAGAACGAAGATCTGTTGCATAACCAAACATTTCAGCAAGAGGAACTTCTGCATTAACGATTTGAATTCCTGCAGAAGATTCTGTGCCAGTAAGCATTCCTCTTCTAGAAGTCAAGTTGCCCATAACTGTTCCAAGATATTCATCAGGCACTTCAACAGAAACCTTCATGATTGGCTCAAGAAGCACAGGATCCGCATTTCTTGCACCTTCCTGGAAAGCCATAGAACCAGCAATTTTAAATGCCATTTCAGAAGAGTCGACTTCGTGATAAGAACCATCAACCAAGGTAACCTTAAAGTCAACAGTTTCATAGCCAGCAAGCACGCCGTTCATTCTTGCTTCATTGATTCCGTTGTTGATTGGTTGGATATATTCTTTTGGAACAGATCCACCAACAGTCTTATCCTCAAATTTATAGCCTTCGCCTGGAGCAAGTGGCTCCATTTCAATAACGCAGTGTCCGTATTGACCTTTACCACCTGACTGACGAATGAATTTTCCTTCAGCCCGAACAGCCTTTTTGATAGCTTCACGGTAGCTTACCTGTGGTTTACCAACAGTTGCTTCAACCTTAAATTCACGCAACAATCTGTCAACAATGATTTCAAGGTGCAATTCACCCATACCAGCAATCAAAGTTTGACCAGTTTCTTGGTTTGTTGAAACTCTGAAAGAAGGGTCTTCTCTTGAAAGTTTTGCAAGAGCAAGAGCCATTTTTTCTTGCATATCTTTTGTTTTTGGTTCGATAGCAAGTTGGATAACAGGTTCTGGGAAATCCATACTTTCAAGTTGGATAGGATGCTTTTCATCACAAAGAGTATGACCAGTGATGGTGTCTTTAAGTCCAACTATAGCTGCAATATCTCCAGCAGCAACTTCAGTGATTTCTTGTCTGTTGTTTGCGTGCATTCGAATAAGTCTGCCAACTCTTTCAGTTTTTCCTGTGTTTGAGTTGTAAACGTAAGAGCCTGCAGTAAGCTTGCCTGAATAAACACGGAAGAAAGTTAAGCCACCAACATAAGGGTCTGTCATGATTTTAAATGCAAGACCAGCAAGTGGAGCATTTTCATCTGGAGCTCGGTCTTCCTCTTCCCCAGTTTCAGGGTTGATACCTTTGATATAGTCAATATCAAGTGGGCTTGGGAGATACTCTACCATAGCATCCAAAAGCATTTGAACACCTTTATTTTTATATGAAGAACCGCAAAGAACTGGAACAAGAGCTTTGCTGATTGTTGCCTTTCTGATTGCTTTTTTAAGTTCATCTATTGAAATTTCTTCTCCCTCAAAATATCTTTCAAGCAAAGCATCATCAGTTTCAACGATTTTTTCGATCATTTTGTTATGTTCATCTTCTGCTTTTGCCTTAAGTTCTGCAGGAATATCCGAAATTTCGATTTGAGTGCCCATGTCATCCTTATAAATTTCTGCTTTCATGGTCAAAAGGTCGATAATTCCGCGGAAAGTATCAGCCTCACCAATAGGCATTTGGATTGGCAATGGGTTTGTTTTAAGTCTTCTTTGTATTGATTCAACACAACCAAAGAAGTCAGCAGCATCTCTGTCCATTTTGTTGACATAGATGATTGTTGGCACCTTATATTTGTTTGATTGACGCCAAACAGTTTCTGTTTGAGGTTGAACTTTGTCACGAGCAGAAAGCACCAAAACAGCACCATCAAGCACTTTGAGTGAACGCTCAACTTCAATTGTGAAGTCAACGTGTCCAGGAGTGTCGATAATGTTGATTTTATGTCCCTTCCAAGTGCAAGTTGTGCAGGCTGAAGTGATTGTAATTCCTCTTTCCTGTTCCTGCGCCATCCAGTCCATTGTTGCAGCACCATCGTGAACTTCGCCGATTTTGTGGCTTTTGCCTGTATAATACAAAATACGCTCAGTTGTTGTGGTTTTTCCTGCGTCAATGTGAGCCATAATGCCGACATTTCTAGTAAGTTCTAGATTGTTTGCCATATTTTTTTCTCCTATATAGATTTATATCCTTTTTTGATTGGTGATATAAGCCAAACTATTTTTCTAAATCTTTCAATCCTTCAAGAAACTCTAGCCATTTTTGTTTCAATTCATTTTTGTATTGCTCGGTAATGCTGTAATCGCCTAAAGTGAACAAATCATTTTCAGTAAACACAAATTTTGGCTGTTTCCCCCAAAATTTCACATTCAAAATGACTGCGATAAAGTCATTTTCTCTGTTGCATTCTATTGAAAGATCTTCACTTGCAACTTTTAATATCTCAGAAAAGAAATTATTAAAAGCTGGCACATTTCTTGTAAAAATCTCTGTTAAATCCATCCTTTCTCCTTATATTTTACCACTTGAAATGAGCAAAAGCCTTGTTTGCTTCAGCCATTCTGTGAAGTTCTTCACGCTTTTTGATTGAAGCACCAGTTGAGTTGAAAGCGTCCATAATTTCGCCTGCAAGTCTTGCCTGCATTCCTCTTTCGCCAGTTCTCTTTCTAGCGAAATTAACAAGCCATCTGATAGCGAGGGTCTGTCTGCGTTCTGGTCTGATTTCCATTGGAACTTGATAAGTAGCTCCACCAACCCTTCTAGATTTGGTTTCAAGCACTGGTTTTACATTTTCAAGTGCAGTCAAGAACACTTCAAGTGGTTCTTGTTCAAGTTTTTCTTTTATAATGTCAAAAGCTCCGTAAACAATTCTTTGAGCAAGTCCTTTCTTTCCAGATTCCATAACCTGGTTTACAAGTTTTGTAACAACTTTGCTCTTATAAATTGGATCTGGGAGAACATCTTTTTTGACAGCACAATTTCTTCTTGGCATAATTTTTTTCTCCTTTTAATTTTTTGTTGTTTTCAAAGCAAAGTCATCTTACTTTGTTTTCTTTGGGCGTTTTGCGCCATATTTTGAACGAGCTTGCTTTCTGTTTTGAACACCAGCTGTGTCAAGAGTTCCTCTGATGATGTGATATCTTACACCAGGAAGGTCCTTAACTCTGCCCCCTCTTACAAGAACAACACTGTGCTCTTGAAGGTTGTGTCCGATTCCAGGGATGTAGCAAGTTCCTTCTTGACCATTTGAAAGCTTTACTCTTGCAATTTTTCGCAGAGCTGAGTTAGGCTTCTTTGGTGTAGCAGTTCTTACTGAAAGGCAAACTCCTCTCTTTTGAGGGCATTCTTCCAAAAGTGGAGCTTTGGATTTTTTCTCAAAAGTTTCTCTTCCCTTTCTTACAAGTTGGTTTATTGTAGGCATTTCCTTCTCCTTTTAACTCAATTTACTTGAGAGATTTTGTCGATAAAAAAGCACGACAGCTAGTTGTCGTGCATAAAAAACGCTTTTTTCTTTGTAAAACATGAACAAGCACGATTGCAAACTTAATTGCAACTTTGCAAAGGTGTCTTTGCAAATCGGCGATATAACCACAAACCTTAAAACAGTGTTTTAGGCAACGGCTTTTAGCTGCATAATGCTAGAAACGTTAAAACTTTTATCACCTGCTGTTTGTTTATGCTTATCTTTTAAGAATTAAGCATTGCCTCCGACAACGAAGCATACATCGTCTATTATATAGATAATAAAAAAATTGTCAAGTTTTTTGACAACTTTTTATTTTTTTATTTTTCATTTTCTATCTCATCACTTTGCAATAGGTTTTGAGAATACTCAAAAATATCAGCCTCTTCAAATCGAACCAGTCTTTCCATCTTTTGTTTTTCTTTTTCACAAATATTAAGACTTTTTTGCAGGATATCAATCTTCTCATTATTTCGAAACCAATTTGCAAGATTCTCGTGCCCGCGAATTATAGCAGCAAGTGTTGATACGCATAAACAAACAGCCAAAGCAGAACTAACTTTATAGGAAGCACTTCGCATTAACATACATGCTCCAATGTTTAAAGCCGCTGCCGCAAAACACCCTAAAGATTTGAGACAAGATTTTATTCCTTCTCTTTTTGCAAGAATTATAGCTTTTTCAATTTGTTTGATGCAAGATTCAATTCCCTCCAGTTTTTCTTTATTCATCACCATTTTCCAAAATCCTTTAAAATTCAAATTCTTCCTTTATTTCCTCATCTTGTTTATAATTTTCAGCATGTTGCAAAGAAACTTCAGCCAACTTCTCTTTTTGCGAAGAAAGATTGCAAAGCTTTTTGGCTGCTGAGCCAGTGCTGAGAAGTTGCTGAACAGTATAAAAGGTTGAAATTGATGTTGAAGCTATAAGACCTGCCTGAATATACTCAACAACCTTTGGCGAAAGATTTGGAAAATTAAGAGAAAGCAAAACCCAACTTGCAACCATTACCAAACTGCCGCAAAGAGATTTTGCCAAACGCTTTACCACTTTTTTTGTCGCAAAAACGATTTGCTGATCTAAATTTTTGATTATGCCTTCTGTATTCTTTTTGTCAATATAAAATTTATCTTTTTGTTCCATTTCAAATCCTTAAGGTCATATTATCACACAATTCCCCCTCTGTCAATACAAAAAAATGGCAAAAAATTTGCCATTTTTAACTGTTTGGACTCTTTAATTACCAACCATTTCTAAAAATTGTTTTTCATCAATAACTTTTACTCCCAACGCTTTTGCCTTATCCAGTTTTGAACCCGCTTCTTCTCCAGCCAAAACATAATCAGTCTTTTTTGAAACAGAACTAGAGCATCTTCCGCCACAACGCTCAATAATCTCTTCCACCTCTTTTCTTGGTCTAGACAAAGCGCCTGTTAAAACAAAAGTTTTACCCGCAAAAATTTGACTTGCAGTTTCATGTTTTTGTTCTTGAATGTTCACGCCTTGCGACAAAAGGTCGGCTATTTCTTTAAGGTTGTTTTTATCTTGAAAAAACATAACTATATTTTTTGCAATCACAGGTCCGATATCTTCAACTTGTAAAAGTTCTTCCTCAGTGGCATGCTCAATTTTCTCAAGTGTTTTGAAGTGTTTTGCAAGGTCTTTTGCAGTTTTTTGTCCAACCTCTTCTATGCCCAGTGAGAAGATAAATTTTGCAAGATCTACATTTTTGCTTTTTGCAAGAGAAGACAAAATATTATCCGCTTTTTTGTCTTTAAACTTGTCAAGACTTAAAAGTTGTGATTTTTCAAGTTTGTAAAGATCTCCAAGCTCTCGCACCCCAAGTTTATCATAAAAGGCTTGAATTGTTTTGTCGGAAAGCCCTTCAATGTTCATAGCATTTCGACTTGCAAAATTGGTCAGTCTGTCAATAACTTGAGCTGAGCAGCCAAAATGATTTGGACAGAAAAGCAGCGGCCCCTTTTCTACAAGAGTGCTTGAGCAAACTGGGCAATGCGTTGGCGGGACTATTTTTGAGCTGTTCTGTTTCTTCTCAGCAAGCCCCATAACTTCTGGGATCACTTCATTGCTACGCCTAACAAAAACACTAGCATTTTTGAAAAGATTTTTTCTTCTGATGTCCTCAAAATTATTAAGTGTCGCCCTTGAAACAGTTGCCCCAGCAAGTTCGACAGGCTCTAAAATGGCTATAGGAGTAACTCTGCCTGTTCTGCCCACCTGCCAAACGACATCGAGCAGTTGTGTTGTTTGCTCAACCGCTTCAAATTTGAAAGCCACCGCCCATTTTGGAAACTTAGCAGTATAGCCAATATCTTCTCTTGGTGCAACTTTGTTGATTTTGACAACCATTCCGTCAATCATCACATCAAGTTTGTTTTTGATCTTATCAACTTGCTTGATGTTTTCGATGATTTCGTCAGCATTTTTGCATATCTTGAAATAATTGCCAGTTTGAAAGCCATTCTCTTCCAAAAACTGATGCATTTGAAATTGAGTGGCAAAAATTTCCCCTTCACAAAGCAAAATTGAATAACAAAAATAATCAAGATTTCGTTTTGCTGTTTCTTTAGGATCAAGATTTCGCACAGCACCAGCTGCGGCATTTCTTGGATTTTTAAGTTTTTCTGTGGCAGTTTTATTGTAAAGAGCAAAGTTTTTGTTTGTCATCATGCACTCGCCTTGAACGATAAGTCTGCCATGAAAATTGATTTTGAGAGGAACAGATTTGATTGTCTTTACCTGTAGCGAAACGTCTTCGCCAATAGTTCCGTTGCCTCGAGTTGTGGCACTGACAAAAATTCCATCATTATATTCAAGCACAATTTGCAGACCATCAAATTTATATTCCAAAGCAAAATCTGTGCCTTTTGCCTGAGCCTGCATGTCGCCAACCCACTGCCTTAAATCTTCAAAATCACGCACTTTGTTGAGTGAATAAAGATTTATTTCATGGCGTTTTTTTACAAATCCTTCAAGAACTTGATCGCCCACCCTCTGAGTTGGAGAATACGGCAAAACCATACCTGTTTCTTTTTCAAGGTCAACAAGAGCGTAGTATAGGTCGTCATATTGCTTATCTGAAATAGTTGGTTTGTCCAGCACATAATAGTTATAATTATGTTTTTCAATTTCTTTGATAAGCTCCTTCATTTTTTCAATTTTGTCCATATCTTCTCCTATAAAATTTCAAGTGGTGCCAGCTCAAGCATTAAGCTTTTTTTGCCAAAATCTTCAAAAATTATATCTCCAACAAGCCCGTCATCAGAAATATAGATTATTTCGCCGTCGCCCAAGCGAGGATGACTGACTTTCTGTCCTACATGGTAAATTGAAACATCCCTGCGAGGTTTTTCCTGCTTTTTAAAAAATTGATCATGATCAAACATTTGCGAAAGTTTTTCTTCAACCGCCTGTTTCACGGTAAATCTTTTAACTTCAGATTCTTGTTTAGCCTTGGTCTGCCCAAGTAGCCCCAGTTCTCTGCAAAATCTGCTTGGCATTTGATATTGACTTGAGTTATATAAATATCTTTTTGTGCAATATGACATAAAAAGCTTTTCTTCTGCTCTTGTAATAGCAACATACATAAGCCTACGTTCTTCTTCAAGCTCACCGGTTGAATTGAATGCTCTAGAAATCGGAAAAACCCCTTCTTCAAGCCCAACAATAAACACCACTTTAAATTCAAGACCTTTGACAGAATGGACCGTCGCAATGGTTACCGCCCCTTCCTGCCCAATCTCATCTGTATCAGAACTCAAAGTTATCATTTCCAAAAACTGCCCAAGGTCAGCTTGCGGATTAAGATTTTCAAAATCTTTAACTGAAGAGATAAACTGCTCAATGTTCAAAATTCTGTTTAGATCTTCTTCAACTGTTGGATTATAAATTGATTTAAGTTTAAATTTTGCAACAACATCTTCAACCATTTGTGAAAGGCTGGAATAGTTTGCAGACTGAATCTCTATGTATGCAGCTGCAAACTCATCAAACTTTTTAAATAAAGGATTTGATTTAAAGCTTGGATCAATGACAGTTTCAACAAAACTTTTCTCTCCCCCGACCTCTTCAAGTTTTGCAAGGGTCCCATCTCCAATTCCTCGCTTTGGCACATTGATAATGCGTGCAAAAGAAACATCATCTTTTGGATTGACAAAAATTCTCAGATAGCCTATCAAATTTCGTATTTCAGCACGCTCATAAAACTTGAAACCGCCATATATGCGATGCGGAATATTGTAAGAAAGAAACACCTCTTCAAAGTTGCGAGAAAGCGCATTCATTCGCATTAAAACTGCAAAATCATCAAATTTGTAACCTTGAGCGAGCAACTTTTGTATGTTTGTGGCAACAAAAAGAGCTTCATCTTTCTCATCATAGGCATTATATAACACTGGTTCATCCCCATCCCTTTTGTCAGTCCACATTTTTTTATCAAGTCGCGATGAATTGTTTTTGATAACATTGTTTGCCACCTTTAAGATTGGGGCATTTGATCGATAATTTCGTTCAAGTTTGAAAACTTTGGCAGACGGAAAATCTCGCTTAAAAGAAAATATATTTTGAAAATTTGCTCCGCGCCAAGAGTAAATGCATTGGTCTTCATCTCCAACAACAAATAAATTGCCGTGCACATTGGCAAGCATTTTTATCAGATTGTATTGCACTGTGTTTGTGTCTTGAAATTCATCAACCAATATATATTCAAACCGGTTTGAATAATACTGCAAAACATCGGGACAAGCTTTGAAAAGCTCAATAGTTTTGATCAATAAATCATCAAAATCTAGAGCATTGTTTTTCCTAAGATAGTTATCATAAAATGAAATAGCCTTGCCAATATCTTGCATGCTAAATTCACATGCATGAGTGTTTAAAAAATCTTGCAAAGATTGACCTGAATTTTTGTAAGCGGAAAGTTCTCTAACAAAAACCTTTTTAAATTTTTCATCTTTAAAATTAAGCTCTTCTAAAACTTTTTTGACTGCTTTATCGCTGTCGCTTTCGCTGAAAATGGTAAAATTTTTGTTGTAGGAGCCTAGCCTGTGTATATCCTGTCTTAAAATTCGCACGCACATAGAGTGGAATGTTGAAATCCAAACACGCTCAGCCCCCTCAACCATTTCAGAAACTCTGGACGCCATTTCTTTTGCCGCTTTGTTTGTGAATGTGATTGCCAAAATGCTGTAAGGGCTGACACCGCACTCTTTGATAAGAAAAGCAATGCGATGAGTAAGCAGCCTAGTCTTGCCACTTCCTGCTCCCGCTGTAACCAAAACAGCCCCATCAAGAGCCTTAAGTGCAGCCAGTTGTTCTTCATTCAATGTGCTTAAATCGTATTTCATGCTCCTATTTTATCAAACTTTTTATCTTTATCAAAATTATTTCAAAATTTTTAGCAAAGTTTTCAAAATTTGTGAGCAATTTTCAAAATGGCAATAAAAAAAGCAGACCTGTGTGCAAACAAAAGCAAAGTCTACTTTTGATATATTTAACGAAATAGAAACAAGCAGCGCAAGGCTCGAAGGCTGGAAGGGCGGGAGTTTGGTTTATGTCCAAATGACCGAACCGGAACAGCCTTCAGTAAACGCAGCGCTGCGCCGTTTATATTTTGTTTAAAGAAGGATGCAAATCACTCCACCCTTACCCTCATTGACAATTCTGCTTAGAGTTTTTCGCATTTTTCGTTGAGCTTCAACAGGCATCATCACAAGTTTTGAGTTGATGTTGTCCCCAACAAGTTCTGACAAGCTTCTGCCCAAAATGTTTGTTTGCCAAATTGCCTGCGGATCACTTTCAAATTGATCAACCAGATTTTTTGCAAGATCTTGTGATTGATCTTCGCTCCCAACAAGCGGTGTAACCTCTGTTTCAACATCAACTCTCATAATATGAAGACTTGGTGCTGTCGCTTTGATTTTCACGCCATAACGCGATCCTTGTTTGATAATTTCGGGCTCGCCGAGCTCAAAATCTGTTGACTTTGGTTCTACCACACCATAGCCAGTTTGGCTGACTTGATCAAGAGCATCTTTAAGTTTATCGTATTGGATTTTGGCATTTGCAAGATCTTTGATGTTGCAAAGCAGCTGATAATCACTGTTAATTTCAATCCCGCACTGCTGTGAAAGCACTTTATAGAAAAGTCCTTCTTTTGGAATAACATTAAACTTTATAACCCCCTCTCCTGCTTGAATGTTTGAGTAAGTGATAGGGTCAAAGCAATCGCTTTCAGCAAAGGCAATTTGATTTTTGTCAGCATCGCTCAAACGATTGATTTTGCTGCCAAGCAAACGCATTTCAGATGCAATTTCGCTGATTATTGGACTGTTATAGTCAAGAGCTCGAAGCCAGTCAGGCATGGCAATTCTGATAGATTTAACAGGAAATTCCATCAAAAGATTTTCAAAGATTTTATCAACATCGCCTTCTTTGAGTTCAAGAGCGTTTAAAGCAATCACTGGAACATCATATTTTTCCTCTAAAGATGATGCCAATTTTTTGGTTTCAGTTGTCCCAGGATGAGCACTGTTTAGAACAATAACAAAAGGTTTGCCTGCTTCTTTTAGCTCTTTTACCACTTTTTCTTCTGCTTCAATATAATTTGAACGAGCAATGTCTGTGACTGAACCGTCAGTTGTAACCATTATTCCAATCGTTGAATGCTCTTTGATCACCTTATCGGTGCCAAGTGCGGCAGCTTCTTCAAAAGGGATTTCTTCTTCCGTCCAAGGTGTTTTTACAAGCCTAGGTTTTTCTCCTTCCACATGCCCCATTGCACCAGAGATAAGATAGCCAACACAATCAATCATACGCACCGACATTTCGGCGTCTGCAACTTTGATTTTGACAGCTTCATTTGGCACAAAATGAGGTTGAGTTGTCATGATGGTTTTGCCATCTGCACTTTGCGGAAGTTCATCAACAGTTCTTTCTTTTGAATTTTTTTCAGTGATATTAGGAAGCACAAGTTTTTGCATAAATTGAGTGATGAATGTTGATTTTCCCACCCGAACAGGTCCAACAACGCCGATATAAATATCGCCATTGGTTCTTTCCTTAATATCATCATAGATTTCATATTTTTCCATAATAACCTCCAATGATACATCTTATCTTATGAGAGGTTGCTGACAAATATAACCATGAGTGAAGAATGCTGTGAAAATAAAACAAAAAATCATGCAATTTTGCATGATTAAATGATTTCAGCTTGAGAATAATTGAGCGTAGCCATAATATCAGAAATTTCCGTCACCAGTTCCCAGTCAACATTGTCTGTTTCTTGCAAGGTTGATTTCAGCAAGAATCTCTCCAGCTTTTTTGCAATTTTAGCTTGATTGTCATTTGATAAAAAATCTTGACAACCCTTCAGAACTTTCGTCAAAAAAGACTCATCTTCATTTTCGCATAGATATTCAATATACCTGTCAAGTTCTTCACTTGCTCTCTTAGCCTTTGCTTTTATTTTTATACAAGCATAACTGATTTTCTCGCCCTGTTTTTTTGTCATAATTGCTCCGTTTTATTTTTATTTTTCTTCATCGCTTTGGTTCATGCAGCAGCCTTCTTCGCAGCTGTCAGTTCTTCTTGCATTTTGCAGTTTTTTGTTTTCAAGCACACTTTTATAAAGTTGAACTACCATCTCTGTTGAAAGGGACGAGGTGTATCTTTCTGCAATGTTAAATGTTATGCTTGGCTCATCATAGCCGCAGATCTCATCAACTATACCTTGTAAAACCAAAAGTTGTTCTTCATTTTTACAGTATTTCAAAGCCTCCTCAATTCTATCGCAAAAATCTAAAAAGACCCTAATTTTGTTTTCAGCCATTAAGTTTTCTCCTTGCAAAAATTATATTGCATAAACTACTTATTGTCAAGATCAAATTTTTCGTTGTTACTCGCATCGTTTTCAATAATAATTTCTTTTTCTGGCTTTTGCTCGGTTATCTCTTCATTTATAATCTCTTCGCCCTTCTTTTTTCTGAAAACCTGTTGCAACTTTTGTTTGAAATTGATTTTGTTTTCGGTGCCTTTTGCCAACCTTTGGATGTTTGCTCTATGTCTGATGAGTGTCAAGATGATAAGAAGCCAAACAATCGCAGTGATAGCCCATGCGTAAGATACCCCCACAACCCAAATATAAATTGTTGTAGCGATTGCATTGCCACCAAGATATATAAAGGAAATCACAGAGCCATATTCAATAAAAATAAACAAAATAAAGCAGACTACAAACCAGGCAAGTGCAACATACCATGTTTGAGAAAAGAGGAATATGCCGGCAAAGCAAGCAACCCCTTTCCCACCTTTAAATTTGCTCCACACAGGAAAGTTGTAACCAAGAAGGACAAATGCTCCTGCAAAATAATAAATAACCGAAGCAAATTCAGGCAGAACTATGCTTGAAATAAGACAGACCAGACCCGCTTTGACAACCTCTGCAACAAAGGTTAAAATTGCCATAACAAAGCCAAAGCTACGAAGCATGTTCATTGTGCCTGGATTGCCACTGCCGATTTTTGTTATATCTTTTCGTTTGACATTCCAAGCTAAAATTTTGGAAAAATTGATTGTTCCAATCAGATAACTGACAATGGCCACAATAGCAAAATATAGCACTGTCATTGCTTACTCTCCTTTCCTCTAATGATAAGTTTTATCGGGCTGCCAGCAAAATCCACCCTCTCTCTTAGTCTGTTTTCAAGATAACGTCTGTATGAAAAATTGACTAAAGCAGCATCATTTACAAATACCACAAAAGTTGGAGGATTTGTTGATGTTTGCGTGATGTATTGCACTTTTGCCGCCCTTCCTTTATGTGCTGGCGGTTGATGATTTAGTATTGCATCGTGCAAAATCTCATTGAGCAGCCCGGTTGTTATGCGTTTGCTAGCATTTTGATATGATTTTTCAGCCAGTTCCATAATCTGACCTGTGCCTTGACCAGTGAGCGCAGAAACATAAATTGACTGATGATAAGCCATAAATGCAAGGTCTTTTGCCAGCATCTTTTCATAGCTTACTTTGTCGCCGGTTTTTATATCCCACTTATTGACAACTATCACTGAAGGTTTGCCTGCTTCATGCACCATTCCAGCAATTCTCACATCTTGCTCTGAAAGTTTTTCTGCACTTCCATCAAATACAACAAGAACAATATCTGCCTCTTCAATCGCACTTAAGCTTCGCAAAACCGAATAACCTTCGATGGATGCTTTCTCAACTCCACGCTGACGCCTAAGCCCTGCAGTATCAACAAATGCGTAATCTTTTTTGTTGTATCTAAATGGCACCAAAACGCTATCTCTTGTTGTGCCCTCAATATTGCTGACTAAAACTCTGTTTGCACCAACCAACCTGTTTACAAGGCTGCTTTTGCCAACATTTGGGCGTCCAACTATGGCAATTTTCACCATTTTGTCATCTTCTTTTGCCGATTTTTCTGGGAAATGCAAAACAATTTGGTCGAGCACATCGCCAATTCCTTTGCTCTGCTCAAGAGAAAGAGGAAAGGGCTGCCCCAGTCCCAAACTGTAAAACTCATAGGTCTGTTCAACCTCAAAATTATCAAGCTTATTGACAACCAAAACGATGGGAGTTTTTGATCTTTTCAAAATTTTTGCAACTTCTTCATCATTGGCAGTAAGTCCAGTTCTGCCATCAACTAAAAAGACAATGACGTCAGCCTGCTCAATAGCAATTTGGGCTTGAGACATTATGTCTGTTTGAAAAATATCATCGCTTTTTGGATCTAGACCGCCTGTGTCAACAAGCAAAAAATTATGCCCACACCACTGCGCATCAGCATAAATTCTGTCTCTTGTAACCCCTGGGCTGTCGTCAACAATGCTTATTCTTTTTCCGCATATTTTATTAAAAAAAGTGCTTTTGCCAACATTAGGGCGTCCAACAATGGCCACAATCGGTTTCATACCAAAATATTAACATATTTAAAAAAGATTATCAACTAAATTGCGATAATCTTAAAATTATTCTTTGACAAATCAAACTTATATAAACAAAATTTTCATAATCAAAAAATTGAATGCGTTTTCACTGAGCATCTGACCCGACTTGATTTTGTAATCAATTTCTTCAAGAAGATTAAAAATTTTCTTCAGCTGCATTTTTGAAAAATTTTGACACTGCTGGCGAATTTTTTTGACTGCAAATTCTTTTATGCCAAAATTTTGAGCAAGTTGCTGATCAGACTGCTGCGAAATTGAGACAAAAAACATCCTGCGAAAATGGTTGCCAACAAGCGACAAAATCCCCTGCTCTTTGGCGAGCAACTCGGCAAGTTCTACCGCTCGGTCAACATTGCGTTTGCCTAAAGATTCTGTTAGCTCAAAAACCACAAATTCGTTTTCTTTGCTGACGCACTGTTCAATCATCTTTTTGGTGATAAGCGGATTTTCAAGGTCGACAAAACAAAGTTTTTCAATTTCATTCATGGCTTTTGTCAAATAGCCATTGCAATATTCAAGCAAGGTCAAAACTCCTTCTTGCGTGATCTGCTTTCCCCTTTTTGCAAGTTCGCTGACAATCACTGCCTGAGCCATGCTTTGATCAAATCTATGGCAATCAACAAACTCACATTCGCTTTTAAGAAGGCCGAATTTGTTTTCAAAGTCGTAAATCACAACAACTGTGCTTATCGGAATGTTATCAATGCCAGTTGCAATTTTTTTAAGGTCGCCGGCAGACACCTTCGTAATGTTTTTTAATAGTATAAGTCTTTTTTCATCAATTAGTGGCAAAACCTCTGTTGCATCCAAAAATTTATCGCAAGAAAAATTGTCGTCATCAAATTTGACAAGATTAAAATCTTCCATGCTCAAATGACATGCATTTTTGATCATAGCATAAGCTTTATCAAAAAGGAACAGGTCATCTCCCTGCAGCAGATAAGCATTTTTTAGTTGTTTGTTTAACCTTGTTTTTAAAGTCTTCAATCAAGCCCCCGAAAAGATAAATTTTCTCCAAACAAGATGGAAAAGTTGCCGTTGTCTTCAAAACTTAAATTGCCATTTTGTGCAAAGTTTGAAACAATTTTTGCATCACTCTTTGGCAATTCCAATTGGTTGTCGCCCACAAATATAATATCATAATTGTTTTGATTTATCAAATCAATAAGTGCAGAATTCTCAACATTTTGTGCAAGCAAAATTTTCTGTCCGTCATATTCGATGATAAATGCGTTTTGTTGATAACTTACTTTGAATGCTCCAACTTGCAAAGGCTGAGCGGCAACTTCAACTTGATCTTCATCTGCTTTGTCAGCATTTGGGCTAAGCAGCACTCTTGCTCCATAATCCTTCCAAATCGCAGCATCTGAAAGTGAAAGTTTTTCATTTAAATAAAAATCAACCTTATAGTTTTGGTCTAAAGATGAAAAGGTTTTATAGTAGTAATCATCCCCATAACAAAGACAATCCCCTTCTTTTGATGTAAAAACAATCATCTGTCCTTGATAAGAATTTACAAAAGAAACTGATGAAAAACTTGTTGTTGAAATATTTGGCAAAAGGATGGAAAGACACAGCACAAAAAAGACAATACTGCATGACAAAAATCTTCCAAAAGGTTTGAGAACATAAAATGATGAAAGGGTGAAAAAGAAAATTACAACAAGCATACTGATTGAAACAGAAAAAGGTTTAAGCGGCACTTGCAGCGAAGTTGAAGCGAAAAATGAAGCGATTGCAAACACTAAATTTAAGAAAAAGTCAAATATTGAAAACAATGGTGCAATAAATGGCATTATGACAACAAGAAATGCCATGACAAACATGATTGGAAAGATGAGGGAAAAGATTGGTATAATCAAAAGATTTGCAAAAACGGAAAGAAAATTGAAAGATGAAAAGAAAGATGCTGTGAAAGGCAAAATCCCAATTTGAGCTGCGACTGACACTGCTGTCAGCTGAGCGATTTTCTTTGGCATAACATGGTTGAGCACCCGCGTGAAAGGTTTTGTCAAAAGCAAAATAAACATAACACAGAAAAATGACATCAAAAAACCAACATCAACTGTTGACAATGGACTAAACAAAACAATAACAAAGCCTGCAATAGCAAGAGAATTCAATCCGTCATAAGGCCGATTGCAAATTCTTGACAGACACAAAATCAAAGCCATAACTGTTGCTCTGACAACAGAAGGTGTAAAGCCGCAAAGATAACAGTAGAAAAGAAGAACCAGTGCAATAATGATCAAATTGACAAATTTGTTTGAACGAAAAAGTTTAAGAAGCAGCATCAATGCTCCAACAATAAAAGAAATATGCAAGCCGCTGACAGTGAGCACATGAATAATGCCGCTGTTGCGATAAACATCAGAAACGCTTGCATCAATCATGCTTTGGTCGCCAAACAAAACGGCGTAAGCAATGTAAGCGTTTTTCTCGTCCATGTTCTGCATTAAAGCCGTTTTGACATTATAACGAAACTCTTGATCAATGCTCATATGACCAGGAGTGATAACAAGGTCTGAAGCATTTACTGAAGAGCTATAACCTACGCCATTGCGGTAACTTGATAGATTAAAGATGCCAAGATTGTAAGCTTTTACCTTTTCAACCTCAGCTTCAAATGCCAAACTGTCACCTATGTCAAAACCACTTTCGCCGGAAACAAACAGCCTCAAATTTTTGCTGCTTTGACCATTGATTGAAACTTCTTCCAGCACGATGGAAGAATAACTATCTTCTTTAACAAAATTTTTATCGCTTACTCTGCCTACCACTAAAACTTCTCCTTCATAGGCAACATTATCAAAAAATTGCATGCCCAAAAAGAAGGTGCCGTTTCCAGCAAAGAAAAAGATTATTATCATTAAAAGCGGTAAAAACTTTTTATAGCATAGCGCTGCTATGGCAACAAAAAGTAAAACAATTGCAACAATGATAATTGCTTCAATATCCGCCGCATACAAACTTTTGGCAATTCCCGCTCCAAACAAAAGTGCAAGAAAACAGTAAAATGGATAACGGAAATTGATAAACTTCTTCACAAACAATAATTTTAACAAATTAAACAAAAATTGAAAAACAATTTTGCTTTTTTGTAGATTTTTCTGTAATTTTGTCAGAATTTTGTCTTAAATGTTGAAAAAAAATTAAAAAGGCGGGCATAAAACCCGCCTCTTTTTATTTGTTTTTCTCTTCAGTTTCATCTTCTTTTGATTCAGTTTCATCAGTTGTTTTTTCGTCGGTTTTGTTGTCAGTGGAATTTTTGGGCATTGAAACCACACCAAAAACCACCAAAACTCCTGCAATAGCCATGATTATTCCAGAAACAAGTTCGCTCTGAATGGAAAATCCAAAACAATCGCCAAGAGCTTGCAACAGCACAACAACTGCACCTGATAAAGCCGTCCAAAAACTATAAGATTTTATCTTGTCTTTCATCGTCTTTCGCCTCCAAAAATTGTTTAATTTCATCTATATCATCCTGCATCCGTTCCATATTTGTCAGATGCAATGTAAGATCTGCAATAGTTGAGCGGTAAGCCTCTTCTCTCTTCTCACTGTCTTTAAGCTGCCAAAAGAAAAGAAAGACAAACAGAATGGCAAAGATCCCGTTGCTGATTATCACTCTTAAAAATTCTTCCCAAAACTGCATTTCACAAAAAATTTGTCATTTCCAACAAAATAAGAATTTTTCATAGCACCTCCACGAAAAATCGCTTGCAAACAATTTAAATCGGACTTGAATTTGCTGACTAGTTCTCAACTCCCACATTAAGCACAAAGGAAGAAATTTTTGAGTTTGGCTGATTGGATGTGATAACAACAGAAAATTCATTGCCATAAATTCCTGCATGGATTTGCTGAATAGCACTTGAGCCTTCAACTGAAAATTCTTTTGTCTGCAAATCACTTGTGATGACAACTTTGCATGGCAAAATAGACTTAATCAAAAAAGATCTTACTCTCTTCTTTTTCCCGCTGATTCCAAGATCGGTGCACACACTTTGCCACTTTGCTGGCAAAACATCGTTAAACGACTTGCCAGAAAACGAAAGCTGGCCGATTTTGCCTTTGTTGTCTCCGTTGAAACAAGCGACAAGTTTTGATTTGTATGGATTGTTTAAGGCAAGCATCTGTTTAATGTCCACCCCTCTGACGATTTCAACATGTTCCGTCTGCTCATCATAAACAAGCAGCGCATTGTTATAGAAGCTTTGCTCCGAATTTTCGCATCCCACACTATCGCCATCAAAATCCATCTTGCAAGCAAGAAAATATTTGCCTTCGAAACATTGGCTTGCACAATTGCCATTGAAAGATGAAAGCATTTTAATCTCTGGACATTCAATGCTTCGCACTGACGACCCATTAAAATATTTAAGCCCTGACTTTTCCAAAAAATAAATTCGATCGCCGCCATGGGCTATTGAATTTGGATATATGTAGCTGTCAGATTGATAAAGGTGAGTGATTGAAAATTCACTATCTGAAGAGTATTCGGAAATCCTTGTTATCCCATATTCTCTAAAGATATAAATATAATCATTGAACGATAACAGTTTAGTCAAATTTCCTCTTCCATCAGTAAAATCCAAGTTTGCAGAAAGCTCATCGCTCCACTGCAAAATATCAAGATTATCGCTATAAACCAGTCTGCCACGAGCTTCTGAAGTGATGGCAAAAACTCTCCCAAAATGTGCACATATTGAAAGCATCTGAGGTGCCGATTGACTAGTTTGCTGAGTTTGCCCAACCAGCACTAAAAGATTTTGACCTTTGCCTGAAAAAATCATTGAATCAACGCCTTCAATCTTATATTTCATCCCAACTGGTGTGTCGGTAAACTGAGTGTTGATAATAAGAGTTGTCGGTCTTGAGCCAAACATATTGTCATAACAAACTTTGGCTTGGTCATTAAAGTACATGCAATAATACTTGTTTTCATCATTCTCTTGGTCATACCATTCAAAGTCCCACAATGCACTGACTTGATTGCCGCTTATCGCCACAGCAGTTTCACTTTCAAGGTCCGACTTAGAAAGCGGGCTTGCAAAGATGTCAAACCCATAGCCGCTTTCAAGAACTCCCCTGTTCGTGCGAAAGTTATAACACAGCTTGGTCAAGTTAAAATCACACAAACTTTGCTCTTTTTCTGTTTGAGCGGGCGAAGAAAACATGTCAAACTCAAATGTTTTTTCGCTTGTTGATTTTGTTTTAAGCTTGTTTTTGTAAAACATCAAAGCCACCTCCGCCTTGGCATTTTGGCGTGAGGTGCGGTCCGACATATCAGCTCTAAAGAATTTTTGAAACGCTCTTCAAAAATGTCGGCATCGTCAAAACGACTTTGCAAAAACAAAAATTCTCTAGCAACACCGTAGGCATAAATACGTTCAGGCAAAAAGCTATCAATTTGATCGCTGATGCTCAAAACAGACGGCAATATGCTATAGCAAATGATCGCTTTTTTGCAAAGAACAAAGATGTGATCATCAAATTGCTTGAATCGCATCTTTCTGCCCAAGCTGTTTTTGATATACAAAATTTTATATGGTTTGGTTGAAAATTGAGTTAGCAAAATTTTGCCGTTTGAAACCTCAAATTGCTCAATTTTTTTGATTGGCACAAATTCACTTGCAATTTCATTGTTTACAAGGTTAAAACATTTCACAAACTTGTCAACAATCTCTTGCTCGCAAGTTTCAAGCAAGCTGGACTGAGCAATCTTTTCGCCAAGAGCTTCCTGTCCCGTGAAATCGCAAGCAAGTTTTATTATATCTTTAACTAGCATAGTGCCTCCTTTAATTTATTTACTTCTTGTTTAAGCATTTGGTTGTAAAGATTTTCGTTATATTTGTCAATCTCTGCTATGATTTTGTCTGAGTTTTCTCTTCTAGTTTTTAAGGCAAACTCAACAGCACGCTCATCCAAATTTTCAAAAGGCAGAGTAAAACAATAGCTTCCACCAACCTGCTCAATGCTATGCACCTCGTATTTTCGTTTTTTTAGATTGAAAACCACTCGGTAGCTGGGGTCAATTTGTTGAAGCCTTTGGCAAATAAAAAGATTGTCTCTTTCAATAAAAACATAATCTTTGCAGCTATGAAAAACAAAGTCTTCTTTTCTCATTTTTACCCCCAAATTAAAAGATAAAAAGGCAAAACTGTTTGCCTTTTATCTTATTATTATAAATCAGAATCATCAGCCCCTGAAGCAGAGCCTGAACCTATTGTAGAATTTATTTTTGTAAGCAGAGCTTGTCCGCAAGGTTTGTCACAAATAAGTTCTGCATATTTTACCAAAGTTGCACTGTATGCAGGTTGATCAGCATTCTGTCTTAAAATTCTGCCATTTTCACCTTCCAGCCACTTCCAATCGCAAAGTTGATGAAGGGTAAAATCGTTTGTATTTAAAAGGAACATCTTGCCGCTATCGACAAATCTGTCAGCAACAACAGGGATACCATTGTGCGAAATTGTTTTGAAACCGCCTTCCAAATCCATAACATCAATATTGCGTTTGCAAGCTGAAAGATATTGCTGATAGGCTCTTCGAATTTCAGCAGTTGTTGCAATATAGTTGATTTGTGAGTCGTGATTAAATTCAAGCTCATCAATGGCCTCTTGAATAAGAGTGTCTGAAATGTCTTGATTTGACGAAGGAGCAGAAACATAAGGTTTAAGCCATGGATAGTCAGTTACACTTACTCCATAAAGAGTTGTGTTTGCTGTGTCAAAGATTTTTCCAAGGCCAGTGATTTCGTATCCTTTTGAACCTTGGCAGTAAATTTTGTCCCCAGTCTTGATTGTTGCGGTGCCTTCATAATTGAAAGTTTTGTTAACTCTGTCAACATAAGTAATTTTAAGTTGTTTTGCGTTTACGCTTTCACCAGTGTAAACGTCAACAAGCATGCCTTCAATAAGATTGTTGACTTTATCACAGGTTACTGTTTGTCCACTTGCACTTGCAGCAGTTGCAAGAAGACCAGAACCATCACCATAAAGCATTCTTCCAAGATTGAAAGCACTTGCTTTAACAAGACCTTCCATCTCGTCAGAAAGAAGATTTACAAAAGCTCCCAAATTGTTTGCAGAAGCCCGAATAGCTTTGTCAGAAAGCTCGATTTTTCCATAAAGGTTTTTAAGTTCAGCAGTAAATTGAACATAGCTGTTGCCAGAAGATTTTGGCAGTGATGCAGTTTCACTTCCTGCTCCAACACCGCCATTTATGCCAAAAGGTGCAAGTTTGCGGATTTCTTTTCCCCAAACATCTTTGCTTGACATTTTGATTTTTGCCAAAAGTGGATTTGATCTTACATTAAGTTGGTTGGCAACAACACCAAGATAAACATTTTTTAATGCACTTTCAGCAGATGTTAAAGTTACCATAATTTCTCCTTTTCTAAGATTTTTTTATTTTTTTTGTAAGAAAAAAGTCGAAATCTAAAAATTTAGTTAAACATTTTGCTCACAATCTCTTTTGCTTCGGCCAAGGAAGATGGAGTGTCAGGGCTTATGCTTGACACTCTTTCCCCGCCCTGTGAAGAAATGACATAAGGTGGTTTGTGCTTTTCCAGATCGTTGAGATATTCTTGAATAACTTGATTTCGCACTTGTTCGTCCGATAAAACATATTTGTTTACAATCGGGTCGCCGGCTTTTTGTTTTGTTCCTGTCAGATGGTCCAAAACGACCCCCGCCCATGCGACTTGATAAGGGTCGGCAGCAGTTGAAGATAAATCTACTTTTTGTTTGATTTCATCTTCGAATTGTTTGGCATCATCGTTTGCCAAAAGGAATGATTCAAGGCCACTTTGAAAAGATAGCTTGGTTTGCTCAGGTTGAGTTTGCTCGGTCTCAGTTTGCTGCTGAGCTTGGCTTGGCTCGGCCTGATTATCTCCCACTCCTTGCCCCATTTTGTCTTTTTGCATTTGACTTAGCTGTTGGCATTTTTTGGTAAATTCGCTCTGCAAATTGTTATAGGCCTCTAACAACTTATTTGCAGACTTAAATTTACCATATTGCCCTTGAGAGCCGACCTCACTCACAGCCCTTTCTTCATCCGTTATGTTTATAACATTTGCCGGTTCCATGGTCGGTTGTTCTCTGTTTTCTTCTTCCATATTAGCCCCCTATTTGTTTTTTATGTTCTCGAATATGCTGGAGAAAGATTTCTTCAAGTTTAAGATTGTCTTTTTTTGCTTTTTCAAAATCTTGCCCAAGCATAAAAGCAATGTGCTCGTTGATATGCAACTTATGCTCATCAATTTCCATGGTTTTGCAGACCACACCATCAAGCATTTTCAGATTTTCACCCGCTGCTTTTTTGATGTGCAGTTCATTCAGATCTTGAGCATTTTCCCAAATGCCGAGCCCCAGCATCTCCATAATTTTGCATTTTGTTGTGTTGGAAATTTTGCCATCTTCGTCTTGCAAGATGCCATTTTCCAAAAGTTTAAAAACCATGTCTCGTTTTTGTGATGGCAAATTTAAGTTATCTGTTTGAGCTGACAAAGTAATATCATCACTTGTGATGTCACCGCTTGAAAAATAAAACATGTCTACTTGTCCATTTTCGCCCACAATTTTTGCAAGCCTTGGAAAAATTGCATATTGACGATATAGTTTCAAAATATATTGAGCCAGTATTTTGCAGCTGTTTCTTATGCTTTCACTTGTTGAATTCAGTCTTGCTTCATCTTGGCTTATCATCAACTCGAGTGCTGTTCCACTTATATTTGCAGATGCATAATCAGTTCCTAAAGTTTCACTCACGCCACTGATTTTTGTAAATTCTTCAAGCAATTTATCTTCTTCATTATCAATGCCGCTTGGCAAGCTCTCTCCTTCCAAAAATTTTGGAGCAATCGAGCCTTGGCGATAAACCAAAATTTTGCCAGGACTGAGCCCTTCATCCTCCAAATTATCAAGGTCTACCGAGCCATCTTCAACACTAAGCACACCCATAGAAAGCCTGTTGACAAATTCATGTTTCCGATTTTTTATTGCATTGTAAGCCCGTTGAACTGGAATAAGGCGCTCGATAATACTAGTTCCCCAGAAACACCCCGGCTCTTCAGTGCAGGTTTGTCTGATGAATGGAAAATCACGCTGCCCATCACTGCCAAGTTTGTATGGCAAAGGACCATCATAAACAAGTTTGTCTCCCGCTATAATAACCAGCCTTCCTAGAGGAAATTCAACATTTGGACGAAAATATTTTTCGATCACAATCGCACTATTTGCTTTGCTGCTTTCAATTATTTTTGGCACAGTTCCGTTGGAGCCGAGACCGCCAATTCCCTCACTGACTTGACCGAGAGCAAAGGTGTTCACAGTTCTCCCTTCAGTTTCAACACCATACATTTGTTTGATTTGGTCTGTGGTATATGCCTTTGCGTGAATTATGCTTTGGCACTGGTCTATGTCTTCACATACAGAAGAGTCTGGATAAATTTCAAATGGGCTAAGAACAGAAACTTCAACTTCGCCACTTCTGATTTCTTTACCTTTTTCATCTCTGCCAACAACTGCACCTTTTGATGGGTTCCAGCCAACTTTATAGAAAACAGTTCCGCAAACTTCTGCCCATTTAATTGCTTTGTTGACAAGTTCTGGCAAATTAAGTTTGTTTTTGACCGATTCAAATATCTTTTTGCTAACCTTAGCTGACTGTTTATCCCGTTCATCATTGGTCGCTGGAATAATTGAAATATCAGGTTTTATGCTGGCTAGTTTTGCATAGCGTATGTCAAAAATTGGCGCAATGTGATTGAAAACTTCTCTCTCTTGCCAAAAAAATTGTTTTTCGTTTTCTTCAATGCCGCCATATCCGACCGAACAATACTGATTGCCCATCAGAAAGTTCATGTTCATCTTCCAAATAAGATCAAAACTTTTTCTTGCCTGTGCTCTCTGGGCAAAATCATCCAAAATCTGCTTTACCAATTTGCTTTCTTCTTTTTTCATATTTTATCTCCGCCTTTTTTCCTTAATTTTTTCCCATACTTGAAAGGGCTTTCAATCCCCTTTGGAATTTGCATCTGTCCAAGCAGCTCATACATTTCTTTCAAACATTTCTCGCAAAAACAAAGATCCTTTTTTAACAATCCTTTCGTTGCGAAACTGTATTTTGCCCAATTTGAACATCCTGAAAATTCGCATTTTGTCAAATGTCCACACTGACTAACTCTCATCTTCCGCCTCCTTTAACATCTTTAAAAGTCGCTTCTCTTCCTTCTCAAGTTCTTCATCACTCATAAGAGCGATTTTTTCTTGATAGGTTTGATAATATCTTTCAAGCAGAATCTTGACGGCACTCACATCAGGTCCGAAATGCTTTTTTGTAACTTTTTTCTTGACGAGCTTTTCTTCTCCATCATCTAGCGCATATTCTTCAACAACCTCGTCAGCACTATAGCCCAGAGCTTTTTTTAAAAGTGCTTTCCTGATTTTATCTTCGTCATTCATCTTTTCTCCTTGCGACTTCTCTGCGACAATTATAGTTTTGAAAAATTCAGCTTTCAAACCTTACTGCCACAATTTTTCAAATTTTTTGTAACAACACTTTCAAAAATCTCTAAACTGATAATGTAGAGGTTTTACAAATGGATAAGTTTTTACAATATGAAAATTTAAGTTATTTTTATCAGACTAAAGAAAGCGAAATTCACGCCCTAAACAATGTCAATTTTTTTGTCAAACAAAAAAGTTTTTCTTCACTTGTTGGACCAAGCGGCTGCGGAAAAACAACCATGCTTTCACTGACCGCAGGATTGCTTGAGCCTTCGGCAGGACAAATTCTTTTGGAGGGCAAAAAAATCGAAAAAAATGACGATAGAATTGGATATATGTTTCAACGAGACCATTTGTTTGAGTGGCGCACAATATGGCAAAATATTATTTTGGGACTTCAAATCCAAAAAAAACATAAAGATGAAAAAGCCCTTGCCTTTGCCGAAGAACTGCTCAAAAAGTATGACCTTTACAACTTTAAAAACAAAAAGCCTCGCCAACTTAGCGGGGGTATGCGGCAAAGAGTGGCACTTATCAGAACACTGGTGCTCAATCCCTCTCTCTTATTGCTCGACGAGCCCTTTTCAGCTCTTGACTTTCAAACAAGGCTT
Organism: uncultured Bacillota bacterium; assembly: GCA_946495675.1. Lineage (GTDB taxonomy): Bacteria > Bacillota > Clostridia > Christensenellales > UBA1242 > Caccovivens. Next base: position 119,982 of record CAMMDQ010000001.1, on the reverse strand, counting down.
AATGTATGCGATGATGTTTATCAAATAATAAAAAGTGAAGAAAAAACTGCGTTACTTGTAACGCATGATATTTCAGAAGCACTGTCCATGTCAGATAAGATCATCATCCTTTCGCCAAGACCTGCAACAGTCAAAACACAACTTGAACTGAATTTTGAAGGCTCCACCCCGCTTAAGAAGCGTGAGGCAGAAAACTTTGGCAAGTATTTTGAATTGATTTGGAGAAATCTAAGCTGATGAAAAACAAGACAAATTACTCAAAAGCACATGCAAAATATTTGAAAAAATTAAAGACAGACAAAGTCATAGTCATCTTTTGGCGTATAGTTGTAATTGCACTTTTTTTGGGTTTGTGGCAACTGCTTGCAGACACTGGTGCAATCGATCCATTTTTCTTTTCAAGCCCGTCTAGAATATTTGAAACAATAATATCTCTTGCCGGCTCTGGAAATTTGTTTATTCACATTTGGACTTCACTTTACGAGACAATAATCGGTTTTGTTCTTGCCACACTGATTGGAGTTTTTCTGGCAATCATCTTGTGGTGGAGTGAAAGGCTCAGAAAAGTGATGGAACCCTATCTTATAGTTTTGAATAGTTTGCCAAAAATTGCACTTGGCCCAATGATTATTCTATGGGTTGGTTCTGGCCCAGGAGCAACAATCGTTATGTGCGTGCTTATATGCATTATAATAACGATAATTTCAATGCTCAATGCATTCATTTCATGTGATAATGATAAGATACTGCTCATGAAATCGATGCATGCCAACAAATTCCAAATTCTTTTCAAACTGGTGCTTCCAAATGCCTTGCCAGATTTTATTTCAGTTTTAAAAATCAATGTTGGAATGAGCTGGGTTGGAACTATTATGGGCGAATACCTGTCAAGCCGAGCCGGTCTTGGTTATCTTATCAATTATGGCTCACAAGTGCTGCAGCTAGACATTGTTATGGCAAGCATAGTGATACTCTGCCTCCTTGCTGGCGGAATGTATGGGCTGGTGATTCCTTTTGAGAAAAAATATAAAAAAGGCTAAAGATTTTTGCGTTTTGTCAAAGCTTTGTGTTGATTTTTGTATGAAAGATTTTCTTTAAATAAAAATCCAAGCACTAGTAAAGATAGCACACTGGCAACAGGTTCTAAAAGAGCAACAATGTTGCCAAAGCCAATAAAACTTAATGCAAAAGGCAAAACAATACTGAAAAAATAGGCTGATATTTTACTTTTTTTGCTCAGTGAAATGTGAAAATTGTAAACCAGTGAAAAAAGTGTTGTTAAACTGCCCAAAATTATTACGAATTTCAGCACCACCTTTTGCCAAGAAGGAAAAATTGATAAAAACGGCATGACAGCGTTCAAACTGTCTTGATTTTCAAGTAATACAGAATTTGCAAAAAACAAGATAAGCACGAGCACAAATGCCGCAAAAAATGCAACTCGTGCTTTTTCTTTTTCTGAAAGTTTTTGCCCTAAAGACGCAATCACAACACTGCTGTTTGAAGCATTTAAGGTGCAATACAGGAGGCTGTAAAAGATGGCAGGAAAAGGCAGATTGGTGCTTGGAAAAGAAAAATCAAATTTGAAATTAAGCCCTAGCAAAATTACAAAAATCAATATCATTATTGGAACGAGAAAATTGTTTATTCGTCCAAAAACTTTGAGCCCTTTTTGTAATATAAGGCTGCATAGGAAAAAAATAACAAGAAAAACAAAAATTTTGATTGGCAAAATTATATCAAGACTTTCCTGCAACGAAGCAAACATCGCTGCAGAAAATATCACACAAACCGAAGAATTGAAAATCAAAAACAATTTAGATGATGAAATTTTTTCAACAACATCTCTTTTAAGACCTAACAAAAATTTAAAAACGAAATAAAAGAAAAACAGCAGACAAAAAATTCCAAGATAAGACCACCAGCCAAATCGAGAAAAAAATACCACAAGCTCTTTGCCGCTTAAAAATCCCGAGCCAATGATTGTGCCAACTATTGTGAGCAGAGTGCCAGCTTTCCCAACCATAAGAATATCTTTATTTTCTCAAATAAAAATTGATAACCAAAAGGAGAAATTATGTCATCAAATTACTACAGACAAGGCTCTTTTGTCGATCTGCACTCATGCCATTGTCCATCATTTAATGGCTGCCTATTTCCATCACCCTCTTTTGCTTGTCCAACGCAATGCTGCCCTGGTCATAGCTGCCATGACAACTGCTGCACCATAAACACGGTGTATTTTTTAACAGGACTTCTATGGGGCTGTAATTTGTGCAATCGATGCTAGCTGAAAGATAATTTCGCAGAGCCTCAAATAAAAATAACGCAATTTTTTGCGTTATTTTGTTAAAAAGCAATCATCTGCCAACCATCATCTACCATTTTTTCTAAAATCCAATCGCTGCTGCCTGCATATTCTATAGGAGGTTCTTGAAACTGTCCCGACCAGGTCAGATTTTGTGGAATTGGGCTTCCGTCAAAATTAAACCAAGCAAATTCAGTAAAGTTATCACCAAAATACATCTTGTTTTCAACTCCACCAGCCGACACAATTCCCACAATATTTTCAATCGCTCCAGAATTAGTGCCAATAAGCGAAATAGAGCTAGAACTGTTTGCGACAGCATAGCAATCAGTAGCAGAACTGTTTTCTGCTACTTCCCCACAAATAGCGCCAACATATTCGGTTCCTTCAATATCGCCTTCAAATCCACTGTTGCTGACTGCGCCTGCAAAACAGCCTCCCACAATGCCACCAACATACATCTCACCACTCACCGAACCTATGTTATAACAATCTGTGATGGCTGAATCTGAATCGCAATAGCCTGCAATACCACCGGTATCGCTGACGCTGCCTTCAATCGAGCCCGTGTTATAGCAATTTGTGATTGAAACTGAAGAGTTAGAACCGCCAATTCCCCCGACTGCAATTTCTCCAATTATCCAACCAGTATTATAACTATTTGTTATAGTTGAATTTACACTCCCGCTTCCCAAAATACCACCAACACTGTTAGAGCCTTCCACCGACCCGGTGTTGTAGCAATTTATGACTGAGCTTGCAGAAAATTGTCCAACTATACCCCCGCTTGAATTATTTGCGCAATCAATCGCTCCTGTGTTGTAGCAATCTGTTATTGTCAAACTTGAAGTCCCATATCCCACAACACCTCCAGTCTGAGATGAGCCTGTAACTGTGCCAGAATTAAAACTACCAGTTATACTAGAATTTGAGCCACAATAACCCACAAGGCCGGCAACATAATCATCACCACTGACAGAGCCCGTGTTAGAACAATTTGTTATGCTTGAATTGGAATACGCATACCCTACAACCCCGCCTACACCTCTTCCAATGCCTTCAATTAAGCCCGTGTTAGAACAATTTGTTATGTTTGAATTGGAATACGCATACCCTACAACCCCGCCTGCATTGCCTCCAATACCTTCAATTAAGCCAGAGTTAGAACAATTAATAATACTTGAATTCTGTCCCATGCGACCTACAACGCCGCCAGCAGATCCCTGTCCACTCACCTGACCGGCATTAAAACAATTTGTTATGTTTGAATTGGAATCTGCATATGCCACAACACCTCCAACATGGCTAGTCCCTTGCACATAGCTGTCAATCACTCCAAGATTTGAAAGGGTTGCCCTTTGTGTTGTTTCTTGGCCGCTTACATAGCCAAACAGACCTTGATAACTGATAAACCCACTACCATTGTCCTCAGGGGTAAAAACACCTTTTATAGTATGATCATCTCCGTCATAGTTTCCTGAAAAATATCTTATAACTGCATTTATATAATAGGTGCCGATCGGCTGCCAATAATATGCTGAAAGATCAAGATCTACTGTTTGTGTAAAATATAAACCACTATAAAAATAGTTTGTGTTGCCTGTACCTGAGACCTGGCTGTCAATTGGATTGTCTGAATATATTGTCCAAGACAAATAAGCCAAATCCCATTCTGACTGAATAAGATAGGGGTCAATCTCCGTCCCGCTGCCTGAAAGGGCATAACTGTTAATATCCTTGTCTGCTGCCGTCCACACAGCCTCATCCGTCCAGTAATGTGTTGTATCAGTTGGTCCGTCAACTGCGATTGCGCTTTGAATTTGCTGATTTGTCGTTGATGGCGGCAAAAAAAGCAGGATTGCACTCAACAGCAAAACCGCAGAAATGAGTATGATATAAACCTCTTTAACTTTCATTCCAATCTCCTTATCAAAAACGAGCGGATAAATATATGTTTTCCATATTCTAACAAATTTTTACAATTTTCACAAACAATTTGCCGTTTGTGTAAAAGACAAACAAAAAAAAACAAAATTTATTGCTTTTTTATTTCTTTTTGCCAATCATTTAAAATCGCTTTTAAATAATCAAATGACACCTGATATGCTTTTCCACTTTCAAGGTCACAACCTGAATTTTTCAAAATATTGATTGGACCATCACTTGAGCCTGCACTTAAAAATTTAAAATAGTCTTTAACTGCATCTTTTTCGCCGCTTAAAATTCTATTTGCAAAATTTATTGCACAAATAAGCCCTGTTGCATATTTGTAAACATAAAATTCCGAGAAAAAGTGCGGAATTCTTGCCCATTCATACATAACTTCTTTGACCAGTTTGACTTTGCCAAAATATTGTTTATTAAGTTTGAAATAAACATCACATAAAAGGTCTTTTGTCAGTGGAGTGCCACTTTCATGCAACGCATGAATTTTCTCTTCAAATTCAGCAAACATAGTTTGACGAAAAATGGTTGATTTAACATTATCAAAAAGTTTATTATAAAGTGAAAGTTTTTGTTTTTTTGAGCAGTTTTGCAACAAATAATTAAGCAAAAGCATTTCATTTGTTGTGCTAGCAATTTCTGCCAAAAATATTGTGTATTGAGCTGTTGGCCGCGGCTGGCTGCAATTTGAAAAATATGAGTGCATGGCATGCCCAAGTTCGTGCGCAAGTGTGAAAACTGACTCTAAATCGCCTTCAAAGTTTGTAAGAACAAAAGGATGAGCATCGTAAACTGCATTTTCATAAGCTCCAGAGCGTTTGTTCTCATTTGGCATAACATCAATCCAACGTTCTTCCTTTGCTTTTTGAAGCAAAGCAATGTATTCTTCCCCTAGAGGAGCCAGTGCTCTTTTCAGAAGATCTATAGCCTGATCATAGGTATATCTTTCCTTCGCTTGACTTGGCAACTCGGCTAAGCAGTCATAAATTGAAAAATCTTTTAGTCCAAGTTCCTTTTTCTTAAACTCAAAAAACTTAAACAAAACGGACAAATTTTCATGCACTTTTTCAATTAATGTTTGATAAACTTTTTTATCAACCTCTTCATTGAAAAGAGCTTCATCAAGTGCCGAAGTATATTTTCTGACCTTTGCAAAATAGCAATCTGCCTTAACTTTGTTTATATAGTTGCCTGCGAAAGTATTGATATATTTGCCAAAAGTTCCATTCAACACTGTAAAACTTTGTTTTCTTAAAGTCCTGTCTTTTGAGCGCATAAAAGTGCCATAGTTTGAGCTGTTAAGTAAATAGTTTTTGCCTTTACTGTCGCTGATTTTGCCAAATTTGATGTCAACATCGCTAAGATTTCTCATCACTGACGAGTAGCCAAAAAAATCCATACCTGAAAGCAGTTGCTCTTGGTCATCAGTCAAATTGTGGACTTTTGTTTTTTTGATCCATTCAAAATCTCTTTTATAATCCTTAAATTTTTTGTCACTGATGATTTCGTCCAGAAGCTGATCAGGCAGCTTTTTAATCTGAGTCGATAAAAGAGATGTCTCTGTGGAAAATTTTGTGTAAAAATTCATAAGCTTTTGATAAAGCCTATTGCTTATGTCATTATCAAGCTGTTCATCTCTTTTCATGCTGATGTAAAGAAAAGTTGGATCAAAACTTTTTTCAAATTCTTCACTAAGTTTTAGATAGTCATAAACCGCTTTTTTGCTTGTCAGCTTTCCTTCAAATTTTTTAAATAAAGCAATATATTTTTCAAAGCCACTCAGTCTTTCTTCGAATTCTTTTTCGCTATTGCAAAGACAGGATTTATCCCATTTATATTTTTCTGCTATCTGGCTTCTTTTTTTCATTTTTCACCTCAAAAAATATTTGTCTAAATAAAAATTTTTCCATGGCATTTTGCTTGTATCAGGCGGACAAGCAAAAATCATTTTCTGTTTTGTTGTTGGATGCACAAACTCAAGCCTGCCAGCCCAAAGTCCGAGATTGTCAGTTGTTCCCGCCGCAAACTTTCCATATTTTTTATCGCCAAAAAGCGGACAATTTATTCCCGCAAACTGCACACGTATTTGATGTGAGCGTCCACTAATCAAATTGACCTGGCACAAACTTAAATTTCCTTCAGTCTGCAAAATTTTATATTTCAGTTCGGCTTTTTTTGCTCCGCTTTCACTTATTGGAACAATTTTGACAATGTTTTCTTTCTCATCTTTTTTCAAATAATTGACAAGGGTTGCTTCTTTGTCTTTCAAAGTGCCAACGGCAACACAATAATAGGTTTTGTGCATTTGATTTTGCCTTATCTGATCGCTAAGCCGTGCTGCAGACTTTGAATTTCTGGCAAAAACCATAATGCCACCAGTTGGCCTGTCAAGCCGATGCACAAGACCAATGAAAGCCTCGCCAGGTTTGTTGTATTTTTCTTTAACATATTCTTTGATCATGCTCAGCATATCTTTATCGCCCGAGCTGTCTTCTTGAGATGGCACATTCTGCGGTTTGATTGCCACAATAATTTGATTGTCTTCATAAAGTATTTGCAAGTCTTTTGCTTCCATATCTCTCACCTTTTCAAAATTTTTTATTTACTTAAAGACTTTCAGCCCCCTTGCCCCACAAGGCAAAACAAGTCCGTCTTGACAAGAAAGACCAATTTCATCAGCGTCAATATTATTTTCGCCAAAACAAAGAGACAAAATGTTTTTCAAAACGGTGGGCTGAAGCCCAGTTGTATAAGAAGAAATAAGCACAAAAAGCGGCTTTTTAGACAACACTTTTTTGCAAAGCATAACAAAATCAAAAAGATTGTCTTCAAGCTTCCAGGTTTGCCCATTTGTGCCCCTGCCATAGCTTGGTGGATCCATTATGATCGCATCATAACTGTTGCCACGCCTTATTTCTCGTTCAATAAATTTTGTGCAATCATCAATCAAAAATCTGATGGATGAAATGTTGTTAAGCCGAGCATTTTCTTTTGCCATTTCGACCATGCCTTTGCTTGCATCAATATGCGTAACCATCGCACCCGCTTTTGCAGCAACCACACTTGCGCCGCCAGAATATGCAAACAGGTTTAACACTTTGATTTCTCTGCCTGCATTTCTTATAAGACTGTCAATTTCCTGCCAATTAACTGCCTGCTCAGGGAAAAGTCCAGTGTGTTTGAACCCCATTGGCTTGACAATAAATTTAAGTCCCTGCCAAGAGATATTCCACTGCGGCGGCAACTGATTAACAAATTGCCATTGCCCACCACCAGATGAGCTTCGTCTGTATATGCCATCAACTTTGCCCAGCTTTTCAAGAGACTGCTTTGTCTTCCAAATCACTTGCGGGTCGGGACGAATCAATGTGTATTTACCCCATTTTTCAAGCTTTTCGCCCATATTTGATGAAATAACTTGATAATCTATCCAATTTTGTGCAATTTTCATATCTATCCTTTAATTTTACTTAAGTATAACAAAAAGACAACTTTAAATCAAGCAAACTAAAGTTGTCTTTTTTTGTTTTTTAAACTTTTTCGATATACACTGTCAAAACTTTTTGGCCTTGCAACTCCGTCTTAAACTGGCCGCCACTGCCCACTTCAATCTGGTCGGCAAGCAAAGTTTTTTGCAGACTTGTTTTGTTTTGCATCACAAGTTGCTCCTCTTGCGGCTCGCCTTCCAGCCAAATTTTGATGTGATCAGTCACATTGAGCCCGCTGTCTTTGCGCAGGTTTTGCACCTTGCTTACAAACTCACTGATAAAACCTTTGTCTAGCAAATCTTTGGTAAGAGTTGTATCAAGTATGACTGTTACCACTCCGTTTGTTGCAGAAGAATAGCCTTCTTTATTAACCAAGCTGATAAGCAGGTCTTCCTTGCCTATTTCTATCTCTTGCCCGTCAACTTCCAGCTTTATCATGTGACCATTCTTGACTTTTGCAACAACTTCAGTCGCATTGCAAGACGACAAAAATTCTTTGATTTTGCCCAAATATTTTCCATATTTTGGTCCCAAAGTTTTAAGTTGAGGCTTAAGTGAATAAGAAACAAATTCATCAGCATTATGAATAAACTGCAATCCTTCAACATTGAGCTCGTCTTTGATAAGATTTTGAAGCTCATCATCAAGATTAAGTTGCTCTGCAACACAGATGATAACTTTAGAAAGCGGTTGACGGTTTTTAATTCCGCTGCCATTTCGACAAATTCTTCCATTTTCAACAATCTCAAGCACTTTATCCATGCCTTCGTTAAGCGATGAGTCGATCATTTTTTCATCGGCAACAGGGAAGGCGCAGAAATGCACACTTTCTGGTGCGTTTTTGTCGAGATTTCTCACAAGGTTTTGATAAATTTCTTCGGAAATATATGGAACAAAAGGAGCAACAAGTTTGCTAAGCCCCACCAAAACTTCATAAAGTGTTTTGTAAGCAGCAATTTTATCTTCGCTTTCTTCACTACCCCAAAACCTTTCTCTTGAGCGGCGAACATACCAATTTGAAAGCTTATCAACAAAACTGCTGATTTCTTTGGCTGGTGTTTGCATGTCATATTTTTCAAGGCAATTATCTACCGTTTTAATAAGGGCGTTGAAATCAGACAAAAGCCACCTATCAAGGAAAGATAACTTACACTTTTTAAGGTCGATTTTGCTAGGATCAATCTTGTCAATTTCTGCATAAAGCACATAGAAATAATAAACATTCCAAAGTGTGCCCATAAATTTTCTTTGCAAATCAACAAGGTTTTCTTCGATAAAAGGCAGCCCTTGTGCAGGATTGCAACTTGAGAAGAAATACCATCTCACACCATCCGCACCATATTTGTTTAAAACTTCCCAAGGATCAACGCCATTTTTAAGACTTTTGCTCATTTTAAGACCATGTTTATCAAGCACAAGACCAAGCACATTGCAAGCCTTATAAGGTGCCAGTCCAAAAACTGCAGTGTTGACTGTCAAAAGAGTGTAGAACCAGCCACGAGTCTGATCAATCGCTTCACTTATATAATCAGCTGAAAAAGCCTTTTCAAAGATTTCTTTGTTTTCAAAAGGATAATGATACTGAGCAAAAGGCATCGAGCCGCTATCAAACCAGCAGTCCATAACTTCAGGTGTTCTATGCATTGTTTTACCACATTTAGGACAAGTCATTGTAAGTTTATCAAGGCTAGGCTTGTGCAAATCAATGTCCGCATTAGCCCCAGTTTTTTCCATAAGTTCTTTGACTGAGCCAATCACATGAATATGCCCATTTTCGCAAACCCAGAAAGGAAGTGGCGTGCCCCAGAAACGATTGCGTGAAATGTTCCAGTCAATGTTGTTTGCAAGGAAATTGCCCATTCTGCCATTTTTAATATGGTCTGGGATCCAATTGATTTGCTGATTATTTTCAACTAGTTTTTCTTTGATAGCTGTTGTTTTGACAAACCAAGCATCTTGTGCGTAGTAAAGAAGCGGGCTTTTGCAACGCCAACAATGAGGGTATGAGTGCTCAAATGGCAATATTTTAAACATTTTGTCTTCTTTTTGAAGCTTTTCAATGATAGGTTTGTCTGCATCTTTGACAAACATGCCTGAAAAATCTGTTTCAGTGCTCATTTGACCATACTTATCAACAAGCTGAACAAAATCAATGCCATACTTTTTGCCAACTGCGGCATCGTCTTCACCAAAAGCTGGAGCTATATGAACAATTCCTGTTCCATCTTCTGTTGTAACATAGTCATCAACTGTTACAAAATATCCTTTTTTGATTTTGTCTTTAACATAGTCAAAAAGCGGCTGATATTTGTGATACTCAAACTCTCTTCCCTTTTTGCGATAAACAATTTTATAACTGCCCTCTTCAAACAAAGTTGGCAACAATTTTTCAAGCATAATGTAGTTTTTACCTTCGCTCTCCACCTTCACGTAATCCTCGCTAGGATTCATGCAAAGAGCAACATTTGAAGGCAAAGTCCAAGGTGTGGTGGTCCACACAAGAAAATATGTGTTTTCTTCGTCATTTGACTTGAATTTTACATAAACAGAGTTTTCTTTCAAAAGTTTGTAGTTGTCGCCGTTTTCAAGTTCTGCCTTTGAAAGAGAAGTTCCGCATCTTGGGCAGTATGGCACAACTTTATGGCCTTTGTAAATAAGACCTTTGTCGTTCATCTGCTTAAGCGCCCAAAAAATGCTTTCGATATATGAGTTTTCGTAGGTGATGTATGGATGCTCCATATCCACCCAGTAAGCAATCTTGTCCGTCAAATCTTCCCACATCGATTTATATTGCCAAACCGACTCTTTGCAAAGTTTGATAAACTTGTCAACGCCATATTTTTCTATATCTTTTTTGCCGTTGAAGCCCAGACTTTTTTCAACTTCAACTTCAACAGGCAATCCATGAGTATCCCAGCCAGCCTTTCTAAAGATATAGTGCCCCTTCATAGCCTTAAATCTTGGGATAACATCTTTCATAGCTCTGGTCAAAACATGGCCAATGTGCGGTTTGCCATTTGCCGTTGGCGGGCCGTCATGCAAAACAAAAACCTTGTCAGAATTTTTGTTTTGCTCAAGAGCCTTTTTGACAATATTGTTTTCCTTCCAAAACTGTGCAATTTTTTTCTCATTTGCCACAAAATCAAGTTTGCTTTCAACTTTGCTATACATTTTTTTCTCCTTTAAATTATTCTGACTTTTTTTAAACAAAAAAGCCCTTGCAAGCCACAAGAGCCAAAAGGCTTTAAAAACCACTTGTAAACTTATGCAGCAGGCAATCACCCACCTCTTCTATCACGGGAAGACCCGGGCAAGCTTTACTGAGAACTTTCTGTTCAAACCTCCAGCTCCAAAAGTGATAACGCTTTAAGCTTCTTTCTGCCTTGCACCAACCGGCATCTCTCTTAAAAGAAATCATCAAAACGCCCTGTCTTTTATCAACGCTTTTTAAAACTGGAAATATTAAATCACACAAAAAAAGAAAAGTCAAGCAAATTTTCATTTGCATGACCTTTTTGCAACAAAAAAACAAAAAATCAATAGCTTTCCAACATTTTATTTGCCTTAAGCACATCTGCACCGGTCATAATCCCAAGCGGCATTTGATTTTTCTCTCCTGTTTTGGTGAAAAGTATTGCAAGCAATTTGTGATTTTTATTAAATTCATTCAAGCATTCTTCAATCGTAAAAGAAGCTGGAGCGACAAAATAATAATTGCTGTTTTCAAGTTTTGAAAGCATATCTTCAATTTTGACACTTGACAAAAAGACATCCGCCTTGCCTCCAGAAATCAAAAACTTGCCAAGACTATCCAAAATTTTTTGACCATTGGCAACTCCGATAAGCTCATTGTTTTTATAAACTGGCAGATTTGAATAGCCAGAATTTGCTATCTCTTTGATAACTTCCCTCATGCTCTTGTCAGCGCTTATGATATGAACATCCCTTCTAGCAACCGTGTCAAGAGCTTTTGGCGGTGTGGTAAGCAGTTTTTCAATATACTCAATTTTTTCAACCACTTTATCATGCGGCTCAGCAATCACAAAATCTTCGTTGTTGTTGTGAATAATGGCATTTCGCAATCTGCCATAGTCTATAAGGTCATCTTCATATTTTCTAATAGTATAATTTAAAACAACTGATTTTCTGATAAGCTCTGAGAACCCCATCGCTCTGTTAAAATCATATCTTGTTTTTATAAAATAATCGATATTATTGAAGGCATCTAAAAACCTTTTTGCATTGCTTTGTTGTTTCTCCATAAAAACCTCTTAAAATTTAACTTAGTATACCATAAAAACAAAAAAACACAAAACAAACAGCTCTTTTTTGACAAAAATTGCCAATTTTTGCAAAAATAAAGCAAAATTATCAACAAAAAAAATTAAATTGAAGTCAAAACATTGAAAAAAAAATAAAAATATGCTAAGATAAAAAAGTCAAGCTAGATGGAGAGTTAGCGGTGCTCTGTAACCCACAATCCGCTATAGTGGGGTCGAACGCTTGCCTCGGTTTTGTTTAGTCAAATATGTGTGAAATTTTTTTGTGATGAAATCAAGGTCTTATGCAATCAGAATCTTCGAACCATGTCAGATCCTGACGGAAGCATCATTAAGAAGACCCCCTGGTGTGCCATAAGGTAGCTTTGGTGGAGCGAAACAATTTCAAGGCAGTTGGTTAAACATTATCAAAGCAAGTGCTTGACAGGAAAATTCAAGCGAGGCTTTTGCCTCGCTTTTTTGGTTTATTTTACTGAATCTTTGATTTCTTCAGCTTTTTTGCTGACTTTTTTCATGCCAGCTTTGATCTTTTTCTTTGTTTTATCCATTTTTTGATTTATTTGCTTCTGCGCTTGATCCATTTTTTCTTCAGCTTTTTGCTCAAGTTGCTTTGCACCTTTCATAATTTCTTTCTCCCCTTTATCTACACCCTTTTGAAAATCTTGAGAGTATTTATAAAGCATTACACCTGCAACCATTCCTGCACCAAAGCCAAGAAGAGCCATAAGTTCTTTCATGCATTTCCTCCTTTCTGCATTATTATTTGCAATTTCGACAAAAAAATGCATGCAAACAAAAAACGAGCTTATAGCTCGCTTAAAGTTTGATAAATCTCTCGTTCAGAATAGCTTCCCTTGGCTTCATCTGGAAATATAATTTGAATATACTCAATCAGATACCTAAGAGCCACCTTTTTACACGAAATATGCTCTGCAATAAGATCTTTAAATAAATGCTTTAAAAAAACAAGTCTCTTTTTATCTTGAGTGGACGATTCTCCCTGATTGCCAACATTTAATCTAACCTGATATTCAATAATTGAAATTATTTCCATTTTTGGTTCTCTATTTTTGATCGCCTTCATGATCTCAAGAGCAGCTTTTATGTCCTCACCATGATTGTAAAATGATTTAGATTGAATAATTTTTTTTAGCCAACTTTTCATTTTATTTTCAGGTACATATTTTACACTTTCATCAAGAATTTCAACCCATTCTTCATCCGTCAAGTCCATGCTCCCCTCCCCAAAAAAATCTAAAGAATTCACTTTTCTGTTTATTAAAAGTGGATTTTGCTCAGTTTTGCCTTAATCTTCTTTACCTTTTTTCTTATAGTAATTTTCAACTGCAAGTTTAATCGCATCTTCTGCCAGCACAGAGCAGTAAACTCGACTATCTTCCAGCCCACCAAGTTCATCAAAAATTTCTCTGCTTGAAACATCAAGTGCTTCATCAATTTTGAGCCCACGCACGAGATCGCAGGCAACATCGGAGCAGGCAATCGCAGCAGGACAACCGAAAGTTTTAAATTTTGCCTCTTCAACCACTCCTTCTTCATCAACAAGAAGGTAGAGTTTAATCACATCTCCACAACTTGAGTTGCCTGCCTTGCCCACAGCATTTGCTCCACGCAATGCACCTGCATTTTCAGGTCTTAAAAATTTTGTCATCACCGTTTGATTATACATAATTATTTCCTCCCTGCTTTAGTCAGTGCTGAAATTGATCTAAGCCTTGCCACATTTTTAGCGAGCATTTCAACCACATAGTCAATATCATTTTTTGAAATATTTTTTCCAAAAGAAAATCGGATTGAGCTTTGAGCAAGTTCATCGCTAAGGCCCATTGCTTTAAGCACATGCGAAGGAGTAACAGCATTGCTCATACAAGCAGATGCAGTTGAAACAGCAATACCGTCAAGATCAAGAAGCATTAAAAGCGACTCGCCTTCAGCCATCTCAAAAGTCATATTTACTGTGCCATTAATTTTTTGTTGAGGGTGACCATTTATATGCACATACTCAATTTTTTCATTAACGCTTTTGATAAAATAATCACGAATTGCCTTCAATTTTTGCTGATTGATCGAAATGTCACGGCAAGCAATTTCCACTGCTTTTCCAAGCCCTGCAACTGAAGGAACATTGACAGTTCCGCCACGCTTACCACGCTCTTGGGTGCCGCCATCCAAAAGATTTTCGATCAGAATTCCATCTTTAACATACAAAGCACCAATACCTTTTGGCCCGTAGATTTTGTGCGCCGACATACTCAAAGCATCAATTTCCATGTCTTGAACGTCAATCTTAAATGCCCCAACAGCTTGAACAGCATCTGTATGGAAAATCACACCATAGTCATGGGCTGTTTTTGCAATCGCCTTGATATTTTGAATGGTGCCCACTTCATTGTTGACAGCCATGATTGAAACCAAAATTGTATCTTTTCTGATTGCGTGAATAACATCAGCAACACTCACAAGCCCATATTTATCAACTGGCAAATAAGTTACTTCAAACCCCTCTTTTTCAAGTGCCTTGCAGCTGTCAAGCACTGCATGATGCTCAATTGATGAAGTGATGATATGTTTGCCTTTTGAAGCATAGGCGTGTGCAATGCCTTTTATCGCCCAGTTATCAGCTTCAGTTCCACCAGAAGTGAAATAAATTTCATTAGACTTTTTTGCATTGATTGCATGAGCGATACGATCTCTTGCTCTATCAACAATTGCTTGTGCATCTCGTCCATAACTGTGAAGAGAATTGCTGTTGCCGTAAAGCGCATTAAAGCATGGCAACATTTCAGACAAAACTTCGCCAGAAACAAAGGTCGTTGAAGCGTTGTCTAGATAAATTTTTCTACTCATAATTGCACCTCTTTTTAACAAAAATATTCTAGCACCTTGAGCTTTTAAAGTCAATAGCAATTTTGATAAAAGCCCAAAATTGAAAGATATTTTTGCTTTTTTGCTGTCAAAACACCTCAAAAAACAAAAAATCTGCAAAATGCAGATTATTTAAAAAGTTTTAAGCAGTCATTTTTTTGCATAACTCCAACATGACGGCTGACCATTTTTCCATCTCTAAAAAGCACAAGGGTTGGAATTGACATAACGGCAAATTGTTTTGCCAAATTTTCGTTTTGGTCAACATCAACCTTGACAATTTTGCCTTTACCGCCAAGCTCTTTATCAACTTCTTCAAGAATGCTTGCCATCATTCTGCAAGGTCCGCACCATGTGGCAAAGAAATCAACCAAAACCACACCTTCTTTAATTTCATTTGCAAATTCTTTTTCATTTATAATTTTCATATTTCCCTCCTTAAAATTTTGTTTATGATTTCACTGCATATCACAAGAGCGCAACTTTGCACTTGATAAGCCATGCTGCCAACAGGTCCATTTGTTTTTATTGGCTTTTCACTGCTATAAACCACCTGAAGAGTGCTCACACCTCTTTCTTTAAGCTTTTTTCGCATAACTTTTGCAAGAGCATCATCGTGTGTTTTATATATGTCACTCACTTGAAATTGCGGCACTCCAATCCTGTTTCCAGCCCCCATTGCCGAAATGATATTTATATTGTTGTTTTTGCAGTAACAAATAAGTTCAACTTTGTCAGCAACGCTATCTATTGCATCAACTACAATGTCAAAAGATTGTTTTTCAAAGATCTCTTGCAAACTTTCCTTTTCCACTCGTTTGCAAATTGCCTCAACTTTTGCAAAAGGATTGATTGCCAAAATCATGTTTTTCAAAACATCAACTTTGTTTTTCCCGATGGTATCTTGCCAAGCAACCACCTGTCTGTTGCAGTTTGATGGGCTGACCTTGTCAAAATCCACCAGCGCGAAATTTTGCACTCCGCATCGGCAAAGTGAAATTGCAACCATACCTCCAACCCCACCTGTGCCAATGATTGCAACAGTTTTTCTTGCAATAAGCTGGCAATTTTCTCTGCCAATCAAAAGCTCTGTCCGACTGTTATCCATTTTCCACCTTATAGTATATATTTTTTCAGGTCAAACTTCTTTTTCGTTTCTTTAAAAGCATTTTGAACATATTTGCGGTCAATCTTCACCTTAAGCATTGGGTGCTGACCTGTTGCATTGAAAGAAATGTCTTCGAGCAAACTTTCCATGATTGTGTGCAGTCTTCTTGCGCCAATGTTTTCACTTGTTTCGTTTTCAGCATAAGCCATTTCAGCCATTTCGTCAAGTGCGTCATCTGAAAAGTCAAGATCAATGTTGTCAACTTTCAATATGCTTGAATATTGCTTTGTAACAGAATTTTTTGGCTCAGACAGAATGCGCTTGAAATCTTCTTTTGTCAAGTTATCAAGATCGACTCTGATTGGAAATCGACCTTGAAGTTCAGGAATCATATCTTCGATTTTTGCAATATGGAAAGCCCCTGAAGCGATAAACAAAATAAAGTCAGTTTTCACGTTGCCATATTTTGTTGCAACTGTGCAGCCTTCAACAATTGGCAGAATGTCTCTTTGAACTCCTTCTCTTGAAACATCTTGATTGTTGCTTCCACCAGCCTTGCCAATAATTTTGTCAATTTCATCTATAAATATGATACCTTCTTCCTCTGTTCGCCTGATAGCCTCAGCATAAACATTGTCCTTATCAATAATTTTATCAGTTTCTTCCGCCGTCAAAATTTCTCTAGCTCTTGCAACAGACATGTGTTTTTTCTTTCGTTTTTGTGGCAAAAGTCCGTCAAACATTGATCCAAGAGTTATTTCCGGTCCGCCAACTGCAATCATAGGTTTTGCTTCTTCTTTGACAACAATTTCAATTTGTTCTTCTTCAAGCTTGCCTTCTTTTAAATCATTTTGAACAATAGTCTTGTCAACACTTTGATTTTGAGCTCTTCTTGAATCACAAATGGCATCCACCAGCCTTGCTTGCACAACTGGACTAACCTTGGCTTGCATTTCATGTGCTTGTTCATCTTTCACAAGTCTGACTGCGACTTCAACAAGATCTCGGACCATACTTTCAACATCTCTGCCAACATAACCCACTTCGGTGTACTTTGTGGCTTCAATTTTGATAAATGGTGCATTGACAAGTTTCGCAAGACGCCTTGCAATTTCAGTTTTTCCAACTCCAGTTGGTCCACGCATAATAATATTTTTTGGAGTGATTTCCTCTCTCATTTCTTTTGGAAGTTTGCTGCGACGATATCTGTTGCGTAGTGCAATTGCCACTGCTCGTTTTGCTTTGGCCTGTCCAATAATATATTTATCAAGTTCTTCAACAACTTCTCTTGGTGTCAAATTCATATTAAACCTCCTCAACAGTGATATGTTCGTTTGTAAAGACGCAAATTTGTCCAGCAATTTCAAGTGATTTTTGAGCGATCTCTTTTGCAGAAAGATCTGTGTTTTGCATCAGAGCCTTTGCACTTGCGAGTGCATAGTTTCCACCCGAACCAATAGCACAAACGTCATCATCAGGTTCAATCACTTCGCCCGTTCCACTGACGATCAAAAGAGTTTCTTTGTTGGCTACAATCATCATAGCATCCAGTTGCCTTGAAGCTTTGTCTTCTCTCCATGTGCCTGCAAGTTCAACTGCACTCCTCATAAGATTACCAGAAAATTTACTTAACATGTTTTCAAATCTTTCGCAAAGAGAAAAGGCATCAGCCACACTTCCTGCAAATCCAATCACAACTTGTCCATTGTAAATTCTTCTCACCTTGTGAGCATTTGATTTGAAAATCACACTGTTTGATAATGTGACTTGTCCATCTCCAGCAATGGCAATCTTTCCATTTCGCTTGACACCGCAAATAGTTGTGCCTCTAAACATACTTTCCATTTTTTAGTTCCTCCTTGTATTTTTCAAGTAAAAATTTAGACCTGAAAATTAAAAATTTTTCTTTTTCAAATTGACTTGCAAATTTTTGTTCACTTTCTATTATATCATAATCTGCAAAAATTGGTTCAAATTTTGAGTAATTAAAATTGTTAGTTTTTATAATTTTTTGCATCATAAACCCAAGACATGTTTTGTCAGGCAATTTAACAAATCTTTTTTCATTATAATAGCTAAAAACGTTATTTGCAACATAAAGTCCATTTGCAATGCTCTCTGTTTGTCCAAACACGCCGGCAATATTCCCTGCAAAAAACAAATTGCTTATCTTCTCGCTTTGGCAAAATTCATTTATCATATATGGAGCGTTAATGTAACAATTTTGTTTTGTTTGCCCAGCACGAACCAACATGCAATCCTTAAAACCTTTAAGAGAAAGAAGAATGGCTTTTTGTGCTTCGGTTGAAAGCTGCGATGAAAAACCACTGATTTGATAAACTTGCCCTGTTTTTTCAAGTTTTAAAATAGCATAAGGTCTTTGCGGACAATTTTCAAGATAAATTGGTGCCATATACTCATTTCGGAGCATGTCTTTATCTTTCATTGCCATATATTCTATAGTGGCTTTGGCTGGCATATTTCCCTTCGCCAAAATTTCAAAATTAAGTTTTAAAATTATTGTATTGACAAAATCAATATATTCATTATAAGACAGGGGCAGATATAGATTTTCTCCCTTATGACAAAACAATTTTTCGTCCAAATTTTCAACCATCGCAAACACAGGAAAACAATCAAAGCACTTTCGGGCTCCAAAAGTTTGAACAAGGTGGTCAAATAATTCTTTGTTTGTCTGAGGTCCCGTTGCCACAACATTTATTTCATCAAAATTAAGTTCTTTCACCGTCATGTCAAAAAATCTGATATTCGGGTTATTTTTCACTTTTTCCCGAGCCTTTTCGAGCAAAATTTGGCTATCACAAAGCCCTTGACTTTCAAGTTCTTTCTCAATTTTTATAAGTTTGCTGCCCAAAAACTCAAGCTCTTTTTTCAAGAGTTTGTCTGCAAACTGCTTCTTGGTTGCAAATTCCAATCCTTCATCGTCTTGCCTCTTGACAATATCTCTATCGTCAAAAACATGAACCTTTAAACCCTTTTCCGCCAAAGACAATGCACACTCACAGCCTGCATAACCACAACCTATCACATTGACAAAAAGCCTATTCTTCATCAGCCACCTTATAGTCGCATTGGTGATTGCTGCACCTTGTTGTCTTACCTTTTTTTATCATTGGACTGTTGCACTTAGGACATTTATCTCCTGTTGTGATATCCCAGCTCATAAACTTGCAATCGGGATAAGCAGTGCAAGCATAAAAGATTTTACCCTTTTTGCTTTTACGCTCAACCATATCGCTGCCGCACTCAGGGCATTTTCCAACGATTTTGTTTTCTTTTTCAATCGGTTTCGTGTTTTTGCATTTAGGAAAATTTGAACAAGCCAAAAATTTGCCAAACTTGCCCTCGCGAATAAGCATTTTATGCCCGCATTTTTCACAAGTAATGTCTGTTTCTTGTGGCGGCTCTTTCATTGTTAATGCAGAGGCATCAGCTTTGGATAGAAGACTGCTAAAACCATTATAAAAGCTTGCAACAACGCTATGCCAATCTTCGCCTTTTGAGGCAATATCATCAAGCCGCTGTTCCATATATGCGGTGAATTTGACATTAATCACACCACTGAAAAATTTTTCAAGATAGGAGGTGACCTTCTCTCCAAGCTGTGTTGGAACAAGATATCTGCCTTCCTTTTGAGTGTATTTTCTACTGGTCAAAACTGTAATGGTTGCAGCGTAAGTTGCAGGTCGACCAATCCCCTTCTCTTCCATTGCTTTGACAAGAGTGGCTTCGGTAAACCTTACTGGTGGTTTTGTAAATTTCTGTTCAGTCTTAATTTCTTTGCAAGGCAAAATTTCACCTTCTTCAAGTTTTGGAAGTTTTCCTTCAAAGCCTTCCTTCTTGTCGTCTTCCACGTATTCCTTGTAAACACTGGTATAACCAGGAAACTCCATCGTCCTTCCGCTGACTTTAAAACCATAACCAAAGCAATCAAAATTTATGCTTACACTTGAATATTCAGCTTCTGCCATTTGACTTGCCAAAAATCGTTCATAAATGAGCTTGTAAAGTCTGTAATTATCATTTGATAAGGTTTCTTTTACCATTTCAGGAGTTATATCCATGGTGATTGGTCTGATGGCTTCGTGTGCATCTTGGGCATTTTCTTTGGTGTGATAGATGTTTGGTTTTGCGGGTAAAAATTCCTTCCCAAATTTATTTTCAATATATTTTAAACATGCATTTTGAGCATCAGTTGACACGCGAACAGAGTCTGTTCTTATGTAAGTGATAAGAGCAATCTTTCCTTCCCCCTTAACTTCCACCCCTTCATAAAGTTGCTGTGCTGAAGATGTTGTTCTTGCAAGACTCATGCCAAGTTTGTTTAAAGCATCTTGTTGCATAGTTGAGGTGGTAAAAGGTGCCGGGGCATGAGATTTTGTCTTAGTCTTTTTGACATTTTTGACTTCAAAATCTTTGCCTTTAATCTCTTCCAGCAATTTGTCAACTTCTTCTTTGTTTTTTGGCACAAACTTTTTGCCTTGGAATGTGGCAAGAGAAGTTTTTATATCACTGCTATTCTTTTTAAGAATTGCATTGACGCTCCAGTATTCTTCTGGCACAAATGCTCTTATTTCTCGCTCTCTGTCGACAACCAATTTTAACGCCACCGATTGCACTCTGCCCGCGCTCAACTTTGGAGCAATTTTTTTGCAGAGCACTGGCGAGAGTTTGTAACCAACAATTCGATCAAGAACTCGCCTTGCCTGCTGTGCATCGACAAGGTTTAAGTCAATTTGTCTTGGACATGTTAAGGCATTTGTCACAGCTTTTTTTGAAATTTCGTTAAACTGAATTCTACATTTTTTGTCTGGCTCATAACCAAGTATGTTTGCAACATGCCAAGAAATTGCCTCTCCTTCACGATCGGGGTCGGTTGCAATCAAAACCTCTTCAGCAGACTGAGCCTTCTTTTTCAAATCTGCAATCAGAGCTTTTTTTTCTGGCACGATTTCATATTTTGGTTCAAAATTATTCTTTATATCAATGGCAAAAGACTTTGCTGGAAGGTCTCTGATATGACCTTTTGTCGCAAAAACTTCATAGCCGCTGCCAAGATATTTTTTTAGTGATTCCCTTTTAAAAGGAGATTCGATAATGACAAGTTTCACCTGTTCCTCCGTCATTTAAGGCAGAAAAATCCGCCCGGCATCCTTGATATTATTCCACGAATTTCAAGCATTGTCAAACAACTGCTCAAAATATTAATAGGTAGATTTGATTTTTTTTCAATTTCTTCAAGTTCCTTTGCCCCTGTTTCAAGCAGTTTTATCACAATGTCTTCTTCAAAGGAAAGCTGAAGATTTTTCTTTTGTGTTTCGCAACTTTCAATATGCAAATTTTCCAAAATAGCTTTGCTGCTGCTCACACCCATCCCTTGTCCTGAACAAATAATTTCATTGGGAAGTGCGCTTTTTGGGTTGTCAATATTGCCCGGCACAGCATAAACATCTTTACCATAATCAAGTGCAAAATCTCTTGTATATAGAGTTCCGCTTTTCAAGCTTGCCTCTGTGATAAGCACCCCATCACTTAAACCAGCAATTATCCTATTCCTAGCCGGAAAAGAATATTTTGTGGCTGAGGATGATGGACAATATTCGCTTAACAGCAAGCCCTTCTGCGCAATCTCTCTGGCAAGGTCAGAGTGCTGCGCAGGATAGATGTTGTTCAGTCCAGAGCCAAGCACTGCTATTGTTTTTCCGCCGCATTCTAAGGCTGCTCGATGTGCAATTGAGTCAACACCATAAGCAAGACCACTGATGATTGCAACATTGTTTTGAGCAAGTTCTCTTGCAAATCTTTCGCTGACCATTCTGCCATAGGCTGATGGCATTCTTGAACCAACGATTGCAATGCTTGGCATTTTCAAAAGTGACAAGTCCCCTTTATAGAATAAAAAGAATGGACAGTCTTCTAAAGGCAACAATTTTCCAGGAAAAGCTTCGTCTAGTTTGCACAAAAGCCCAATGCCAAGTTCTTCAAGATTTTCAAGATAAATTTTGGCATACTTTTCTGAAGCAAGACTTAAAATTTTTTCCGCTGTAGCATTGCTTACAATCTTTTCAAGTTTGATGGAACAAAGTTTGGAGAAAGAAAAATTTTCATCAAGAGCCGACAAAATTTCTTCCACCTTGTTTGCAGCCAAATCAAACTGCGATAAAAAATATATTAAAAGTTGTTTTTCATCCATACCCTTTAAAGTATAGCACAAATTTTTCAATAATCAAAATCTTAATCAAAGTTTTTATTCAAACCCAAGCAATTGCCAAAATTCAGAGTTTTTTCAAATTTTGTTCAAAAAAAATTAATTTTTGAAGCGGACTCTGTTTCAAACTGCAAAAAATTTAACATTGTTAACTTGAAAGCTTTTCAAAATTGTTTAAAATGCCGCAAACTAAAAATAGGAAGAAAACTTCTTCCTATTTTTTTGCCTACAATTTTTGTCTAAACCTTTCATTATAGGTCTGTTTTTCGCAAAGCTATTTCTTGCCTTTTTTCTCTTGCTCGTCGAAGTAGGTGTCAATCAAGTGCAGCATATGTTTTTTAAACTCTTCTTTCTGCCCGTCCACTTGTTTCTGTTTATTCATTTTCTTCCTCCTCAAACATTTTGCCAATTTCCATCATTATTTCTTTTTTACCTTTTTCTAAAGGCGCAAGTGCTTGCCTGCCTCTTGCTAGATTTTCTTCAATCTCTTCTTTTTGCAAAGCGACCTCTTCTTCTTTGTTCTTTACATGGTCTCCAATTGCTTTAACCAAATCTTTAACTTGTTTTTGTTCTTCTGGTGTGCAGGCGCAGTTTTGGATAAATAATTCCAAAACTCTCTTTAGCCCTTCTTTCACAGCTTCCTTCAAACGAGCAACAAAATTTTTGTCTGCATAAAACTCATCAGAAATTTCAGTAACAAATTTTGGGTTTTCAGCCACATACTCTAATGCCTTTTCAGCATCAACGCATTTAAATGTTTTGTCAATGTGATACTTTCTACCATATTTGTCTCTGACAAGCGTTAAGCCGTCGCTGAGAGGCTCAATAATGCCTTTGAAAGGACCCGCTATCTCTTTGCCCGTTTGATCAATACAATAGCATTTGTCAGCTTTTTTCCTGACAAGTGCCAAGCCGTCACTGAACTCGGATGCAGCTTTGAAAGGTCCCAATCTTTCCTTAAATGTTTTGTCAATATAATAAAATTTGTCATCTTCTTTTTGGACAAGCGCCAAGCCGTCGCTAAAGCCAAATGCATGCTTGTATGGACCGGCTATCTGTTTGCCTGTTTTATCAATATAATACCGCAATTCATTTTTTTGCTCAATACGAGCCAAGCCATCTTTGAAGCTAGATCCTCCTTCGTATGGTCCCAATCTTTCCTTAAATGTTTTGTCAATATAATAAAATTTGTCATCTTCTTTTTGGACAAGCGCCAAGCCGTCGCTAAAACAAAATGCACGCTTGTATGGACCGGCTATCTGTTTGCCTGTTTTATCAATATAATACCACAATTCATTTTTTTGCTCAATACAAACCAACCCATCTTCAAAAAATCTAGATGCTCCTTCGTATGGTCCCAATATTTTTTTAAATGTTTTGTCAACATAATACAATTCTTCACCTTCTTTTTGTACAAGCGCTAAGCCGTCGCTAAAGCCAAATGCTTGCCTGTATGGACCGGCTATCTCTTTGCCTGTTTTATCAATATAATAAAATTTGCCATCTTCTTTTTGGACAAGCGCCAAGCCTTCGCTGAAGGGTTCCGCTTCAACGAAACCTTTGCCTTCTTTGCTGCCGTAAAGTCGGCCTTCTTGGTCTTGATAGTAATACCTTCCCAATTTTTTTACAACTTCATATTCCATATTCTCTCCTCCTGTGGATAATTTTTCCATTTCAATCAATGATATTTTCATTATACCCCCCCCCGCAATTTGTCAAGGGGGTTTTTGAAAATAATGCAAATCTTTTTCGATTTTTTTGCAAATTGTGGACAAAAGTCAATATTATGTCGTAAAAAAAGCCTCAATGCTAATTTTTATTGTGCATAAAGGCTCTGTTTTGCTGTTTAAAAATATTTTCGATCAAGTGAGCGATAACTGATGGCTTCAGCAATATGTCTTGCCAAAATATTTTGCTCTCCTTCAAGGTCTGCAATTGTCCTTGCAACACGCAAAAGTCTGTCATGTGCTCGAGCAGAAAGTTTCAGCCTCTCAAATGCATTTTTTAAAAGCATTTCACCTTCGCTGTCAAGATTGCAGTATTTTTTTGTTTGCATAGCAGTCATTTTGGAGTTAGAAAAAATTTTGTCATTTTTAAATCTTTCAAGCTGAATTGCTCTTGCCCTGTCAACTCTTGCTTTTATCACGCTTGAACTTTCTTCTTCAACCTGACTTTTGAGTTGATCATATGTCACATTCTCAACTTCAATGTGGATGTCAATTCGATCCATAATTGGCCCTGAAAGTTTTGAAAGATATTTTGTTATCTGAGCTGGAGAGCATTTGCACTCCCTATCCTTTGACCCATAGTTGCCACAAGGACATGGATTCATAGAAGCAATAAGGGTAAAGTTTGCAGGATAAGTGATTGTTGCATTTGAGCGAGCAACGGTTATCACCCCATCCTCAAGCGGCTGGCGGAGTGTTTCAATGGTGCTTCTTGAATATTCTGGAAATTCATCAAGAAAAAGCACTCCATTGTGAGCAAGCGAAATTTCGCCAGGCTTTGAATTGCTTCCGCCACCCGTTAAGCTCACGGTGCTTGCCGTATGGTGCGGACTTCGAAATGGTCTTGTGCAAACAATTCCTTGTTTTAGGTCAAGCTCTCCGGCAATTGAATGAATTTTGGTCACTTCAAGAGCTTCTTCAAAGGTCAGGTCTGGCAAAATGGTCGGAAAACACTTTGCAAGCATGCTTTTGCCGCTTCCTGGCGGACCAATCATCAAAAGATTATGTCCACCGGCAGCCGCAATTTCAAGTGCACGCTTAGCCATTCTTTGCCCTTTAACATGCGAGAAATCAAGTTGATAATTTTGTTTTGAAGTTATATCTTCAAATCTACATGGCTGGACGGGAGAAATCTCTTCCTCGCCACGCAAAAACTTGACCGTTTGGGTCAAACTTTTTACCCCATAAACCTCTATTCCACTTATAAAACTTGCTTCTTGGCAATTTTGCTCTGGAATGATAAATTTTTTAAAGCCCAAATTTCGTGCGGATATCAAAAGAGGCATAACCCCTTTAATTTTTTTGACAGTTCCATCAAAGGATAGCTCTCCAAGATAAGCAAAATCTTTTTCATTTTTGATGCCATTTTCTTCATTGCAAGACAAGATAGCAACAGCAATGCCAAGATCATAAACTGCACCTTCTTTTTTCATGTCAGCAGGTGCAAGATTAACAGTAATTCTTTTTGTTGGATATTCAAAAGCGTTGTTTTTTATTGCAGAACGCACTCTTTCCTTGGATTCTTTGATTGCAGCGTCTGCTAAGCCAACAATTTCAAAATGCGGCAATCCATTTGAGACATCAGTTTCAATGTCAATCTTGTATCCATCAACGCCTTTAAGACCAAAACTTACAACCTTTGCTAACATTTTTTCTCCTTCCACACCTTTAAGTAATATTTTAATATATTTTTATTTGCTTTTGTTATTCTGAAAGAATCATTCGCTTTTGATATAGATTTTCTTACAACAAAATCGTCTTTGCAAGTTTTTAAAATATCAAAAGTTTTTTCAAAATCAAAAACAAAACCATCTGCAACTGCCCAAGCTTGTGCCATTTTTACATAGTAATTTTCATCGCTTATTTTCAAAATTTTTGTTAAAGCTTTTTGCACATCATTTTTTAAAACAAAATTTTTAAGCCAGACTATACCAAACCTTTTATAGAATGGATTGCTGCTGTAGAGAAGTTCTTGAAAAAATTTTTCTTCACCGTCCATTTTTTTAAGCCGACTGCAAATCATGTCGCAACTGCCCCAGTTATCAATAAAAGGCAAAAGTTTTTCAAGTTCTTTTTTCTTCAGCTGACTATCCTTTTGTTTTGCAATCAAAAAACCTTTTATCAAAACATCTTCATAACAAGTCATTGGCAAAAGATTTAAATCAACCTTTTCTTTAAAAAGAAATTTTACAAAAATTTCAATGTCAGAAGTTTTCACACCTTTTATCTTGAATTTTGTGCTGATAAGTTTTTGATCAAAAGCCGCTTTTCTTTCATCAGATTTTTCTAAATAAAATTCGTCATAAAGTTTGCATATGTTCATGTTTTCATATTAACACAAAAATTTGGCAAAACAAAACAAATTTTAGTTTTGCCAAAATGCAATCGTTATTTGCTAAAAATAAAATCTTTAATATTGCCAAATTAAACAAAAAATCACAACCATTGTTGTGATTTTCTTATCTGTTGTCAGCTGATTTGATTTTTGCAGCCTTTCCAGTAAGAGAACGAACATAATAAAGTTTTGCTCTTCTTGGTTGACCCTTTCTTACAACTTCAACACTTGCAACAAGTGGAGAGTGAAGAGGGAAAGTTCTTTCAACGCCAACGCCATTAGAGATTTTTCTTACTGTGAAAGTTTCTCTGATCCCGCCATTTTTTCTTGCAATAACAACGCCTTCATAGCCTTGAATTCTTTCTTTATCGCCTTCTTTAATCTTCACGCCAACCTTAACTGTATCGCCAATGTTAAACTGTGCAACATTTTCTTTCATGTTTTCTTTTTCGATTTGGTCGATAATGTTTGACATAATTTTCTCCTTTTAAGATTTTCAATCAATATAATTAATGGTTTAAAGACTTAGCCTCTTTTTCTTGCTCTTTTGCGAGCAGCTTCGCGTTTTTTCTTTTTTGCAACGCTTGGCTTGTCATAGGCTTCTTTTCTTCTGATATCGCCAATGATTCCATCTTTTTGGCATTTTCTCTTAAATCTTTTAAGAGCGCTTTCAAGAGTTTCGTTTTCGCCTACTTTAACAGTTGTCAATCTTCTCACCACCTTCTAATTTTAAAGTTCTTTTATATTATATTGTTTAAAAGTGTAAAAGTCAAGAATTTTTTGAAATAAAAAAATTATTTATTTTTTAAAATTTCAGCTTCAGCGCCTTCCAAATAAGGTTTAACAATCCTTGCCAAAACAACTTGTCCAACAATATCTTTGTCGCTTTTGATATGGCACTTTATATAATTTTTGCTGTAGCCGACATAAAACTCTCCTTCTTTTTCTTCCACCAAAACAGAGACCTTTTCATTTTGACTGATAAATCTTTGCCTCAAAACTTTATCAAGCTCCTCCAATTTTTTAGCCCTTTCTTTTTTTACTGAAGACGGCAAATCATTCAATCTCGCAGCCGCAGTTCCCGGTCTTTTAGAGTATTGAAAAATATGTAAACCAGAAAAACCAACATCCTTAATAAAATTATAGCTTTCATCAAAAAGTTCATCTGTCTCTGTTGGAAATCCAACAATAACATCAGTTGTTATTCCTGCATTTTTAAAGTATTTTCTTATAATATTAACAGATTTTTTAAATTCTTCTGGAGTATATTTTCTATTCATACTCTTAAGAACCTGCTCGCTTCCGCTTTGCAGAGAAAGATGGAAAAAGGGACAAAAGTTTTCAAGCTCAGCCAAATTTTTCACAAATTCTTCATCAACGAGGGTCTCTTCAAGTGATGAAAGACGCAGCCTTTTGCCAAGACTGTCAAGCTGCTGCAAAAGTTTCAAAAGCCCGCTTTTGCCCTCAACTTTAAAGTCTGTGACATTGATGCCTGTCAAAACAATTTCTTTGACAAAACTAGGCAAAGCTTTTGCTTCTTGTAAAATGGATTCAACATCTCTTGATCTGCTTCTCCCACGCAAATAAGGAATAATGCAGTAAGAGCAAAAATTATTGCACCCATCTTGGATTTTTATATATGCTCTGGTGCGTGTTTGCTTTGCGTTTTCGCCCTCTTCAAATACAAGCGGCAAGCCTGCTTTAAATGCATCTGTTTGCAAGCTCTCCCCTCGCTCAATCATGGAAACATAACTTGGAATGAAATTTTTTCTTGCCACTCCACCAACAAAATCAACACCTTTTTCTTCAAATTGCAACTTGTTGTTTTGACTTGCACAACCACAAACAAGAATTTTTGCATTTGCATTGAGCTTTCTGCATTTTGCAATAACTTGCCTTGATTTCTTTTCAGCTTCCCCAGTCACAGCGCAGGTATTGATGATATAAACATCAGCCTTTTCAAGACCATCGAAAACTTGATAGTCCATTTTTTCAAGACTACCTATAATAGCATCGCTTTCATATTTATTCACTTTGCATCCAAGAGTTAAAACTGAAATTTTCATAGCGCAATTATATCAAATAATAGAAAATTTCACAATATTTTTTGAAAAAAATGTCAAAAATGCCTAATTTTTAATTTTTTCCCATGAAAATTCCTCTCGTCCAAAATGGCCATAGCATGCTGTAGATTTATAAATCGGTTTTAAAAGATCAAGCTCATCAATCATGTTTTGCACTGAAAAATCAAAATTCTTTTCAACAAAGCTATAGATTTCATTCATTGAAATATGATTTGTGCCAAAACATTCAATCATAATACTGACAGGTTTTTCTTTGCCTATGGCATAACTTGTTTGGATTTCACATCTGTCAGCAAATTTATGAGCAACAATATTCTTTGCCACGAATCTAGCATAGTAAGCTCCTGATCTGTCAATCTTGGTTGCATTTTTAGAGCTATAGCAGCCGCCACCAACTCGAGCCGCTCCACCATAACTGTCAACGACAATTTTTCTTCCTACGCAACCACTATCGGCAAATGAACCCCAGATACTAAACTTTCCAGCCGGATTGATCAGAAATTTGGTATGCTGTGCAAGATCTTTGTAGGCAGACAACACCTTATCAACTACCTGCTGTTTGATGATCTTTCTAAGATAGGTAAGGGTCAGTTTTTTGTTATGAGAAACACTTACAACAACTTCAACTATCTGGCAAGGTTTGCCCTTTTCATATCCAACCGAAACTTGACTTTTTGCATCAGCAAAAAAGTCTGAATGGGTCTGTCTAAACTGCTCATATTCTTGCATCAATTTATGTGCAATGACGATTGGCAAAGGCATAAACTCTTCGGTTTCGTTGGTGGCATAGCCAAAAACAATTCCTTGATCGTTTGCCTTTAACTTCTTGCCAACCACAGCATTATTTATTTCGCTACTTTGCTGGCTTAGTTCACAGAGAACTTTGAAATCAGTCTTGTAACCAATTTGTTTCAAAATATTTTTTGCAATTTTTTCGTAATCAATTTTTGCCTTAGTTGTTGCCTCCCCATAAACAAAAAGTTTGTCATTTTTTATTGCGCATTCAACAGCCATTTGACTGTTTTTATCTTGGCTTAACGCCTCGTCTAAAAAAGCATCTGCAATCAAATCACATGTTTTGTCAGGATGTCCAATGTTTACGCTTTCACTTGTCAAAATTTTCATTATCATTCTCCTTAAATAAAAAACCATCGCATCTGCGATGGCAAACTTTTCAATATATTCCCATCGCTTCAGCCTTTAGCACCTTTGCAAAACGCTAGGTTGCTGTGTGGTCGTCGGGGCTGTCCCTCGCACACTCTTAATGGTTAATCACATTATATTAAAACTCACACAAAAATGCAAACAAAATTTAATAAAAAATTTGTTTTGCTCTTAATTTTGTTTGTTTTTGGAAATGAATTTTTGCTATACTTAATTTGTTAAACAGAGGAGAACAATATGAGAATAGCTTTTGATATTGATGATACTTTGGCAAAATTTACTGCCAGACTGATACCTCTTGCTCAAACTTATGACAGGCTTTATTCTAAAAGTAAAAAGGGAGTAATTTGCAAAAATAAACAAATTTGGCACGGGATGTTTGATTGGTCAACTGCAGAGAAAAATCACTTTGACAGCATTGCTATTCCGCAAGCACATCCTGTGTTGCAACCTGTTTACACAGGTCTTCAACTTGCAAAGACTTTAAAAAAGGATGGCGACCAAATCTATCTCATTTCTGCAAGGGGTTTTGATGGATATTCAAAACGCTCGGTCAGCACTAACTGGCTGAAAGAACAAGAACTTAAGTATGATAAATTGATCATAAAACAATACGATAAGATCTTTATGATAAACAAAAACAAAATAGATGTTTATATTGACAACAGCTACAAAAAGTGCGTAAGCGCAGAACAAAATTGTCCAAACACAAAAATATATCAAGTTTCAGCCGAGCAAAGACCTTTTACAAAATATAAAAATTACACAACTTATGAAGATCTGTATTATGAAATTTATAATCTTTACAACAGAAAAACCATGCTGGAGCGATATCCAATCATAATAGATTCGGATGTTACAAATGAAATTGATGATGAATTTGCGCTTTCTTATCTGTTTTCGTTTAAAAATGCTCCTGTTGAAGCAATCACCATAGCCCCGCACTTTAGTGATAATAATAAGAATTTGGTGATCAAAGACAATGTGGAAAGATCTTATAAAAAAGCAAAACGCCTTGCAAAGCTTGCTGGCAGAGAAGATCTTGTCAAAAAAATATACAAGGGCACAGAGGCGCTTTTGGGGCTTGGCGCCCCGCCGGATAGCGAAGGTGTTGACAAAATAATTGAAATTTGCAAAAAGCATGAAAAGGTAACTTTTATTGCCATAGGAGTTCCAACAAATCTTGCGGTCGCGGTAACAAAGGCTCCCGAAATAGCCGATAAAATCAAACTCTATTCTCTTATGGGAGAGCTAACTCCTTTTGGCTTACAGTCGGAAACAAACATGTCGAAAGACCCAATTGCAACACAAATTGTTATCGAAAAAATCAAAGATAAGACCATATTCCCCGCATCATGCTTTGCTCCTCTATACCTTTCCGCAAAAAATCTTGAAGAAGAGTTGGATTTGCAAAATTCGGAACTTGCAAAACTTTTGTATAAAGGATTTACAAATACTTTAAAAGCATTCAAAATTTCATACAAATCTTTGTTCGATTGTGGTGTAATTTATTATCTTTCAAATCCTATTCCATTTATTGAATCAGAAGTTGCCGTAAAATTTGTTCACTCACACATTGCTTTAAACAAAAAAGGAAAAAATCGTGCATATATAGTTTCACAGATGAGAGATAGCGGCAGAATTTTAGCAGATCTGTTTAAAAGATTGAGGGCTCTTAAATGAAAATAAAAATTATTGGTAATTCAAACACATGGTTCTCACGACCAAACACAAATTTTGTAATAGACGACAAAATTATATTTGATACACCACAATCCTGCACCAAATTTATGTGGGATAATGTAGATTTTTCAAAAATCAAACTTATAATAATTTCGCATTTCCATTCTGATCATTTTGCAGATTTGCACATTATGCTTGACATTTGTAAAAAACATAACAAATCGATGACCGTCATCGGTCCAAAAAATCTTTTTAAAAAATTAAAAACTCTATTTAAAATTTTTGAACATGATTATTCAAAAAAATATATATCTAAGTTTTTAAATATAATAGAAGTCAAGCCAAATCAAACCATAAAATTTGAAAATTATCAAATAGATGTTTTTGAAATGAAACATTCTTGCTCCCCAGCTTTAGGTTATCGTTTACAAAAAACAGATTGCTCTAAAACTGTCGGTTTTACCGGTGATACTTGCTGGTGTGACGGCCTTTTGGAACTTGTTAAAAAAAGCGACATCCTTTTTGCAGACAGCTCTTCTCTTAAAAAGAACAATAGCCATTTATGCGTTGAAGAAATTTTGCAATTAAAAAAAATGTTCCCTCAAAAGCTAATATATAGCGTACATGTGCCAGATGAAATTCTAAACCGTTTTAACACCAAACTTAGCATCCCCGCCTGCCAAGAAGTGGTAAACGTTGAGTAAAAACGATAAAAAACAGGAAGCTAACTTCCTGCTTTTTTGTTGCTTGCAAGCATTTGAAATTTATATTTCAAAAAAACGAATTTCTGCGTTTTTAAATGTCCAACCCTTGCAAAAATCGCTTTCATCAATGCTTCCATGTTTAAAAAGATTTGCCATCAAATCTGCAATAGCTCCATGTGTTACAACTAAAACTGTTTTATTTGAAAAATTTTCTTTTAAAAATTTTACAAAATCACGCACTCGCTCGCAGACATCTTCAGGCTTCTCGCATCCATATTTTTCAGGATAAATATATCTTTCGGCATAAACTTTTGCAGGCAAACGTTTTTTTCTTTGTCCTGCCAAAATCCCTTTGTCAACTTCAAGGAGACGATCATCTCGTATAACCTTGCAAGAATGAAATTTATTAATAATATTAGTGGTTTGCACAGTTCGCATAAGAGGAGAAGTAAAAATTAAATCAAAATTAACATTTTGAAATTTTTTTGCCTGCTCCTCAACCTGACTAATTCCTTTTTTGCTAAGCCTGCCCTGCCTTCGCCCTTGAATAATTCCTTTGGCATTCCAAACGGTCTGCCCATGACGCATAATATAAACTTTCATTTCTCACTCACAACCTTCTTATTAATATTTGGTGACCCCGCCGGGACTCGAACCCAGAACAATCCCTTAGGAGGGGACCGTAATATCCTGTTTTACTACGAGGCCATTAAAAGCTTAAAAATATTAATTTTTAGAAGAAAATATGGCGAAATATTCTTTGAAAGATACCAATTTTTAGAATTCCTAGTCCGCCACATGTCAAAGAGTAGTCAAAAAAATCTCATTTTGCCGTAGGTTTTATGGCAGATGCTTTTGCAAACAATTTTAATAAAATTTATGTTTTAAAAATTTAAGCTATTTCTTCCAGAGAACATCGTCTGCATTCTATAAAAGGTGCTGAAGATTTGAGAAATTATATTACAACTTTTGCAAACTTGTAAAGAAGCTTCCTCAAATCCCCTCTCATTTTTTATTTTTCTTGTCCTTTATGCCCACATATTTTGTTTCGAACCCTTCATTTTCTTCTGGACGAAGTGCATTTGGAAAATACATATCAATTTTTATATCATTGGAAATCTTTTGTAATTTATTGACGATCATGTATGGATTTTCAATGTCCCACAAAACTATTGTATTGAGTTTTGTTGTAATGTAAATATCGCCAACTTTCAGCATTCTATCAATAAGCCCAACCTTTAAATTAACACCTTGCATATCCATATAAAAGATATTTTGTATATCAACGATAATGCCTGTGCGGATGATGATGCGCTTGTCGGTAAATGCATATTCAATATTCTTATGTTGAGCTGTTGCTGTGATAACATTGCTAAGCCATATCCAAAAAGGCGTCAAATGCGCGATAAAGAATAAAATGATAAATATTGTTAAAGCAATTGGAATATTTGAAAAAACATCATTTACAACCAACATCCCAATAAAAAATCCATCAAAAAGAATCCAAATTAAAGCAAAAGGCAGCATATTTAGGATCTTTGACCAGATAAAAGCTGATTTTTTTGGCTTAGCACCCCACAAAATCTGTTCGCCTTCGTTCAAAAAATCCTCAATTTTATTGTTACGCATATGCTCATCAACATAAAAATTTTTCTCGTTATATTTTGCCACTTTGCAACCTCAAAACTAATTTTTCTGATACGATTATAACACAAAATTTTAAAATTGCGAAATAAATCATTGAAAAGTTACAGTATTTTGCTATAATAATTTAAAAGGAGTGATTATGAGACGATTTTTTGGGAAAAAAGAAGGCCAATTTGTTATAATCGATAATGATGAATTAGCACATCTGTCAAAAGTTATGCGACAAAAAGTGGGCGATAAGATTATCTGCATCTGTGATGATGAAAATGAATATTATTGTCAAATTGAAAGCCTTGACAAAAGAATTTGCAAAGCAAAAATTGAAAAAATTGAAAAATGCTCTGCTCTTCCGAATAAAGATATAACCCTTTTTCAAGCATTACCAAAAAAAGAATATCTAGATGAAATTGTTGCAAAAGCTGTCGAACTTGGTGTAAGCACACTTCAACTTTTCATTTCCGATTTTTCAAACTCCAGCAGAATAAACGACGAAAGAATAAAGTCTCAAATTTTGTCCGCAAGCAAGCAATGTGGGCGTTCAAAACTTATGATAAACTTGCCTCTTATCAAATTTTCTCAGTTATCCAAAATGTTTGAAAATTTTGATTTTGTAATCTTTGCAAACGAAAAGGAAAAGTTTAAAACAATATTTGATGTAAAAAACATACAAAATGCAACAAAAATTGCAGTTATTGTCGGCAATGAGGGTGGATTTTCCGAAAAAGAAATTCAAGCTATTTTAAAAGAAAGAGTTCACTCAATCACACTTGGAACTAGGATTTTGCGTTGCACAACCGCAGTCACCACCATTTTAGCTTTGATAAATGCACTAACCAAAAACTAAAAAACGGAGCCTTATCTCCGTTTTTTCAATCCATTTAACCAATTTGATTATTTTTTTAAGTTTCATCTTTTGCCTTTTTATCACTAATTTCTTTAAATTAAAAAGCTAAATTTACAAAAAATTATATATAAAAAATCAACATTTATAGCTTGCGTCGACATCGTGTTTAAGAGCTTCCCCGCTCTTCTCCATGTGTTTACTATGCTGTATAGTAGTTTCTGTCTTTTTTTGCGTATCTCGTTTAATGTCGCTATCGCCCATGCTCACTGGTTTATTGATGTTTTTGTCGTCTTCCAATGTCGCTCCTATGCCGGATAGTAAAATTGGCGAAGCTCCTGCAACACCTAATACTGCCAAAATAGGATGACCCATGCAAGCAGTGAACACTCCTCCCATTCCTACAACAGCAGCCACTCCCAAAAAGACAAGGGTTCTGCTTTGTTTCGCTTTTATAAGTCCAAATTTTATATCCTTCATTATGCTTTTTATCTTGTCTTTAGCAGAAGGATTCTCTATTTTATCATCTGTATTATTTTTCTTATAATTATCCGCCATTGCTTTGCCTCCGAATTCATTATACTTCAATTTATAGTCATTGTCAATATTGATGCCTATTATTTTTCTTCGTTTTGTTTCTCTTCTTCTTTTTTTCTTTCAAAATAGTTTTTATAGCCAACCTTATGATTGTCGCCTTCGTCCCATTTTTTGCCAGCTGTTGCCAGAATTGTTATCATAAAACCAACCGCAACAATCACCGCTATGATTGGGATGACAAGATTTTCAGGAATTGTGATTGCACTGACCAGACATAAAACGGCACAAACAAGAAGAGCCACTCCAAACCAAATTTTTAGTTTTTTAATGGTGGTAATATTCTTTTGAAATATTCCGTTTAACAGAAAGATGACACCAATTCCACCGCAAAGCAGCACCCCAGCCCACGCAAGTGAAAAGAAGCCAAAAGTCTCAGGCACTGTCAGTGACAGAATCCATAAAACAGCAGCTGCAACCACTACAAGTGCTCCAAGAAGTTTATAAATCAAATTTCTACTCATACATTCCCCCTTTTATCTTAAAACGACATTGCATGAAACTGCAGATATTTTGTCGCCTTCACTAAGCACGACCACAGAGCCGTGTTTGTATTCTTTTACCAACCCGCCCAAACGCAGATTAAACGATAAACAATTTTCTTCGCCAGACAAAGCGGTATATTTGCCTGCAAAAAGATTTCCTTTGCCAACCGTGTAGACCTTTCCACGCTCCAGCAAAATATCTCCCTGTTTTAAGCTTACCATAGGTCGTCCGCCTTCGTCAAGCACTTGGGCATTTTTTGTGTAACGCACCCCATCTATAACATCCACTTTATCTGCATGCTCTCTCTCATTTTTGTGTTTTTTTGTATATATTACAAAACACACCACCACAATAAGCAAAACAGCAGCTGTGCATATAAACGCAATTTCACTCCAGGACATATCAACCTCCATAAAGCAAGAATATCAAACCCACAATGATTGCAAGAATAACAAAAATTGTAAAACCAACCTTGACAGGTGAAACAGGCGTTTTGCCAGCCATCCTGCCTGTCTGCCCATTGATATAAAAATTGTAAAGCTTTTTTCTGTAAGTATAATGCCCTACATAAACTGGAACAAGAATATACTTATATTGTTTACCCGCAAACTTTGTTTGAACATTCAAATTAACTTTGACATTATAGTCATATTGACTCAAAATTTTTCTTTCAATGCTGTTTTTCATCATTTGCATACATTCTTCCCAGCACTGCGAACCCTCTTTGTTATAAGTGCTAGCACTATACCCTCTCAAATATTCTTCTTGAAAAGCTGGAACTTCTTTGGTTGTGAAAGGTTCCAAGCTTTTTATAATGCTCATTGGCATGCTAGAAGAAGCTTGAACAAGCATGTCATCAAAATCAACTTTAGTCGATCCTTTGATGTTAAAATAACGAGTTTTGCTTACGGTATAAGGTTTTCCATCTTGATATTTGGTAATGTAATAAGTCTTGCCTAGTCTGCCGGAGTAAAGACTGTCCGTTTTTGCATCAAATGTAAAGACTGGGTTGTAAACCCCGTGCAGTTTTTCGGCTTTGACACTCTTTTTAAACTTGCGAGGAGCATAAAATTTTTTTCTAGCCCATTTTTCTGCTAATGTTGCTGCCTGCTTCTTATCGAACTTAAAAGGTGAAACCCCCTGCGGTTTTAACCCTGGGATTTCTTCCGTTTTAACAACGCTATTTGTGCCGCAAAACGGACAAACAACTGAAATTTCGCCTGCCTGCAAAATCTCTTTTGCCCCACAACTTTGACACTGGTAAACATCGGCATCTTTCCAAATCTGCCCATTTGACAAAAGTTCTTGCAAATCACGCTCTTTTGCAGTTGAAACATTTTCAATGTCAAAAAGACTGTCGCAATAGAGGCACCTCAATTTTTTCTGTTTTGGATCATAAATCGTCTCGCCGCCGCAATTTTTACATTTAAAGGATTCAACAGCCAAATCTTCATCATTGTAAATCTTTTTTTGCAATCGTTCATCCATTATTTAAGCTTCCTTCCACATTCTGGACAAAATTTTGCATTTGGTTTCACTTCTGTTCCACAGTCTGGACAAGTTGTTGCCAATCTTTGTCCGCATTCTGGACAAAATTTTGCTCTGGCTGAGACATGTGCATTGCAACTTGGGCAAAGCTTGCCAGAAGTGTTCTGTGCAGCTTTTTGATTATTAGCCATGTTTTGCATGTTGTTTGCAAAAATATTGCCAAGACCCATACCCATACCAAGTCCCATGCCAGCCCCCATCGTTCCGCCAGCCTGACCTGGATTTTTTGCAGCCTCTTTCATAGCTTCAAGTGTTTCA
Source organism: uncultured Bacillota bacterium (assembly GCA_946495675.1). Classification (GTDB taxonomy): domain Bacteria; phylum Bacillota; class Clostridia; order Christensenellales; family UBA1242; genus Caccovivens. The sequence continues at coordinate 82,671 of CAMMDQ010000001.1, read as the reverse complement.
ACTTGAGTGTAAACATCGATGTTCCCACGAAGCATTCCAAGACTAGTATTTTTGTCAAGCGCTTTTTCAAGCTCTTCTGGAAGAGAAAAACTTTCAAACACAAAGTTTGTCAGTTTGATGCCAATTTCTTTGAATTCTTCAGCAACCTTGCCTTCTACCATTTTTGAAAGTTCTTGCAAGTTTGCAGCCATATCAAGAACTGAAATTCTGCTTTCTCCAATCGCATCTGAAATGCCGCTTAAAACCATGCTGCGAAGATAATCAGTGATTTGTGAAGCCGAAAAACTAGAAAGTGTTCCGCTTATATTTTTCATAAACTCGTAGGCATCATCAACCTTGAATGCATAATTGCCATATCCACGAATTCGCACAGCACCATAATCTTTGTCTCGAACAATGATTGGATTTGCTGTTCCCCATTTTTGATTGGTAAACTGCTTTGTATTGACAAAATAAATGTCTGATTTGAAAGGTGTTTCAAAACCATATTTCCACGACATAAGTTTTGTCAAAATTGGCATATTGTTTGTGTCAAGTTTGTAAAAACCTGGCAGAAAAACATCAGCAAGCCTGCCCTTATCAACAAAAATTGCAACCTGACTTTCTCGCACAGTCAATGCAGAACCTTTATTGACATGGTCCTTTGAAATTGGATATTTCCAAATGATAAGATCACTGCATGTGTCTGTCCATTCTATGTTTTTTAAAATTCCCATACTCTTCTCCTATTTGTTTTATATGATGATTGTATCACAAATTGCAAGTCAAAGGCAAATGTTTCAACAAAAAAGGACTTATGCAAGGCTAAAAATTTAGCCTTTTGGCAAACCTCGGTTTGCCAGCAAAGCAGCAACTGCTTTGCGCATAAGTCCCGCTACATTATTTTTTCATTTTTTTCAGATAAGTGCTATATTTTGCAAAATCGCCCTCGCCATAATTTTCTGCAAGTTTTTGAAGAAGTGCTTTGCCTTCTTTGCCAAGCGATTTTGGGCATTCTGCTTTGATTGTAACAAGCAAATCCCCATATCTATCTTTGTTTAAAACTTTAACGCCCCGGCCCTTAAGCCTCATCATAGTGCCACTTGCTGTAAGTTCTGGTATCGTCAAACTATAGTTGCCGTTGAGCGTTGGAATTTCCACCTTGCCACCCAAAAGCGTTGTGGTGAAAGGAAGATACAAATCCATATACAAATCATTGCCCTTGCGCGTGAGAATAGAGTGCTGAGCCACAGAAATATGAACATTCAAATCGCCATTTATGCCCTCCCTTGTTGGAGCATTGCCTTCGCCACGCACTCGCAAGGTTTGGCCATCGTCTATGCCTGCTGGCACTTTGATAGAAATGGTTTTTTGCACTCTTTTATACCCTTTGCCCGAGCAAGAATCACACTTTTCTTTAACAATTTTTCCGCTGCCTTCACACTTTGGGCACACACTTTCTCTTATAGTGGTGCCAAACATGGTGTTTTGTTGGAAGCGAACTCGTCCAGTTCCTTGACAAGTCGAGCAAGTTGTAAATTCTCTTCCATTTTTAGCACCTGTGCCATTGCATGAGGAGCATCTTTCAATCTTGCCAACAGTCACACTTTTTTCAGCGCCAAAACAAGCCTCTTCAAACGAAAGGTTCATGCTGATGTCAATATCTTGACCTCTAGCAACCGTTCTTCCGCCACTTCTTCCGCCACCAAAAGCAGAAAAAATATCTGAAAAAATATCTCCGAAGCCGCCACCGCCACCAAAAAAGTCACCAAAGCCGCCCTGTCCGCCGCCGCCAAAAGGATTGCCTTCTGCCGAACCAAATTGGTCGTAGTTTGCCTTTTTTTGCGGGTCGCCAAGAACCTGATACGCCTCGTTGATTTCCTTGAATTTTGCCGCAGCTTCTGGAGTTTTGTTCAGGTCTGGATGATATTTTTTTGCAAGCCTACGGTAAGCTGATTTGATTTCGTCATCGCTTGCGTTTTTATCCACCCCAAGAATTGAATAATAATCTTTATTTGCCATAACAATCCTTTTTATTTTCAACTGCTTTTGAAATCTCATTAGCAATTTCTAAGTAGTTCTCTTCAAATGTTTTATCGTCCTGCATATGCTCTTCTATTTTGTCGGCAACTGCAAGTAAAATATTTTTTGAATAGCCGGTTTTTGCGTTTATTTCAAAAAACCAGTCTATATTTTTTGAGTGCTGCCTTATAAAACTAAGTTGAATTGCTCGAATAACATATTCACATATAATTGCAAAAACGTCAGAATATGCGTTTTTTGCAAGCACTTCACGTTCTGTTATGTCCAACACAGGTTTGTCAATTTGCTCCCAATATTTTTCTGTCAATGGGTTGACAAAAGAGTGAGAAAATTCGTGTAAGAACAAAGATTTTTCTCCAGCGCTGTTATATCCCCAAATCTTATCAACATTTCCCTCTTTGTCGGCCATCCTACTCATGGTGCAAAAAACATTGTCACCATTGAAATAGCCATAGCCACCATTGGTCAAAAGAAGGGCTAGATTTATCACAAAATGCTTGCTTGCAACATTCATTTTAAGTTTTTTCATAAAATCAACAACTTGACTAAGTTCAAAGCAAGAGTTAAATGAATCAATTTCTTGCTGATAATAATCTTGATGTTGGTTGAAAAATTCTTCAAAATTTGATTCCTTAACAAAATTTTTCAATTCTTTGAGAAAATCTAAAACGACTTCCGATTTTTTTAAACGGTTTACAAACGGATATTCATTTTGTCCATGAAAGTTCCACTCTTCATCTAGAAAAAGCATGAGCTGAACAGGTGCATCATAAGAAAATGAAAGTTTTTTGATGCACTCGTTTAACAATTTGATTGCTTTATGATTTTGAAACTTCGCAAAATACCTATCGGCCTCTTCAAGATATGGATAATTTTTCAAATCGCCAACTAAGTGATTAAACTTTTCGTGATAATCAGAAAGCCTTAAACAAACACCTAGCACTTCTATTCTTTTGTCGATTTTGACTTTTATTTCTTCCATAATTAGCCATCCTTTATCAAATTATCAAGCTTTTGTCAACTGAGAGAGCAAAATAATTTATCCCTTTGCGACATCTCAAATTTTATTCCACATCAACAACAGGGTCGCCGTCGTTTGAACCGGTCTGACCATTGTTGTCGCCATTTGGATTTGCCCCGTTTGGATTTGCTGAATTGTACATCTTGCTTACAATGCCATTAGAAGCAGCAGTGAGTTCATCGAGTGCTTTCTTAACGGTGTCAATATCATCACTTTCAAACTCTTTCTTTGCTTTTTCAATTGCTTCTTCAAGCTTCTTTTTGTCGTCTTCGCCAATCTTGTCGCCATTTTCTTTTAACATTTTTTCAAGCCCGTAAACCATGTTGTCGGCTTGGTTTTTGGTTTCAACAAGCTCTTTGCGCTTTTTGTCTTCTTTAGCGTGAGCTTCAGCCTCTTTGATAGCCTTTTCAATGTCTTCGTCTTTAAGGTTTGAAGAAGCTGTAATTGTAATATTCTGCTCTTTGTTTGTTCCAAGGTCTTTTGCGGAAACTTTTACAATGCCATTTGCATCGATATCAAATGTAACTTCGATTTGAGGAACCCCTCTTGGTGCAGGAGGAATGTCGGTAAGCTGGAATCTTCCAAGAGTTTTGTTCTGAGCAGCAAATTCTCGCTCGCCTTGAAGCACATGGATGTCAACCCCTGGTTGATTGTCAACAGCAGTTGAGAAGATTTGTGATTTCTTTGTAGGAATAGTTGTATTTCTTTCAATAAGTTTTGTAAACACTCCTCCCAAAGTTTCAATGCCAAGAGAAAGCGGAGTTACATCAAGAAGAAGCACATCTTTGACTTCGCCGCCAAGCACCCCTGCTTGAATTGCAGCACCAACAGCAACGCACTCGTCAGGGTTAATACCTTTGTAAGGTTCTTTGCCAGTGAAAGCTTTGACAGCTTCTTGAACAGCTGGGATACGAGTTGAGCCACCAACAAGCACAACCTTATCAATTTGACTTGTTGAAAGTTTTGCATCAGCAAGAGCTCGTTTTGAACATTCAATAGTCTCTTTCACAAGATCTTCGGTGATGGAGTCAAATTTTGCTCTAGAAAGTTCATATTCCATGTGTTTTGGGCCAGTTGCGTCTGCTGAAATGAATGGAAGAGAAATTGTTGTTTTTGGAGTTGCAGAAAGGTCAATCTTAGCTTTTTCTGCCGCTTCTTTAAGTCTTTGCATTGCAAGCTTGTCAGAGCTCAAATCGATGTTGTTTGTCTTTTTGAATTCTTCAACCAAAAGGTCAATAATTCTGTTATCAAAATCATCTCCGCCAAGGCGAGTGTTTCCGTTTGTTGACAAAACTTCAAAAACGCCGTCGCCTATTTCAAGAATTGAAACATCGAAAGTTCCGCCACCAAGGTCATAAACCAAAATCTTTTGATTTGCGTTTTCACCTTTGTCAAGCCCATAAGCAAGAGCCGCTGCAGTTGGCTCGTTGATAATTCTCAAAACTTCAAGCCCTGCAATTTTTCCTGCATCTTTTGTTGCTTGACGCTGAGAGTCGTTGAAATATGCAGGCACTGTGATAACAGCTTGATTTACAGTGCCACCCAAATAACTTTCTGCATCAGCCTTAAGCTTTGAAAGAATCATGGCAGAAATTTCTTGTGGTGTGTAATCTTTGCCGTTTAGTTTTACTTTGTAATTTGTTCCCATCTCTCTTTTGATGGATTGAACAGTGTTTTCTGCATTAACAATGGCTTGTCGTTTTGCAACTTTACCAACAAGTCTTTCTCCTTCTTTTGTATAAGCTACCACTGAAGGTGTGGTTCTGTCCCCTTCAGCATTTGCGATAACTGTAGGTTTCCCACCTTCCATAACAGCCACGCATGAGTTTGTTGTTCCAAGGTCAATTCCAATAATTTTTCCCATAATTTTAATCCTCCTTTTTATTGACAATGACTTTTGAATATCTGATAACTTTGCCGTTGAAAACATAACCAGCTTGATATTCGTCAACGATTATGTCATTCTCTTTATCCGCAATATTTACAACGGCGATAACATTGTGGACATGTGGGTTGTATTTCTCGCCCACAGATTCTATTTTTTGAACTCCAATATCTGCAAGGGTGTCGATGATTTTTTGCTCAATCATCTCAACGCCTTTCAAAACATTTTCGTCAGAAATAGACTTTTTAGCTTCTTTGAAAGTGTCAAGGCATGGCAAAAATGCTTCAATAACTGATGCTTGACCTGCAATTTTTGCCTGCTTTATATCTTCAATGGCATGACGCCTGAAATTTTCAAAGTCCGCTTGAATTTGTCGTGCCAAATTTAAGTATTCATCACTCTTTTGCTCGTGTTGACAACAGTGCTCATCGCAATCGCAGGTTTCTTTTTCGCTCATATTTTCATCACATTGGCATTCTTCATTACACTTATGCTCTTTATCACATTTGCAATCATCACCGCAATCACACTTTTCACTGCATTTGCAGTTTTCATCATCTTTGTTGCAACAACACTTTTCATCTTTTTCCTCGCATTTGCAATCGTCATCACAACGACATTCTTCGCACTCTTTCTCGCCATGCTTTTTGCAGTGGCAGTGTTCAAATTTTTCTTTTGACATTTATTCTCCTTTTAAGTCTTTCAGACTGTCAATAACAACTTTCAGTGCTGAGGCAATGCCTGCATAGTCCATTCGTTGAGGGCCAAGCACGCCAATTGATGCAAGTTTGTTGCCGCTTATACATATTGGAGCTTTAACAACTGAGCCGTCATCAGAAACATCAACCTGAATTTCTTCTTGCCCTTGCATTTGCATGATGTCTGCCAATTTTTCTTCGTCATCAAGCACGTCAAGCACTTTTTTTGCCTTATCAATATCGTTATTTTCAAGAAGCTTTCCGCTACCCTGTCTATGCACATCGATAAGACGAGTATTATTGAGTTTTTTAAGACCGTCAACAAGCGAATTGACAACATTTTGAAAAGCTTTGATTTCGCTTTTCATTCCCACTTCAAGTTGATCAATATTGTCGATCATAAAGCCAATGCTTTCACCTTTAAAATTTTTGGTCAGATAGTTGGAAGCATCTTGACATTCCCCAGGTGAAGCTTTGATTGCCATTTCTTGAGAAATATATCCAGATTTGGTGCCAATCAAAACCATCATCCTTTCGCTAAGCATCGGAATTATTTTAAATTCGTCAAGAATAAGATTTTCGATGCCATTCATCATAACAACGGTTGGATAAGAAGTTGCGTGCGAGACAATCTTTGCAATTCCGCTGACAATTTCTGTAAGAGATGTCGTTCGAGAAGAAATCAACTTTTTGACCTCTTCAAGCTCGCCATTTGATGCAGATGCATTTGAAAGCAGATTTTCAACATAATATCGATAGCCCTGCGCTGTTGGAATTCTTCCGCCTGAGGTGTGAAGCTGTTTTAAATAGCCCATGGCTTCAAGAGCATTAAGCTCATTTCTCAATGTGGCAGTTGAACACTCAAGTTTTGCCTTGTCTTTGACCGAACCGCTTGTGATTGGTGCGCAGTCTTTGATGTATTCTTCAATTGCCATGCATAAAATTTGATTTTTTCGCTCTGACAGTTTCATAAAAACCTCTTTATTCGACTTTTGTTAGCACTCTTTTATTTCAAGTGCTAGCACTATTATATGCATTTTTTTAAAAATAGTCAAACATTTTCTGCCAAAATTTTAAAATTTTTTTAAATTTCTTGTCGCCTTTTTGATTGCTTGTTTATTTTATACGCTACAATTTCCAAAATTCCTTTTATAAACAAAAATTTGCAGGTATAAGCAACAAAAAAAGGCAATCAGTTTGCCTTTCTTAGCATATCTCCTTTTTTCAGATCATAAGGACAATTTATTGTTACGATTTCTTGAACTCGTTTGCAGTCATCAATTTGCTCGCCCTTGCCATTTTCAATGCTATCAATTTTGATTTTCTTCAAAAAGCTGTCAGTTGGCGACAAAATTTCAAGTTCATCACCAATTTTAAAGCGGTTTCTCATCTCCACCTTGACTTTGCCGTTTTGGCTGTTTTCAACAACTTTTGCAATAAACTCAGCTGTCTGAATTGGCATAGAAGTCTCCAAAAATTCCTTGTCATCGCTGTCGAAATAAAAACCTGTGGTATAGCGTCTATGGCTTGTTTTTTCAAGTTCATCTTCAAGCACTTCAATTTTGTTTTTATTTTCTAATGCTCGTCTGTAAGCGTTGACAACTGAAGCCACATAATAGTCTGATTTCATTCGCCCTTCAATTTTCAGCGAACAAATGCCTGCTTCTTCAAGTTCTTTCAAGTGTTTTATCATGCAAAGATCTTTTGAGTTTAAAATATACGTTCCCCGCTGATCTTCTTCGATTGGGTATTCTTCAGTTTTGTTCACTTCTCTTATAGTATAGTTCCACCTGCAAGCTTGAACACATGCACCGCGATTAGAGTCTCTGCCTGTCATATAGTTGGAAAGAAGACATCTGCCAGAATATGAAATGCACATTGCTCCATGCACAAAAGCTTCGATTTCAACCTTGCCTTTGAGTGATGAGGCAATCTCTTTGATTTGATTTAAGTTAAGCTCTCTTGCAAGAACAATTCGAGTCACCCCCATGTCTGCAAAAAACTTTGCAGAATAAATGTTGTTGACATTTGCCTGGGTTGACACATGAACATTCAACTGTGGAAAATTTTTGCGAAGATAATAAATCATTCCCACATCGCTGACAATCACTCCATCCACCTTAGCATCAACCAAAAGCTGCAAAAATTTGTCAATTTGCTGAAAATCACTATTCTTTGCAACGATATTTAAAGTGATATAACCTTTTTTTCCACGCTCGTGCAGATATTCCATTGCTTTTACAATCTCATCATCATCAAAATTTCCGGCAAAAGCACGAAGCCCATACATTTTTCCAGCAAAATAGACAGCATCTGCACCAAAATGCACTGCTGTGGCAAGTTTATCAAAATTGCCAGCTGGAGCTAAAAGTTCCATAGTTTTCTCCTTTAAAGTTTTACAGTCGCCTTCGCTGTAAGATCAAGTGGTGCAAGCCCCAAGCCATCTTTCAGCATAAAGTAAGCTGCTGAGCCAATCATTGCCGCATTGTCTGTGCAATATTTTAAAACAGGCGCAAAAAACTCTATATTGTTTCGTTTGCAACTGTCTTCAAACTTTTTTCGCAACATTGAATTTGCTCCAACACCTCCAGCAACAACAATCTTGTTGATTGCCGTTTTCTTGCAAGCATTCAATGTTTTTTCAACAAGCTCATCCGTCACTTCCTCTTGAAAAGATCTTGCAACATCGACTTTTTCAAAATTTTCATGTTTCTGCTCTTTGTTGTGCACAAAATTGACAACTGCTGTCTTTATGCCACTAAATGAAAAATTAAGAGTGTTTTTCAAATGATTTGAATGCACAAAAGTATAAACTTTTTTGCCGTCTTTTGCAAGCTTGTCAATTTCTGGACCACCAGGATATGGGAGTCCAAGCACCCTTGCCACTTTGTCAAAGCATTCTCCAACTGCATCATCCATTGTGCTGCCAAGCAAAGTAAATTTATTGTAATCATCGATTTTTAAAATAGCACAATGACCACCACTGACCATAAGGCAAATAAAAGGCGGAGTAAGCTCAAGATGTGAGATATAATTTGCAGCGATATGCCCATGCACATGACTGACGGCGATCAGTGGAATATTAAGGCTGTAAGCCAAAGCTTTGGCAAAATTGACGCCCACCATCAAAGCTCCAATAAGCCCCGCACCATAAGTTACCGCCACAGCGTCGATTTGCTCTTTAGTGATGGCTGCCTGAGCCAAAGCTTGACTGAAAATGTTTGAAATTGCAAGAATATGATTTCTTGAAGCCACTTCAGGCACAACGCCGCCAAAGCGTCTGTGGATGTCAATTTGTGACGCAATTATGTTTGACAAAACTTCCCTTCCGTTTTTGACCACAGCCACGCTTGTTTCATCACAAGAGGACTCAACTGAAAGGATAATCACATCTTTTTTTTCTTGCAGAGCCTTAAATTTTTGCTCCATTCTTTGAAAGTAATTCATCTGCAGACAATTATAACAAACTAAAACAAGAAAATCAACTTATTTGCTTTTGGAATTAAAAGCAGCCCTTGTTTTAAGGCTGCTATCATTTTTGAGTCTAGATTATTTGCTGGTCTTTTTCAAATATTCATTGATAAATTCTTGAATATTGCCATCCATAACTGATTGAATGTTTGGCTCTTCATAGCCTGTTCGATGGTCTTTAACCAAGGTGTAAGGGCAGAAAACATAGCTTCTGATCTGACTGCCCCACTCAATTTTTTTGATTTCGCCACGCACAGCGGCCATTTCTTCCATCTCTTTAGCTTCTTGCATTTCAACAAGTTTTGAATAGAGCATTTGCATTGCAACTTCTCGGTTTTGAAGCTGCGACCTTTCGTTTTGACAGGCAACCACAATGCCAGTAGGTATATGTGTGATACGGATTGCACTTTCTGTTTTATTGACATGCTGACCGCCTGCCCCAGAAGAACGATAGGTGTCAATCTTAAGGTCTTCAGGTTTTATTTCGATGTCAGGTTTTTCTTCAATTTTTGGCATAACTTCAACGCTTGCAAATGATGTATGCCGTCTTGCATTGGCGTCAAAAGGAGAAATTCTCACCAAACGGTGAACCCCTTTTTCACATTTCAAAAATCCATAAGCGTTTTCACCGCAAACTTCAAAAGTGATTGACTTAAGCCCTGCACCGTCGCCGTCAAGACTGTCAAGGACTTTGATTTTCCAATCATTTTTTTCAGCATACATTTTATACATTCGCCAAAGCATGTCAGTCCAATCACAAGCTTCAGTGCCGCCTGCCCCAGCATGAAGGGTTACAATGGCGTCATAACCATCATACTTACCAGACAAAAGCGTTTCGATCTTTGCACTTTCCACTTTTTTTTCACATAAGTGCAAAGTTTCTTCAATCTCTGCTTCAAGACTCGGATCAGCCAGCTCCTGAAACAGCTGAACAAGAGCTTCACAATCGCCATAAGTTGTTTGCAAATCCTTGACCAAACTGATTTTATGCTGTGCATCCTTTAAAGCTCTGCCAACAGCCAAAACTTTTTTTTGATCAAGATAAAAGTCTTGCTCAAGTTGCTCTTTTTCCAGTTCTTTTATCTTTTCATTTTGACCGGTGTAGTCAAAGACACTCCTTTATAAAATCAATATCTTTTTTCAGCCCTTCAAGTTTGGCTATCACGTTTTCAATAATCATAAACAACTCCTTTTGCTGAAAGATTATATCATAGCGGCAGCAAAAAATCAATAAAATCTGCTCGTTTAACACTCTTTGTCTGGCTCGCATATATTAAAATAGTTGATTTTTGATATGCGTGCAAAAATTGTTTGATCGCATCATCGCATTAAAAATCACGGGGAAGAGCTCTTCCTTGAAGTGCTATAAAAAGCGGAAAGAAAGAATAGGAGGTAAAAATGTCTTTTTATATCAACAACACAAATCCAAACAGACCTGGCCCAATCGGCGGCAACGGCCTAAATGGAATTTGCGAAAAAGTACTTATTGAAACCACAAAAGTTTTTGATGCATGTGTAAGTCAGACAACAGAAAGTGGAATCATTTTGCCGGTAACAAATTTTAATCCAGCAGCACCTGCTTTGCCATTAACTTACATTTCTGCACAAAACACGACAGGCTCAACGGTTACTGTTTCAGATATAACAATTGATCGAATTGAACAAACACCAAACTATGCAAATGTCAGCATGACCATCACAATTCCGGTTACAGTAACCTACCGAGATGCAAACGGCGTGATTGGCACTGCAACATCAAGCATAACGCTTGTAAAAAGTGTAGTCTTGTTTGTTCCACAGCCCTCTCTTTCGCCTGTCAACATCACAGCAAACGCGCTCTTTACAAGTTCGATAGGTGCCTACACTGCCGACAACACTTTTACAGTAACTGGATGCATCGAAATTATTGTAAAAGTGGTATCTGTTGTTGACCTTTTAGTGCCAAGCTATGGCTATCCAGTCATTCCACCATGCCAAGCACCAGAACCGGCAAATTCTTGCCCGGGGTTCCAGAATATGCCACTTTATCCGACAGCAACAGCAACAAGAACGTTATAAAAAACAAAAGTGCTTGATTCAAGCACTTTTTTTATTACCAAAATTCAGATAAAATAACAAGAAAAAGCTATTTTTGCAGAGTTGAAAAAGCCTGCTCTGCTAACTTTTCAATGTCAAAATCAGCGTGTCCAGAACCATTGAGATGAAACATATATTCAATATTGCCGCTTTTGCCACGAATACGAGAATAGTCAATGCCGCTCACAACAAAACCCAATTTCTGCAAATAAAACACAAAATCTTGCAAAAGTTTTATGTGCACTTTTTTGTCAAGCACAACTCCCTTAAATTTATGTGCAAGCTCTTTGCCACATTCAAATTGCGGCTTAAAAAGCATACAGACTTCAATTTTATTGCCAAAAAGCTCAACAATTTTAGGGAATATGTGCCGAAGTGAAATAAAAGACAGGTCCCCAACAATAAAATCGACCTGAGCAAAATCGCTTTTTTTAGTATTTCTAAAATCCACCCCAGAAAGATCGACTATTTGTGAGCTTTCTTTCAAATTTTTGTCAAGCTCATTTTTCCCAATATCAAGTGCGTAAACTTTTTTTGCACCACCCAGCAGACAAACTTGACTAAACCCACCCGTTGAAGCCCCAATATCCAAAACAACTCGGTCATGAAAGTTTAAGTTAAAACTTTCCTTTGCCCCCAGCAGTTTATAGGCGCCCCGCGAAACGTATTGCTCTTGCTTGGCAATTTCAATTTGAGCATTTTCTTCAACATCCAGCGAAGGTCTCAGCACCTGCTTGCCACAAACAAAAACACAGCCGTCTTTTATCAATGCCTGTGCTTTAGTCCTGGTGCAAGCAAGCTTTTGAGCCACAATTTTGTCAATTCTCATAGCCATATTGTAACATTTTCCCCAAAATGAGTAAAGAAAAAAAAGAGCTTTCACTCTTTATTTTTTCAAAAAATCTACTATGCGTTTCTTTTTTTTCGGTTGACGACGAATTTGACAAACTTTATTTCAGCTTTTTCATAAGGTTAATGATTACAGCTTTGTTTTCAGCTGATAAATTTGCAAAAAGTTCAAGAAAATTTTTGTCTTCTTTATTATATTTTTCTCCTAGATAGAAAAAGTCTTGAATTGTCTCATTTTGTTTATAATAACATATTGATTGTCTCAAAGTTCTATAAAAAATAGCAATTTAAACTTAACAAAAAAGACCTAAACATTTTGTTTTAGGTCTTTTGTTTTATTCAACGCTGACAAGATAGTAATAAACTGGTTGGCCACCATACACCGCGCTGACTTCGATTTCTGGATATTTTTTGCTCAAAGAATCTGCCAAGGCATTTGCTTCTTCTTCGCGGATGTCTTCGCCATAGAACAGTGTTATGTTCATGATAGAGTCGTCCATCATTTTCTCAATCAATTTTGTTGTTGTTTCGCCCACCAATTTGCCTTTTGCCAAAATTGCTTTGTCATCAAGGCCGATGATTTCTCCTACTGCCAGGTCAAAACCATCAACATGGGTGTCTCTAACAGCATAAGTTACCGCACCAGAGCGGACATTTTTGATGGCTTCGTTCATGGCTTCAGCATTTTCTTCAACACTTGCGTCAGGATTGAAGGCAAGAGATGCTGTGATACCTTCTGGCACTGAGCGAGTTGGCACAACAATCAAATTTTTTGTTGTCAGATCGTTTGCTTGTTCAGCTGCCAAAACAATATTTTTGTTGTTTGGGAAAACGATAACATTTGTTGCAGGCACCTTATCACAAGCTGCTGCAATATCTTCAGCACTTGGATTCATAGTCTGTCCGCCAACAATATTTTGGTCAACCCCAAGATCTGTAAAAATGTTGGCGATTCCGTCGCCCGGAGCCACCGCTACCATACCAATTTCTTTTGTAATTTCTTGCACTAAAGCCTTTTTCTTAAGTTCACGATTTTGCTCAAGCATGTTTTCGATCTTAAGATTGTAAAGCTCGCCAAGTTCAAGGGCATATTCAAGCGCCTTGTTTGGTTCGTTTGAGTGAACATGCACCTTGACAAGACTAAGGTCGCCAATACAAATGACAGAGTCGCCGATTTGCATCAGTTTCTCCCGAAGTTTGTCAATGTCGGCTTCGGTTGTTTTCTTTTTCATGTTGATGATCATATATTCGGTGCAATAACCAAATTGAATATCGCCAAGATTGTTGATGTCTGCAATCACGTCATCCACAGTCTGCGGTTTCTTTTCGTCTTCAAAATTAAACTCAAAATTTTCTTCGCCCATCAAAATTTTATAAAAACCTGTGAAGATAACGATAATTCCTCTACCACCAGCATCAACAACACCTGCTTTTTTAAGCACTGGCAACATTTCTGGTGTCTGTTTTAAAATTTCTTCACCTGTTTCAAGCACTTTTTTCAAAAACACTTCAAAATCATCACATTTTTTTGCCACATTGACAGCATTTTCTGCCATAACTCGAATGACAGTCAAAATGGTGCCTTCTTTTGGCTTAGTAACAGCTTTATAGGCAATGTTTGCCCCTTCTTGCATAGCCTTTGCAAAAATTTTGGTAGTGATTTCGCTGCACTTGCCAGTCTCTGAACAGAATCCTTTAAAAATCTGAGATGTGATAACTCCACTGTTTCCCCTAGCGCCCTTTAAAGCACCTTTTGCGAAAGCTTCGCTGAGAGAATCCATATTGTTGTTAATGCACTTGGACACTTCATTCACAGCGGACTTCATTGTAAGAAACATGTTTGTGCCTGTGTCGCCATCTGGCACAGGAAACACATTGAGCGAGTCAACATATTTTTTGTTTTGTTCAAGCAGACCAGCACCTGCCACAATCATTTTGCGGAATGTTGCACCATTTATTGTCTTTATCATATATCATTTCTCCTAAACACGAACACCGACAACATGAACAGTGACTGCATCAACAAGCATCCCAGTGAAGTTTTCCACTGAGTATTTAACTGACTTTCTGAGAGATTCAGCAACGGCGCTGATTGAAACGCCATATTTCAAGATGCAATACACATCAATATAGATTCGATTGTCGATATGACTTATTTTAATTCCTTTGGAATAAGATTCTTTTTTCATCAATTCACGGACGCTGTCAACAAGAGATTTTGAGACGAGATCGACCACGCCATAGCAATCAAGAACGGCATAACCCGCAACAACCCGAATTGAGTTGTCGGAGATTGAAATATTGCCATAGTAGTTATTTGTATCGACTGTCAAGGAAAAGCCCCCTTAATGTGAATTAAAACAAAGATGGTCTCATTTCGAAACACCTTTACTTAGATATATTACTACACAAAACAAAAAAATACAAATATTTTATAGGATTTTTTCAAACAAAATTTGTTAAAACCGCTTTTATTAAAAAAATTTTGAAAAAAGAGTTGATTTTTTTGCTGAGAAATGATATAGTAAGGTGCAAAGAGAAATCACGGGAGGAAATTATGAGCAGAACATGTGATATTTGTGGTAGAGGAAAATCAACAGGAAAACAAGTTTCTTTCTCAAACAAAAAATATAACAGAACTTACGAACTCAACCTTCAAAAAACAGTTGTAGAGGTTGACGGAAAGCCTGTTAAAGTTAAGGCATGCACAAAATGCATTAAAACTGCAAAAAAAGCATAACGATAGTCGCTTTAATAAATTCGGCTTGGCTTTTATGCCAAGTTTTTTTGTTATGTATCGCGAAAAGAATAAGGCAAAAAGGCCTTATTTTTCTTCTTTCTTTTGGAATTTTCTTAAAAGGCTCGACATCCATTTTGGCGCTTTTATGCAAATGATGCGAAACTTTTTTTCCTCTTTTTGCTTTTTCATATTATTGTTTATTCCCCCTTTTCAATTTTTGTGCAACCTTTTTTGCATTTGTCGCATTGCCGACCTTTTAAACGGCACCTTTTTATCACAGCTATAAGAGCGAAAACAATAGCAAATATTGCAACAAAGCCAAGACAAACCCTCCACCAGCCAAACAGAGAGATAAGTACAGCAAAGTTGTAAAAAGCCATGGCGATAAAGTAGGCAACAACAAACTGACACACGCAACCAAAAACAGTCCATTTTTTCCCAATTTCCTTGCCAAGAATCCCGACAGAGCTCAGACACGGAAAATACAATAGGCAGAAAACAAGATAGGAAAGCACGGATGAAGCTGAAGAAAAATATACCGCACTTGATGGATCGCTCAGCGACAAAGCAAGCTGCGTTTGACCAGCTTCAACATTATTAAATAGTGCTATGGAAGACAAAATCACTTCTTTGGCAATAAGCCCAGCGATAAGCGCTGACACCGGCCCCCAACTGCCAAATCCGAGCGGAGCAAAGACTGGCGCCAAAATTGCCCCCAAACTTTCTAAAATGCTTTGCCCGCCATTTTGAGCAACATAACTAAATGAAAAAGAAAAATTTGCCATCACCCAAACAATAATGTTCATGGTGATTATAAGCCCGCCCACTCTACTCAAAAAATCTTTACAACTTGACACAAACACTTTGAAGACTTGTTTTATCCCCACCCGTCGATATGGCGGAAATTCCAAAATGAAGGACTGTTCTTTGCTTTTGAGGACCGTCTTTTCAAAAAGCATACTCATTAAAACAGCAACCACCACACCAAGAATATAAAGCCCCATTATGATAAAAATGTTGCTGGCACCAAAGAAGGCTCCTCCAAGACAGACATAGATTGGAAACTTTGCCGAACAACTCATATAAGGAGTCAGCAAAGCGGTTTTGATTTTTGCTTTATCGTCTTCCATATTTCGAGAAGTCAATATTGCACTTGTCGAGCATCCAAAGCCCATCAAAAGAGTGTAAACGCTTTTGCCAGAAAGCCCAACTTTTGACAAAACATCTTCAAAAACAAAGGCAACTCTTGCAAGATAACCACTGTCTTCAAGCACTGAAAGAAAGATAAATAGAAGAGCAACTTGTGGCAAAAATGTCAAAACAGAGCCCACACCGCCAAAAATAGCTGTCTCGAAGAAACTATAAATCCAACTTGATTGTCCAACCATTCCATCAAGCCATGCCAAAATCGGAGAGGAAATAAATTTGTCAAGCAAAAATGCTAAGCCATCAGATAAAAAAGCCCCCACCGAAAAGAATGTCAAATAAAAAACTGCTGCCAAAATCAACAAAAATGCCGGGAATGCCAAAAACTTATTGAGCAAAATTTTATCAAGCTTGCTCTGTCCGTAGATGCTAAAATTCTTTTGACCACACTCACTCATCAGCTCATCAATAAAGTCATACCGAACTTTCGCCACTTTTTCAGCTTGGTCAAAGTTTTTTTCCACCTTAAATTTTTGTTTTACATCCTGGTCATCTTCCAAAAGTTTGATGGCATAAAAAGTCCTGCTCTGCTGTTGCAGATAATGAGGAAGAAATCTTTCAACTTGATTAAGAGAAAGAAGTTTGAGATATGGCAAAACACATTTTGTGGATTTATAGCAAAGTATCTCTTCTTTAAGTTGCTGAACACTTTCTTTGTTTGCCGCATCAATAGACAAAATTTTTACACCAAGTTTTTCTTCAAGCCTGACAAGATTGACCTGACCGACCTTCTTTTTTTCGATTTGGTTGACAACCACTATCACTTTTAGTCCAAGCTCTAAAAGCCCCAATGTAAGATACAAATTCCGTTGCAAATTGTTGTAGTCGCAGATATTGATGACCAGGTCATTCTGATGGGATAAAAGATAATCTGTTGCCACCTTTTCTTCAAAAGAAAGCCTAGAGAGTGAATAAATGCCTGGCAGGTCAACAATTTCTATTTCTTGCTGTTTAAAAAAAATGGTTTTCGCCTTTTCTTCAACAGTAACTCCATGCCAGTTGCCCACATGCTCATTTGAGTTTGTCAAAGTGTTGAAAAGTGTGGTTTTGCCTGTATTTGGATTGCCAATTAAACTCACCCTAATCATTTGCTTTTCACCATAATTGAATCGGCAATGCTAGAGCGAATTGAAAGAAGATAACCTCTGATTTGCACCAAAATCACCTTGCCTAACAATGAGGTTTGAATTTTTTTTATTGTTTGTCCATCGGTAAAACCAAGATCAAAAAGTCTTCTTCTGACAGATGGTGGGCAATCGTTTTTGATTTGACAAATTGTATAGAACTTGGCAAAATCACAAGAAACCAAACTTAACATAGAATAATTTATTTTAAAACTCGCATTTAAATTACAAAATATTGCAAATATTGCAAAATTGTTTTGCTGTTTTTTGTTAGGTGTGCTATATTTAGTATAAGGAGATGTGCAATGAAATGTATATATTGTGGTCATAACGAAAGCAAAGTGCTTGACTCAAGGAATAGTGATGAAACAAACTCAATCCGCAGAAGAAGAGAATGCTTAAATTGTGGAAGACGCTTTACAACTTATGAAACTGTTGAAACCACTCCTGTTTTGGTTGTAAAGAATGACGGCTCAAGACAGCCATTTGATTCAAACAAAGTGAAAAATGGAATCATCAAAGCTTGCGAAAAACGCCCTGTAAGCATGGGACAAATTGACAGTGTTGTGCTTGAAATTGAAAAGAAGGCGCAAAGCATGCCAAACCAAGAAATTTCATCGGCAGAAATTGGCGAGATGGTTATGGAAGCGCTGAAAAACCTTGACGAAGTTGCATTTGTCAGATTTGCTTCAGTTTACCGAAAATTTGCTGACATAACCTCTTTTAAAAAACTTTTGGAAAATATGTAAATAAAAATAGGCGATTCCAAAGCCTATTTTTTTTGTAAAGTTTGATAAGGATTTTCCGGCACACCTTGACCTTGAACTTCCACCAAGATTGCATCTTCACCTATTTTTACAATGCAACCAAATGGTATAAAAAGTTGGTTTGCTGACTTAAAAACATTCCACCCCGTTTTTTCTCCTGGCACCAAAATTCCAAGAACCCTGGCAGTTGCAAGATCAAAAACTATGTCAACGATATGACCAAGCTTGCGCCCATCAAGCACATTGACCACTTCTTTACATCTCAACTCTAAAAATGAACTTTCCATCAGTTATGGTATATGTCGAAAAATGACAAAAAATAACTAAATCAGAAAATCTTTTATTGATCTTAAAGCATTTTTCTCAAGACGAGACACTTGTGCCTGACTGATTCCAATCTCTTGACTGACTTCCGTTTGCGTTTTGCCGACAAAATAGCGCATAAGCAAAATTTCTTTCTCTCTTGGCGATAATGTTTTTATTGCAGCTTTCAAAGCAAGGTTTTCGTTGATGTTTTCATCAGTATTTTTGTTATCTGCAATTTGATCAAGAAGCGCTATAGCATCAGTTCCTTCACTATAAATTGGGTCACTGAGCGAAATTGTATCACTTATTGCATCAAGGGCAAAGGTCACCGTTTTGACAGGCACTTCAATTTTTTTTGCAATGTCTTCAACTGAAGGTTCGCTAAAACTACTTTTTGAAAGTTCTTCTTTTGCCTGCATTGCCCTGTAAGCTATATCACGCATAGACCGACTGACTCTTATTGAATTGTTGTCTCTTAAATATCTTCGAATTTCGCCCACAATCATTGGCACGGCATAAGTTGAAAATTTGACATTGAGCGTTTCATCAAAATTGTCGATAGCTTTCAAAAGCCCCACGCATCCAACCTGAAACATGTCATCAGCCCGATCACCTTTTGCATTAAATCTGTGCACAACACTCAGCACCAGCCGAAGATTTGCAACAACAAATTGGTCTCTTGCATTTTCATCCCCACGCTTAACTTTTTTAATAAGCTGCAATATATCATTGTTATTTAGTTTTGGAAGCTTTGTTGTGTCAACACCGCAAATAGAAACTTTAGAAGACATAATCTCTCCTTTCGAGAAATATCTTTTACCTTTGCTAAAGTTTTATTCACATTCGACAAAAAACCATCTTTAAAAACAAAAAATGATGATTAAAACAAACTCTTCTCAAGTTCAAACTTCATATCTTTCAAAATGCGTTTTTCAAGACGCGAGATATAACTTTGGCTTATGCCAAGTTTGTCAGCCACCTCCCTTTGCGTCAGTTCTTGCTGCCCTAGAAGTCCATATCGTAAAATCATAATTTCTTGTTCACGTCTGCCCAGTTTTGCAATAAGTTGATGAATAATTGCTCTGTCAGCAGGCTCGTCAACGGTCTGAGCAACCACATCTTCATCACTGGGCAATATATCTGACAAAACAAGTTGATTTCCGTCAAAGTCTTCACTCAAAGGTTTGTCAAGACTGATGTCATTTTTGACTTTTGCTGTTTTTCTCAGTTGCATCAGAATTTCATTTTCAATGCAACGCGAGGCATAAGTCGCAAGCCGAATATTTTTGTCGGGCTTAAATGTTTTGACCGCTTTGATCAGACCAATTGCCCCTATAGAAATAAGGTCTTCATATTCAATTTTGCTTGACTCAAATTTTTTTGCTATAAAAGCAACCAGTCGCAAATTGTGTTCAATCAACTTGCCAAGGGCTTCCTGCGAACCTTGTTCTTTTTCATATATCAGCAGATTTTCTTCATCGGTTGAAAGCGGTGGCAAAAATTCTTCATTGCCGCAGACATAGCAGACAATATGTTTTGCTAAAATATAATCATTTCTATGAAACAATTTATATAAAAACAGCTTAAATTTAAATAATAATTTTTTCATAATCAACCTCCAAAAACCATTTGACTGTTTAAAAGTACATTTGCTTTAAAGCTTTTCTCAAAGCCAGAGAAGGAAAGAGCAAGTGTCGGGTTTTTAAAAACCTTCTCACCATTGAGCTGAATTTCATCTGCAACAAAAGCCAATATTTTGCTGCCACTGCCCACTGAATTGACTTTGATATAGTGCGCACAATTTAGTTTTGCCATATCCTGCTTTGCCAGCAGGCTGACAAGCGAAATATCCTGATAAAGCCTTTTAAAAACCTCAAAATTGATCAAAATTATGGGCGATTTTGTGATGTCATCCAAAAGCACATTTCCGCTGTCCAAATAGCCGTTTTCCTCCACCACATTGCCATTGGCTTTGATTTTGACCGAATAGGTAAAACTCTTGATTCTCTGCAAACGATTGTGATAAAAAATGATAAACTTGACCAAAAAAAACATTACCAGGCTGACAACACAGACAATAAAAAGCGGATAGGGACCGAAAGTCTGCTGAAGAGCATAGCAAGCACCACCCAAAATAAAAGTGAAAATAAAAAATGTTGTAAAAATAAAGAAAAATTTACTTGCCGAACGAAACCTAAATGAAAGGCAAACGATCAAGATTGCAAGAAAAACCTGTAGCAAAATTTTCGCATAGGAATCAAGTGCAAAAAGCGGAATAACAAGAGCAACAACTCCAGCCAGCAGCGACATCAAAAACCAAAATCTCGCTTTTTCTTTGATAAAAAACGAAGTCATATTAAGAATAAGTGCATTTTGAAAAAAGTTTATTAAAACTGTTTGTTCAATAAAAATTTCCATAATGCCCTCCCTTGCAAAAATGATAAATCAAAACAACAAAAAGACAAAACACAAAAAGGTCGAAAAGTTGAATATCTTTTTGTATTTTGTCTTATCTCCTTTCTATTAACTTTACCAAATAAAAACTCACATAACAAGCTTATAATTGTCTCTTTTTCTTTATCTTCTCATATTATGCGATTGTGTGTTTTAACAATACCTTTGTTAAAACTAAAAAAAGCAGACTTTCGTCTGCCATTTTTATTTCTTGTTTCTTCTAAGTTTTTCAATCCATGGTGGAACATTTGAAGAAATGTCAAGCCTTGAAGAAGTCTTATCTTCACTCGTTCTTTCAATATTTACATTTGGTTTTGCCATTTGTTCTTCTTTTTCTCTAGCTGCATATCCAGAAAAGATGCTTCTTGCAGAAGGCATATCGTTTTTCTGCCCCATATTGCCAATAGACTTTGCATTTTCCATGGCACTTTCTTTTTTGATTTCTTCTGGAGTTTTAAAGCCGGTCGCTATAATTGTGATTTCAACTTCGTCATGCATATTTGGATCAATGCTAGTGCCAAGAATGATATTGCAAGAAGAGTCAACAACTTCACGAACAAGTGATGCAGCCTCATTGACATCGTCTTGAGTGAGGTCTTCGCCGCCTTTGATGTTGATCAAAAGCCCAGTTGCCCCTTCGATTGTAGTTTCAAGAAGTGGTGATGCCACAGCTTGTTTAACTGCATCAAGAGCTTTGTTGTCACCTGAACCATAACCAATACCCATATGAGCAAGCCCTTTGCCTTTCATGATGGTTGTAACATCGGCAAAGTCAAGATTGATAAGTCCTGGGAAAACGATAAGATCACTTATACCCTGAACTCCTTGTCTTAAAACATCATCGGCAAATCTGAAGCTTTCTGAAAGAGGAGTCTTTTTAGGAACGATTTGCAACAATTTTTCATTTGGAATAACGACAAGTGAGTCTACAAACTTTCTGAGATTTTCAAGACCTTCATCAGCGTTTTTTGCTCTGATTGGACCTTCGAATGCAAAAGGCTTTGTTACAACTGCGACAGTCAAAATTCCCATTTCCTTAGCGATTTGAGCAATCACGGGTGCTGCTCCCGTTCCTGTTCCACCGCCCATACCGGCAGTGATAAACACCATGTTTGTGCCTTTAAGCATATCAGTGATTGAAGCTTTGCTTTCTTCTGCAGCTTTTTGACCAATTTCAGGTTTTGCACCAGCGCCAAGCCCACCTGTCAATCTTTCGCCAATTTGAAGTCTTGTTTCAGCTTTGCTGATAAGAAGAGACTGTTTGTCTGTGTTGACAGCAACAAACTCAGCAGAAGAAACCCCCGCATCAATCATTCTGTTGACGGCATTATTTCCACCGCCACCAACACCAACAACCTTGATTTTTGCAACAGCAGTTCTCATCATATCGTTATCCATAGTTCACCCCTTTCAATTTCTTTATCTTATTGTAATACTTTTTTTGTTTTTTTGCAAACATTTAAATGCAATTTTTTTGACAAAATGCATAAATTTTCATTTTTTTTGTTGTTTATGCATTTCTTCAATCAATTTAAGGCAAAATTTACAAGAGAATAAATTGAAGCTAGCTCAGGCCTATCTTTTGCTGGCAATGGTGGAACGCCATATTTAACATTTCTACCCAAACATTTTGCCAAATAATCTCTGCCTCCCTTAATTTTGCTCACTCCTGCACCAGTCAGATAGACCGGCAGATAGTTGATATATGTGCTTGAAAAAAGTTGAATACATTTTGCAACAGCTTGTGCGATTTCATCGATTCGGTAAGAAACGATTTCGTTTGCAGTGTTTAGTGGAATTTTAATGGTTTTGCCAAGGTCGGTTGTAAGCTCATAAAAGTCGTTATTTTTACCTTTTAATGAAAGAACAATTTGCTTTTTTAGCCTTTCAGCTTCACTCATTGAAAGATCGAAAGCTTCTGAAAGGTCATTTGTGATAAAGCCCCCACCTCGAGAAAAACTTGCAAGGTTGCTCAGCCCCTGACCTTTCACAAAACAAGCACTTGTTGTCAAATCGCCACAATCAATCAGCAAACAAGATTCTTCTCTTTCAACAGGGGCAATAACATATAGAGCTTGAGCAAGCGGCTCTGAAACATACTCAACACTTTCAAACTCGTTTGCTGATACAATTTTGTTAAACATGTCAATGAAAGAGCGGTTTGCATAAATGATTGAAAGCTGGGCTGAAATCGAAATTGCATTATCGCCAACAGGGTCAAATGAAATTCTGCCTTCATCAAGAAGATATGAAAGAGGATTGACCGACAAGATCTCAACATTTTTATCTTTTGCCCTTTCGCTTGCCATATAGAAAAGCTGGTCTATATCTTGTTGTTTGATCTTTCTTCGGTTGCCAAGATTGAGCGAGACCGTGCTGGCACTGACAGAAGAAAATTCTGCTGGCACACCAATATAAACTTTTTTAATACCTTCTTCACGGCAGTCAAACTCTGCAATAATTTGCGAAAACAGAGCACTTAGTTTTTCAGGAGCAAGAAAATTTCCTTCGTAAAAACCGTCATATTCAATTTCTTTATAAGCTTTAACCACAAAAGTGCCATTAAGTCCCCTGCCAGCCAAAATTGCTCGCAAAGTGGAAGAACCAAGTTCAAAAACCAAAACTTTTTCTTTTCTCATAAACCACCAACAAATCTAAAAGTGCACAAATGTACATTTATAGTAATATTTTAATATATAAACAAAGCAAAGTCAAACTAAAAAAGGTGCAAAACAACAATTTTTGCACCAAAACATTTTAATTCTGCAAAAGGACAACTATTTTATTCATTTTTGGCATTTTTAATCTTAGTTAGTCTGCCCTTTTTTTATGGAACAATGTTGAAATAGCATTCACTTTCGTTGTGCTCTGTGTAATTATAATAGTTATTCACAATAATGGTGCAGCCATCAAGCAACTCTTGAGTCCACACACCGCCCGAAGCAATTTCTTTCCCTATCAGCGAATAAAGGTTTGAGAAAACTTGCAAAAACATATCAAGCTTGTATCTTAGTCCATAAGTTGCATTTTTGATTTGAACAGTTTGCCCACCAAAAAGATTAAGAATGGCTGTCGTTTGTTCTGTTGCTATGTTCTGATCATACTCTTGCAAAAATTCGATGGATTTGATAAGCGATTGCTGCTGCCCCAGCGTGCGATTGCACTCAAATAGAGAAGAGTAAATATCGATAAAATTTTCAACAGCAAGATATTGACCTGGTTGATAAGCTTTTTCTTCAATTTCCACACCTTGAACAAGCATAGCATTGTCTTGAGTCGAGCTGTAATCTTCTTCAATCTTCAATACTCGAAGATTTTGATCGCAAATCAAAGTTTGCTCTCCATTTTCAAAAGCGTAAACTTCTTGCCTTTGAGCAACATGGAGCACGAAAGTGGAAGGGAAAACGGTTTCAATATTGACCACATCAATGTATGGCGAAAGATTTTCAATTCTTTCTTCATAACCCTTTTTGCCATGAAAAAAAACACTGCTGCCAAAAGAGAACTGCGCCCCGTCAATAAGCTCTTGGTCAGATAAAGAGATGCTTGAGTGGGTTGTGCACCAATCAACTTTGACTGTTTTGAGTGAAAAGACGGTAAAGGCAAGCGTTACCAAAATTCCCACCAGCACCACAGCAGTTGAAAGAGAAATCAAAATTTTTTTTGTTTTTTTGCTCATCAGAGATATTTTAATGCATTTTTGCATTAAAAACAAGAAATTTTTCAAATTTCACAATCTTTTTATGTCTGCCCCAAGCTTAGTCAATTTTTCAGCAAGGTTATAGTAGCCCCTGTCAATATATTCAATTTTGTTGACTGTGGTGTAACCTTCACTTGCAAGCCCGGCAAGAACAAGAGCTGCCCCTCCGCGCAAATCAGTTGCAAAAACATCAGCGCCGTAGAGCTTTTTTCTGCCACGAACAATGCAGACTGACGACTTGAATTTGACATCGCCGCCAAGCTTTAAAAGCTCGCCAACGTAATTGAATCTTGACTCGAAAACATTTTCAAAAATCAAACTGCAGCCATTGCAAACGCAGGCAAGCGCCACAATTTGGGGTTGCAAATCGGTTGGAAATCCAGGATAAACAGCAGTCTCAACATCGCCAAAACTTTCCAAGATTTTTGGGCTAGAAAGATGCAGTCCATTTTGGTCTGAAAAAATTTTGCAGCCGCAGCTTTTAAGCTTTTCAATCAAAACCTCATTGTGCTTTTCGATTGCATTTTTAATGCAAATTTGCCCATGCGTCATGGCTGCTCCAATAAGAAAAGTGCCACATTCAATTCGGTCAGGAATTGCCAAATATTCGCAGCCAGAAAGCGACTGTACTCCATCGATTGTGATCACATCACTGCCCGCCCCCTTTATGCAAGCTCCACATTTATTCAAAAAGCAAGCAAGGTCAACAATTTCAGGCTCTTTGGCAGCATTGAAAATTTGAGTTTGCCCTGGCAAAAGAGTTGCAAACATCATGATGTTTTCAGTTGCACCAACACTGGCAAATTTCAGCACAACAGATTGATTGCCATTGCCCCCTTTTTCACCATAAATATAGCCATTTTTTTCAATTATTTTGCAACCCAACTGCTTCAGTGAAGAAAGATGAATGTCAATTGGTCTCAACCCAATGTCGCACCCACCAGGATATGCCACTTTTGCCTTGCCAAATCTTGCAAGCAAAGGCCCCAAAGTGAACACCGAAGATCTCACTGGACTGGCAAGTTCATGGCAAATCACACTTTTGTCAATGCAAGAGCAATCAAGCAACAAATCGTCTGCCAGCCAACAAACTTTCGCGCCCAAATTTTCAAGTATATCGCACATTGCAATCACATCGGTATATTTTGGCACACTGAGCAGCTTGACTTTGCCATCAACCAAAATGCACCCAGCAAGAATGGGCAGAAGCGAATTTTTTGCGCAATCAAGCACCACTTCCCCCTGCAACGCCTTGCCGCCATTGATAAAAAATTTCCCCATATAAAAATATATGAGCACCCTTTCTTTTCTGCCAACGAAAAAACCTGGCTTAAAAGCATGAAAGCTGTCAAAAAAAGGAAGAAAAATCTTCCTTTTTAAGCAGTTGTTGCGGTGAGGCCTGTATAGAACTTGTAGTTTGTGCTTGTGTCGCCCACGCGTTTGATCACGCGATATGTGATCTCCAAATAGTCGCATCCGTCATCGCCCATAAACTTTTCAGCATTGAGCTGACCTGTCAAATACGTCTGACCTTGAGCGATCTGCTCTTCTGTTGGCTCAATGATTTCGTAGTAATCTTTGACTGCGCTCAGTCCGCTGATAATGATTGGATCATTTGAAACGATCGGATTGCCGCGATAGTCATTTCTGCCAACATCAGTCTTCAGAATGCCACCGCCTATGTCTGTTTTGAACGCCCCGACAATAAGATCCTGGTTGTTTGGCAAGATTGAGTCATAAAAACCAAACACAACAGTTTGCGAAAACTCTATGCCTGCCTCTGCCGATGCCCTGTCAAGATTTTCATCGCCAAGCGGATTGACAAGTTTGCCATCTGGCACATTGACAGTTTGTGTCGCCACAGAAATCCTCTGCTTTGTCTGATGATTGAAATAGTTAAGCCCAATTTCAATGGTCAAATATCTGGTGTGGTCAAAAGGCTCGCCACTTTGAGTTTGATAGCCGTCAAGGTCAGCATCATACTGCAAAACAACTGACACCATCGAGATTTTAACCTCTTTCTTAAACATCAAAACAGCACTTTGATATTCAAGCGGTCTTACAGCCATTGCAGCCTGCGGCGAAGAAAAATCTTCAAAGTATGGGAAAGGATCATCGCCACCACCGGCTGAGAATGAATTGCCCATATATTCCATCACTTCAGATGCCAAATATCGATCGTCAACATCAATCTGCCCGTCATCGTCAGAACCTATCGTGACTTGGTCGCACACCTTGTCCACCAAGTTGACAATGGTGTCTCCATATTCTCGACCAACTGAGATGTCTGGCTCGGTTACATCCGCTGTTGGCACCTGGACCGCCGTTAAGACTGCTCCTTTATAGTCAAGCCCAGCCAAAATCTCATTTGCCTGATCAGCTGAAGTTGCAACAAAGGTTGTGCCGTTGTAGGTGATTTGAGTTGCACCTGAGTAAACGCTTACCATATCATTTTGCATGGCTGCTGAGCCAATCACATTTTCAAGAATCCAGTTTGCAATCTTTTCTTTGTTTCGCTCTGCAACACCAACATATGCCCCAAGCTGATCAAAAACTTCTTTGATTTGCGCTAGTGCTTGGTCAGCCGAAAGTTCAATCTGCTGGCCGTTTGAAGTTTCAACCACCTTGACGGAATAATATTTTGTGGTCCCCTCTTGCGTGGTTGTCATCACCGGCTCAACAACCACCTGCCCAGGTGTCAAATCAAGGCTATAGCAATATATGACATACTCCAGCGCCTTGACAAAGTCGGAATAATCCTGATATAGATAATCGTCAGTTGCGCCGATATATGTTTCAAGGTAGTTTTTAGTAAAATTGCCGTTTGCGTATGCTGCTTGCAATGCACTATTTAAATTGTTTGCTATGTGTTCTTCTTCAGAAATCTCTTCAGAAGTGTTTTCTGCTATTTGATAAAAACCTTGAACAATGCTGCTGTCAGCGTGTGCAAAATATCTTTCATTATCATTTGCATACCAAGTTCCTGTTGTAATCAAACCTAAAGTTACATTATCATAGTCTTCAGCTGCAGCATTTTCAATATCACTGTCAAAACTCCAATTCCAAGCATTGTCGAGATTGGCTGATAAGGCAATATATTGGTCGGCTAATTCGCTTGTTTCAGACCAGTTTGTGCCATCAAAAGCAATTTGTTTGGTCACTGTCAAGCGCTTATCCACCTGATATCTTATGCTGTCATATAGGTATGGCAAAGTGTCTGTGTTGAAGGTATAATATCTTTCGTCATCATACGGGTCATCTGGATTGTTTTTATCTATGATTAAAAGTTCTGTCTCTTGATCCGACACACCGTAAATCAATTCCAGCCTTCTTAAAATCTGCCAAGCATATTTGCCATAGTAATCGTTTTCTTCTTCCTGCGTGCCGCCCGAGTTGCCACTATAGTCATAGCTTTCTGGCCGATAAAGCACCTTTGTGCCATAAAGCTGCGAAGATTGCTGAGACTGGGCAAGTTGGTCATAATATTCATCTTCAGAAATTTCGCCTGACTGAAACCTATTCCATAAATCAGAGAAATAATCAAACCCATCACCGATGCCAAAACAACCTGTGCCAAGCACGCACATGCAAAGCACAATCACCATACTGAAAATTTTGGCAAAGATTTTTTTCATAACTTTATTGTAACCTTTTTTTCAACAAAAATCAAGTTTTTTAAGTCAAAAAAAAGATTGAGCGCGCTCAATCTTTTTTTTCAGTTTGTTTCTTCTGCTTCTGCTTGAGGTATTGTATACTCAGTGATATCTGTTTGATATTCCAGCATTATATCACTCTCTGGAATAATTTTTTCAACACCGCGGTCTGAGATTCTAAATTGACCATCTGATATTGCCCTTTTGATTTCCTCGATTATTGGCTTATAAGAAGTTCTTGAATCATCAAAAATAAACTCAAAGTTATATAACTGATCGTTATTCAGATCAACCGCTTTAATAACTACGTCGTAAACAGACCCAAAATCAGACGTTGTCCCACTGCTACCTTGCACTGAAACAAAGCTTAGTTTGGTTTCGGGCCCTATTTTGCCTGCTGCCACAGCCAGCGGCATGCAGATGTTGAAAAAGTCAAGGCCTTCGCCTTCCAAACTTGCAGAGCCCGTGTAAGCAAAGTCACTGACAATTTTTGAAATGTTTGCTCTTGCAAACTGGTTGATTATGTCAGAATAATCAATCAAACGATATTCTTGCCCCACTTTGACAAACATTTGGTTGTCGCCAGCTCTGACCTCTTGTGTTTGCTCGCCATCAACATAGCTTATGCCAACAAGTCTTCCGTTTTCAACAATTTCTTGGATATCGCCAGAGTAGCACACAACAGAAATATTGTCCAAAACGATTGGAGAAGACAAATTCATTGTTGCGGCAACTATTCTAGTTGTATTTCTTAGTCCAACATATTTTATAGAGTCGATTTGATTGCTATCCATATAATTAAAAGCTATTCTAAAAGTGCTTGTATTATCTAGAGTGCTATTTCCGCCAAAAATAGTCAAGAAATCTTGTCTTGTAAACCCATTTCTTAAAGTTTCAGAAATTGCATTTTCAAACTCTTCCAAATTTTCGCCAGACAAATCTGCAAAAAATTCGTCAAAGCTTGCATAGTTTTCAGTTGAAATTTCAACCTGTGATTCATCGCCACCCGAATCTTTCTCAGCCACTTCAAGTTCAACTGAGTTTAAGTCAAAATTGTCAAGCTCAAACAAGGTGGTGTAAGTTGCTTCTTCAAGCACTGATGCGCGGTTTGCGTTGATTACAGCCCTTTCTGTCTGAAGCTGTTCTTCGGCTGCTGTGCGGTTGAGTGAGTCATTTTCAATCAAATTGCCTTCAAAAACAATGTTTCCGCTTTCAATTTTTGTTTGGCCCGCAAGGCTAAGATAAGAATATGTGGCAGTGGTTTGGTTGCTACCCCTGTCATATTCAAGCGTGAGGGTTGGCAGGTGTGCAGTGCCAGATTGGTCAATCACAAAGCCAAGCATGGTTTTGAGGTCTTCTTTGCCCACTTCGTCAAGGTCTGTTTGCAAGCCAAGATTTTCAATCTGCATTGAATCGACTGCATTTTCAATTTCATTTTGCACTGCCGTTGTGTTCATAACTGTCAAGGTGCCATCGCCTTGTATCACATACAAAACTCCAGGGGCAGAAAGGTCAACTTCTTGTTCTTGACCATTTTGCCAAAAAGAAAGAGTCTCCCCTTGCTTTGTAAAGGTGTTGTAACCATAAATTTTTGCGTCAAAATCTGCAGCATCCAAGTTCAATGTGGCTGTTGCTTTTTTAAGTTGACCATCTTCCTTAAAAAATGCAACCACTTTTCCAGCACCATTTGCGTTTTCGCTCATAAGGCTTACCAAATTGTTGCCAAACTTTTCCTTTGCAGCCTCTTCAACTTGCTCTGCAACCGAAAAACTGTCGCCAAACAAAGTTTGAATTTGGTCAAGTGTGTCAATTTGTGCAATTTGCACCTCAATTTTTTCAACTTGGCAAGCAGTCAAGGTCAAGCCTGCCGCAGCAACCGGCACCCCGAGCGCAGCAACCTTCCAGCCGCCAGTTTTGAGTATGCTGACAAAATCTTGAATAGCACTTCCAAGCCAAGCTTTGACAATATCAGATTTTTTCATAAACCACCTTCTCTTCTTCTCTTCTTATTTTCATATATATTCTATCACAAAAATATGGTATTTTCAATAGAATTTTTCAAATTTTTTTAAAAAAAGCAGCAAAAAACTGATTAAGCTTTTTCCTGCCCAATATCTTCTGTCTCAAGCTTTTTTCTTGCCACCGCCGACCTTTTCATGCCGACGTGCATGATTTCAAAAAGTTTTTGCACAACCTGTTTGCTTTCCAGCTCGCTCCCACAAAATGCTTTCTCGATAATCTTTGTGTCCATCAGCACAATTTTGGGGAAATAAAACACCTTTTTCTGTCTGAATATGTGTTTTCTGCAAAAGACTATCGCTTGATAAAGATTTTCTTTCAGCTGGTTATAGTTATATCTTTTTGCATAAGAGACGACATCTTCTCTTAAAGCTTCAAAGTCATCAAACTTTTCAACAAGTTTGCCGCACACTCTTTTTTGCTGTGCCATCGCCCGTCTTAAGCCGTTTCCGCCCTGCAAAAGCAAAACAAAGCCATTTTCAACCGTTGGCACTTTGTTGTTTTGCAAGCACAAACTTTCAAGAGCCTTCAATCTGCTGATTGTAAAGTCATACTTTTCTTTCACAATTCTTTTGTTTTCATAAAGCCGCCCAAGTCTTTCAATCTCGTCTTTAATCAGCCTTCCCGTCATAATGTCTCCTTGAGCAGCATTTTATCATACCGCAAAAGACTTGTCAATCACATTTCTTTTTTCATCTTAACTTTTTGCCGTTTTGGCAATCTTATCACTTTATAGTCTTGCCCTTGGCTTTGCCTGAGCACATTCAAACATATGCCAATGCCTGCCATAAAAACTGTTACCGATGTGCCGCCGCTTGAAATAAATGGCAGCGGCAAGCCTGTTGGCGGAATTGAGCCGGTAACCACCGCAATATTTAATAGTGTTTGCACGCCTATTATGAAAGCCACACCACTGACAAGCATTGCACCAAAGCGATCTTTTGCATTGAGAGCAATTTTGATCAAATTGAAAATAAGAAGATAAAAAACAAACATCAAAGCGCAAACACCCACAAAGCCAATTTCTTCGCCAATGATTGACAAAATAAAGTCAGACTCAGCAAATGGCAAGAAAAGATATTTTTGCCTGGAGTTGAAAAGCCCCACACCAAACAACCCGCCACTGCCAAGGCTATAGAGCGACTGAATAAGCTGAAAACCTTCCCCTTGTGGCGACGCCCAAGGATCAATAAAAGCCATAAGTCTGCGCAAACGATAAGGTTCAAGCACCACAAGAAGTGGCACCACAGCCGCTGCTGGCAGCGAAAACATAAGCGTGTGTTTTTTACTCATACCGCCAATGATAAGCATAAAAAGCGTTACAAAAGCAAGACACATTGTCACGCTCATGCTGGGCTCAAGCATGGTCAAAAGGCAGATGATACCACCCACACCAAGCACTGGCAAAAGCCCTTTAAATGTTTTGACTTTGTCGTGATTTTCTGACATATAGCCCGCAATAAAAATCACAAGTGCAAACTTTGCGATTTCAGATGGTTGAATTGAAAATCCAAGAATTGAAATCCATCGCTTTGCGCCATAGCTTTCCATGCCAAGTCCGGGCACAAACACCAAAACCAAAAGCACGACAGCACCAACAACAATCCATAATTTATATTTTTTGTATATATGATAATCAACATAGCTGAGCGCCACCATTATAACAATGCCCAGCACCACCCCCATAATTTGTTTAAACAGAAAGAAATATTTGTTGCCATAATGGTATTCTGCGCTGTAAAAGCTGGCACTATAAACCATAAGGCACCCAAAACTTGCAAGTGCCAAAACAAGCATAACAATCAACAAAATTTTTCTATTGCATTTCGATTTTATCATAAACCCCCAGCATAATTTCTTTAAAAACCTCTCCTCTGACTGCATAAGAGCAAAATTCGTCAAAACTTGCACAAGCTGGAGCCAGCAAGATTTTTTGTCCAGGCTGAGCATGCTCTTTGGCAAAGTATGCTGCCCCTTTCATGCTCGGAAAAAGCTTTGGGTGGTAGCCGTAGCTTGAAGCACAATCAAAAACCTGTTGCCCACACTGACCAAAACAAAGCACCTGCTCAAGATCATAACCGGCTGAAAAAATTTCGTCAAACTTGAAATCTTTGTTTTGCCCGCCAATAAGCAAAACAATTCTTTTCTCGCCAAGAGATTCAACCGCTGCTTTGCAAGCAGAAATATTTGTGGCTTTTGAGTCATCAAACACATCAGCCTCGCCAACTTGACCAAGATATTCCATGCGATGAGGCGGAGCCTTGAATTGCATTATCGCTTTTTTGATTGCCGCCGGCTTAATTTTGAATTTGCAGCAAATTGCAACAGCTCCGAGCACATTTTCAAGATTTTTTTCGCCAAAAAGAGGAATGTCATTGCAGGAAATTATCTTTGTTTTGTTAAAGTAAATCGCTCCATTTTTGATAAAAACACCTTTATTAAGCATTTTTTTTGAAAAATACATCACTTTTTTGCTTAAAATCACATTTCGTGAATTTTCATCGTCATAATTTAAAACAATCTTTTGCTTTTTGGGTTTTGCAAGTATCTTCTTCTTGACACGCACATACTCTTCATAGCTGCCATGCCTATCTATGTGATCAGGCACCAAATTTAAAATACAAGCAAGGTCTGCACAAAAGTATTTTGAAAGTTCAAGTTGAAAATTGCTCACTTCGCACACAATAAAACTTTGACTGTCAGTCTGCAAACTTACCGCCGTCAATGGCAGACCAATATTGCCGCAAACAAAAGTCTTTTTGCCTGCTTTTTTAAAAATTTCACCAACCAGCGAGGTTACTGTCGTCTTTCCGTTTGTTCCAGTTATACCTATAATTTTCCCTTTGCAAAACAAAAACCCCAAATCAAGCTCGCTTATAACTGGGACCCTGTTTGACAAAAAAAATGAAATCAAATTGTTGCCATGGACCTTTATCCCAGGGCTGACCACAACCAGATCATACTTTTTGACTGTTGGATTTTTTTCAAAAGAATAAAAGGAAGAAAATTTGTTCTCGTCGTCATATATACTCACACAAGCGCCCTTCTCGTGCAACAATTTGCAGGCTGCTTGACCGCTTGAGCCCATGCCATAAACAAGAATTTTCTTCCCTTTAAATTTCATGAATCCGCTCCTATCAAATAAACCCTTTCAGTGCCATATAAATCGCAAGCAAGCAAACGCCTAGCACTAATGTTATTAATATATATACTAAAACAATTCGATTTTCATGCACACCTTTTTTTTCAAAATGATGATGAAGCGGAGCCATCAAAAATATTCGTTTGTGCGTTCTCTTGTAATGTAAAACCTGCAAAATATCTGAAAGAGCGGTAATGACAAACATAAAACCAAGAATTGGCATCAAAAGTTCGGTTCCAGTCAAGGCAGTCACTGCCGCCATAAGCCCGCCAAGAGCAAGAGAACCTGTGTCTCCCATAAAAATTTTCGCTGGAAAACAGTTGACAATCAAAAATGCCAAGAGCGCTCCCACTGCGGCAAAGGAAATCAGTGCGAATTGCGTTTGACCAAGCAGTGCTAAAATAAGCCCAAAAAACAGAAAATAAACTGCATTAACACCACCTGCAAGTCCGTCAAGCCCATCAATCAAGTTGACGGAATTTGTAACCGCAACAAAAAAGAATACAATAAAAGGAATAACAAAAGCACCTATGTCAATATTAAGTCCAAAAAATTCAAGTTTGCCACCTTTGTTAAAGTAAACATACATAGCAATGATAAGTGAAATGCCAACCTGTCCAATAATCTTTTGATAGGGTTTTAATCCCTCGTTTTTATGAAATTTAACCTTGATAAAATCGTCAAGAAAACCAAGCAATCCATAGCCCAGCATGGTGGCAAGTGCAATAACAGCTCCTCCAATTTGTCCTTGCAAAAAAAAGATGCTTGAAAGAATTATGGCGAAGATAAATATAAGCCCGCCCATTGTCGGCGTTCCGCTTTTGCCAGAATGCTTGTCCACATAATGCAAAATTGTTTGAGAAAGATGAAATTTTTTGCAGAGCTTAAGCACAGGAAAAGCCAGAATTGTTCCCAAAACCAAAGCAAGCAAAAATGCCATATAATATTTCAGCATAATATCCCCCTGAAATATTGTATGGCAAAAAAAATTATTTAGTCGTAAAATCGTTCATCTGCATCATCAAAAGGATAGGTCTTGTCTTTTTTTAAGGGTTTTTTCAACTGTTTGCAAAAATTGTAAACAACTTCAAAATCGCTGTATGGATACTGCACTCCCTTGATTTCTTGATATTGCTCCGCCCCTTTGCCTGCTATCACAATTGTTGTTTTATTTTTATATTTTTTTAGTGCATACTCAATCGCTTGTTGTCTTTCACAAATGGTAAGACATGGTTTGACGCAGCCATTTTCAATCTGTTTTATAATTTCTTGCGGTTCTTCAAAGCGTGGGTTATCACTAGTAATGATAACGTCATCAGCTAAAGAAGATGCAATCTTTCCCATAATTGGTCTTTTTTGTTTGTCGCGATTACCTCCACAACCGAAAATGCAAACAAGCTTATTGCCAGAAAGCGAGCGTGCTGTTTTAAGCACTTTTTCAAGCCCGTCTGGAGTATGGGCATAATCGATAACAATGTTTTTGTTTTTAAAATTTAATATGTTGAAACGACCTTCAACTGGCAGAAGATTGGCAATACCTTTTGAAACATTTTCTTCACTTATGCCAAGTGAGCGAGTCACGGCTATCGCTCCAAGCAAATTTTCAACATTATATTGCCCCACAAGATGACTTTTGATTTTAAATTGTTGCCCCAAGTAATCGCAAACAAATTCACTTCCTCCAAAATCGGTTTTGATGCCCCGCCCGCTCACATCGAATCCAAATTTTTTACCATAGCAAATGGTTGGAACTTTTGGATTAATGATTAAATTTTTGCCATAATCATCTTCTCCAAAAACAATTGCAAGCTTGACTTTTTCAGGTCTGAAAAAGCTCATCTTTGCCTTTGCATAATTTTCCATATTTTCAAAATAATCAAGATGGTCTTCTGTTATGTTGGTCAACACTCCAATTTCAAACTTAATTCCTTCAAGTTTGTCTAAGGCAAGAGCATGTGCCGAAACTTCCATAATTGCATATTCTATTCCCTGACTGAACATAGATTTGAAAAGCTTATGTAACATATAAGGATCTGGTGTGGTCATGCCCGTTTCCACATGAGTCTGATTATACTCAGCACCAAGAGTGCCAATAACCCCCACCTTTTTGCCGGCTGCTTTCAAAATGCTTGCTACAATATTGGTTGTTGTGGTTTTCCCGTTGGTTCCTGTAATGCCAATAAGTTTTAGTCTGTCACATGCCGATTCAAAAAAATTTTTACAAGCCTTTGCGTAAGCCGCTCTGACATTGTCAACTATCACCACATTGTCAAAGGGCAAGTCTTGCTCGCTGACCACAATTTCCGCGCCATTTTTTAAGGCGGCTAAAACATAATCATTTCCGTTTTGCTTCCAACCTTTCATGGCAAAAAAAATATCGCCGGGTTTTGTCTTTCTGCTGTCAATCGATATATCATAGACCTCTTTATCAAGAAATTCCCCGCCTTTTTTTATATGTTTGACAGCTATCAATTCTTTTAATAACATAAATTGCCTCCTTGAAGATAATACACCATAAAATCTTGTCTGTTCTCTCTTTCGCAAAAGAAGGCAAAGTTCGACAAAATTATTTTGCTTTCAACCCTCTCTTACAACTTAACGAAATATATTTTTCGATAGCGCTGCTGCTAAATTGATAAACCATGTTTTTTGATTTGCCAGCCTTTTCAATTCCCTCTTCAATCAGCACAGACAAAAGGTCTTCAAAGGAGTTGTCAAACATGTTGAAAGAAAGCGAACCTGGAATCGAGTTGATTTCATTGACATAGAGAATTTTCTTTTTCCCATCTAGCAAAAAGTCCACTCGCGTTACGCCATCGCATCTTAAAGCTTTGTATGCTTTAACGGCAAGTTTTTTGATCTGCTCATTCAAAGATTTTGGAATTTCGCATTTGCCTATTTCTCTTTCCTTGATATATTTCTCTTCAAAAGTATAGATTTTGCTTTTTTTGACTTTGTTTACCTTGCTAGGCAAAATTTTGTCATTTATTTTGACACATGCACAACTATACTCTTCAGCATTTGACAAATATCGTTCCACCAAAATTCGCTCATCAAAGACAAATGCTTCTTCGATTTGTTTTTCAAGTTTTGCTTCACATTCACATATGCTGATTCCAACACTACTGCCCAAATTTGCCGGTTTTATAATGCAAGGAAAGGCAAGCTTTTTCTTTATTGTTTGCAAAATTTTAAGTTTGTTTTGGTCATACTCGCATCTGTCAAATTGCACATATGGCAAAGTTTTGATATGAAAATTGCCAAGCATTATCTTTGTTAAACTTTTATCCATTGTCAAAACAGAACTTGAAAGCGTTGACGAGGTGTAGGGTATGCCAGCAAGATCAAGCATCCCTTGCAAAGAGCCATCTTCGCCGCCGTGTCCGTGATTGCATAGAAGTGCGCAATCAACTTTTATTCGTTTTTTTATTTTATTTTTCTTCCAAACAAAAATGCCATGATTTTCAAAATCTATTGAAACATTCATGCAATTTTTGACATTTTTTGCAAAATTTAAATAAATTTTTGCATCATTCAAATTATCAGCCACCACAAAATTGCCTTGACTGGTTATATAAATAGGAAGCATTTGATATCCTTTTGGAAATCTTGCCATTGCCTGCATGGCTGTGATAACAGAAATGTCGTGTTCAACACTTTTGCCACCAAAAATCACTGCAACAGTTTTCATAAATTCTCCTTTATTTATAATTGTCTGGAAGATCGTTTTCAAAAAGAACAACAGACTTTTCGTTTACCAGAAGTTTTAAAATCTCTTCCTGTTTTTTTCTTGTATTTGCAAAAAAGATGTTTTTAGAATTAAAATTGTGCGAAATTGCACCTGAATATATATCGTTTTTGTTTATTTCGTTCATAATAACAATAAAATCTGCAACATCGGCAATCTGACAACCAATTTTAAAATTGACAGATTTTTGCTCTTTGCCGAGTTCAACAATGCCCGGAGTTACCACAATTTTTTTGCCAGAAAATTTGGAAAGCACTTCAAGCGCTTGAGAAAACCCAACTTCATTGCTATTGTATGAATCATCAATCACAATAGGTGTTTTGCTTAATATCTCAAGTCGGTGAGGAGTGGGCTCAAGCATTTTTATTGCATCTACAATATCTTTGGCAGGCACATCCAAAATATATGCACAAGCAGCGGCTGTAACGATATTGTCAATATTGCACTTGCCAAGCAGCCTTGTTGATGTCTTAAACTCTTTGCCGTCTAAGACAAGATCAAATTTGCTGCCATCATGGCTGCATTGCACATTTTTTGCATATGCGAATGCTTTTTCTGTGTTTGTCAAAAATTTATTTCCTACGAACTTTCTGTAAAGCTTCAATGTGCTTTTGCTATCGCCATTAAAAATCGCTTTTCCATCTTTTGACAGGTTTTCGCATAATTCATATTTTGTTTTTTCAATTTCAGACAGCGTTTTAAAGCTCTGCAGATGCGCTCTTCCGATTGAAGTCAAAATTGCTATGTTGGGACGAACTATAGAGACAACTTTTGCTATATCAAATCTTTTTCTCGCCCCCATTTCTGCAATGAAAATGTCGTGATCATCCAAATTGCCCAGCACTGTTTTTGTAATACCCATTTCAGTATTGTAATTAAGCGGGGTGGAGCATACCTTGTATTGTTTTTCCAAAATGCTTGTCAAAATATTTTTTGTAGATGTTTTGCCAAAGCTCCCAGTAATACCAATTTTTATTATGTTTTTTTTATTGAGCTTTGCTCTAGCTCGCAAAATATATATTTTCTTTATCAACATTTCAAGTGGTAATATGATATAATGAACAACTGACATCAAAATAGGAGCCAGCAGAAAAACGACAATAACATTTAAAACAATCAAAGCTATGTGATAAATAAAATAGGTTACAACAAAAAACAGTCCAAAACTTACCAAGAAATATAAAATAGAAAATCTTACCAGCCTTTTTGTCCAAACAACTTTATTTTTGTCTCCAAAAGCAAAACGAAAGGCTAGAATATCATCCAAGAATTTGCCTATTTGATATTGCGAAAGTTGATAAGTCTTAAAAAATATTAGCGACCAAAAGAAGAACAGCAAACTAAGTGCACATGTGAAAATAAGAGCAGTCATTGAATTTCCTCCCAAAATTTTCCAACAATTTTATTAAATGAAAGTGTGTTTGTTAAAAAACAAAAATGTCCAGCGTCTTTAATGATCTCCAATCTTGAATTTTTGATATATTTATGCAATTTTTTTGCCATATAGAGTGGTGTTTCTTTATCTTTTTCACCCCAAACAATCAAGGTTTTGCATTTCACACTTTGATAATAGGGGGCTAGGTTTTCATTTACAATACTGTTAAAAGTTTTTTTCATATTTTCATCCAAAAGTTGATAATCTTTCGAGCCCAAATTCAAAGTGCTTTTGCCAAGTTTTTTTAAAATTTTGTATTTATAAATATTGTAATAATATTTCAAATTTCGTCTTGGTTTCAAACCAGCGCTACCAACAAATATGCATGAGCGAACAAGTGAACATTTGATTGAGGCAAGAATACTTGCAACTCGGCCACCAAAAGAATGGGCAAGGATATCACATTTTTCAATGTTCAAATGCTCACATAAACTCATGAGCAAAGCAACATATGTATATATGTTGAAATTTTCAATCTTTTTTTGACTCTTCCCAAAAGGTGGAAAATCTACACATAAAAAAGACCTTTCTGGAAAAGCTTCCCAAATTGGTTTAAAAATTTGGCTGTCTACTCCCCAACCATGCAACAAAATGATGGGATTAGAAGAATTCCGATTTTTGAATGCATAATAGATTTTGACTTCGCCATAGTGATAAAACATAATATTGTTTATGAAAAAGCTTTAGATATGTTGAAAGAAATTTTATTAAATACTGCTTAAACATTTGCAACTTTTTTAAAAAAATAGTATTATATAGATAGCCGGAAGGCAATCTAGACAAAAGGAAGGTAAAAGGACTTGAAAATCACAGACGTAAGAGTTAGACTCGTAGCAAAAGATGAATTAAAACTCAGAGCAGTTGCTTCCATCACAATTGATGAGTGCTTTGTTGTGCACGACATTAAAGTGATTGAAGGAAAGGATGGACTTTTCATTTCAATGCCAAGCAGAAAAACTCCAGATGGGGAATTCAAAGACATCGTTCATCCAATCAATACTGAAACAAGAGAGATGAT
Organism: uncultured Bacillota bacterium; assembly: GCA_946495675.1. Taxonomy (GTDB): domain Bacteria; phylum Bacillota; class Clostridia; order Christensenellales; family UBA1242; genus Caccovivens. The sequence goes on along the minus strand of CAMMDQ010000001.1, from coordinate 43,337 downwards.
TAAGTCTGCAGTTTTGGAAGCTTACGAAAAAGCAAAAGTTGAAGCTGAATAAAAAACAAGCACAATTTCGTGCTTGTTTTTTTCACATCAGCAAATTTCCATTGTCTGTTTTGATAACTTTCAAGATATTTTCTGTTTCTCCGTTTTCCACATTGAAATAGAAATAATATGTATTATCATCTTTAGTTGCCTGCACTTCATAACAAACAACTTCTCTATTGTAATCAAGTGGCGAAAGTGCTTTGCGAATTTGAACTATTGAAAAAGCGGACGACACTTTTTCTTCTGCTTGCTGTTTTGTCAAACTTCCCTGGTTTAACGAGCGGCTTGTATGGTTTGTAAAATATGAAGTCGCATCATATCCTACTATCGTCCCTGTTGTCAAATCTATTTTTACTTTGACAAGATCAGGATACAAAATGATTCCATCTTGAACAGGAGCAATATTCAGATATAAGTCTTCGTAAAGCTGATCGCTCCACACAACTGCTGCTTTTTCAATGCCATTGTTTTTTGCAAAGTCTATTGCAATTTTTTCAGCCTGTGTTTTATCAATTGTGGCAGTGCCATTTTTGCCAGAGCCACTGACAGTCAAGATTTTCCCACCTGTTTTTGTAACTTGAATATAAAGATTTTCTTCGTCAGAATTAATCGCTCTAAAGTTGTAAGTTTCAAATCTTCCTTTAGTAGTTTCTTGATAATTTAATTCTGTTAAATTCTTCAAATGCTTTTTTACAACATTTTCAGCTTCCTCTTGGCTGACCGTTGCACCACTCAAACCTTTAACTTTGCTGTTTACAACCGAATCTGAGAAAGGTCCATCATAAATCATCGTTGGGTATTTGACATCCAAATCACTCATTTGCGTGAAAATTTCAGTAAAGCTTGTTGTCCCATCTTCATTGAATACACTTTCGTCCAAAATTGAATAACCAGCTTGCATTTTTCGAGAGAATTCATTAAGTTGGTTTTTCAAAATTAAAATATTTTGATAAACATCTTCAAGGGTTTCAATTTCTCTTTCACTCAAAGTTTGTCCCTTTGCAATCTTATCAGAAAGTGTGCTAGTGTATCCATAAACTTGATTAACCATTTTGACCATATCATAAATATCACTTTGAGTGAGCGGAAGACCTGAAACTGAAATCTGCGCTTCATTTGAGGCTTTAGCGACCGAATTTAAAAGTTTTGATTGGTAGGTTGAACCAGAACTTGCAAGAACTTTCGAAAGATCGTTTTCTGCGGTGTTGACACTGTCAAGCAAATTATAAAAGTTTTTTTCATAAACATTTTCAAGGCTAAGTTTATAATTGTTTGCCTGTTCAGACTTTACTGCATAAGCCACTCCTAAACCTATTGTTGACAAAGCAAGAATTGAAGTTGAGAAGGCAAGAATTTTGACTGCTTTATTTTTCTTTTTAATATTTTTCTTCGAAATTTCTTCATTTTTTGCAAAATCCATTAAATTTTGATTGTTTTTCTCGTTTTTTATTTCAAAATTTGTGTCAATATTGAGCGATTTTGTTTTTTCTTCATTTTTCATCTCTCACCTCCTATCTCGCAAAAATATGTTTCCCAATAGTTATCACTTGTTCTCTAGACCAAATCCAAGAGCTTGTTGCTGTTGCTGGATTGAAATAATAAATGCAACCATATGTAGGATCCCAACCATTTAAAGCATCTTGTGCCGCCTTGTAAGCCGTGCTGTTTGGAGTTAAATTTATCTGACCGTCATCAACCGCTGTGAACGCATAAGGCTGATAGATAACTCCGGCAATAGTATTTGGGAAGGATGCACTCTTTACACGATTTAGCACAACTGCTGCAACCGCTACTTGACCTGTGTAAGGCTCTCCCCGAGCTTCAGCATACACACATCTAGCAAGCAGGTTTAAATCACTTGAAGATATTGAAGATGAAGAACCGGACAGAGTCATTCCGAGTGCTGCTGCAGTTTTTGGACCAATTATTCCGTCAACAGAAAGTCCGTTTTTGCTCTGAAAATATCTCACAGCTTTTTTTGTGAGAGGCCCATTGATGCCATCAACAGAACCTGTATAATATCCCCATCTTTTCAATTTAGTTTGAGCCGTTCGAAGTTCTGAAGTTGTGATTGCCGCTTCTGTTTGAGAAATAGCATCATTAAAACTTAAATAAGTTGCTGTTGTGCCGGCAACCGAGAGCATTCCGACAAAAGCAAGCGAAAGAGACGCAAAAAGTCTTTTTTTCATAAATCCCCCTTAAATCATGAAAATACACTTTTAATTATCTCCCAAATTTGCGAAATATATACAATATTGTCGGATTTTTTTGTTTGAGTAAAGCAAAAAGCCGGAAAAACTATGCACCACCAGTTGTCGCCCTGCCCACTGCCAAGATTTAAAATTAGGGCATCGTAATAGCCTTCTTCAAGTGTAACATTTTCATAAGTCCTTGTTGGGAAATATTCATTTGATATCTTGGCTGAACTTGTGTAAGAAAAACCATTATCCTGCAAAGTTTGATTTGCCACCTGTTCAATCATCGAAAAATTTTCACTAATCACACACTTAGCTTCTTCAAAGCTTTCTATTTGACTTAAAAGTGGAATTAAAGCCTCAACCACATTATCCTTGACTTTGTATTTTACTGACTGGTCTTGTTCTGAATTTGAATTTGCCCTAATATGAATTCTCAAATATTGAACTTGGCTTTCGCTCCCCACCAAGCCTGACAATCCCAAAATTAATGCTATTGCTATGCAAGAAATTGTTATCAAAATATATTTCATAATTTTCTCCTGCAAAAATTATTGCTGTTTTTTCCAGTTAAAAACAGAGAAAAGTGAAAAAAAATCGCAAATAAAATAAAAAAATGCAAAACTTTACGCTTTGCATTTTTGTTTTAGAGGGCGGATTTGTCAGCCTTTTTGATAGAATAACACAAGTGAGGCATCTTCTTCTAGTGGGAAAATAACATCAGGATTTTGCAACGCAACCTGCTCAGCTGGCACATGTGCATTTTTTGCAATATCCCAAGCATTTTGTCCGCTTTGTGCAAACACCACTTCCATAGCATAATCTCGCTCTGGCAATGTCTCGGAATTCTCTGCTTGAGAGATCACACTTGAAACCCTGTCATAACTGCAATTAATAGTAACTTTGATTTTTGCATCGTAATAAAGGTCTCTGCCCTTCTTTACAACAACATCAACATCACTTATAACAGCATTTGCCATCACCATACCGTCACATTGGCAATCAAATTTATCGTTAAAAGAAAATGGAACATCCACTTGAACACTATTTAAAGAATTTGTCTCATCGTTGAGATAAATCACATTTGTTTTTGCAATGCCTTCCACAAATACTTGACCTTCGCTGACATACACATTGGTTAAGCTCACCCCATTGCCGCTGGCAAATAACACCTTGTCAACTCTTGGAGAATCTTCATCTAAAGTCAAGCTCCCCTCGATTTTGTCTTCAACCACAACTGAAGGACAAACTGATGTGTTTTCAAAGCTTTCAGTTGTGACATTGATTTCATTTTTTGTGCTATAAAGATCGTCAACAATACTGATAAGATCATTGCGATAAACACGCAAAATAACATCTACAGGAATGCTGATTGTAAGTTTTTGCCCCTTGTCGTCATTCTCGATTTGAGTTGTAACATTTTCATCTTTTATGAAAGCATATGCTTCAACGATGTCATCTTTTTCAGCTCCGTCAACTTCAATCTCTTCTTTGAAAGGTTCGTTGACATAGAAGGTCTCAAATTTATCTTCTTCAGTCAGGTAAAGAACCCTTGTCAATATATCGCCCTGCAAAGAGACAAAGCCGGTTCCGCTATCACTGTTTTTTAAAAGCACTTGACTTTCTGTTGAAAGAATTTTCTTGACATTATCTCGAAGCGACACTTCGCTAGTTTGAGTAAAACTATCTCTCTTTGTTGCCACAAGTTTTAAAATCTCAATTTCTTCATTTCTGCAGAAAACATTTTCATCGTTACAGCTGATAGTTTCAACATCCATTTGGCTGACAAGATCGCCAGATTGCTCGAGATTCACAACAATTCTGACGCTATCGCCTGAAATTGATTCAATCACATAATCCACAACTTTAAGCATAATCACGGCATCTTGCCCCGTGGTTATCTTATCGCTTTCAAACTTAGAGCTGAAATTGCAACTATGGTTGCTGCAATTAATTTCGCCATCTGCAGTTGTAAAAATGATCTTCAAGTCAACCTCGCCTGCATAATTAAGCACCCCATTTAAAGTTTCGCTTGACTCTTCAAAAGCTTTGACTCCTACAGAAAGAATTTTTCCAACTTCCGCACCTAGCGACACATTGCATTCAACAGAAAAGTCACCTGTAGGAAGTTTTGTCTTTTTTGCTACCGAAAATTTATTGTTTTCAAATGCCATTTCACCCTCCAAAACATTTTACGAGATATATTTACGAGACAAATGCTTGAATTATGACAAAAATGTTTGAAAAGCATTAAAATTGGCAAAAACATTGAAAAGGAGAATGATATGAGAAGAGTTACAACAAGTTTGGAAGAAGTCAAACTGAAAATATTAGCCTTAAAAGGCAGCCAAGTTGCAATGAATGTCAATCGAGGAAGAAAAAAGATTGAACAAATAAGTGGAGTGATCAAAGATGTCTATCCAAGCGTTTTTACAGTAGAAACGATGCTTAAAAAAATACAAACTTTTTCTTATTATGATGTATTATGCGGTAATATAATACTTAAAGAAATGGATTTATAAAAAATAGGGAGATTGATTCATCTTCCTATTTTTGTTCTATGCAATTTGACTAAAACCATCTTGCTGCATTTTATATAATATCCAATCTTCTTGATCTTGATAATCAAGAGGTTTGTCTTGAAACTGCCCTGACCAAGCAAGCGATTTCGGGATTGGACAACTTGCATCATTCAGCCATGCAAAATCTGTAAAGTCATTTCCAATAAACTTTTTATATGTCGTTGATGAGCCGCTTCCATCATCGACAGTCAGAATGTAAACGCAGTTGCTTGGCACTGTAGTGTCATCCCCAACCAAGCTTTCTTGAGAAATTTCTGAAATAGCATAACAGTCTGAAATGAAAACATCGCTTCGGCCATTGCCAGTTATTGCTCCAACCAGCCCTGCCCCAGAAATATTTCCTTCACTGCCGCTGTTGGTGATGTTGATTGTGCCACTTCCTGCTGCACCTTCAAAATAGCCCACCAATCCGCCAGAATATTGTTGCCCAGAAATGTTTCCGCCATTAAAACAACTGTCAATGTTGATGTATCCGCCCAATAATGTGACAATTCTTCCAATTATTCCACCTGAATATGACGAATTTGCAACTTCACCAAAGTTTATGCAGCCAGAAATCTGAGTTCTAGTGCTGCTGGAATATGTGCTGATATAACCAACGATGCCAGCCAGTTGCACGTCCCCAAAATTGATACAATTTTCAATAAAGCTAGAAGGGGTTGAAAGATCGCTTAAAATTCCGACTCTTGCTTGTCCATAATTGACGCTATTTCTTATCACTCCGCCACTATACAGAATACCTGCGCCTTCAACTTGTGCGTAATTTGTGCAATATTCAATTTCTGCTTGATAAGCTATTCCTGAAGCATATATTGCATTTACAACATTTCCGTAATTTGTGCAATTTGAAATTATATCAGCAGAAACAGCAATTCCTGCACAATAAACGCCGCCATTGCCATCAATTAATCCATAATTTTCACAATTTCTAATAATTACACCGCTACCACCAGCTATTCCTCCAGTGCGCGGATTATTAGAGGAAGATGAAGTCCCTTTGATGGTGCCATAATTTTTGCAATTTGAAATTGTTATGCCAGAATCGCCCTCTCCAAGTATTCCTCCATTTTTCCCAACCAGTGATTCAACAGAAGAATGGTTTGTTGAATTTAAAATGTCTTGAGAGCTGAATCCTGCAATGCCGCCGGCATACTGGTTTGTATTATATACAGTGCCGTTTGAAGAGCAGCCGTCTATTATTCCAGCACCATAGCCAACTATTCCCCCTCCGTAAGAAGTTGAATTTATGCTACCTTCATAAGAGCAATTTGTTATGCTTGAACTAGAATACCCTGCAATACCTCCCACATAAGATAGCCCCTGCATGCTTGAATTGGTTATTCGAATATTTTTCAACTGCCCATTTTGAGCATACCCAAAAAGACCTTGATATGAAGAAGTTTGCAAAACGAACACTCCATTAATTGCAAAATTGTTTCCGTCAAAATTCCCGCTAAATCTATTCGTGTTGTTTCCGATGGCGGTCCAATAATGATCAGATAAGTCCAAATCTTTTGTCAACAGAAAATATTGACCCGAATAAGAATTTCCAGCAAGCACGTTGCTTGCAAATCCTGCAAGTTCTTCTTCTGACGAGATCAGATATGGCTGAGCTTCAGTACCCATTCCTTCAAAGTTGGTATCCAAAGTTTGATCTTGCCAATAAGATTGATTTCGTAAAGTCGGATAGCCGTCATTTTCTTCCGCAACAAGTTGCCAAGTCAATACAAAATCCCAAGGACTGGCACTGCTAAACAAGCTTTCATTTTGATAGAATGTCAAATCTTTTGCATCGCTCTCAAGTGTATCTCTGTAAGCCGTGGATGAAACATTTGCAGTTCCACTGCCGCACACTGCCATATTTGAACAATTTATACCAAAATATGAGTTCTGTATTGTTGCTCCGTTGCCATATCCAAGTATAGCACCCATGTTGTTTGCAGAATTTTGAACTGCTCCGCCATTAAATGTGTTTGTGAAAGTGCCTGTTGTGCTGTATCCTGCAAGACCACCAACATAATTCGCTCCACCTGAAACATTGCCGATATTATATGAATTTGAAATGCTTGCAATGGTCGCATTTCCTGCAAGACCGCCAACAAAAGTTCCTGCGGTAGCAACTTGCCCCTTATTATAACTATTTTCCATAGTTATCGTGCCCGAAGAAGTAAACGCTCCAACAAGTCCGCCAACATAGGAACCCCCTGCGGAAATTAAGGCAGTGTTGTAACATCCGCTGATGAAGTAAGCATAATTGCCAACAATTCCACCTGTGTAAGCGGTGCTTGCTGAAGAATTTATCCTTCCAGTATTATAGCTGCTGTTAACTGTTGCATAAGCACCTGCAATTCCGCCTACATAACCTTGACCAGTAATTTCACTTTCATTAGAAGCTTTGTTTACAATAAACGCAGCAGCCCCCTGGCCTGCAATGCCACCGCTGTAATTGCCAGATGCAGTTATTTGACCATGGTTTGTTGCATTGTTGACACTGCTGGAGCCCCTAGCATAACCAACAATACCAGCAACTTGACTAAAACCAGAAATCTCTCCGTAATTATGAACATTTGTGTAAATTGCACCATTATAACCACCAGAAATTCCACCCACATATCTATAACCATCAACATTTCCATAATTTGATGAATTTGAAGCGTAGCCCTGTCCAACAATTCCGCCATAATAATCAGTATTATCAGCGATTAATCTTGCAACAGCCCCTCTATTCTCGCAATTATCTGCACGACCTTGACCGACAATTCCTCCAGCATTATCTCCTTTTGCAAAGATATTAGCAGAATTTTCACTGTCAGTGATTGTTCTTGAGACTGGAGAGTATCCCGCAACGCCACCAACAGAGGAATGGCCTTTTACCTGCCCTGATACAGTGCAATTTTGAAGATAAGCCCCGTTGTTTCTGCCCACAACACCACCAACATAAAGGCCGCCAGTTAAATTGATATTTTCGATATTTATATTTTCTATGGTCGAACCAGTATTAAGATACCCAAAAAGCCCTTGACAATTAAATGCTGAGTTAATTCCTCCACGGATTAATAAATTTGAAATCGCAAAATTTCCTCCATCAAAATTGCCTCTAAAATAATAATTTGGATAAGTTGTGCTAGATGTCAAAAGTTGCCAACCTATAGGTGTAAAATATCTGCCTTTCATATCAATAGGTTTTGTAATCTTAAAATAAGTTCCACTAAATCCATTTCCGCTGTTGACAAGCACACTCAAACCTGCAAGTTCTTCAGCTGAAGAGATTTCATAAGGCAAATCTGCCGTTCCTTGTCCAGCAAATTCTGTATCTGCCGCTTCATCCCAGTAAAGAATATCTTTGAAACGAAGTTGAGCATTTGCAATCTGCCACGAATAATCAAAATCCCATAGTTCAGTCCAAACCTGAGAATTTTGATACCAATCTAAATCCAGCATATCTTGTAAAATAGATTCGCTATAAAGCAAATTTCGTCCAGCATCATCCCCGCCATAATAGGCACCAATAGGACCACACTCACCACCATAGTAAGAATTCGAACTTGAATTTACTGAATAAGACAACGCCCCATTTTGATTGCCAACAATCTCTCCAATATTAAAGCAATTTGTTGCTGAAGCCCCGATTCCCACAACATATGATTGCCCATTTACCGTCCCAGAATTGTAAGAGTGACTGATAAAAACTTGATTGTGATTGACTCCTGCGATTCCTGCCACATAATTAACTCCTGAAATATCTCCAGAGTTGTAGCTATTGGAGATGTCAATTTGTGGTGAGCTATTGTTATACAAATTGCCTAGAATACCGCCAACATAATTCCCCTGTGCAGAAACAGCCGCTTGATTTGAACACTCCTCCAAATTTACAGTGCCCCAAAAATATCCTAGCACACCACCACAACTTGCAGTTGCAGTGCTGCTTGCCGAAACTTGTCCATAGTTGTTGCATCGAATAATGTCTGCATAGTAACTTGAAGGGGTGGAATATATGCCACCTATCACTCCTCCAACAATTTGAGTCGCATAAACTTTTCCAAAATTGTCACACTGATTGATAAAAACGTCAGAATTATAAAATCTTCCAACGATACCGCCGGCATAATTATACCCCGAAACAACACCATTGAAGCTGCAATTTATAATACTTCCGCCATTATCGTTGTGCCCGACTATTCCTCCAACATACGAATAACCTTGGACATAAGAATCAACAACATTGACATTTTTAATTACAGTATATCCGTTGCCGCCAGTGTAGCCAAAAAGCCCCATATACGAATAAGCATTGCTGTCACTTAATTTTTGTGTGTAAAGTCCTGAAATTGTATAACCTTGACCATCAAACACTCCGTTAAATCTTCTCTGACGGGATGTTGTTGTGCCATATTGATAATAACAACCGATTGGCACCCAGTAGTGTGCTGAAAGATCAATGTTGTCACAAAGCAAAAAATAATTTGAAAGAGTGCCTGTGTTTTGAGTGTAATAAGCAAGCCCCGCAAGCTGCTGCGCCGTGTAAATTTTGTAAGGGTCGCTGCTTGTGCCGCTGCCTTCAAGCTCAGAAAGAGAAGCAATATAATAATCAGGGTTGTCAAGCCAAGTGTCTGAATTGGTTGGAGTTTGACTAAAATCTTCCGTCCACTCAATATCTCCTCTTGTTGCAGATTGTTCGCCAAAAGACGACAAAATCAGCCCCACTGCAAACATGACAGTTAGCGCTGCAAAGATGATGGATAAAATTGACTTTTTCAACAACGATTTATTTCTCACTTAAGGCACCTTTTCCTTTAAAAAAGATTATAACAAAATTCGACACTTTTTCCAAATTTATTCTTTGCATTTTTAAAAAATAAATTTAATAATTTTTTTTTGAAATTTAAAGATGGAACATTGGATTTTTAAAATTTTCTTTGCACTTTAAATCACGCAAAATTTCATAATTATTTAAGCAAAAATTAAAAAAAATTGAAAATTAAACAAAAAAACACGCAAAAAAGCGTGTTTTTTGTCAATTTTATTTCTTTCTTGGATTTTTGATGTTTGCCTGTGCGGCAGCAAGTCTTGCAATTGGCACTCTGAATGGAGAGCAAGAAACATATGTGAGTCCTGCATTATGGCAGAATTCAACAGATGATGGATCTCCGCCATGCTCGCCACAGATTCCCAGTTTGATATCTGGTCTTGTTGATTTTCCAAGATCAGCAGCCATTTTTACAAGTTTACCAACACCGTTTTGGTCAAGTCTTGCAAATGGATCGCTTTCAAAAATCTTCTTCGCATAATAAACATCAAGGAATTTGCCAGCATCATCTCTTGAGAAACCATAAGTCATTTGTGTAAGGTCGTTCGTTCCAAATGAGAAGAATTCTGCATATTTTGCAATTTCATCGGCTGTGAGTGCAGCTCTAGGGATTTCAATCATTGTTCCAATTTTGTATGTGAGTTTCACACCTTTCTTCGCAATGATTTCATCAGCCTTTTCTGCCACAATATCACGAACATATTTAAATTCCTTCCAGTCGCAAGTGAGCGGAATCATGATTTCAGGCACGATATTGTAGCCCTTTTCCTTATTCACTTCGATTGCTGCTTCAATAACTGCCTGTGTTTGCATTTGAGCAATTTCTGGATACGTTACAGCAAGTCTAAGACCACGATGCCCCATCATTGGGTTGAATTCATGCAAGTCAGCAACGGTTGCTTTAAGTTTATCAAATGAAATGCCCATTTCTTTTGCAAGAGCCTTAATCTCGCTATCTTCATGAGGAAGGAACTCGTGAAGAGGTGGATCAAGGAATCTGATTGTTACAGGATGGCCTTGCATTGATTTGTAAATTCCTTTAAAATCTTTTTTCTGCATTGGCAAAAGTTTTGCAAGAGCCTTCTTTCTCTCTTCCACAGTTGAAGAAACAATCATTTCTCTTACTGCAGGGATTCTGTCCGCTTCAAAGAACATGTGCTCTGTTCTGCAGAGCCCAACGCCTTGTGCTCCAAAATTGAATGCATTTTTAGCGTCTGAAGGATTGTCTGCATTTGTGCGAACTTCAAGCACTCTATACTTATCTGCCCAGTTCATGATGGTTGCAAATTCGCCAGAAATTGTAGCAGGTTCAGTTTTAACGGCTCCGTCATAAATTTTTCCAGTAGAGCCGTCAAAAGAGATAACATCCCCTTCTTTGTATGTTTTTCCACCAAGAGTGAAAGATTTTTCATCAGCAGCAAATTTGATTGCTGAGCAGCCTGCAACGCAAGCAGTTCCCATACCACGAGCAACAACAGCTGCGTGAGATGTCATTCCGCCACGAGCAGTCAAAACACCTTGGCTTGCAGCCATACCTTCAATATCTTCAGGAGAAGTTTCAAGTCTGACAAGAACCACTTTTTCTTTGTTTGCTGCCATTTCTTTTGCTTTGTCTGCAGTAAAGCAAATCTTTCCAGACGCAGCGCCAGGAGAAGCTGGCAAAGCCTGCCCAATAACCACTGCCTTTTTAAGTGCTGCAGCGTCAAATTGAGGGTGCAGCAAAGCGTCGAGTTGCTTTGGATCAAGCATCATAAGCGCTTCTTTTTCATTAATCATACCTTCTTTAACAAGATCAACGGCAACTTTTAAAGCAGCTTTAGCTGTTCTCTTGCCATTTCTGGTTTGAAGCATATAGAGCTTGCCATTTTCGATAGTAAACTCCATATCTTGCATATCTTTATTGTGTTTTTCAAGTTTTTTTGCAATTTCAGCAAATTGCTTGTAAACTTCTGGGTTTTGTTTTTCAAGTTCAGAGATAGGCATAGGTGTTCGAATACCAGCAACAACGTCTTCACCTTGAGCATTCATAAGGTATTCGCCGTAAAGTTTGTTCTCACCAGTTGCAGGATTGCGAGAGAAAGCCACTCCTGTGCCTGATGTGTCACCCATATTTCCGAAAACCATTGATTGAACATTGACAGCAGTGCCCCATTCGTAAGGAATGTCGTGCATTCTGCGGTAAACATTTGCTCGGTCGTTATCCCAAGAACGGAAAACAGCCTTAATCGCTTCAATAAGCTGAACTTCTGGATCTTGAGGGAATTCTTCACCTTGAGCTTTTTTGTAAAGATCTTTAAACATTTTGATGATTTCTTTAAGATCATCAGCAGTCAAATCTTTGTCAAACTTAACACTCTTTTTCTCTTTAACTTTATCAAGGATTTTTTCATATTTAGATTTTTCCTGCTGCATAACAACATCGCTAAACATTTGGATAAAGCGGCGATAGCAGTCATAAGCAAATCTTGGATTGTTTGTGTTTTTTGCAACTGCTTCAACAGAGATGTCATTAAGACCGAGGTTTAAAATTGTGTCCATCATGCCCGGCATAGAAACTCTTGCACCAGAGCGAACAGACACAAGCAATGGATTTTTTTCATCCCCAAATTTTTTGCCAGTAATTTTTTCAAGTTCAGCCATTTTGGCTTTGATTTGCTTCAAGATGTCATTGTTGATTTTTCGTCCATCTTGGTAGTATTGTGTGCAAGCTTCGGTTGTCACAGTAAACCCTTGAGGAACTGGCATGCCAAGACTGGTCATTTCAGCAAGATTGGCACCTTTGCCGCCGAAAAGGGCTTTGTTTTTTCCGTCAGCTTCTTTAAACAAGTAAACAAATTTTTTCATTACATTTTTCTCCTTTTTTTCGTCAAGATTTATTATAGTCAAAAAGAAAAAAATAGGCAAATAATTTAAGCCTATTTTTGTCAATTTTTGCAAAAAAATAATATATTTAATAATCCGTTCTAATCTCGGCAATAACAACATTTTCTTTTTTGATTCCAAGCTTGCAATCGTAAACAATAAACTCAACAATCATGTTATAAAGTTCGTGCCTGCTGATATAGTCCATAAGCTTAGTAAAACCTGGAATTTTCCAAAGCTTTTCATCATCAAGAGTGGTATGCAAATTGTATTTTGGATTTTCATAAACATTTCGATTTGTGCCTTCTTCATCATCACGAGCAATCAGGTCGATCATATCTTGAAAGCCATCTTTTGTCACTTTAACATCTCCCACCAGAACAATATCTTCTTTATAAGGATTGTAAGAAACATCTATGGTAACTTTTTCCTGAAAATTTTGCAAAAGCGGCAAAGCCTCTTCAAAAGAAGAAACGAAGAAAAATTTACCACCAGCCTTATCAGCATTGCGCAAAACATATTCACTTGCAGGATATTTCTTGAAAAACTTTTTGATACCTTCAATATCATTTACGTCAAAAACATCTAGCGGAAAATAGTTAAGCCCCAGTTTCTTCATAGTTTCCACCGCATCCTTCTTGTCAGTTATTTCAATCATACCAAACTCCTTTATCAACAACTTTATTTTACCATAATTCTTTTGCAGAAACAAACCATTATAAACAATTTGAAAAACTTTGCAATTTGCAAACTTTTTTTATTCTTTGCAAAAAAGAAACCCCGCAAGGTTTCTTTTTATCACAAAGCTGCCCAGATTAGTATAGAGTGCCAACCTGAATCTCCCGACGAATCTGATCTTATAGCATCCATCAAGTTATCAACCGTTATAGAATCGTACTCCGTCGTAAGATCAGAGTCTTCATAAATTCTGCAATTGCCATTATTCGCATGATCGACAAGCCATGAGAGGATTGATGAATAATTTGAAGTTGAAAGAATGACCGGATCATTGAATACGAGATAAATATCAAAGAAGCCATCATCATATTCAGTATCACCTTCATAATAATCAGTTAACTCAATTCTATATATCGACGCTCTAGCATCAGTGTTTGTCTCCGCCCACGAATCAAAGGAGTCTTCGGTTTAACTACGTATGCCATCTGTAGCAATAAAACTGTCTTTTGAGTAAACTGACTCGCCTTCAGCATCAAGCACGAGATATTTAAAATTTTCAAGATTATTTTCTATGAAGGTGTTTTGTCTCTCAACATAGAACAACCTATCTGATGGCATATTGTTAGTGTTTTGTGCATAGAATCCTAGTTTGCTAGCCGTTCCTCCGTCAACCCTTATTGATTCAGGAGATCGGAAAATGAATAAAACATTAGGAATAGAGTTCCCAGTATTTTCTTCACGGAATCCATATTCGGCATTGCTATCGATTACAATGTGATCGCCATCTCCATCATTTCCTGCAAAGATCTTCCCAAAAGCATTAGACATAAAGGTTGCATCAGAATTGCCCCTTTCATTTTCCAAATAAGCTCCTCCAGAAGTCCCTGATTTTACAGTGATCTCAGTGAAGGCGCCGCCTGCACCCGAAATAGTTCCGGCACTTCCTCCCTGTCGCTCCACCATATTATTGATTGATTGAGCAATTGTTACATACCCGTTTCCACCATTACCTGCTTTTAGGATAGCACCCTCAACATCTACACCTTCAAAGTTTATATTGCTTCCGGCAACTCTTCTGTGTGAAGAGTCTCGCAATGCAACCACACCTTTGAAAACTACGCTCGATGCTTTACTATTGCCTTGTTCTTCTTGCGTTAGAGTAAAGTTAAAGTCAGCGCCACCATAATATGAGGCATAAATATTTACATTTGAGAAAGAAGTTTCTGCTCCGTTGAGCCCAAAATCATTTCCGCTGCTTACCATACCATAAAAATCAACATTCGTTAAATTGCCAGAAATATTATTATAGACATATCCAGCAGATCCTGTCGTTGCAGCAATAGTCACATTTTTTACGCTTGCGCTTGCGCTAATGTTAGTGAAAGCATGGTAGTAACTACTTATAATAGCATAACCATTTCCATATACATTATGGTCAATGTTGAAACTGTTATTGATAAACACGTCATTTGTAAGAATTATTGGCAAAGGGCTGCTTCCGGGAACTGCCACTGTTAGATCGTCAGCTGTTCTTTCTCCTTCAGCTGAAGCCTCTTTTGAATAAGTCAGTTGAATACAATTATTGAAATATGTTGAAACTGAATTTTCTGAGACTGTATAAGCTTTTTCATTAAAATTTGCCCCGTCCAAATTAACATTATTGGCAAAATACTCGCCCTTTGCAATGTTGACTGTTAAGCTTTCCGAGTTTTCAGAGCTAGCATCCAAACGATTTATGGTTTGAGCTGAATCAACCGCATAGATGTAATATTGATTACCAGCTTTAAACACTGCAAGATAGTCTGCAATATCAAAATCAACTATTGCTTCGTCGCTAGGATCTGTATCATTATTATTTTGCGAGTATATCCAGCCCGACGCCTTTTCGAAGTCGCCAAAATCATTTAATGTGAATTCGATCTCCGTCCAAGTTGTTGTATCTTCTGAAGTTTGTAAATTCATTTGGACAGTAACATTTTCGCCGCCAGTTAAATAGCTATCTGCAGTTGAATAGATGTTGACTGTCTGACCTGCGTAGTTCTGCAAAGCCAAATTTCCTCCTGGCGCAAGCATTGAAACCGAGCCATCCCCAATTTTGTAAACATAATCTTGACTTGATGTGTTTGTAAGGCTTGCACTTGATAAAGTGTAAGTCGCCTTATCGCTTATGGTAACATTTCCTCGGAATATTGCCGCATTGGCATCGGCAACTGTATCATACGTAAATTCTCTGCTTTGTTGATCGACTTCCATGCCATATTCTTGCGAATATTCATAAAGATTGTTAACTACATTTGTTTGATTATAAAGCGTTCCATTGAATTCAAATGCAGGAACATTATAAGTGAATGAAGTTGCACTACTGTTGATCAAAGTTTGGTTTTGTGTTTGCATATAATAATTTGCTAAAAAGATATAGTTGCAAAATTGCCTAAACTGAGCATCACTCATTGATGCACTTAAAGTAACATGTATTTCTTTATTTCCTGCCAGCATAAGTTCAGCCCTTTCGGCACCATCATCTATGGTAACTCCGACTGATCCTGCCGCATGCCTAAAGTTCGATTCAATTTCGGCTCCATTACCATTTACAAATGCATCAAACCAACTAGTAGAATAGAACGAACTATAAATCTCAAATCTTTCATAAGAAGCACTCATCATAATGGTTATTTCACTATCGGTTTTCTCAATGCGGATCACAAATTGAGGATTTCCATCTATGCCAAAGCTTGCTAAAGCAGAATCCGCATTTATCTCTGATGAAATGTTGGTTAAAACAAAATCACTATTAGAAAGAGTTGATGATTGTGTTGCAGTATAAGTTTGATTTCCTATTGTAAAGTTACCCCCCTGATTTGCAGATGCTGAAATATTTGAAACCATGCCACGCTCTTCCGTCTTTAACTGAGTTGGAAATTCTGACACAAATTCATTTATTGTTTGATTTGTACCAAGACCATCGTTATTGTCACTGCCGACACTTGCACCAAGATAATAGATAAGTCGATTTCCTGACAGAACGAAGTAATAAGCTTTTGAATTATTGTCTGTCATCTTGACCACGTTGCCAAATGTTTGACTATCACTTTCAAGCCTCAAAGATTGATCTACATACCTATATATTTCATTGCTTTCATTATCATCTAATACAATGCCAAAGCTTCTCTCATCGATATATACAAAGTCTGAAGGTCCCCCAGACAAGGATATTGAATAATCTTGCTGATAAGTCAAGTCAAAGGTTAGATCTGTATTACTCAGCTGGGTTCCACGATAACTCAATGTCATCTTGCCATCTGCAATGCTGTCGATAGACACATTGATTGATTCTTCACTAACACTTGCATTTGACACACTCCAGTGCGAAACATCTGTGTCTGAGGCATAGTCTTCAAATTCTTCTGTTTTCAAATCATAAGTCCAAGTGTATGTATAGGTTGACTGCTGCAAGGTATTGGCGCTGGATGTTAAATAATAATTAGTTTCACCGATTGAAACCTGAGTTGTTTGACCTTGGGCTGAAGAGCCATAGTCTGATTTGCTAAGCGGACTATAGTTGTTACCTGTAGAGTCGTCAGTTCCCAAATTATCTTGAAAAGCATTTATTTTATCTTGAATGCTATCTTCAATATCATAATAATAATTTCGGTTGATTTCGTAATTCTGTCTATCATCTCTTGAGCCGCCTACACCGCCTGAAGTATCGCCCGGGACAAGATAATGTCGATAATAACCTATATCAATCATAGCATCTACTTTTTGTGTTTCTACAAAAATTTCAGGCAAATCTAAATTATTTAATTGCAATGATGAATAGTCTTCCTCCGAAGTCGTTTTTTTAGATTTTAAGGTTAAATTTATACTAGACAATTCTATGCTATAAATATACGGCAAAACATTATAATAAGTAAAGCCAAACATCCTGCTGCTCGATATTGGTCTCATAGTATTCCCGTCAATTTCATATAACAGATCATTGTTTACTTGCGTGTTAATCATATGCTTATAATCAGCAGTTGCATAACTACAGTTCTCTAAGTTATTGCCTGACTCATTATACCTATCCAACATGGCTCCATTTAAAATAAGGTCGGCGTCGTCGTTTACGGAGCAATTGGTTACGTCCGTATTTGCAATTTTGTATGCCGATACATTTGTAGCATTTGTCTGCACTAACCAGATTTTAGGATCTGTAACTCTCGTCAAAACCCCATTTTCATCATATGTTACTCCGCTAACCACAAACTTCCATTCTGGATTAACCCCCAAAGCTTCGATTGGGCCTTCGTTATAGCAGTTGCTGATTGTTGTGCCTGAAGCAGCATTTGCAGCGATTCCTGCCGCATAAGCCATGTCGGCATGCGCTTTGTGACCTGCCTTAACCATGCCTGCATTATAGCAGTCTTCTATCGTTATGTTGCTGTCTGTTGCATTGCCAACAATACCACCTGCATAATATTTGCCTGTCGTTGCTTGAACGGTATAGCCAGAAAGCACAGAACCGCCATTGAAACAATGATCAACTACTCGTTCTTCCGTTCCTGTAGCGATTTCTCCGACAATACCACCTGCTGCAGCAGTGGTCGTGCTGATAGGTCCGTAATTTGAGCAATAATACAACTCACCTGCAGTGATAGAGCCAACAATTCCGCCAACAGCACTTGTTCCAGTGCCGGTTATTTTGACCATGCTGGTTACAGTGTCAATGCTGCCGCCAGTCATGCTGTTAACCAAAGCTCCGACATTGCCGTTGTCAGCACTTATCTCGCCTTCAAGAGTGATGTTGGAAATCGTGCCACCAGTCATCTCTTCCGCAAGCAAAGCAGTTGCCGTGCTGCCCTCAGTCAAACGAAGATTTCTAACAGTTCCACCAACTGAACCAAACAAGTTTTTGTCAAGCCCTGTTATTGTTTTGTCTTGTCCGTCAAACTGTGCAGTGAATGTAGTGTCACCATCAAAAAGTGATGTCCAATTAACTGTTGTCTCATCTGCTGCTGTTTTTGCAAACTGTGTCGCAGCCAAATCAATGTCATACAAAAGTGCAACATTTTTAGCTTTTGCTGTGCCTGTTATATCAGCCAATCTTGCCAAAATACCTGCATTTGGAATGGTGTAAGCGTAAACTGTGTCAGTTTCATTTGGCATCCCTCCATTTTCAACTTTAGTATAAGAATAAGTGAGCACATAGTCGTCATAAGCGGATCTGTCAGTGTCTTTATAAGTGCTATCGTCTGCTTCTTTTCTTTCCGCCCACGAAGATTGCTTCAAGTACGTGAAGTTGCGTGTTGGATAACCCCAGTTGAAGTTGATATTTCTCTGCCAGTTGTCATCTTTGAGAACACTGCCGTTGCCGTCTTCCACGGTAAAGTCTGTCGTTACTTTCCCGTCCTGCAAAGAGCTATAATTCAACCCGTTTTTGTCGTAGTAAACATCGCCTGCTGCTGAGCCCTTCACACTTGGCGTGCCTGCAAATGTTCCGTCAGTATAATCATTAAGGTCAAGTTTTGTGATGGTGTATGCATTTGAAATGTTAAGGTTTGACGTGCCGCTTGCAAAAGCATAAACGTTTGCATCAATATATGTTGCAACTGAGCCTGTTGCATAAGTGTAGTCGATAAATGATACAACTGAGTCTACGCTAGAATTATAATTTGCAATGGCAGAGATTGTGCCGCTGCTTGCTGCACGATAAATCATGTCAAGGTTTGTGTAACTTTCAGCAATCAAGCCGCCACTCATTGAACCAACAATTCCGCCCATTGTTACAGCGTTTGTGCCGCCAATCGACATACTGCCGTTGACACCAATGCCATAAATGATAGAGTTGCCACTCATTGAATTTACAAGTCCGCCGACATTTCCGCTAGCAACATTCGTATTGCGTGAAATGCTTGCATTAAAACCTGAAACGGAAGAATAGCCGCTCAAGCTTGCAATCGCAGGGTTCATTGTCAATGTTTCAAAATTGCCGACAACTGCAACATTTTCCAAGGTTTTACCAGCAAAATAGTTGATTGTGCTGCTATCTGCAACATAATATTTTACTGCAAACTCACTGCCATTTTCTATATCATCTGCATTTCCAATTACGGTCGGCCTAAGCTTGCTTACATTATCATACCAGCTAGGATCCTCTCGATTAGTCTGTTCGTCCTGATTAATGTTATAAACCTCTTTTGCAAAGTTTATAAATTCTCCATCGTCAATAGCTGTTGTCAACTTGCCTATTATATTTTCCCCAGTCGTCGAGCCAACAAAGCCTGCATTGCTGTTGCTGCTATAGCCAATGTCTGTGCCTTGGGTGTCAAATGCCAAAGCAACTGCAGAGTTGTAATAGTTGCCAGAAGAACTTGCTTCTACTGTGCCTGCACCAATAAGAGCATTTGCGTTGTCAGTGCTTCTTGCCAAACGAGCATTGTGGTTTGTGACCATGCTGTTTGAATTTGAAACAGTGCCTAGTTCAGAGCCCGCATTCGAGCCAGAATTGATGCTTCCAACAATACCACCGAAATTGTATGTTTCCATTCGGCTAGTATTATTATTACCATAATCAATAAACACTTCGCCATAATTGTTTGCGCGATTAATCATAAAGTTTGCATTTGTCTGACCAATTGTGCCGCCCACATTTATGGTTTGACCACTTGGATTGTGAACAATAATGTCTCCACCAAAAATTGATTTATTGATGGTGAATGCTCCGCCTGATTGAGTGTCGCTGCCATCGTAATAGCCCACGATACCACCAAGTGAAGCCGATCTTGCATCGTTAAGATTTGCTTGTATGCGCCCAAGGTAAGCAATGCCGTTGCTGTTGCTACCTAAACTTGAAGTGTCTGTTGTGTTTGCCAAATAGCCAATCATTCCACCAATGTATAAATCGTCTGCTGCTTCTCCCGAAGTAGTTTCAGTATCTACAGTATAAGTTATATCAAGGTCTGAGTAGAGTTGCCCTTGTGTCGAATTAATTCTGCTTGCGCTATAACCCACCAACGAGCCAATGCCCACCAATAAATCTTGTGCACTTGAAACATTGATGCCGGTTGTTTTAGAAATATTTCTTATCTGTATATTCTCTGCAGTCAAAGCATTGGTGCTGTAACCGACAACTCCACCAACTGCTAAAGCTGGAGATGAGCTTTCGCCACTTTCCTCTGTTGCTGTAACATTTTCAACTGCCATGTTTACCGCAAAATTTGCGGCAGTAAGAGCATTATTTGACAAGCCAAACAAGCCGCCGATATATGCCGTTTCTGTTGTTGTTTCGCCAGCAATTTCAAAAGAGATGATTTTTGAAGTGCTTGATGTTGAGCTTGAAGAACTGTTTAAAGTAAGGTCATTGCCTTCTGCTTGCCCAACAAGTCCGCCTGCATAAAGCTCTGTTACTGATTCTGGAAGCGACAACTTAATGTTGCTTTCCGATTGATCTGAAGAGTTGAAGCTCATTGTGTTAAGCTGATCAATTTTTCCAATATATCCGCCTGCATTGATGATCAAGTCCTCTGTTAAGTAATTGCTTTGCCAGCTTACATTTCCTAAATCAATATGCCCTACCCCTGTAAAGCCAGCCAAATAGATTCGTTGAGAGCTTGTGCCGGCATTTTTTGAAGAACTTCCGAAGTAAAGTCCGACATTTAAATTTTGCACTGTTGTGCCATTTGTAGAATCTTTTGCGAAAGATATAGCTGTTACATTTTTTCCTTCTCCAAAATCCAAGTTGATGCTGGTTATGGTCATGACTGATGTTGAACTTTCTTGACTTGCCACACCTGCAATCAAACCAACATCTAAAGACTCATAGCCGCCTGCAGCAACTGCAAGCACACTGCTTCCTCTCAAACTTGAACCATCAATTGTAAGACCATTGATTCTTGAAGAAACCAGCCTTGGAGCGATAAGCCCTGCTGCATCGTCTACTGGCTTAACTGTAACGCCGCTTTCGATTTTTAATGTCAAGTCAGAGATTGTTGAGCCTTCAATGTCTGCCTCACTTATCAATCCGCCATCTACTTCCAAGGAGGCATTACTTTCGCTTTGTGCGGTTATCACAACATTTTCAATTGAAAAACCTATAGCTGTGCTTTCAAACAACGACCCATTGATGATAAGGCTGACCTGCTCATCGCTGTCAGTTGTATAGTTGTCTGCACTTGTCAAGGTGCCAGCAAATGCATTTATTGGGAATCGAGATTGATAATCTTTCAAATCAACATCTCGATATTCTGTTCCATCTTCTGTCAAACCTCTGACGATGACTGTCAAGGTTGGATTTGTTTGCATAAGACCAAGCACATATTCTATGCTTGCTTGATATGAGTCAAGATAAACTGTTGTAGGATCTGCCAAAGAGTAACGAATGTCTGGGAAGAATTGGTCAACTGAGTGCGACCAGTTGCTTTGCTGCCATACGCCGCTGTTGAGGAAGATTTTTTGAGTTGCTTGATAGCCTGCAGTGCCTGTTGTGAAAGTTGAAATGCTTTCAACTTGATATAAAGCTTCGCCGGCATCAGAGTCTGACTCTGCATTTGTTTCGTTGTCTGGATAAAGATTGATAAACACAGGCTGGCCATAATCTGCAAAATCATAACTTTGCACATAACCAACTGAAGGATTGTTGCTTTGAGTGCCTGTGTTGATCCTTGCCTTCCAGAATTTGAGTTGTGTGCTAAGTGAGTTAGGTTCTGTTGAGCCACCAACAAACTGATAAACATGCTCTGCAACATAACCATTATAAAAAGCATCATCAGCATCATCAATTGTTGCGAAATCATCTAATGCATATGTCTGTCCAGTGCGATAATCAATGTTTGTGAAGAAATTGATTGCATTTGTTGACAAAAGCGCAATTCGGTCTTGACTGTCGGCAATATAGCCTATCAATCCGCCGCTGTTGCCTTCTTCGCTGTTGCCTTCTTCATTATTATAATAAGCCCTTACATCTCCACTTGCATAAGTTTCATAGATCAAATATTTTGTGTATTGACCGGTTGCAATAATGTTTTTGTCAACATAGTAAGTTGCTGACTGAGAAAGGTTTGTTTCTCCAATCAACCCACCTGCTCTTTGTGCTGTGAGAGAAATCACATTCAAATTTGAATAAGAAACCTGCAAAGTTCCTGAGCCCACCTGCCCAACAAGTCCGCCAATGGCGATCTGAGAATAGGTTGTGCTGGAGCTTGCCGGCATAAACAGATCAAGCACGCCGCGCTCTACGTTTGCCTGAGTTGCACTACCGTTATAGAAGGATGCGATTTGATCTTCAATAAGTTGCTGCTCGTGCTCTTCATGTGTTGAGAAAAGTTTGTGCAAGAAGCCAAATGATTGACCAATAACGCCGCCAGCATAATCTTTTGTGCTCAAAATATGTGAGCTGTTGCTGCTCATTGAGCCAGAAATGGTCACTCCTGCATCTTGAACAAATGTTTGATGCGCTGTAAGCCCAAACAAACCACCAACAACCTGACCAGTGATATTGATTGTGCCTTGGCTGCGAATGTTGCTTACATTAAAGACTGGGGTTTCTGTGTAAACAAAGCTAGTTCGTCGAGAGTTTGCGTCATAAATGTCAACATAACCAGCAACACCGCCTGCGTAGGAAAGATTTGTAGTTGCATTTGCAATGCTGTCTGTGCCAGTAAAGTTGTATGAGTAAGAAAGTTGTCCAAGCCAGCCTTGATCAGCTCTTGCACTATTTATCGCTGTTAAGTTGAGAGCAGTATTACCTGAAGATGCTATTCTTGCAGATTGAATATTTGGATTTGTAACGGTGATATTTCTAAGTCTTGAGCTGCCCGCAACAACACCTGCAAGCGAACCTGTGAAGTTTCGCCCTTGCACCATTGCTCCATTTGAGTAGTCAAGGCTTATGTTGATCAAAAGTGCGTCTTTAACATAGCCGGCAAGTGTGCCCACAAAAATTGTATCCCCGGCAAGCAAGTTTGAGCCTACTTCAATGTTAAGCCCGGTGATTTTTGGGCTGTAAGTTTGCACAATCGTTCCCTGTTGATTGTAAACAACATATGGCTCAATTGACTTGAACAAACCATAAGACAGATTTCTGCCATTGTAAGACAGACTAAGCCCAGTGATTGTGAAACCGTTGCCATAAAGCGTTCCGCTGAAAGCCTTTTGAGTTGATGGCAAAGTGATGATTTGTGAGCTGAAAGCGGTCATGTCAATGTCGCTGACAAGTCTGTAAGTGCCATGGATTGTTGTTTCGTATTGAAGTTGAATTGGAGTTGAACTGCTGCTGCCCGTCACTTGCACAAACTCTTCAGCATCGCGAATGATGATTGGGTTTTGACTTGAACCATAAGATGTGTCGATCGAATAAGTTGAATCATCTTCAAAAACAATCTGACCATAAGGCAGTGAATAGCTTGGCTGCCCTTCAACAATTTGATCTTCACTGAAGTAAACCACATATCGATAAGAATGTGCGATTGTGTCAGCTTCGATCAGCTTCAACCCTTCTCTCGCACTGAGACCATCGCCAATGTCCATAGCCCAAACGCCATCTTGAAGAGTTGCTGTTGCGATTGCAAAACCATAGAAATAATCTTCTTCCCCTGCATCTGGCACTCTGATCACATCTGTTTCAAAGGCCTCTTCTGTGCTTGAACCGGTTGAAGAGTCAAGTTCGCTGTAATCTTGATCATAATAATAGCAGTTTTCATACTCTCCGCTGGCAAGCAAATTTCCATCAGCATCCAGTCCCGAGAAGTTCATTTGAGAATATCTTTGATTTTCAACCTGGCTTGCTGAATAGCAGTTTGCCACTCTGCCTTCATTTCGATAAACAAAGCCAGATGCCAAATATACACTGCCAACATTTGAAGAACTTGAGATCAAAATGTTTGAATAACAATTTTCTATGACAGAGCTATCACCTGAATTTGTCAAAATGAAACCTGCAATAACGCACTGCTCTGATGAAATTGTCGAGCCAAGTCTTGCATAAATGCTTTGAGTGCTCAAAGATGCCTGTTTGACACCTTCAACATAACTGGTCATGATTTTGCCAGAGCTTGTGCCAACAAAGCCAGCAGCAAAAGCCTTGCTTTCGATGGCTGTTGCACTCTTGTTTTGCATTGCAAGATTTTTCACAAAACTTGCTGCAATGCTGCCTGCGTTTTGAAGCACAAATCCTGCCACTCGGCCTTGAGCTTGAATGACAAAATTCTCTAGAGTGCTATGTCGTGCCACAACTTGATTTTCATTGATCTCGTCTTGCGACAAAAGCTCAATCACTTGGTCCCCGCCCACTCTTGAATTTGTGATATTTCCATTGTTGTTTAAAACAAATCCTGCAACCGAGCTATTCCAAGAAGATGTGTTTTGCATGATTTGCTCGCCAGTGCCTTCTCCGCGATTGTAAGTTACAATCAACCCTGTATCTCCCGATCTTTGAGTCAAGATTGCGCTTTCATTTAAACCAGAAGCCCCTATTGCGTACTGATCAGTATAAAATGAAACAACTTCACAATTCGTGATGATGCCGTTGTTGGTGATTGCAAATCCCGCAATGTTTGCAGTGGTGTATGACGAAAGGTCAACTGAAATGTTGCCACCTTCATACAGATTGACTCGAACATTTTTGAGTGTTGTGCCAGAGGCAACTGTGTCAAACAAGGCAAGATTCAAAGTGTTGGAACTGCTATCTGTGTTGAAAGAACGGATAAAGATGGTGTGCCCATTTCCATCAAAACTTGAGATAAAGTCAGTGTCAAATGGCTCATAAGATTCAAGCACAATATCATTCATCAAAATATAATCATGCATCTGCTCATCTTCACTTTCAGCAAGCGATAAAAATTCTTGAGCTGATTCAACCATGATCGGCAGATCTTCGTCAGAATAAAGGCTAGTTTGCAAAGTGAAATATGTTTGTATGATTCGCTCTTCACCATTTGTGGTGACATAGGTGCGGATCATGATTTGTTGGCTTGACTGTGTCAAAGTGGTTGCACGAATGTTTACCTCTCCTCGCTCGTCAACAGAAATAATAAATGGGGAAGTGCCCTCGCTTGCACCTTTGATTGGAACATAAGTGTTTGTGCCAGTCACATAATAAATTCGGTCTTCAAGCAGAATAGGAGAGTATGTTGTCGTTCCGTCAGCATTGACCGTTGCTTCTACATTAAGCAAATAGTCGTCTTGAGAAACTTCTCTATTTGTGATCTGTGGATAGTAATGATTTTGCTCAAAGATTGAGCGTTCTCTCATAATGTTTTCGTAAGCAGTGATAGAATCCTCGTCCGATGCATCATAATTTGGAGACTGTGGATCAAACATATAGTTTAAACTGAGAGTTTGATTGACGTTGACATACACATCCAAAACGCCGTCTTCAGCCCCTTCAAGATAGGTCTGGTCTTCATCGATCTTAAAGTCAACTAAGGTTACTGTTGCTTGCGTGGTTTTTCTTTCTATGTTGTTGTTTATTCTTCTGATCACAGTTGCATTCACATAGAAACGATTGTCTTCGCCTGCAGTCGCCAAAATGTTTGCATAGAGATTATAGGTGTAAACTCGCTTGTTGGTTGAAGCATCTATTTCACCTTCTGGATTGCCAACCAAATGATAATCAACATTGGTCGCTCCACTTATATTGATTGATTCGATTTCTTGATCAAGGTTGACAGAAATTGAAACTTGGGCGCTGCCGCCTTTGGCAAGCAAAGCTGATGTAGCCCCATCAACTGTGATAGTCGGCTCTGAAAGATAAGAAACAAAGATGTAAGAGTTGACATAGTCCACAATTTCTGGTTGACCATTTTGGTTGTAAGCATAATAAGTCGCTGTGAAAGTCAATGTGCAATCTTGTGGGATTGCTCTATTGAAAACTGCAAGGAAATAAAGATTGTATTTAAATTTGCTATTCATGCTTGGAGTAAATCTAAAACCGTTTGTAATATACTGCAAAGAGATTTCGCTTGTAGTCTGATATTGGTTGCTTTCGCCTGGTGCAACCGGTAAGAAGGTAACTGCGTCAACAATTGGTGCCCCTGAAACAGTCAGCTCCATGAAATCATAGTATGAATACTGCGGATTGACGCTGATTTGCATGATAGAGCTTGAACCTGGAGCCATAACGCCAGTGGTTCCTTCAGTTTCGTAGATTGTTTGAGTAGGGTTGAAGGTTGTTTTTGAAACGCGATAATTTGTCATATCAACCTTCGACATCTCTTGTCTTGACAGATACAAAGTCAAAGATTTTTCAGAAGAATACAATGTATTTGAAAGGAATTTTACCATATAAGTTTCGTCTGAGCTTAAACGACTTAGATATTCTTCTGCCACTTCAAACCTGAAACTAAACTCTTTTTGATAAACTCCAGAGTTTTCACTAGGGTCTCCAGCCGTTCGAGTGATAGTTAAAACTTCTGTTCCGTCTGGTTTTGAATAGGTTGTTTTGCCGCTCTCTGCATCGTAGTTTGGCTCTAGCACTGTTTCAATTTCGCCATTGATAAGAGAAATTTGGGCTGAAGCAACATCGTTCGCATCAGTGGTAATCATTGTGACATTGACGCTGGTTGTTGTTGAAGGAGAAAGAGAAATTTCGTCTCTGTCGAAGCCAATGCTGATTGCTCCGTCAATAGGATTGATTGTGATTGAAATGCCAATTTCATTAGTAACTGCTTGTTGCAAGTCAGATGAAGAAATTTTAGCAAAAATTGTTCCTGTGATTTCTCCTTCATTTGCCGTAGCCGCAAAGACGGTGTTTGAAACTTGTTCAAATTCAGTTGTTGCATTTTGCGTTTTAGTCAGATCTTCAATGTCTATAGCAAAATTTTCAAGCATCTGAATTTCAAAAGCATCTGCACCATTGCCAAGATAAACGGTGTCTGTTGCAAACTCGGCAACAAACTGTCTTGACATTGTTTTTTGCAGATATACAGTTGAATTTTGACCATGCTCAAACTGCTCTGTTTGACCAGCAGCATTTTGAGAAGAAACAATGATTGAGCTAAGCGCTTTCTCAACAACAAAATCAAAAGACCTATTTACCGTAACATCTTGTTTTGAAGAAAGTGTAAGCTCTCCATTCCCCACTGACTGCACAAAGATTTGAGAGCCTGTGATCACAAGGCTGCTGCTATCTGAGCTTACAATAATGTTTTGATCATAAGAGCCAAACAAAGCTGCAATGTCAATGGTGTTGAGCTCTTGATAATCTTGCGCTTGACTTGCTGTAAGTGAGCTTGAGCCAACACTAGCGGCAAGGTCCGCTCTGAAGAAAACAATGCTATTGCTATTTTCAACAGGAATTGCCTTGTAAAGCCCTCCGTTTTGGACAACGTTGAATTTTTGTACAACCGATTGCACTTTTTCGTCTTGATAGAAATATCTCAAATAGCTGTTGCCGCCATTAATGTTTTCATTAAAGCCACTATCACCGCTTGCAATCACTCGATTGCCTGAAAAATCAGTTGATGTTACAGTTTTGAAGCCTTCGCTATCATAATAAGATATGTATGATAATTGATAATTTATTGAAACACCATTAGCGTCTCCCACAAAAGCTGAAAGGTCGAATGTTTCTGGATTTTCAGTTGTCTGACCAACCATATTATCAACAAAGGCAAAGCTTTCGCTGAATATTAGTGTGCCGTTGCCAGACAGCTGACCAATCAAAGCTCCTTTGGTTGTTCCTTTCAATCTGTTATTTGCATTTGCAGAGTCGAGAATATAGTCATAAGCATAAATTTGATAAACACTGCTTGTGGATGAAACATTTTGTCTGCCTATCACACCACCAACAACATTCCCTGTAAAGGTATTCAAAGTGGTGTTGTCGTCTTCTCCTGCAAGCCTGTAGAACTCAACGCGAGCTTGAGTTATCGAACCGCTGTTTTGCCCAGCAACTCCGCCAACTGTTGCATTCCCGCCATTGATTGTAAGTCCAAGAACTGAAACATTTTCAATATATGCACCGCTATAATTTGTGCCTGCAATGCCGCCAACATATCCTGAATTTGCACTTAAAACACTGCTGCTTAAGCCGTAGGTGTCAATGGTTACATTTCTTATCACACCATTATTAATATCCACAACAAAGCCATTAGCAGAGCCATAAGCAGAAACATTACCATTAAATGTGATATTTCGAATAACGCCGCCTTCACTGCCTGATATTGACAAAGTTCCTGCAAAGTTTTGGCCGTCAAGGGTTATAGTGATATTTTTATTATCCCCTTGAAGACCACCATTAAAGGTATCAAAATGCGTGTTTGTAAGAGTGATATCGTTCATAACAGTATAGAAATATGATGACGGCTGGGCCCCACGACTGAAATCTTCTTCTTCATAAACACGATATGCATATTCAAAGCTGCGTCCATCGGCAACCAAAATGTCAACACTTTTGAAAATCTGGGCAAACGAAATTTGCTGTTGTTGGTTGTTCACAAAGAAAGCATTTTCAACCAGCCATTCAAAGTTTGTTTGACTGCTTCCGCTTCTTTTAAGTCCAAGTTCGTTCAGGCTTAAACTGCCCCTTCCGCCTTCATATTGATAAATTATTTGACCATTCAAAACAGCATCTGAAGGGAAAATGTAAAGTTTTCCTTTAGTGCCGGTATTTGCAACAAGATCAATACGCAATCTGTTGTTGACAGTCTGAACGCTAACTATATTATTGCTTACCTGTCCATTTTCATCAACAACAATGCTGCTTACGCTGTCATCCATAGCATAGCTTGGCGACGAGGTTGTAACAATAAATTGAGTCGTGTCAGAAAGCGAACCTACTTCAAAATATAGTCCATTATCATCCACTCCATCAACAACAAGTTCTTCAACCCTGTCAGCATTTATTATCACAAAGTTGACTTGTGCTCTGTAAGGATCTGTGCTGTCAACCAGCCCAACTTGGTCAAGGTTTGCTTGCGTTGAAGAAATTGAATAGTAAATGTTGACAAGTTGTGGCGCATTTTGTGCCAGTTCAGTTGAAAGAGCAAAAATGGTAAATTCAAGATAAGAAGGCCCGATGTTGACTGCCATGATATCAAAATATGGATTTGCAAAGCTCGCCCCATCTTCTGTAGTCCAGCGCACTGTATTGTCAATAATATTTCCCGTCAATGTTTGTGAGCCTATAGTAGTTTCAAACCTAAAGTTTTCAGCATTCTTGTAAGTGATATCTCCAGAAGAATATGAAATGCGCACAGTTTTGCTTACCTGGTCGGAATTTCCCACGGAATTGCTCGCATATAAAGTGAAATTTGTGTCATTTGCTGAAGAAACAGAAAAACTTTCAACTGCATTATAGGAATGCACCAGAATAACTCTTTGAATAACGACAGCTTCGCCATCTTCTCCAATTCCCTCAAAGGAAAGCACAAGATAGCTGTAACCTTCGCTTGTAGTTCTGATATGATCGACAGCAAGGTTTGTTGACAAAATATCACTGCTTGCCTGGCTGCTGTCAACAATTTGCATCCAATCACCATTATAAAGTGCCAAGAACGCATCAAGCTGAGCTTGCCTATCATCAGAAGAATTTGGGTCGTAAACGAAATCAAAATAAGACGCCTCTACTGAAGAAAGAGCGGAAACTCCATTTAAACTTTGATTAAAAACATATGATAAAAGCGTCGTCTGACCATTTTTTAGCATTAAAACAGATTGTGAAAGTGCTGCCGTTTCATCTTGTCCATCAATCAATATTTTATCTGAAAAATCTTGCATTGTGATTGAAGAATCTGAGCTGTCGCAAACAACATAAGCTTCCGTCAACGGCAGATATATATTTAACGTTATATCATTGCTGCTTGCTCCGTTTTCATGCATGATGACAAAGCTTGTCTGCGAGTTTGTCAAACCCAAATAATCTTCTTTAAGAGTGAAATTGACGGAAAATGTTACATTCTGTCCATTTGTCGATTGGAATAAAGGCTGACCAATCTCAACATAACGATTGCCAGATTGATTTTCGGGAATATATAGGCCGTCAACAGTTGTCTGCCCCAGCAAAGTGAAGGTTTGCGAGAAAGTTAAAAGATTGCTGCTGTCTATTTTGATTTGATCAATATTTGTTGCAAATTCAATGCTGCCTGAGCTTCTTACAACACGAACTTGCATGGTTGCAGGCTCAATATCTGAATTGTCAACAGATGAAAACGAAACTTCAATTCCGCTTAATGCAGCAATAATATTTCCCGCTTCACTTTCAGCTTCAAAAAACTCTGGATTTGCTTTCAAATAAATTTGATGCTCAAGCAAGGTTGTCAAAGTTGATGAAATTGGTTGTGAAACAAACCTTGATGAATTTGCATCCCACTCAAGCTCGATTTCTGAGTAAGCCCCGCCAAAACGAGTGTAAGCTAAAATTGGCGGAAGATCAGAACGAAGCCCTAGGCCATCAATATTAACGGAAAGTATGTATTGTCCACTTGCATCAACAACTGAATTTGGAGTAAGGCTTATGTTGTAAAGCTGCCCAAAGCCACCATTCATTGAGCTGGAATAATTTGAATACAAATATTGCTCATCAATGGTTGCATCAATTTCATTTTTGCTAACAGAAATTTTTTGAATCTTTTCTTTTGCGTCAACCTTTAATTTCCCAAGATTCAACTCATCTGAACTGATATGATAGTCATAATCGGCATAACCAATATTGAAAGCCACGAAGAAGGTTTCGTTAATGTTGCTGTTTTCAAGGGCTTGAACCTTGAAAATGTATTCTACTGAGCCATCGGCAGCAGATCTCACACTTTGCCCATCCACTCTCAACAATCGCTCTGATGTGCCGTCTACATTTTCGCTGCCAATGCTCAAAATCCTTCCGCTTTCATCATATACCACAGCTTCAATATCAAGCCCTCCAAAATCGTTTGTTATTTCCCCGCTATATTTTACAGCAAGATAGGCTGTGTTTTCATAGGTCTGACCGGAGATGTTTGGCGTTATCTCTACAACAACTTCCTCTCCGCTTGAAAGATACTGAAAACCTCCCGTTTCAGTTTTAGCGCCGCCGATGTCTATAGATGAAAGATTGATGGGATCAATGCAATCAATTTGCATAGTTTGGCTGATGCCAAGATGTGTTGTAGCACGCAAAACTATCTCGCTGTCAAATTGCTCTGGCAAAGTGATTTGGTTGCCAACAATTTCTGCTCCATTGTAAGAGGTCGTTCCATTGGCTTCAAAAGTCCAGCTAAGCTGCGTTCTATTGCTAGATTCTGGCAAGAATGTAAAATAATTTTCTCCCACAAGAGTGTTGGTTTGACCTTTGACAAGAAAGCGAGTGCTTTTGTTTTCTACGTCTTCACTTTTATTTAAAATCTGCGTTACCTCGGTGTATACTTCAATATGCACCGTTTTTTGAACACCTCCATGTGCGGTTGTAAGAACAAGATCATTTTCGCCAACATTTTGAGCTGTTATGGTTATAGCCGATCTGCCATCGGAAGTTTCTGAAATTTCCACATCAGCAACAACATCATTGTCTCTGGACAAATTCCAATCCAAAGTTTTATCGTCAGTGCCAGTTATATTTGCATAAATAGTCGCCGTCGGATCTTCAAGCTCTCCATTGAGCTGGATAGAAACGGTTTGCGTTGAAAGTTCAAGATCGATATTCGTCTCTGTGCAGGCATAAAGAATAGATGCTCCAAGCATCATAAAAATCCCCAAAAGTCCGACGATAAACTTTTTCATTTTGCCTCCTTGTTTAATATTTGTAATTTGCAGAATATTAAACGCAATAAGGTCGATAAAAACCAGTCATAGCTCGACCTTTTTAAAAATTATACTTTTAATGTCGAAAAAAGTCAAATAAATTAAAATCAAAATAATTAAATATTAATTATTTATTTTTCTCTTGGTTTTTATGAAATGAGTATCTCAAAATTAATTTTTCGGTCTTGAAAATATCATTAAATCATTTTTTGTCCCTAGTTTTAAAGCAAATAAAATAGCTTACAAAAAAACAAAATTAAAAAAATAAAAGATTTTTTCAATTTTTTATAAATTTTTTTATTATTTTTTTGATTTTTTTAATAATTATTTGCAATTTAACATTTTTTTGATAAAATAAACTTGATAAAAAAGGAAAAATTATGAGAAAAATTTTAAGCGGTCTGCGGAAGGCTATTGAAGAATATCGCTTAATAGAAACAGGCGACAAAATAGCCGTGGGCTTGTCAGGCGGAAAAGATAGCCTCTGCCTTCTTAGCGCATTGTGTGAATATAAAAAATACATTTTTTCACAATTCGATCTTGTTGCCATCGCTGTCGATTTGACCAATGGCAAAAATAATTATAAAAATTTGAAGACTTTTTGCAAAAAAAATGGTGTTAATCTTGAAATTGTGCCATCAAATGTTTTCGAAATAGTTTTTGAAATCAGAAAAGAAAAAAATCCTTGTTCGCTTTGCGCCAACTTAAGACGCGGATTACTAAACAGCAAAGCAAAAGATCTGGGCTGCAACAAAGTGGCTCTTGGTCATCATCGTGATGATTTGATTGAGACCTTTATTTTGTCACTTTTTTTCGAAGGCAGACTTTCAACATTTAAACCAAAAACCTATCTGTCAAAAACCGATCTCACAGTGATAAGACCAATGATTTTTGTTGAAGAAAAAGAAATTGAAAGAATTGCAAAAAATTTGCCAGTTCTGCACAACGATTGTCCGGCAGATAAACACACTGAGCGCGAAAAAACAAAACAAGTTTTAACAACTTTAGAGACAAAATATCCCGGTTGCAAAGAAAAAATATTTAACGCAATAATTCACACAGAAAGATATAATTTGTTTTAAAAATGCAATAATTAAACAAAATCAGGCAAAAATTTGACATTTTTTAAGATTTTCAATACAATTTTTTTAAAAGGAAATAAATATGGTTACCTTGATAATCTTGGATGGGTTTGGTCTTAGCAAAAAAAAATTAGGCAATGCAATTGCTGCCGCTGGCACACCACACCTTGACAAACTAAAAAAAATGTATCCATACACCACCCTTTCAGCAAGCGGTCAAAGTGTTGGCTTACCAAAAGGGCAAATGGGTAATAGCGAAGTTGGGCATCTGACTCTTGGCAGCGGCAGAGTGATTTTGCAAGATCTTGAAAAAATCAATGCAGAAATCAAAAATGGAAAATTTTTTGAAAATAAAGCCCTTTTAAAGGCTATTGAGTATGCTAAAAAGAACAATAGCAGCCTTCATCTTATGGGACTTCTTTCTGATGGCGGTGTTCATAGCCATATAAACCATCTTTTTGCAATCATAGATATGGCAAAAACTGCTGGACTAGAAAAAGTGTATATCCATGCCTTTTTAGATGGTAGAGACACACCATTTAATAACGGGAAAAGATATATTTCATTACTTGAAGATTATATCAAATCAACGCCTTTTAAAATTGCTTCGATAAGCGGCAGAATTTATGCTATGGACAGAGAACAGCGATATGAAAGATTGCAAAAAGCCTATGATGTGTTAGTTGGAAATGACGCCCCCGTCAATAAGACTCCTCAACAAGCGCTGCAAGAAAGTTACAGCCAAGGCATTTACGACGAATTTGTTCAACCTGTTTTATTAGATGAAAATGGGATCATAAAAGATAACGATAGTGTTGTGTTTTTCAATTTCCGATCTGACAGAGCAATTGAATTGACAAAAGCGCTAACAGACAGAAAATTTGATAAATTTTCAACCAAAAAGTTTAAAAACCTTCTATTTTCGCCAATGGAGCTGTATCACGAAGATTTTTGCTCTCTGAATGTTATATATCCGCCAGAAAGAATTGAAGACAACCTTTCTGCCATAATTGCTAAAGAGGGACTAAAACAGTTTCATATTGCCGAAACAACAAAATATGCTCATGTGACATTTTTCTTTAATGGGACGATCGAAAAACCCTACAAAAATGAAGATAGAAAATTGATAGAAAGCATTGATGCAAAAGACTTTTCTTATTATCCAAACATGCGGGCAACAGAAATCACTGAAGCAACTTTAGATGCAATCGCTTCTGCAAAATATGATTTTATTCTTGTAAACTATTCAAATCCTGACATGATTGGTCACACTGGGAATTTTGAAACAACAAAAAAAGCTATAAAATGTGTTGAGAAACAAGCCTACGCTCTTGCCCTTGCAACTCTTATGGCAGGTGGTGATTGTATTATAACCGCTGACCACGGCAATGCTGAAGAAATGATTGATAAAAAAGGCAGCAAAATCACATCTCACACAACAAACCCTGTTCCGTGTTATCTTGTAAGTGAAAGATTAAAAAAGGTAAAACTAAAAAAAGGATCCCTTGCAAACGTTGCTCCAACAGTCTTAAAGCTGCTCGGCAAAACCATTCCGCAATCAATGGAAAAACCGCTATTTTAAAATAGCGGTTTTTAAATTAATCAACATTTTTAAATTTATATTTTTTTCTCTTTAAATTGCGAGGAATTTTGCTGTTTTTTTGCATTTTTTCTTCATTTTTTAATAATTTTATTTCACTATCAAATTCTCGTCCCTTTTCTTGTTTGGTCTTTTTTCCTTTTTTCTTAAAAAAAATTGATGACAAATCTGCGTTTTCAAGGTCAAAATCTCGTTTTTCAATCCTGATTTTTTCCACTCTTTTTGGGATAGTTTTTTTATCCACTGGCAAAACTGGATTGTCTTTTCTCTGCCTGATCTCAAGTTGATCATAAGGTATTGAAATGTTGTTTCTCTTAAGCTCGTTATACACTAATTCCAGCACATCATAATAAACATCCCAATAATCTTCTCGATCACACCAAGCTTTAGCAACAAATTCAATACTGCTCGAACCCAAGCTATTCAATCTGCAAAATGGTGCCGGTTCAAGCCTTACTTTTCCATTGCTATACATGCAGTCGCCAATCAGTTTTTTCACTTTTTCAACATCGCTTTCATATGCAACGGTAAACTTCCATTCAACCCGCCTGGTTTTGCAACTATCATAGTCAACCACCGAATTGTTGATAATGGTCGAATTGGGAATGGTAACTCTTTTATTGTCAGAAGTGAGAATGGTTGTAAACAAAAAGTTTATCTGAACAACAGTTCCTTCCTTTCCATCAACTTCAATATAATCACCTTTTTTAAACATTTTTGACGAGACAACAATCAAGCCATTTGCAGCATTTGCAATATTGTTTTCTAGAGCCAGCCCGATGGCAAGAATAAGAGCGCTTAATGCCGTCAAAATTCCAGTGATTTGCACGCCTATTATAGACAACAGAATCAAGATCAAACATAAATACAAAACAACTTTTAAAATTGCAATGATAAAGCCAACTGCAATTTTTTCGATTTTTGTTTTATTTAAAAGCCTTCTTGAAATATTTATTAATATCTTAACCAAGATTATTCCAATAAACAAAACGGCAAAAAAGAGGACAATATTCCAGATGTTTGTTTCAAAAAAGGTAACTATATCATTCCAAAGTTGATTCCAGTCCATAACGCTCCTTCTTTAGCAATAAGTCTAGTCCAAATGACGAAAAATGTCAAACATTTAGCCTCTTTTCTTGATTGCAATATAGCAAATCACACCCAGTATCGTAACAACACCCACAAAAATTAAAGTTATAACAAGAAAATCCCCTTCTGCGGATGGGTCTTGATCATCATATAAAACACCCCTCTCTGCCAGTTGAAAAGTTATCGTTAAGTCAGAATCGCCCAAAAGGACTTGAAATCTTCGGCTGTCAAGTCTTGTGATAACATTTGCATTTTGACCAGTTTCGTCAACCGCCTGCCAACTTTTGACGTATTGATTTTCTGGCAAGCTGGTTATGGTAATAATGTAATAAAATTGGTCATTATCTGCAACAAACTGCAAACTTGTTTCAATATTTTCATTTGCAATTACGATTTTTGGAATTGCAAAAGTTTCAATTTCGATAACAACATCTTCATCTAGCATTATAAAACTAAATTCAAAATCGCTTATCTTGTTTGCCTTGACACCATTGACAAACAAATCGACAATCCGATATTCCTGCAAAGAATATGAAAGTGTGATATTAACATTTTGCCCAAAATATGCCACCTGTTTGTCAAGCGTCGCTTCTACCATACTATTTCCAATAGATATAGCATGACTTTCAAGCTCTTGTGTTGAGACTTCAACGGCAACATTTTGAGCTGGCATTATAAAAGATATTTGATCGTTGCTAAGATATGTTATGCCTTCTTCAATCCCACTAAGCACAAGCTTTTGATTATCAGGCAAATTTGTTGCTGAAATAATAATTTCTTGTCCATAAGTTCCTGAAGAAATATAGTCAAGGCTTAATTGCTCCGGACAATCAACTGAAATACTATAAACAATATCAGTTAGAGTAAAAGTTATGTTCACGTCCTCTGATGGCATTTTAAACTCAATAGGCAAACCAATTTCAATCTGCCCATCAGTTTCAATACCTTCAACTGAAACAAGCTTTTTCCCTGTTGGCAAACCATTGATTGTAAGGCTTAGCTCTTCGCCATAATATGCACTACTTTGTCCGCTTGGAGTAGTCAGTGTATAAGACAAGCCTTCAATCTCTTCGATATAAATATTATAAAGTCTTTCTTGTAACGTTATAGAAATTGTCAAGTTGGAAGAAGGCACACTGAAATTATAAACATTTTCTTCATCTTCTGACTTTATAATCTGCACATCAGAATTATCTGCCGATATTGATTCGATTTCCATTCCTGCAGGAAGAGAAGTTATCTCCAAAGTTATATATTCGTTTTGTGTATAGCCATCTTTTTCAGGCGACAATTTTGTTTGCACACCTTCAGGTGCATCAATTTCAATGGAGTAAAGTTGCCCAAGGCTAACCTCAACTCTATCTCCAAGTTTTGCTACAATTTGCCCGTCTAATGTGACAATATAAAACTGATAGAAACCATTTTGTCCCGGCTGATCGAAAGCAATTTGTGTTTGATCAAATTGTACAAAATCACTCCAATTTGCTTCACCATCGCTGCTATATCGATATGCAAAAGTCATATTATCAAGCATATTTTCAACATTTTCAATCTTAACTATCAACGAAGTTGCAATGCCAGATTGAATTGACTTTTCAGTTTCAACTGTTGCACTTGGGTTTGCATAATCCCTTTGTTCAATTTGTGGCACGGGAAGCTCATAGACGATTTCTCCCCACTGCACAGTGTCGTAGTAAATTTGATAATTTTGAACCACTCTTTCTTCTTCATCATCTGGCATATGGTAAAATCCTTCACCACTTTCTTCATCCCAACCCTTCAAAAAGTATGCGACTTTCCACTGTTCAATTTGTTCTTGAGATGGATGCCCATAATAAATAGGATCGTTCCAAGTGGTGTCCAAACCATACCAATGATCATAAAGTTTGACATAGCTCCACATATGCCCTTCGCTTGAACCTGTTGACGGATTGTAAGCCTGTCCGGCACAAACAAGATTTGTGATGCCAAGCCCATCAAGAAGATACTGCACACCATAAGAATAGCCGTCACAAACTGCAAGCCCATCGACTATCGAGCCATAAACTGTATGAACAAAGGCGCCAGATAAAGTTTGATCATATTCAACATTTTCAACAAGATATTCATTAACAAAATAAACTTTTTGATAGTCTGTCCAGTTTTCATCCATCAATAAATAAATTTCGGCTCTCTTTTCTTCAAGTTCACTTAGCATTTGTTCGAGCTGATTTTGGTTGTAAATGCCTTCAATATAACAGTTATCTGATGAAATGGTCACATTTTTCACAAAAAAAGATGAATAATCATAATCTATCTGCGTAAAATCGATGAAGAAGAGTGTCGGATCATCATATTTTAAAGCATTTATCGCTCCTAGCCAAGCTCTGTATTGCTCGCTTTCGGAAAGTGTTGCAAGAGAATCAAAACCATTGTAAGAACGCAAGGAAAATTCAAAACTTCCTGTCTTTATTTGATCAATGTTATCGACTAGCGCATCATAAATCAGAACAATACTGCTGTTTATATCTTCATCTTGATTGGCTCTGAAATAATCAATATAATCATCATAATTTTCTATTGAAGAATCGCTGTTTGTTTGCGCGGCACTATTTTCAATTTGCACATTTGAACAAAATAGGAAAATTATCAATGCTAGCGGCAAGGCAAACAATGCAAAAACTTTCAACAGGCTACTTTTAGTTCTCATAAGTATATAATACCACAAAATTTCGTTTTATCTATACTTTTTTAAAAATTTTTCATTAACGCATCCATTCAATTTGTTTGTATTTTTCGCTTCGAATGGTATAATTTAATTAAAGGAGGCACTTATATGGAAAACTATGTTGTAACAGGTGGAGCTGGGCATATCGGAAATGTGCTTATTCGAGAGCTGCTAAAACAAAAGAAAAAAGTAAAAACACTGGCATTGCCAGGTGAAGACTTAAGTTCCCTAGAAGGACTTGATGTTGAAATTTTGACTGGCGACATTACAGATCGCAACTTTATCTTTAAATTTATTCAAAAAGGCGACATCGTTTTCCATTTAGCTGGTATCGTAGACATTGCAAACATGACTTACAGCGTTATTGAAAAAGTCAATTTTCAAGGCACGATAAATGTTGTTGACGCCTGCATAGAAAATAAAGCAAAAAAACTGGTTTACACAAGCACTGTGCATATAATTGATCCGCAGCAGGGAGATGTGTTATATGAGCCAACTTCGTTTGAACACAAAAATTTGGTAGGTAATTATGCAAAAACAAAAGCCCTTGCAACAAAATATGTAACAGAAAAAGCTAAGGAAGGCTTGCTAGATGCCTGCGTTGTATACCCTAGCGGCGTGATAGGTCCATACGATTATCGCATCTCTGAACTCGGTCAGGTTATACTTGATTATATGAATGAAAAGCTGGTGGCTTATGTTCGTGGAGGCTACAACTTTGTCGATGTGAGAGATGTTGCCAGTGGTCTTATAAAAGCTGCTGAAAAAGGCCGAAGTGGCGAAGGTTATATCCTTTCCGGTCAATATTTGACAGTCAAGGATATGTTGAAAATTTTAAACCAAAAATTGAAGAGAAAAAAGCTCCCTTATAAAATTGCTTTGTGGTTTTTAAAAATGGTTGCACCGCTTGCAAACTTGTATTACAAAATGCGTAAGAAAAAACCTGTATTTTCAGCTTATTCGCTTTACACACTCAATTCAAACGGAAATTTCAGCAATCAAAAAGCAAAAACTGAACTTGGCTATAGTTCAAGACCAATCAAAGAAACCTTGTTTGACACTGTTGATTGGTTCCGACAAAACAAAAGCGAACTTATAAAGCAAAACAAATCTGAAAAGAAGAAAAAAGGAAAAAAGAATGTTTAATTTTATAAAACATTTAAAACGCAGAAAAAAACTAACGAGAGAGTTTAAACATGATAAAGACGGGAATGCCTTGGTTGAGATCGGCATCAAAGACAAAACTGAAGTGCTTGCTCCTTTTGCTCTAGACGGAAAAGAAACAATAAATGTGGAATTTGCAAATCTGCTGGACAATGTCAGCAAATCAATTCCGCCTAAAGAAAACATGCATTTGAAATTGAAATGCGAAAAGCTGACAGACAAAGAAAAACAAGATTTTTCAATGGCTATAAAAAATTATTATTTCAACAGCTTGATCGACAATCAACGCAAACTTCACAACAACAGTTTAATCTTTTGGTCTATGATTGCAATTTCATTATTGTTTTTGGCGATTCTGTTTATTGCAAACCATTTTGGTGCACCATGGATCATCACTGAAGTGCTTGATATCATTGCTTGGGTGTTTGTTTGGGAAGCGGTTGATCTTTTAGCTTTTCAACGAAGCATCTATCAGTATGAAATGAACAGAGATTTGGTTCTATACAAAATGAAGATATCTTTTGAATAAACAAAAAGAAGCTTTACGCAAGCTTCTTTTTATTCTTCCACCGGCAAAACAGTTATAGTTTTTGAAAGAAATCGCCAAGCTGGCTGATAGTATGTGTTTGCTCTTTCAACAAACACGATAGTTGCAGTTCCTGGTGAGACCTTTCTAAGATCTATAGTGAATTCGGCTGCTGAAGCATAAGCTGTATCTGTGAGTCCTTCAGCTTTAGAGATTGCCGAATCTGGAATCACATCTTGATTTGTTGAAAAAATTCTCACAGCAGACATCCCGCCGTCAACATAATTATTTAAAACCAAATCGCTTCCAAAATCAACAACATATTGTTCTTCATACCAAATAATAGCATCTTCTGCAACAGCTGTTATTTTTGTCGGAGCAGTTGTCCACATCATTTCGTCAGCAGCAGTTTCAATGTCTGGCAAAATTTCAAATTCTGCCGTGACAACAACATTTTCCGACGGCATTGTGAATGTGTAAGTGTTTTCTCGTTCACCTTCTTGACAAATCTCTCCGTTTGCATAGATGTGAGCTACAGTTGCAAAAACTAGCTGCTCAACAGTGATCACAATCTCAGTTCCCGCTGTCGTTTTGCTATAATTTGAAGATAAATCATAATAATCAGAAAATTGCCCTTCTTCTAATGTTATCGAATAACTTTGCGCTGGCTCAGTTGCGGGCGGCTCTTCATTACACCCTACAAGAGCAATACCCATAGAAGCGGCAAAGACGGTTCCAAATAAAATTGATAAAACTTTTTTCATACGCCCCCTACAGCATAATTATAGTAAAACTAAAAATTAAATGTCAATTAAAAGGAAGAAAATTCAAAAACCGGATTATAAACTGCCTCTTAAAGGCGAAAAAAGTTTTGCCAAAAGGTTTTCTTTGCCTTTTATAATATCTTCGATCACTTCAATTCCTCTCATTGCATTGATTATTCCGTTTGCTCCACAGCTGATAAAAAGCAAAATGTTTTCATCAAATCCACTTTGCCCAATCAACCCTAAATTATCTTTTGTTGTTCCAAAACAGCCGCAAAATTTATAATCTATTTTTGCTTCTTTTTCTATTTGAGGAAACAACTTTAGCAAATCTTTTTCAACTTTATCATATATTTGTTAGCTTTTTTCTCACTTATAGCCTTTCCTTTAAAGGTTTTATCTTCTCCACCAAAAATAATGCGATTATCAGGTAGTAGCCGAAAATACTTATAAGGATCGCTTGCATCATGCATTAAAGCCCTTTGGTGCCACGAAAAATTTGGAAGCGGATTTGTAACAATCGAATAAGTTATAAACCTTTCACAAAGATCGTCTCTGTTAAGCACCTCCCAATTAAAACCTGTTGCAATCAAAATTTGTAATTATAGAAAAATTAGATATATATAATAAGGCTATTTGTTTAGCTCCACCACGATTATATGATTTATATATATCTTTGTATTTGCAAAACAATACGCAAGATTCTCTATCTGAGAAATTAGGTTATTCAATAGAACATATATCAAGGTTAAATTCTCAGTTAGTAAAGTTTTTTGAAAAAGAATTAAATAAAAAGGAGGAAAATTAAATGTTTGTTTTTAAACCAGATTTTATGAAAAATGCTAATAATGTTTATAGAACAAAGTATTATATTATTAAGCAAGTTTTATCAATAAACACTGATATGAGTGGCAGTTCAACAATTCATAATGATGATTTTTATTATTTAAGAACAAAACATTTAGACAAATTGTTTGAACTCTATTTTAGTAATAGATTAGTTATAAATGGTAAAAGACTACGCTCTACAACGCATACGAAAAAATATATGTAATAAAAGTATTACAAATTTATAAATAATTTTAATAAAATTAAATTTATTTTTTAAAAAGTAAAAATCAAAATAAAAAAGTCGTAGTATGTAATTATTTACTATGACCTTTTTAATATTTTAATTTTATTTTCTTTTTAATTTTGTAAATACTTTTAAAATTTGTTGAATAAGTTTTAACAAACTCAAAACTAGTGCGATTATATCTGCCAAGATATAAAGTTTAAATAGGTTTTTTAGTGTTGTAATTTCTTGTTCATTGAATATATTTGAGCTTTGCAAAATCTCAATAGTCTGTTTATTTGCTTTTTTCTCTACTTTAATATTTACAATTTGAAAAATAAATACTAATACATAAAAACCAAGTCCAATTAACAAACCGATAAGTGTAGGAATTCCTGTAAACTTAGTTAGGATATCTATAACAAGACCTACAACAATAGCCCCATAGAAAAGAAGTGGTGTAAACAATGTTAAAATTTGAAGAATATATCTAAATCTAAAACTTTTATCTTTGTTTTTATGTTGAATTGCAAGACAAGCTTTTTGTGTCGCAATACCAACAGCAGTTATAGATGATGAATTTAATATATTTGTCCTTAAATATATTGTCTTTTTCATTACACTATAATGATTTCCTAAAAGTAAAATTCTTCTAAAAAAACCAAGTTTTTTAATTTGTACATATTGAAGACCATTTGCATCAAGTAATGACCTTGCTGTTTGTTCTGCTGTTAATCCATTAGACAAGGGCATTTTGTTATATTGTTTATATTTGATAATTAAACTGATTTGAACAACTAGTGCAATTACCAAAAAAATTAAAATTAATCCTGAAACTATCAATGATGCAAGTTCAATTCCACTTAAATTTAACATATTAATCTCCTTTTAATAAATATATCATATAAAAAATAAAATGTCAACCTTATATATATTTGACTTCAAAGATTTTTAATTGTATAATTAAGTAAGGAGATTAGAATGGTTAAAAAAGATTATCATATTAATGTTGTAAAAGCAGAAGATATAAAAAATCAAAATAATTTAGAAAATACCCAAAATGTGATAACGCAAGTAACAAATGTAAATGAACCTAAAGAATTAAAAACTGGACTTATGATTGGCGGGTTAATTTCGTTTTTTCTTTCAATGTGTTTTATGGCAGTTACTGTATTTTTTTTATTGCAGACATATAGTTCAAATAGTGATGCGCAAAAAGCAGTTACATTCATTGTTTTTATTTTAACAACAGGCTGGATTAGTTATATTCCGGGAGTTGTTTGTTCAATTATTTCACTATGTTTGCACCCTTTTGTAATTAAGTCAAGCAGTAAAGGACAAAAGGCGGTTGGAATAATATTTACAATTCTAACTATTATTATCATTATTGCATATCTATTTATTGCAATTTATATAATGTCTTTGCCAAGTAATTAGTCAAGAAGTAAAAATTTTTATTGTAATGATATATAAAAAATGAGATTACATCAATTGA